>NZ_NGJU01000017.1 GCF_003987495.1 Vagococcus salmoninarum
TATGAATCTTCCTCCCTGAATTGGTCTTAGCAACTTTATTCTAACTGGAAAGTTCATATGTTTCTATTTTTTTGTGTAAAAATAGGCGTGAATGAATTTCTTCATCCACACCAAAAATTATACAGCCGTAAAAAGTGGAACTATGACATTTGTCACAGTCCCACTTTTTTAATTTAGATAATTTTTAAAATGACATAATTCAATTTTTTCAGTTTCTAGCCATTCTTTGACTTGAGGGCTACATAAGGCATTCGCTTCTAGAGTTCTGATCGTTGTAAATGACGAATTAGTTAAGATGAAGTGATCTAAGAAACCAGGGTGGAAAATAACGACTGCCACCTCTTTGTCTAAAATTTCACCTTTATCTTTAACTAAATACTCGATTGGGTCATACACGCCTTTTTCATCTAGTTCAAACCATTTGGCACTAGTAATCCCTGAAACTTTTTGCCACTCAGGAAATAAAGGCATTGATAAAAAGATACCGTATTGTTTCGCAACAGTTTTAATTGCTGCAAATAATTGTTGGGATTTCACTGCATGACCATCAATATAGACGGGGTAAACGCCAGCAATTTCTTTAAATCGCAAGACTTGGCCTTCGACTTCTAAACATGCTTCTTTAAAATCCACCGTGTCTTCAGTACGTTGACGAATGTCATTACTCGTGTAAAACTCTCCTGTTTGAGGATTGCATAAAGTTGGAATGCTTTGTGGGTCACTGACTGGTTGACCCGTACAAATATTCGTATGTAAACCAATCACGACTTTGGAGCTGTCCTTAATCAAATCATAACCATGTTGGGCGTAGGGCATATTGCTCATCAATCCAACGGCACTAGCCACCCCTTCGTGAACTACTTTACTAATTCCGTAATTAACTGCTTCACTAAAGCCTAAATCATCTAATTGGATAATCAATTTCATTTTCTGCGCTTCCCTTCTAATAAACCATCCTTTTTCACATTTAATTTACCATAAAGAGTTTTCAAAAACAAGGGCTCTTCTATACACAAAAAAACAGAACTAGCTGTATTAGCTAATTCTGTCCTAGTTTTATTTTGCATCTGTGTCGAAAATAATCGTTACAGGCCCGTCATTGATTAAGCTAACATCCATCTGAGCACCGAACTGACCTTCACCAACAGTTAAGCCGGTTTTTCGTAATTCTTCATTAAAATAATCGTAAAGTTCCGTTGCTTCAGCTGGCGCTGCGGCTTCAGTAAAACTCGGGCGGTTCCCTTTTTTAGTATTCGCTAATAACGTAAATTGGGATATTGACAAGACTTGCCCTGACACTTCATGAATTGACAAATTCATCTTACCTTCGCCGTCTTCAAAGACTCTTAACTTATTAATTTTATTGACTAAGTAGTCAGCTTCGCCTGTTGTGTCTCCCTTTTGAACGCCGACTAACAACATAAATCCTTGGTCAATCTGAGATAAGATTTTACCTTCAACAACGACATGAGCTTCTTTAACTTTTTGTAAAACAACTTTCATTTATTGACCTCACCTTTCCCCTTTACTACTAGTTTTTAGTTCGACGAACACTGTAGACATCAGGGATATTTTTGATTTTATCAACAATCCGTTCAAGATGTGACAAGTTTTGAATCGATAAGGTCAAATGAATCACAGCCATTTTATTTTTACTTGGCTTAGCATCAACTGCTAAAAGATTTTTTGTCGCTGCATTGACTACGTGTAAAATATCATTTAACAAGCCTGTTCGATTATAGCCGTAGACTTCTAGGTCAGCATTGTATTCTTTGCCACTTTTCGCGGCAGTGTCTTCCCATTCCACTTCAATTAAACGTTGTTCAACAGCTTCATTGTTCACAATATTCAAACAATCTGCCCGGTGAATGGAAACTCCACGGCCTTTTGTGATATAACCAACGATTTCATCTCCTGGTACAGGATTACAACAACGACTAATCCGAATTAGTAAGTTTTCAACCCCTTGAATCACAATGCCACCATCATGGCGAACTTTCATCTTCTCAGGTTCTTTTTTGACTGGTTGAGTCATTAACTCTTCAGCTTCTTGCTTTTGACGTTCTTGCTCACGCTCACGACGTTCTTTTTCCGTTAAGCGATTTGCCACAACTTGGGCTGTTACTTCACCAAAGCCAATTGCCGCATACAAGTCGTCTTCCGTTTGAAAATTAAAGCGTTCTAAGGCATCTTGGATTTTGACTTTCGTTAAAAATTCTTTCGGTTTGAATTCTAAGTTAATCAGCTGTTTATCTAACATCTCTTTCCCTTTAATAATATTCAATTCCCGATCTTGGACTTTAAAGAAACGTTTGATCTTATTACGGGCTTTAGAAGTAGCAACTAACTTGACCCAGTCGCGACTTGGGCCAAAGGAATTAGCCGAAGTTAAAACTTCGATTATGTCACCATTTTTCATCTTATAGTCTAATGGTACCATTTTACCGTTAACTTTCGCCCCAGTTGTTTTGTTGCCAACTTCCGTATGAATGTTGTAAGCAAAGTCTAAAGGTCCTGAGCCTTGGGGAAGTTCCGTTACATCACCTTTTGGCGTGAAGACGTAAACTTTATCGCTAAAGATATCCCCTTTAACGCTTTCCATAAAGTCAGCAGCATCATAGCTTTCATCTTGTAATTCAATGATTTCGTCAAACCAACTTAATTTTTTATCATTGCCTTCTTCGACAACTTTCTCAGTTTTCCCTTCTTTATACGCCCAGTGAGCAGCTACCCCAAACTCGGCAATTTGGTGCATTTCGTGCGTTCTAATTTGAACTTCCACAGGATTGCCTTTCGGACCGATGACCGTTGTATGTAAGGATTGATACATGTTCGTCTTCGGCATGGCAATGTAATCTTTGAAACGGCCAGGCATTGGCTTCCATTTAGTATGAATCGCTCCTAACACGGCGTAACAATCTTTAATCGTATCAACAACGACCCGAATCGCTAGGAGATCATAAATTTCTTCAAATTCTTTTTTCTGACCACTCATTTTTTGATAGATGGAATAAATATGTTTCGGTCGGCCATAGATTTCCGCATAAATATCTAACTCTTCTGTTGATAAGCGAATCTCTTCCACCGTTCCCTCAATATAAGCTTCCCGTTCATCTCGTTTCGAGTCCATCAAATTAACAATTCGATAATATTGATTCGGATTTAAGTAACGCAGAGCAGTGTCTTCCAGCTCCCATTTAATCCGACTAATCCCTAAGCGATGGGCTAGAGGTGCATAAATTTCAATTGTTTCTTGAGAAATCCGCCGTTGCTTATCTTCTCGTAAATGCCGTAAAGTCCGCATATTGTGGAGTCTGTCAGCTAGTTTAACCATAATTACCCGTAAATCTTGAGCCATGGCTAATAACATTTTACGATGATTTTCCGCTAACTGTTCGGCATGTGATTTGTATTTAATTTTTCCTAGTTTCGTTACACCATCAACTAACATGGCCACATCTGGGCCAAACTCATTGGCTAAATCTTCTAAGGTCACATCAGTATCTTCCACCACATCATGGAGAAAACCAGTGGCGATTGTGTGTGGGTCCATTCTTAATTCGGCTAAAATTCCTGCCACTTGGATTGGATGAATAATGTAGGGTTCTCCCGACTGCCGGGCTTGATGAGCATGAGCGGCTGTGGCAAAGTCACATGCTTTTTTGACAAAGGCAACGTGCTCGGGGCTCATGTATGTTGAAACGATTTTAATGACACTTGGTCCACTTAATTCTTCATCTTTTGGCATGTGTTTCACTCCCTTTTACTGACTCTAGTAATCGACTTTGATCTCAATCAATTATTACTTGAGGATATTAGTGTTATTATACAAACTTTAGGCCATCTTTTCAATAAGCCACTGATTTATCGTCAGCCTTACTTGAGAAATCGGCGGATTATTTTAGCCTTTTGGTTAGTGTAAGGTGGAAACATCAGATTTAATCGCAGTTTAGAGTGTCTGACTAAAACTGCTTTTTGATGTGTAAATGTCGTAAAACTAGCCTTGCCATGGTAACTTCCCATGCCTGACATACCGACTCCACCAAAGGGCAGATAACTGTTAGACAAGTGCAAAACTGTATCATTAACAGTACAGCCGCCAGCTTGAATCCCTGCTACTAATTCAGTAATTTCAGCTTTGTTTTCGGAAAAAGGATAGAACGCTAAAGGACTTGGTTGCGAGTTTATTAGATTTTCTGCTTCTGCTCGTTTTTGATAAATCAAAATTGGTAAAATTGGTCCGAAAATTTCTTCTTTCATACTAGCTAACTGAGGACTTTCATGACTGTCGACTTTCAGTAATGTTGGTTCAATAAAGTTTTCTGCTAAGAGACTCTTACCACCCCAGATAATCTTCGACTGATCTTTTGTTAATAAATTAATTAAGCGTTGGCTATGCCTTTGATTCACAATTCGACCGTAATCAGGATTCTGCTGAGTCTCTTGACCATAAAGTTCTTGAATACTGACCTTTAAGCTTACAATAAACTCATCGGCTACGGCCTGATCGACTAAACAGTAGTCTGGCGCTACACATGTTTGACCAGCATTTAAAAACTTGCCCCAAACAATTCGCTCCGCTGCCGTTTTCACATTAGCATTTTTCGTCACTAAGGCGGGACTTTTCCCGCCTAACTCTAAAGTCACTGGGGTTAAATGCTGACTAGCTGCTTGTAAGACGACTTTCCCAACAGCTGAACTGCCAGTAAAAAAGAGATAATCCACCGTTTCTTTTAAGAGTTCTGTATTCCTTTCACGATTGCCTTGATAAAAATACAGATAATTTTCTTTAAAATAATTTTTACTAGCAGCGATTAAGACTTGATTGACATGGGGGGTATCTTCTGACAAAGCGACGATAGCTGTATTACCACCAGCTAAACTACCAATCAGCGGATCAAGAGATAACAATAATGGATAGTTATAGGCGCTCATAATCACAGTCACCCCATACGAACTAGCTAAGGTGTAACTTTTAGCAGGCCATAAAAATAAGGGCGTCTTTTTTCTTTGTGGCTTTACCCATTTTTTTAAGTTTTTCTTCGTCTCAGCTAAACTCCGATAAAGCAAACCGATTTCAGTTAAATAACTTTCTAGTGGTGCCTTGCCTAGATCTTTGACTAAAGCCGCCTGTAAGTCAGCTTCATGACTGCGTAACAGCTTTTCTAATTGAGTCAGTTGAGTCAAACGATAACTTAAACTCTCAGTCTCACCGCTCTCAAAAAAATGCCGTTGTTCTTGGACAACTTGTGCCAAATTTAACTCTCCCATTAAGACTTGCCCCTTTCAACGTGTGACTAATAATAGTTCATATTATAACATATTTCACTAGTCAATTAGCTTATCTCAATCCGCCTAAAGAAAAAATCACTAGCCATTAGCATCTGCTAACAACTAGTGACTTACTTTGATTTTTCACTTAATTGAAAAGATTCTTTTACGGCCAATTTTTAACTGGCGGTAAATCGTTAAGGAACCTATGAGATAAGAGACTATCCCCGCTAAAATTATTTTCAAAAGCCAACCCCAAAAGTTAAAAACTTCATGTTCAGCGTATAGATGATAACTACTGCCAAAGCCAGCAACTAAAATAGTACAATACAACATAAAGATAATTAAAGTTGGTCGTCTTAAATTAGCAAAAACTAAGTACTTGTTATTATTTTCTAAAGTCACTTTTGCAAATAGCTTTTGGCCACTAATTAACAAAACTAAAGCGATTAAAAGATAGACTAAAAAACTCGATGTGGGAATTGCTCGATTATTTAAACCAGCGACAAACAAGTGATCAGATAACACTCTTGAGTAATCCTCTGTCAACGCATAGCCTAAAACATAATACTTAAAGACTTCTTCTAGTTCTGCTATAGCGGAAAGAAAGATAAGTAATGAGGAGAAGAAACCAAATAATGTCAACACGCCTGTTACCCATTCTCCTAAAATTAATCCGGCAAAACTACTAATCAGAAAAACTAGCCCAATCACACAAGTTCCGGCTAAGACACTAGTCACTAATAGACTCATCTCGCCATTGAAATATTCAGATGGAATGCCACTTTTAATCGTTAGTAAGACGTACAATTTACCTAGTAAAACGGATAGTAGCAAGCTACCACCAACAACTAAATACTTGCTCCAATAAATTTTGGGACGACTGTATTGAGAAGAAAATAACAAGGTATTGAAATGACTTTTCATGTCAAAGAAAAATAATAAGAAACCGACAACCGCTGCTATTACAAAAAAGTAAAAGGTGTTTTCTTGATAAAAACTAGAACCATACGTATATAGTCCATAATATGTGTCATCCTCATTGAAGTAATTCAAGCGGTCTTGACGATAGACTTCAAAATTCGTTGTCTTTTCGTATTTTTTCGTTACTCGATTATAATATTCATAATGCTCTTGTTCAGGGTCGGCACTAGCGTAATTTTCTACAAAGTCATCTTCTGCCTCTTTCGTTTGTAAGTAATTATTCTCAAACTTCCAATATTTCACACTATTTGAGCCTTCGATCACATAGGCTCCGATGACTAAGACAGCAATTAGAGCCAGAAATTTCCAATAGCGTTGACCAATTAACTTTAATAACCCTTTATCCATTTTGACTCCTCCTATTCATAAAAGTGATAGTCACTTTCTGTCGTTAAATTTGAAGCAAATAAATCTTCTAAAGAAATCGGTAATTCTTCAAAAATCACCGGCTCCAAAGCTTTAATCGCCGTTAATAGCTCTGGCTTTAATTCGTCAAATAAGACTGTAATGACTCGACCTTGCTGACTTAAAATATGGCCGCTTTCTTGCAGTAAATGTGGAATTGCTTTCTCTTTAAACGCTAACTGAACCTTAACACTAGTGGAACGCATGCTTTCTAAGTCATAGTTTTTAATGATTTGACCGTCTTTTAAAATTAAGGCTCGATCAACTAAACCTTCTAATTCAAGTAAATTATGAGAGGAGATCATCAAAGATAATTGATTTTTACTGACTTCATCAATGACTAAACGAATGACTTGCTTCTTAATAATAATGTCTAGGCCATCAAAAGGTTCGTCAAAAAACAAGTACTCTGCGCCAGTGGAAAAAGCTAAGATAACATTAAACAATCCTTGCATGCCTTTTGAATAATTCCGATAAAAACCTCGTTTAGGCAATTGGTATTTTTCTAATAAACTTAAAAATTTCTCCGTATCAAAGTTTGGATATAACTTCCGATAATAGCTTTCAATCGTGTAAGGCGTCATCGTCGTTAAAGGATTTAATTGCGTATCTAAATAAAAAATCGTCGTATACAATTCTCGTTTAACGTCTATTTCTTGATCAGAAATCGTAATCGATCCTTGATCTTTTTGATAATGGTCCACGACTGTTCTAAATAATGTGGTTTTCCCTGTACCATTCCGACCGACTAAGCCATTAATCTGACCTGGGACCATTGAAAAACTAATGTCTTTCAAAATCTCTTGACTGTCAATTGTCTTACTTAAGTGTTTAACTCTCATTCTTAGTCCCTCCTAAATCATCTGCTGTTTCTGACAACCAAGTGATCATCTCTGGTAATTCTACATTTAAATAGCGGGCTTCGATGACTAGATCTAACATCTTCCCCTTAATTTTAGCAATTTTTTCTTCATCACCACGGCTGGCGACTAGTTCTTTCACAAATGTCCCTCGACCTTGCACTGTCGTAATAACCCCTTGCTCTTCTAAAGACTTATAAGCTTTGCTAATCGTATTAGGATTCATCATCAGTTGGCTGGCCATCTCACGAACAGAAGGAATTTTTTCCCCTGGTACGAGTAACCCTTGTAAAATTTCTTCTTTAATCCCCAGGACAACTTGTTCATAGAATGGTTTTTTACTCTGTTTATCAATGATAACCATTGAGCCCCTCCTCCATTTCTCTTCAAGTGACTTACGTGTACTATTATACACGGTACACTTTCATTGTAAAGAGTTTTTTACGGGCTATAAATAAAAAAACAGTAACCCCCTTGGTTACTGTTTTTTCCTTGACTATTAAACATTCTTTAATAATTCTAACTGGTAACTAGCAGCACTTAATAAATAAAAGGGTGCAGTTTCCGTTCTTAAAATTCGGGGACCTAAGGCACATAGACTTCCCCCAGCCCCAAGAAATGTTTGAATTTCTTGGGAAGACAAGCCGCCTTCTGGGCCAAATACCGCTAAGAGACTTTCTCCTGGTTTAATTTGGCTTAAGGTTTTCACTAACTGGCCATGCTCCCCTGCTTTCGCAGATTCTTCATAAGCGACTAGAACATGATCATAGTTTGCTAAAGTTGCCATAAATTCTGACATCTGACTATATAATGTAACCTCAGGTTGGACTAGGCGGTGAGACTGTTCCGCCGCTTCTTTCGCAATTTTAGTTAGCCGTTCTTGCCGTTTGTTAAGTTTTTTAGCATCCCATTTTACGACTGAGGTTTGACCAGGAAAACCAACAAATTGATAAGCCCCTAATTCCGTCCCTTTTTGGACAATTAGATCTAACTTATCACCTTTCGGATAGCCTGAAGCAATCGTAATTGCAACTGGTAATTCTTTCTCTTGGGTCTCACGACTAACTTCCCGTAAGCTAACTGTCTCAGCTAAAACTTCTGTTAGTTCAGCGATGATTGCCACTTGATCAGCAAAGACTAAGTAACACTGATCGCCAGCTTTCATACGCATCACATGAATACTATGATGAAAATCATCCCCACTTAAAACTAAAGCGGACTGCTGACTTTCTTCATAAGTTTGACTAGAAAAATAGCGTTGCATCTCTTATTCTCCTTCAACTGGTTTCGTTAAAATAATGCCAAACCAATCCCCTTGTTGTAAAATCTCAGAGACCTCAAAGCCTTGAGCCACTAGTGCTGTCATAACTTCCTCTTTTTTATCGGCAATAATCCCTGAAACAATTAGTTTGCCGTTATCTTTCAGTAAACGCCAAGCATCAGGAATTAACAATAAAATAATTTCGGCTAAAATATTGGCGACAATCACATCAGCTTCTTCAGTGATCCCTTTTAATAAATCATTGGCACTAACAACAACATCTTGGGCCACAGGATTTAATGCCATGTTTTCTTTAGCGGCAGTGACTGCCACATCATCTAAGTCATAAGCATAGACCTTTTTAGCCCCTAAGTGCTTACTAGCGATACTTAAAACACCAGAACCTGTACCTACATCAAGAACTGTTTCCCCACCTCGTAAGACAATCTCAAGTCCGTGTAAACTAACCATTGTCGTTGGATGAGTGCCCGTTCCAAATGCCATGCCTGGATCTAATTTGATGATTTTTTCATCAACATTTTTAGGAGTGTAATCTTCCCAATCTGGCACGATAGTTAAGTAACGACTAATATTGACTGGGTGATAGTACTTTTTCCAAGCTGTTGCCCAATCAGCTTCTGCCACTTCACTAATTTCTAACGTGTTAGCCCCAATTGCTAAGCCGTACTCTGGCAATTTTAAAATCCGTTCTTTCATCTCAGGTAAAAGCTCTGGTAAGAAGATCGTCTCTGGGAAATATGCCATTACTAGCGCCCCTTCTTGAATGTGTTCAAAGGTAGCTGAGTCTAGTAACTCACCAAAACCATCTTCAACAAAATTCGCTACGTCTAAGGCATCTTCAATGGCAACGCCACTGGCACCAGCTTCCATCATAATATTTGAAATTGCTTCAACTGCTTCACTGGCAGTCGTTACTTTTACTTCTGTCCATTTCATTTAATTCAGTCTCCTTAATATTTCGGATAAGCAACATAGTCCCTTGGGCCAGTTGCTTCACTTAACATTTTTTCATAGGCTGCTTGATCCCATTTCAATTCAAAGACTTCTTGGTCTTCATTGTTAAGGAAATCAATTAAATCACTTTCCCCTTCAGTCATCACTTGACCTAAATATTTAGCGATCGTCATAATCGTCGTTTTAGGTAAGCCTTTTTTGCCTTCATATGGAATGGCTGCTAAGTATTCTTCATCAGTTTCGCTACCTTTACTTGGGTCATAGATGATTAAGCTATCTTCAAACTCGATGACTTCCTCTTCTGATTGAACCCCTTCAGTATCAGTAATTTCAGCAGCCTCTTGATTTTGAGCGTATAAAACAGCAATGACTTCTACCCGGTGGTTTTTAGTGTCCCAATCAATGGCAAAGTCATATTCTCCTAAGTGCTTTTCTAACTGCTTCTCTAAAAATGTTAACATGTTTTCTTTTTTCATCATGACAACGCCCTTTCTTTTGGCTATTAAACTAGCCCTTTTATTTAATGATACTCATTTTCTCGTCACCAAAGTGGCTCCTTTATTATTATAACGACTTATCGATAAAAAGGCGAACTATCTTGTGAAGTTGTTTGTCAATTTTCTCTTGAAAGTTATCACCGCTTTTCAAAAACATTCTAGTTTTTTAGTAATTTTTCTTTTGCGTATCTGAAATCTATACACAAAAAGGCAGCTCTTTTTCGAGATTTCATCCTGGCTTTTCCCGTCTATAAAACAAGATTTTTAACAGAATATCACACATTGAAATTCCTTTAGTTTTTTTACTTGCTTAGAGTGTTTAAAAACTAGTAGGAAAACTAACGAAACGTTGACACATCAAGCTTTATTAATGTTTTTACGAACGAAAAAACAGTTGATTTTCCAATAAAAACAATTTAAACTATACACATAAAGGAGGATTTAAAATATGAGGAAATTCAAATTTTTTATTGTCGGTATTTTATCTATTGCTGTTCTCAGTGTAACTTTTACTGGAACAGTGGCTAACGCTTGGCGCGCTCACAACACCCGAGACTACAACCTTAACATAACTACTGGTGTCGCTTTAACTTATGATTCTAGGGGAGCTGCTGTTGCATCAGTAAAAGTCGGCTGGTCTCAATGGGGAACTGCTAGAGGTTGGGGATCTGCTCGAGCTACCCAACGTCTTTACGGAAATCACCCAGTGTGGTTTCAAAATAGTGGTTCGTAAGAAACATACGAAATAAGAAAGGCAAAGACCAAGCGCTTTGCCTTTCTTATTAGCTTATCCTCGTCACTCGCTGTTACATTAATTTTTAGGAGGTTCACTGAATTACTATGAAAAAAGTTAGCATCGCCATAATTCTCTTGCTAGTACTCATTAGCTCTGTTTTTTTAGTTAAGCCTAAAGCACGGGAAATCCCCTCCGAGATAGCTTCACCTCCAGATTTAACCTTTGAACAATTAGATGAGAAATATCAAGGCTACCCTGAATACTCAGACTCAAAAACTATGTCTAAACTAATAGATGACTATGCCACTAAGTCTAAAAACACACAAAGCTTAATCCAACAACGTTTACTACTAAATCATATGCTTTTAACCTCCCTTGAAACCACTCAAAAAAAAGAAATTAGTGTCTTAAAGGATGAGTTCACTCAGCTTTCAAAGACCATTAGTATGACTAATTACTCAGTTGAACACTACGACGTCGATCAGGAGGAAAAAAAAACTGTCATTCTGAAATTAGATACCGAAACAGATCAAGAAAATTATTATTTCTCTTGGTACACCTTGAATACTAGTGAATTATTTGACGTGGACAACGTAGATTTTTACTTATATTCAAAAGAGGATCAACAAAAATATACACCTGATTTAGCATTGTCTAGTTTTCTAACTGCCAGCTTTGATCCTAGTCTTCAGCAACAACAAGGGTTGATTGTTTATAAAGTCCCTAAAAAAGAGAACAGAGACAAACTCGTCGAAGTTGTTACAATCAAAGACAAGAAAATGGAGGGGCGTTATGTTGATCTCTCAGCTTATCAAGAAACTCACTAAATTTCTCCCCTTAGTTGTCTTATTTTCCTTACTTGCATTAACTTTCTCACTTCTACTGTCTCAAATTTACGCTAATTATAAAAGCGCTGAGCAACTCAATGGCATCAGCAGTTACGATTTAGTTGCTGGACAGCTAACCACTAATCCTCAGATCAAGTCTGATCCTAAAAAAATTATCCATACTTTAACTAATCAAAATGCCCCACTCTATTTAATCGATACTCAGCATCATGACAGCTTAACGGAAAAGTCCCCACCGATTGTCTTAGCTAATTTTTCAACTAAGCTAATTCACATTAATCTAGCTAGCGGCCGCTGGTTTTCGACCCAAGAAATTGAAGAGGGACAACCAGTCGCCATAATTAGTAAGTCTTTTTGGGCACAAAATAACCAACTAAGTCAGCTTAAAATCAAAAATAAAGCTTATACCGTTGTCGGAGTCATCGAAGATTACCGACGGGCCAATTTGTTAACTAGTCCTATCTACCTTAATCCTAGGGCTTTCCTCAGTGAAGATGACACGATTTATTTCCCTGAAATAATCCTTTCGCAACAAGACCAGGCAAACTATCAAGCTTTTGTATCTGCCCTAGCAGATCAAGGATATATTTTTAAACTAACTTCTGACGCCGTCATTACCGAAAAAAAACAGTCAATCTTTGAGTTTATTCAAGCTTCTTTGCCGCTTTTTTCGATAGCTGTCATTAGTCTCATACTCGTCTTTTCAAATTATTTGAAAAAAACTATTGTCACTATCGGTGTCAAAAAAATGCTTGGTTGGAAAAACCCAACAATTATTTGGCATGAAATAATACCTTTACTGACAGCTATTTTGACAAGTGTGGCAGTCGGCCTAATGAGCCATCGATTGCTGGCTCAGTTCATCTTTAGTCTTCCTGAAGTCTATTCCTTGCCGGCAGTCATTACATTGGGCTGGACTTTTCTAACGAGTCTGATTATGCTCTCCTTCACAACTATCCGTCTGATACACACATCACCATTAAGCTTACTACGAGGTCGTTCATTATGAAAAATTTACGTTACACTGCTGTTGAAACAATCGCCTTTCCTTTCAGAAAACTATTAGTAATCTTGCTAATTAGTCTGATCTTTTTTGAATCCTTTGGAGCAATTCAAATTGGCAGCAATTTATTTATGAAAAAGAGGCAATTTGAAAGAACCTTTGCTGGTCAGCAAGTCATGCATTTATTTGATACGTCATTTTCCTTGACTCAAGAAGCTCAAAGGACTGTCTTGCAGAAATTTGAAGAGTTAACCCAGACTGAGTTTCTCTATTATTCCAGATTTTCAAGCCAAGTGACCGCTGTCAGCACAGCCGCTTTCCATTTCCAAAACAACCCACCTGTCAATTTTTTACTAGATAGTGGCGATAGCGCTAGTGTTCCTCAAGTAATCGAAGCAAATTCGGCTTTTTTTAAGGCTTTTCCAGTAGACTTAGCGGAAGGTCGTTTTTTTTCTGCAGAAGAATTTCAAACCGATAGTCCTCTAGTTATTTTAGGTTCAGATTATCAAAACCATTATCAGTTAGGCGATAAAATTAACTTTGGCAGAGCCGATGAAAGGTTTCTCGCTGGCAAAACAGACAGCTTAAGCAGAATTGATTACACGATCATTGGTTTTTTAAACCCACAACAACAACTTGATTTATCAACCGGTGAACAAAGTTTTTCCTATCAGTCCCTTAATCAACAAATGTTACTTCCGCAAAACCAGTTTCATGATGTCTTGCCTGAAAATAATTTATATCAGTACCAACTAATCATGAGTCACAATCAGTTAGAGACCATTGGCATGGACAACATCAATCAACTTTTAGCTGAGCTTAATCAGGAGCTTTCGCCGATTCATTTAGTTTTAAATGATAGTTCACAACAAATTAGTAACCAACTAGACATTTTAAATAACCAATTTTCCCAGTTACTTATTAAGTTTTTTATTATGTTAACTTTCGCTAGCATTAGTTTCTTTATTTGTTTTAAAGAGATTATCAAACAGCGTTCCCCAGTCTTCTTTGTCTACTTAAGTATCGGCTCGACTAAACAAGACATTATCTTAATTAATTACTTAATGACGATGGTTATTATCACTAGTGGTTTTGCTTTAAGTTTCTTCCTCAACGCTTTTTTCCCAAGGGAACTAATAACTATTGGCGACAACCAGTTATCTTTAGTCACTCTCATAATCAGTTATTTTTTGTTTACACTTTGGTTCTCATTATTGATATTACCAACCCTTTGGAAGTTTAAAATGATTAATATTAGTGCCTACTTAAAGGAGGTTTTTGTATGATAAAACTTGAAATGATAAAAAAAATTTACAAACAAAAAGAGCTAACTTCCACAGGTTTGGACATAAAAAAATTAGAGATTAAACAAGGTGACTTTATCGGAATTACCGGTTCCTCTGGTAGCGGCAAATCAACATTACTTAACATCTTAGGAACTTTAGATGCCCCTACTCAGGGAAGCTATTTATACAAAGAAAATGATGTGGCTACTTATTCAAATAAGCAATTAGCCAACTTTCGTAATCAAGAAATTGGTTTTGTTGTGCAGTTTTTTGCGCTAATTCAAGACTACACCATCTTTGAAAACATCCAACTACCGCTCCATTACCAAAAATTAACTGGTAAAGCTAAAAAAGCCCTCATTCATGACGTCGCTGATAAGCTTGACATCAGAGATATCTTAGGAAAATACCCTAACCAACTCTCTGGGGGCCAACAACAACGAGCTGCCATTGCCCGAGCCATGATCAATCAGCCACCTTTAATCTTAGCAGACGAACCAACTGGTAATTTAGATAATCAGAATACGATACGAGTCATGACCTATTTGAAAGATTTACATAACTCTGGTCATACGATTTGTTTAGTCACCCACGAAGCTGAGCTACTAACTTATTGTAATCGTAAAATTGTTTTAGAAGATGGTCGGATCAGCTATGATGAATTCAGCGATTACTGATTAAATCCTGGGACCTTAACTATTACTCCTAAATTAACAGAGAAACCCGCTAAAAAGGCAAGACCCTTCAGCTATGGTATAATAGGCGTATTATGACATGAAGAGGAGGGGACTTATGCACAAGCCTTTAGCTTACCAAATGCGGCCCCGTAATTTAGAAGAAGTTGTTGGCCAACAGCAATTAGTCGGACCTGGTAAAATCATTCGTCGCATGGTCGATGCTGAGATGTTATCTTCCATGATTCTCTACGGACCACCAGGTACTGGTAAAACAAGTATCGCTAGTGCGATTGCCGGTTCAACTAAATTCGCATTCCGCATGCTAAACGCCGCTACTGATACTAAAAAAGATTTACAAATCGTGGCGGAAGAAGCGAAGATGAGCGGAACCGTGATCTTGCTCTTAGACGAGGTTCACCGTTTAGACAAAACGAAACAAGACTTTCTATTACCCCATTTAGAAAATGGGCGGATTATTTTAATCGGCGCCACGACTGAAAATCCTTATATTAGTATTAACCCAGCCATTCGTAGTCGGACTCAGATTTTCGAAGTCCTGCCTTTAAGTGAAACGGATATTGAAGTGGCCATTAACCACGCTTTAGCCGACGAAGAACGGGGCCTTGGTCAACACGCTGTCACGATTGATGACAACGCCATGCTCCATTTAACTCGCGCGACTAATGGTGACTTACGCAGTGCTTTGAATGGTTTAGAATTAGCAGTTAAATCGACACCCGCCAATGATGAGGGGCAAATCCACCTAACGATTAGTATCATTGAAGAATGCATTCAACGGAAAGCCTTAACTCATGATAAAAAAGGCGATGCTCACTACGATGTCATCTCCGCTTTGCAAAAATCAATTCGTGGCAGTGATGTTAATGCCGCCCTGCACTACTTAGGTCGCTTAGTTGAAGCCGGTGATTTGTTTATTATTTGCCGCCGTTTAATGGTGATTGCTTATGAAGATGTCGGTCTCGGTAATCCTTCCGCTGCTGCTCGAACCGTTAGTGCTGTTCAAGCAGCCGAAAAACTCGGTTTTCCTGAAGCCCGGATTCCTTTAGCAAATGCTGTCGTAGACCTCGCTTTATCACCAAAATCGAATACGGCCTATTCTGCCTTAGACAATGCCATTGCTGATATTCGAGCAGGTAAATCTGGTGAGATTCCTAGCCACTTACGAGACAGCCATTACAGTGGCGCTAAAGATTTGAATCGTGGTGTCGGTTACCAGTACCCTCATGACGCCCCAGGCTCTTGGGTTGACCAGCAATACTTACCTGATAAAATTAAAAGAGCCCGTTACTACGAACCAAAAAATACCGGTAAGTACGAACAAGCTCTCGCTCAGCAATATCAAAAAATTAATGACAGTAAAAAAACTTAAAATCCTCCTGTAAAACAGCGGGGTTATCAGTATACATCTAATTTCCCCTATGATATAATCTAACTGAAAAGAGAGATATGCAGAAACATACCTCCCTTTGTAGAACCGTTTTAAGACGGTAGCTTAAGAATAATAAAAAATAACTATCCTAACCTGCTAAAGTTAATGGATAGTTATTTTTTTTGATTAAATTTCAATACCGTAAGCACTAACATGGCAAAACTTATTGCCACTGTCAATGTTTCGTATACCGACATGCTAGACCTTTCTAGGAGTCACAGCTCTAATCATAGGCATCACTCCCTTTTTAAGAAATTAGCCACCATCTTTCACTTTTCTACTTCATTACCATAACACAAAATAAAAGATGAGATTGAGAGATACTTCTCTTTTATAGTGAGAAGCATTTCTCATTGAGCACAGTACAAGCCTTAAAATACCCCTGTAAAACAGCGGGGTTATCAGTATACATCTAATTTCCCCTATGATATAATTTAACTGAAAAGAGAGATATGCTGAAACATACCTCCCTTTGTAGAACCGTTTTAAGACGGTAGCTGTTGAATATAAAAAAATAACTATCCTAACAGTCTAAAGTTAGTGGATAGTTATTTTTTTTGATTAAATTTCAATACCGTAAGCACTAACATGGCAAAGCTGATTGCCACTGTCAATGTTTCGTATACCGACATGCTAGACCTTTCTAGGAGTCACAGCTCTAATCATAGGCATCACTCCCTTTTTAAGAAATTAGCCACCATCTTTCACTTTTCTACTTCATTACCATAACACAAAATAAAAGATGAGATTGAGAGATACTTCTCTTTCACATTGAGAAGCATTTCTCATTCCTAAGAAAAGTTCTTTTTTATAAGCGTTCTAACCAGCTTAACAATTCATCTGCTACTAAATCTTGTTGCTCTTTTTCTGTTAACTGACTTGGATTATCGCCTTTTTGGGGACCGTAACTGCCAAAACCAGCATGGTTGCCGCCAACTATTTCTCGGAATTCGGTTTCCTTAGGCAAGAACATCCGACTCGCCTCATAGTTCTTTTGATTTAAGACCCCATCTTCCGAAGCTGTTAATGATAAAACCGGTTTTCCTAACTGATTTAACGCTCCCTTCTCATCTGGGTAACTAGCTAAGAAGAAGACACCTTTTAAATTCTCACTAGTATCTCCGTGAGCGTAGCGACTGATCATAACAGCCCCTAAAGAATGCCCCCCTAATACATAATTATCAAGATAAAACTCTTCAATGATTTCCTCAACTTTATTTCCTTGGAAGACTGCTAAATTTAAAGGCAGGTGAATCAAATAAACAGGATAGCCAGCTTTTGCCAAAGTCTTAGCCCATAGACTATAACTCATCTCCTCGACTAAAGCTCCTTGATAAAACAAAATTGAAGGTTTAGTTGTCGGCTTTTCCGGACTGAAAATCAGGCCATCCTTACTTTGACTCACATTAATTCCCGAACTACTGCCCGCTGCCTCTTGGGCAAGTTGACTTGGTTGGTAAGTCACGCTCTTCAAACCAAAATAACCAATGACTATCAAAAAAAAGACAGTTAACAAGACACTAATACTAATTTTACGCCATTTATTCATTGATACCCTCCTTCTAAAAGTCGACCATTCACCCTCTTAAAGTCCTTTTTTTCCGATAAAAGGCAGAAATTTCGGTGTTTTTTCCGCATAAGCGATGAAATCTGGACGATCCTTGTATTTTTTTTCTAATAAAGGCACACCTGAGACAAATAATAATAATAGAGTTATGATAATCGGCCCAATTATCCCACTGATATTTCTTAACTCAACAAGAGTAATTAAATAAATGCCCCACCATGACATGGCTTCACCAAAATAATTAGGGTGCCGAGTTAATGACCACAAGCCAGTTGTTAATAACTTCCCTTGATTCTCCGACTTCCCTTTAAAGACCATCAACTGGTAATCTCCAACAACTTCAAAGGTAAAACCAATCACCCAAATAGCTATTCCGAGACTATTGATTACAGTAAAATTTTTTATCGAACTAGTCATCACTAAGATAATCGGCAGAGACACTATGTAGAGCAACACCCCTTGCAAGACAAAAACATTTAAGTATGCTTTCAACCTTGGCCACTGTGTCCCCCAACGTTTACGCATATTTACATAGCGATAATCTTCTGGCTTACCGATATTTCGCTTAGCTAAATGTATAAATAAACGCACTCCCCAAATAGTCGTACAAACTAAAGTCACTGTGGCTGCTAACGTTTTATTAGGCATATTCAAGTAACCAGTCACTGCGACTAAGATAAAACCAATTCCCCACGCTAAATCTACAATAGAGTTATTATTTAGTAATTGAGCCCAAATAAATAGGCCTGTGAAATAAATAAACAAGACGCTTGCAATAATTAAATAAATTGACATATTTTACCCTCTTTCCTGATACGTTAAAGCAATTGCGACACTGCCTTGACCTGCTCCTAAGGCAACAACTGTTGAAATATTCATGACATAAGCTGGGGCCACACCTATTTTTTCGGTATAAATTTTAGCCCATTCTTGAGCTTTTAAACTGTTTCCAGCATGGACAATACTATAACTTACTAACTGATGTTCTTTCGCTAATCGGCAGACTTTTTTCAAGATTTTTTTCTCACTGCCTTGGCGACTAAATGCCACCCCTGCAATTGCTCCACCGCCAGTTTTACTAAGACTGACTATCGGATTTAAGCTGATCCTTTTAATCACTTTGCCAACTTTAGTCGGAATTCTCCCTGAGCTAATCATCGCATCTAGACTTTCGATACTAACAAAAATCTTGGTTCCTTGGATGGTATTATTAAGTTGTTCCACAATGTCATTAAATGGCCGCTGCTCCTCAATCATTTTGGCTGCCTCTAAAACGACTAGACCTTGCGCCGCCGAATTTTGTTTAGAATCAATCACCGCTACCTCAAAGCTTTGGCTGCGATAATTATTAGCAAGTTTCTCCACCGCATTATACGTCCCGCTCAACTCTTTAGCGACTGTGATAAAAATCACTTTTTCATAATGACTCTCTAAAAATGAAAATAGATTTTGGATTGTGGCTAAACTTGGCAAGGAAGTTGTTGACCGTTGATTGACCTGAGATGCCATTTGAAACAAACCTTGACTATCTAAGGTAACCTTATCAATATAAGCAACTCCATCAACGATAATTGTTAAAGGTAAAACATGAATTTGTTGATTTAAAAGCACCTTTTCAGGGATGTCCGCAACTGAGTCGGTGACGATTGCAATAGTTGAATTAGGTTCCGACTTCACTAGATATTGTAACAACATGTCATCAGCCTTTTGCTGTTTAATCGTCCCTACCGCATTCAAAGAAGCGATAACCTTAGCTGGTTCATTCGTATGAATATGAACCCGAGTCTGTCTCTGAGTTTGACCGACAACTAAAGAATCCCCTAGTTCACGAAGCATGATTTTTAGTTCCTGACTATTTAAATAGACGTCTTCAAGCAATATTTCTGTGCAATACCTAAACTTCGGTGCTTTCGTTATTTCCCGGTCTACGTTTAATTTCGACAATTTATTAATTGCTCCAGTTTGTTGATTGTCTGTTACTACTGATACTTCCCCTAAAAAACTTTCAGTAAAGCCTTCTAAAAAATAAACAAAGCCTTTTGCCCCAGAATCGACTACTTTTCGTTTCTTGAGGATTGCTAATTGATTAGGCGTGTTTTTTAAAGCCACCTCAGCTGCTTTAAAGGCTAACTCTAAGGTTGCTTTCACTTCTCCTGTTTCAGCATAGTTGCTTCTAACAGCTTCTGCCCAAACTTTAATAACTGTTAACATTGTTCCTTCTACTGGTGTTTCAATCGCTTCATATGCGTAATCAACTGAGAATTGAAGAGTTTGGGTGAAATCACTGAACTGATTGCTTTTAGTGTAGCGAGCTAACCCGCTAAAATATTGGGAAAGAATAATTCCCGAGTTGCCTCTCGCCCCTTCAAATGCGGCCTCCGCAATTTCTTCTAAGAAACTAGTAACTGTTTCAGTCTTCTGATATGTCGTAGTCAGAATCCCAGTCATCAATGAGGCTAAATTGCTTCCAGTATCACCATCTGCAACTGGAAAAACATTGATCTCATTCAACTCATTTTTATTGGCAATCACCCGTTCTGCCCCTAACTTAAAGGCTTGAATCAAGTGGTTTAGTTCTATTTTTGGGTTTTCTGGCACTAACATTCCCTCCTATGGTCTTGCTAGTCTCTTGCTTTTACAAGACGAGACTAAAAGTATTTTTGACTTTCTTTCCATCGTTTCATAAATACTTTATCCAAGTATACACTTATCGAACGATAAGTGGTAACTCAACGTTTTACTTTTTATTATTCTACCTATATTATAGCAAGTCGTGCTAAAATATAATTAAATACGATAAGCTGCTATATAAATAGACCTCTAATCGAAAAGGAGTTTTTTATAATGATACAACTTGCTAGTAACATTACTCAAACAGACTTAGATCAGATCAGTCAGATTTGGCTTGAGGCTAATCTTGACGCTCACGACTTCATCCCTCCCGTCTATTGGCAAGAACGCCAGGACCAAGTTAAAGAACTATTACCTGAAGCTAGCCTTTTTTTAGCCTATCACCAGTCTGAAATTATTGGCTTTTTAGGACTTATGGATTCATACATTGCGGGGATTTTTGTAAAAAAAGCTTATACTAGTCAAGGCTTTGGCAAGGCTCTACTGGCAGCAGCCAAAGCTGAAGCCAGTGAACTTCATTTAAGTGTTTATCAAAAAAATGCCACTGCCCGCCAATTTTACTTAAAACAAGGCTTTGAGATTCAAAAAGAAGCCTTAGATACAGAAACGAATGAACTAGAACTAGAAATGACTTGGCGACAAGTCTAGAAGGTGCTGACACATGTTAACAACTGAACTCACCCGCTTTAAAGTCAAAGCTGGTAAATCTGCCATTGTCGATGACTGGCTCGCTTTTTTAAATGAAAATATGGCCGAAGTCTTAATTACTCTTGGAATGGAAAAAATATATGTGGAAACTATTTTTCGAGAAGTCTTAGATGGGCAAGAATACTTGTATTGGTACTCGATTCAAGGAAGTGGTGGTCAAGAAGTCACTGATTCGACTCATTGGATTGATGAAAAATACTTAGCCTATTGGGCAGAATGTATTGATGAAAGTTTTCAACCCGTGGATTTAAAAACCGAAGTTATGATGATTCCTGACACAATCAAAAAAACGATGACTTAGTAGGGCTTTTATGTCAAAAAAAATTTAACACCCCTTCTTCTGATTGGCTATTTGCTCCCTTTAAGTTTTTTCGCAATGTTTTTAGATTTTTACTTTGCCAGTCTAACAGGCTATCTCTTACAGTTCGCCTTGCATTTCATAGCAGTCCTTTTAATTAGCCGTCTCAAAGAATCTAAACTAATCTTAGTTGGTATGAGCTTGTCTTTTTTAAGTGCTAGTTTATGTTTGTTTGGTTGGTTTTAGTAACCCTGACTATTGGGATACCTACTTTAAGCCATTCAGCCCTTTTGGCTGTTTGCTTACTATTACTCTTTTTAGTTTACTTAGTCAGTATTTTTTGTATTACTTATTACAATTTTTCAAAAATAAAAAGACAAGTAGCTATCCCTAAGCGAGAGTTAGCAACTTGTCTTTATTTTTTGACAAAAGGAGAGCGACCAGTAATCATTACTGGCCGCTGAAGGAGTTTCATTTACTTATTAGTTCTGTAAGCTAATTAGCTAGTCAGACCCTTTAAGTAAATAATGAAAAAATGAAAAATTTTAGTTAGGGTTTGTTTGGTATAAATATACTATAACTTTAGTTTATGACTAATTGATGACCTTTTAGTCTTTTTTTTTTTGAGGTTTTTACGCCTATTAATAGCTAAGTCATTATTTGCGGCTTTGTAAAATAAAATAGCCTTTATCTTTCGTTAACGTTTCGACATTACCAAAAACTTCTGCCATTTTTTTAGCCGCACTTGGTGCCCCTTGTTTCTTTTGAATAACGACCGTCAACGTGCCACCTTCTGCTAATAATGGGTAGGCGCCACTTAAAATTTCATGGACGACTTCTTTCCCAGCTCGAATTGGCGGGTTACTTAAAATTGCTGCATAACCAGTTTCTGTTACTTCACTATAAATATTTGAAGCATAAATCGTGACATTTTTAATGCCGTTGTTCGTCGCATTTTTTTGAGCTAAAGCCACCGCTCGTTCATTAATATCGACCATCTCAACATGACGGGTACTCGTTCTAGCTAATGCTAAACCGATTGGCCCATAACCACAGCCCACATCTAAAATATCCCCAGTTGGTAAGCCTTCTTCTGAAAATGCATCGATTAAGACTCGTGAGCCAAAATCAACAGTTTTCTTTGAAAAAACGCCACTATCTGTAGTAAAGCGGAAAGTCTTACCTTTTAAATCAAACATCCACTCTGATAAATCGTGGGGAGTACTTGGTTGGTTAGTATAATAATGATTGTTACTCATGGGAATCACTCTTTCTCTTGATTAATTTCTTGATTGCTTGATTAATTTCGCGACTTAACATGTCGTACCCGGCAGCTGAAAAATGCAAACCATCGGCTTGTAAGTAGTTCTCAGGTTCGGGACTCGTTAACATAACCTCTAAAAGATTAATGACTGGTAGCTGAAGCTCTGTTGCTAACTCAAGGGCGGCAATAGTATAGCTCTCAATTGCTTCCAAAGGGCGATCTAAGCTTTGATTGCGCTGACTAGCAAAGGGGGTTGTTAATAAAATGACTTTCGCCGGTCCGATTGCTTCAATAATTTTTCGTAAATTGATTTGGTAGTCGGCTAATGAAACTTGATTATGCAACGCCACATCATTGGCGCCAAAAAAGACGGTGACAACTTCCGGCTGATACGTCGTCACATGATTCCCTACCCGCTTTAATCCATCGACTGTTGTATCCCCTGGAATCCCAGCATTAATCACTTCGAATTGGCTAAATTCTGCCTTGACTGCCTCAGTTAAAATCGGATTGATTTCCCCATCAGCATAGCCGGCAGTAATACTATCGCCAAATAAAATTATTTTTGTCATGATAATCCACCTTTCCCCTTTCATTTCAACGCATCTATGGCTTTTTATGTTATAATTCAGCTAGTTTTAATTCTAAATCATATAATAGCACGATAAAGGAGTTTTTTATAGATGCAGCCTTTAGATAATCCGACAAAATACTGGCGTGAATCACGAGTGATTCAAACACACCGAGTCTTTCCAACTGACTTAAATTCCCATGGTACCCTTTTTGGTGGTAAATTAATGGCCTTAATCGACGATACAGCTTCGATTTCAATTACTCGTCACTGTCGACGGAATTCTGTGACAGCTTCAACGGATCGCCTTGATTTCCTTCATCCCATTGGTGAAAACCACTCAGTCTGTGTCGAAACCTTTGTCAGCGGTACTGGTACGAAATCAATGGAAACTTTTGCCAAAATTATTGGTGAAGACTTAATTAGTGGCGAGCGTTACTTAGCGGCTACTTGTTTTATGACTTTTGTCGCTGTGGCTTCTAAAGAAAAACCAGAAGCCGATTTCGCCGTGCCAGCTGTTCAACCGGAAACTAATGAAGAAATTATGATCTGTGCCGGTTATGAAGAACGACGCGCTCATGGCTTAAAAGAGAAAGCTTTTCATGAAAAATTCTCTAAAACCGTATCATTAAATATCCCTTGGATGTAATAAATGAGATTTTCTTAACAAAAAAGAGATTTCAGATTCAAATCTAAGATATTTACTTAATATTATGATAAAATGTTTTCAATAGGACGATAGACAATCGTAAAATTTTAACGGAGGGCTAAAACCCAATGAAGAGCTCAAAAAAGCACTATCAATTTTCTCGTGAAGAATGGAAGAAATTTTACCGTAATGGTATTCCCCCACTTTCCGAGGCTGAGTTACAAGAAATTAAAAGTTTTAACGACCGCATTTCTTTACAAGATGTTCAAGACATCTATATGCCTTTGACTCATCTCATCCATATTTATATGAAAGAGTATGAATCACTACAGTTAAGTAAAGGCTTATTTATGCAATCTTATCAAGGTCTGACACCTTTTATTATTGGGGTGGCTGGCAGTGTGGCTGTTGGGAAAAGCACGACGGCTCGTCTCTTACAAATGATGCTTTCGCGGATTTTTAAGCGCCGAAATGTCCAGTTGATTACAACAGATGGTTTCCTTTATCCGAATGCTGTTTTAGAAGAACGTGGCATTATGGATCGGAAAGGTTTCCCAGAAAGTTACGACATGGAACAACTGATTTCCTTCTTGGATAAAGTTAAAAGTGGCAAAGAAAACATTTCAACGCCCGTTTACTCCCACGATATTTACGATATTATCCCAGATAAAGAAGAATTCATTAATGAACCGGATATCTTAATCGTCGAAGGCATTAACGTCTTACAAGTGCCGACGAATGAACAGATTTATATTAGTGACTTCTTTGACTTCTCACTTTTTGTTGATGCCGATCCTGAGCTAATTGAAAAGTGGTATTTAACTCGCTTTGGCGCCTTACTAGATACGGCGTTTTTAGAACCAGACAATTTTTATTATTCCTATGCCATCGGTAATCGTGAAGATGCCTTTGAAATGGCAAAAGGCGTTTGGCGAGACGTTAATCTAAAAAACTTAGAAGAGTTTATCTTACCGACACGGAACAATGCCGATATTATCTTACACAAAACTGATAATCATCAAATTGACCAAGTGTTCTTAACGAAGTATTAACCAATGTATAAATTAGTTAGTGGCAACATTAACTGAAAATAAAAAACTAATAAAAGATAAGGGTGAAGCTACGTGACCAAGGTTGCCGACATGACAACATTAGAAAAAATCATCGTATTAGACTTCGGAAGTCAATACAACCAATTAATTACTCGACGGATTCGTGAATTCGGAGTGTTCTCTGAATTAATGAGCCACCGCATTACTGCGGCTGAGATCAAAGAAATCGCACCAAAAGGCATCATCTTTTCAGGTGGACCGAACAGTGTCTATGGGGACAATGCGTTCAAAGTCGATCCTGAAATTTTCAACTTAGGGATTCCCATCTTAGGAATTTGTTACGGCATGCAATTAATGACCTTAGAATTCGGCGGAACAGTTGAAGCTGCTTCGAAAAAAGAATACGGTCAAGCGTTCATCGACGTCCAAAACACTGAATCTGGTGTCTTTGCAAAATTACCTAAGAAACAACAAGTTTGGATGAGCCACGGCGATTTAGTCACTGAAGTCCCAGTTGGTTTTGAAGTCACTGCCACAAGTAGCGACTGCCCGATTGCGGCAATGTCAAACGAAGCTAAAAACTTCTACGCTGTCCAATTCCACCCAGAAGTTCAACATTCAGAATATGGCAATGACGTCTTACGTCACTTTGCTTTTGACGTCTGTGGCGCAACTGGCGACTGGTCAATGGGAAGCTTTATCGACATCGAAATCGCAAAAATTCGCGAAACTGTTGGCGACAAAAAAGTCTTATTAGCTTTATCTGGCGGTGTTGACTCAAGTGTTGTTGGTGTCCTTTTACAAAAAGCCATCGGCGACCAATTAACATGTATTTTCGTTGACCACGGCTTACTCCGTAAAGACGAAGGCACTCAAGTAATGGAAATGTTAGGCGGAAAATTCGGCTTAAACATCATTAAAGTTGATGCTCAAAAACGTTTCATGGACAAACTAGCTGGTGTTTCTGACCCAGAACAAAAACGTAAAATCATTGGTAATGAATTCATCTACGTCTTCGACGATGAAGCAACTAAGTTACAAGGCATTGAGTTCTTAGCTCAAGGAACGTTATACACTGACGTGATCGAAAGTGGAACGGAAACTGCTGAAGTCATTAAATCTCACCACAACGTTGGTGGCTTACCAGAAGACATGCAATTCAAATTAATTGAACCTTTAAATACGTTATTCAAAGATGAAGTTCGCGCAGTTGGAACTGAACTTGGCATGCCTGACAACATCGTTTGGCGCCAGCCTTTCCCAGGACCAGGTTTAGGTATTCGTGTCCTTGGTGAAATTACTGAAGAAAAACTAGAAATCGTCCGCGAAAGTGACGCTATCTTACGTGAAGAAATCGCCGCTGCCGGTCTTGACCGCGACGTTTGGCAATACTTCACTGTCTTACCAGGCATCCGTAGTGTTGGTGTGATGGGAGATGGCCGTACGTATGATTACACTGTTGGTATTCGTGCAATTACTTCTATCGATGGTATGACTGCTGACTTTGCCCGCTTTGATTGGGACTTATTACAAAAAATCTCTGTCAGAATCGTTAATGAAGTCGATCACGTTAACCGTATCGTGTACGATATTACGAGTAAACCACCAGCGACTGTTGAGTGGGAATAGTAGCTAGTGTGAACACATTTTAAAGTATTGATTTAATAAGCTTTCAGCCTAATCATTACACTGTTTACGCATGAAATATATCTTAAATCTGTTGTGATGTGACCGCATTGTGACCATTGAAGCTAGTCTTAATTGACTAGCTTTTTAATTTAATTAAAAGTCAGAAATTAAGAACCATATTAAAAATTTTTGATATAATTAGGCACATAGTAATTTTAAGGAGGAAGAAGGATGGGACTATTTGATTTATTCAAGAAAAAAAAGACACCTACGTCAAAAAAAAACACAAATAATAACCTAGATATTTTAACTAAATCCATTCCATTTAACGTAAGAAAGCTACTTTTTATTTCTGAGGTAAGAGCAGCCGTTAATACAAACTCAAATACATATAACGGAATAACTATTACGTTAGAGTCTGAAAGCGATTATGAGCCGTCAGAGATTATAACCACCCTACCTGTTATCAAAGGTAAAGCTGAACCATTGGGATACTATCCTTCTTATTACGAAATGTCCCCTGAACAAAGATATAATTATTTAACCTTTTTGACAAATATCGATCAAGAAACTGATATCGGATATGTTTTTACTTATTACTATGGTTTGGAGCGAAAAATATTTTTAGATGATAATTTGTATGAAGCTGTTGACATGATCATGGCTTTACAAAAAAGACATAATAATCGTTCTTTTATTGCATACTCTAATGACGCTCTAATATATGCGGCTATGAAGAAAAAAGATCCCAACATTTTATTTAATATTAATTTAGACACCTTGAGACCTGAATTGCTTTTTTTAGTAAAAGGATCTTTCATTGGGGAATTTAACGCTGAGGATTTAATGGTATTGGCAAAAGGAGTAGGTTTCACTAACAACAGATATATAAAATCAACCCCCGAAGTATTTCAACAAAATTTAACAGAATTATTGATTAAAAATTATGGTCAAAAATATTATAAATTAGATAATTCAGTTCCAATGGATACACGTGAAAAAATTAGATTAAGCTTATCCAATATTTCAATAGAAAATAGAGAATTCCAATATCCAAACACTTTACTAAGTTCTAAAATTCAATCTGATATTTATTTATTACTAAAAGAAAGTCATGAAATGACAAAAAAAGACGTTGCTCGTACACGCAAAAGTAAAAAAGAAATAATTCCTGAAAATACTAATACAGTAAGCTCCCCTAAAAAAGAAAAAACCGTATTTTTCATTCCAACTGATAATTTAACATTGAAAGAAAGAATCCTGTTATCTAAAGAACCATTATCTGATGGATTTGATGAAGAAATAAAAGGGATTAACTATTATAAGCAAGGTAAATACAAAGAAGCTGAAGATTGGTTGTTACGTTCTGTAAAAGGAAATTTTGATGCTCCGGCCTTGTATGAAAAACTTGGAATTTTATACCGTAAACAAAAACGTTTTAATGATGAAGTAGAAATTTTGAAAATTGGTATAAGAAACGTCGGATTTAACCCCCAATTAAACGAACGTCTTGCAAAAGCAATCGAAATCAACGAAAAAAATAAATTGAAATTAAAATAAGATTCCTATTAACTGTTTAAATAATAAGCTACTCTCATTGTAATCATCAAATCTAGTCTAAATTGGCTACATTTTTCATTCTCTTTCTGGCAAATATCTATTGCTCCATTGGTAAAATCGGAAGAAAATCAGGTCAACTTTAATGGTAATCAATCTGTTCATACTTTTATATAATTTAACCTCTTTAATATGTAGTGATTTGATATAATGAATACATATAATATCTACTTTAGAGGTTATTAAATGACAAAAATAAAGGAGTTCATTCAAAAATTACTAAGGACAACGCTGTTAAATGTATCATTCATACCAACATCTGTTTAGGCGATATATTAAGTCTTGAATCTGAATAAAATAATTGGAGGATAAAAATGTACAATCCTATGGAGAAATCTTTCATGAATTTAACACCGACTGAATTCGAACAATTTTCACTTGATCTTCTCAAAGAACAAACGAATAATTTGCCAAATGTAAAATTTGAACATAATAAAATTATTAAAACTCATGATGGCAATTACCAAATTGACGGATATATTGAGTTCGAACTTATGAGTGTCATATACCGAACGATTGTTGAATGCAAACATTATAAAGAATCAATTTCCAGAGAAAAAGTGCAAGTTTTGAACGGGAAAATAGAATCCATAGGCGCTCAGAAAGGTATATTAATATCTAGTTCTAATTTCCAAAAAGGTGCAAGAGAATATGCAGAAATTCATGGTATAGCCTTAATCCAGCTTACAGAGGCTATGACTAGCTATGAAATGCGAGCAAATATAGGAGTAATTGTAGCTTCTGGTAGAAAACCATTTAATCATGGTAAACCTTATATGGGAGTGCTAGTAAAAAATTCAGGAAATCTCGGCAGTGTTAGTTGCTCGTACTTATGTAGCTCTAAGAATGAACTAGAAAAGTTTCTGCTAGAATAGAATTATGAAAGACTGGGACTAGGTGACCCTTAATGTGACCACTTGTTTCCATACAGAACCTTTCATGTCATCATTCTGTCAAAAATAAAAAAGAAAAGAAACTTGTAACCCTCACTGTGACTCTCAGCTTTCCCAAACTGCTCAAAAACAGCACGTCCTTATCTTTTATCCTTAGCGAATTGGTTAGTGTGAGAATAATTCATAAACATAATTTTGACTAGTTTATCTTGATTTAACAGCTTATTAGTTATTGTAAAAAGGTAAACACTAATTAAAAATAAAATAGTTTCCCGCGAAAAACCCCGCCAAGAAAAATCTTTCTTAGCGGGGTTTTTTAATCTGTTCCAAAATATGTTATCAATAGGTACTTTCATAACTTGCTAATACCAACTAGTTTAATTTGAAAAGGCAGAATATATAAAATTTATTCTTGAGTGTATAACCAATAGAAAGATAACTTATTGCCATCTGGATCAGAGAAATCAAAATATCGAATTAGACCTGGGACATCCTCTATCTTTTCATCAACTATTATTTCAAGAGCTTTCAAACGTTCAAATTCACTTTCTATATCTTCAACTTCTAAACGCAAAACATTCTCTGATACATTTATTTTTTCTTCGAAAAGTTGAATCCAAACGGAACCAATTGGATACTCGATAACTCCTTCAACAGGTATAAATTTCTCATCACTCATAAGAACTTTTTCATACCAACTAGCCGATTTGTCCAAACTACTTACTGGTAGACCTACAGTGATACTTTTCGCCTTTAATCCCATAACGATTTCCTCCATTTCATCTTCTTACAAGTATCTTACCATTTCTAAGACAACTATTATTATTCTAGATTGTGTTTTTTAAGCGGGAAACTAAAAGTTTAACTACATTAACTAATATCGGTGGATCTTCTGGTATTGGTTCTCTTAATTTAATTGTGTAGCTATTTCCAGAACTTTCTGGAAAGGATAATTTCTCATCCACTTTCCCTCTTAAACTCTTTTCTAAATTAAAATAAGATAAAATATTGTTGGAACTATCTATAGCACAAATTAATAAATAAAAATTTCCTCTTGGTATATTTTTTAATTTATTTTCTCTTAAAGTTTTAGTGGCTAATCCTGATATAGGCAGATGATTAGGTATTAGCGTATGAAAAAGACCAATAAATATCATTCCCTTTTCAAATCCCTCAGGCACATCAATGTTCACGGTACAAAAAGAATCGTTTTTTTCTTCAAAATAATCAAGTGATTTATTCTTATCTTCATTTTCAAACGATTTAATATCGTAAAACATTTCATTCATTTCAGTTTGGTATTTTTTGGGTGAACTACCTGTATATTTTTTAAAAATATTCGTAAAACTACCACTACTTTCAAATCCTGAATGTTCTTGTATCTCAATTATTCTCTTTTCTTCATCAAGTTCAATGATTGCTTTTTCAATTTTTAAACTAGATAGAAATTCGGCAACGCTAAAACCGTTTATTTCTTTAAATTTCCGACTAAAGTGATATTTATTATAACCAAAATGCTTCGCAATTTCCTCGCTTGTCATTTTTTTATTAACCGCTTCCTCTGAAATGAAAGAAAGGATTTCAGGCATTCTAGTTTTCATTTTTACCCCTTTTCATCTTCAATAATATCCTGTTGACCCAATGATAAAACTTACTATTTTTTATTTATCTTATTTGATTGTACTTTATGAAGACAAGCTAATCTATATCAACTCTTAAACGACTAATTACAGAGAATTGCCTTTTATCTCTTGAAAAAATACCAAATAACATTAAATTTGACCATTAGTTGGAAAAGTAATTTCCGCAGATTCGTTTTTACATGTATCAATAACTCATCATACTTGATAATCCCCCTCATCTACCACAACCACTATGCTCTTCTTCACTTTTCAACATATCCAGAATTTTGTCGATTAATTTTTTTCTATCAACGTGCTTGGAAATAACGGTTGACGCTATTGTGATCACAATGTTCTCTTTTTCATTTATATAAATAATACTTCCACCAGAACCAGTTGCCATATATTCGTAATCAGTATCGCCTATCCACCAAAGATAGCCGTAGGAACCATAACTGTTTTTTACTGCCATAACCGATTCTTTTAACCATTCTTTGCTAATTAGTTGAAGGCCATTAATCGCTCCATCAGCCAGACATAGTTGCCCAATTTTAGTCATTTCAGTTAAGGTTAAGGTTAACCCCCAGCCCCCTGAGTTATAACCTAAGGGATCAGAGACCCAGCCTTTCATCTTGCTACCAAAAACATGTTCGATATCGAATGTCATTTGGTATTTAGGGATGTCGTCAATTGACAACGGTTTGAAAAGATAAAGATTTGCAAATTCACGGGCACTCATTTTAGTAGCTTTTGTAAGAATTGCCGATAGTATGTGAGCACCTGTTGTGGAATATTTGAATGTGCCAATTCTTCCCCCATTACCCATGATTTTTAGCCCATACTCGATCCAATCAGGCTGTCTGCGTATTCTAGTTAAAGGTTCTCTCATATTTTGAAAAGGAAAGGGGGTCGTCATTGTCAAAAGATGTTTGATAGTAATCTGCTCTCTCTGCTTATTATTATCCGTGAAACTGTATTCAGGGAAATAACTCATCACTCGTTCATTCACACTTTGAATATATCCTTTATCGATTGCGATTCCTATCAACAAAGACATCACACTTTTGGTAATAGAAGCAACGTTGAACTTTGATTCTTTCGTCTTTCGGCCATAATATGTCTCTAAAATAATTTGATTATTTGATAAGATAGCTAAGCCTCTAATAGTTGAATGTTGATTTTTGATTAGCTTATCAATCGCTAATTTATCTTCAGTTCTTAGATTCCTCTTAGTCACGCTACAAATACCTCCCTGTCATTGATAATTCATTTTTTCTTAAGTCATCAGGGGTTCCTTGGCTAATAATATTACCACCTTTATCGCCACTGCCTTCGCCAAGTTCTATCAGCCAATCACAAGCCTTTAATATATCAATATCATGCTCAATGACCACAACAGAGTTCCCAGAGGCGACTAATTCGTTTAATAAATAAACTAATTTTGAAATATCATATTGACTCAAACCAGTGGAAGGTTCATCCAACACATATAGCGTATTGTTTTTTTTAGCTTTTCCAATTTCTTTTGCCAGCTTGATTCTTTGGGCTTCACCGCCACTAAGAGTAGACGTTGGTTGACCTAGTTTCATATAGTCCATCCCGATTTTTTTGAGCATGTGTAACGTTGAGAGATCAATCATTGAATCTTCAAAGAAGATAATCCCTTCATCAATACTCATTTTTAAAACATCATTAATATTTTTATCTTTATATGTCACTTGTAACGTTTTCTGATTAAATCGTGTACCTAAACATTCTGGACACACTTTATCAAATTGAATATCATAGCCGATTGAAATACTTTCTATTCCACTACCTTTACAAGCAGGACAAGCCCCCTTTGAATTAAAAGAGAAGTCGCCAGCCTTGAGATTCCCTTCAAAAGCTTGAGGTTGTTTCGAATACAGCTCTCTTATTTTATCCCATAACCCTAAATAAGTAACAGGATTGGAGTTTGATTTTCGGCCAATAGGCGCTTGCGTGATTTCTATGATATTTTTAATATTGCCTAAGCTACTAATGTTTTGAACGTTATGGTTCTTATTTTTCAACTGTTCTTTGCAAAGTGGCACTAATGTTTTAGAAATTAATGTGCTTTTTCCACTTCCTGAGACACCTGCAATCCCAACAATTTGATTGCTAGGAATATCAACTGAAATATTCTTCAGATTGTTCTTACAAGCATTCCTTAACTGGATGCTTCCCTTTTCACTGGAATATTCTTTCTTTTTACTTTTTGTCATATCATAATCCAGATACATAGCAGAGAGAGAGGTCGGACAATCGATAAACTTAAGATAGGTTCCTTGAAAAACAATCTCCCCGCCTAAATCACCAGCTTTTTCGCCAACATCGATAATGTTATCAGCGGCTTGAATGACTCGCTTATCATGTGTCACAACGATCACCGTGTTACCTTGTTTCTTCAAAGCTTGCAGCGAATCAATGATTCCTTGCTTTTCCGATTCGTGTAACCCACTGGTCGGTTCATCAAACACATAGATCAGCGAATCTAGTTGTGACTCCATGTGGTCATGTAAAAAAACACGTTGTAATTCTCCGCCGCTTAAACTAGGCATTTCCCGGTACAGAGTTAAATAACCTAACTTAATGTCGATAAGTAAATTTAAGGCTCTAATTATGGTTTTAGACATTTCTGTGCCAAACGAAGATAGCTCATTCTGATCGATTACATTATCTAAGAATTCTTTGACTTGCGTTAAAGGCATATTAGCAATTTCTCCAATGTGCCGGCTATTAATTTTTGTCTCGATTGCCTCCTCACAAACCCGGAAGCCTTGGCATGTTTCGCAAATATCCTCAGAATATAAGGCTTGAATGTCTTCCCCACGATTAAAGCGATTTTGCAATACTCGTTCAAGACAATAACTAACTTTTCCAGAATTATTATCGACTACTCCATAAGTTAATTCATCTTGGATATCATCAGGACAAGCTAAAAACAGTTTATCAAAATACTCCTTGTACTTTCTCTGTAGCAGATTAAGGAAGCCTTTTGTTGAACCAACATTCTTAAAAACTTCCTCGACTGTTGCTGTATTAGAGAAAATAATATTTTCCATATGCATATGGAATGTCTTCCCTTTCCCGCCACAATCAAAACACATACCTGTTGGCGAAAGATACGAAAAGACACTTGCATCTAAGTCATCAATCGATCCCATTGAATCATCTGTTGAAACCCCTTCTTTAGCAAAGAGCAAGCCGACGTTATTTAAAATACCTGTCTTTGAACCTAAGGTAGACCTAGGATTACTCTGCCTAATCAAATTTTGTTTGACTGCGACAGTCTGACTTAGGCCAACAATGCTAGTATAGTCGTTTTCCCCAAAGTCCAATGCCATACCAATCGATTGCAGATTTTTTTTCGCCCTTCTTCAAATATCAAATCAAAAGCCAGACTTGATTTTCCAGAACCACTAATACCAGTTATTACAACCAACTCTTGTTTAGGAATCCTAATGTTTATGTTTTTTAAATTGTTAACATGTGCATTTTCGATTTCAATATATTTCATATACTCTCCTTCGTTATTCACGTATTGGTTCAATTGGAATGTAGATTTCAACAATATGTTTTCGCGCTGGTTCTTCCAAAGGATTGTTTAAATAGACTTCAAATGGAAATGAGTTTCTTGGAAAGTAACCACTAGACAGCAGCCATTCACTATAAGCAAACTCCCAAGCCAGAGGATAGTCATTTAGGGATAGTTCAAAATGAATAATACCGTATAAACCTACTGGTATCTCCATCACACCAATTTTATCACTATCTACATGGTCTATTCCTTCTTTAATAATAATACAATTACTAGTCCTTTGATTTCTTGGTGAAGTCAAATCAGGGTGGCTATGATAAATAGTCAATGGTAGAGCGGTCTTACTATCTAGCAAGTCCTTTGCTATTCCAAATTGATATAACTCGCCTAGGCTACTATTGTTTGAATCTAAATCACCGTATGAACTTAATATTCTTTTATAGATGACTTTCATACTTTGGATTGACGCTACTCTAATCTCGCCTTGAACAGGGCTTTTCTTTTCATCTATAAATCGATTATAAGGGGAATTTAAATCAGTATCTTTGCAATTGTTGCTATTTTCACTTCTTGCCTCTTTAGGTGACATGTCGAAATACTTTTTAAAGCTTCTTGAGAAAACAGCTGAATCACTAAATCCAAGTTCATAGGCAATCTCAGTTATTGATAAGTTTTTTCGCTCTGTTACCATACCTAGTGCCCATTCCATCTTCACTCTTGTTGCATATTGAAATATCGATTCATTTGTCAGCGCGCTAAAAATTCTATGAAGATGATACTTCGAAAGTCCCGAAATTTTAGCGAGTTGTTCAGAGGTGAATATGTCTGTCGGGTTGGCTTCAATGTAATCTTGTATTAAATAAATTCGTTTCCAATAGTCAGCTTGATACTTATTAACTTTCATAGTTTCCCCTCCTTTTCCCCTAATTTTAATTCTATTATATAGCATTTTGAAATTTATTGAGCATTAACAGTTTTAATGGTATCCTCGAAAGTTGAGCGAGTCAGACTTATTGCGATTCTGTAAACTATCAGCTTACTAAAAGGCTAGTTATTATTAAATGATACTAGAGCTAAACAAGCCCATGGTGATCTGCTTTGGCCTAGTTAAGTAAAATAGGAGGCTAGTGACTGCTGACACCACCTCCTAAATCACTCATTATTCACTTAACTTAAGGTTTAATATTTACGATTAATTGATCCATGTCAGGGATTTCATCAATTAATTCATTTTTCTTAAGCCAATCAGCAGTCTCTAGCCAAGAAGCTTTGTCTTGTGACCCAAACCCTAAGTCGCTTGTCATTTTCGGCAATAAAATATCCATGCTTTTCATCTCTACGTCTTTATCAAGAGGGAAGTTCGCAGCGTCTTGATTATCAAGAATAATTTGTAGGGCTGCTTCAGGATTTTCAGCCATGAAATCGTAGCCTCTTCGAGCGGCTTTCCAAAAAGCCTCAATATTTCTTTGCTCCTTTTCCCATGTTTCTTCACTTGTCACAGCTACTATTTCATAATAACTCGGTACGCCATAATCAACTGGATTAAAGTAATCAATGGCATGACCTTTACTTTGTAAAACCGGTACTTCATGATTCACATACATCCCACTTACTGCATCGACTTGCTTTGAAATTAAAGAGGAGGCTAATTCAAATTCAACATTGATCATTTCAACTTTGTTATAATCACCACCGTCAAAATTAACCATCGTTTTTACTAGTGCTTCATTTATAGGGATGCCTGGGTAACCAACTTTTTTACCTTCTAATTCTTTAGGTGATTTTATTGGCTTATCTGAAGGATACACGACATGATTTAGTGGTTCTCTGACTACCGCCGCCACTGATTTTATTGGAATTCCTTCATTGGCTTTTGCCATAATGACATCCGGTTGGTAATACAGCCCCATTGTCACCTTCCCAGAAGCTGCCAAAGCAAGTGGATCCGTGGGATTTGCCGGGTATTGGAACGCTACCTCAAGTCCTTCTTCAGTAAAATAGCCTTTTTCTTCTGCCACATATAAATAACTATGGACGGCGTTTGGATACCAATCTAACATAATGCTCACTTTTGCCATGTCTTCATTAGTGACTAAACTTTCATTTTCAGCTTCGCTACTCTCTTTACCACAGGCACTTAAGACTAGCAAACAACAAGCAATCGCAACTATATAACTCGATATTTTTTTCATTTTACGTTCGTCTCCAATTCAATATATATTTTTCTAATAAAACAACGACTATGAACAGAAGGATACCTATCAGAGAAAGTAAAACGATGGGTGCAAATACTCCAGCACCATCGAATTGTGTCATCATTCGCCGACTGAAATACCCTAAGCCCGCTTGCGCCCCTAACCATTCGCCAATCGCTGCACCAATCACACTCATCGGTACAGCTACTTTTAACCCTGAAAAGAAGGAGGGGAGTGCAGAAGGAACTTCTAATTTTAAAAAAAGTTGCCATCGAGAGGCACCCATGGATTGAAATAATTCTTTCAACTCCTTATTGGTGGACCGAAACCCATCAACAGTGCTGACTGTAATCGGAAAAAAAGTAATAATAATTGTCACAACAACTTTACTCCAAATAGAATAGCCAAACCACAGAACAAAAATTGGTGCCAAGGCAATAATCGGGATTGTCTGTAAGACAATTAATAATGGGTAAACCGCTTGTTCTAATATTTTTGACATACTCATACCAATCGCTAAAGAAATTCCTAGTATTAAGGAAATAGTTAGACCAATGGCAATAATCGAAAAAGTAACTGGCAGGTGGTTTAATAATAATGCCTCCCGTAACTCCCAAAGCTTCCTACCTATTTCACTTGGTGCTGGCAAGATAAACGACGTATTTAGGAACCTTGCACCGATTTCCCAGAAAAAGAATAAGACACAAATCAATACTGTCGAATAAACATAATTTCTCATGTACTACCCCCTCATTCGAAAACGTTCTATTAAATTGTTTTTTAGTTCAACCACTGCTTGTTGGTCCAAATGATGTTGTTGCCTTGGTCGTTGGAGAGGCACCTCTGCCTCTTCCATTGTTGTAAACGGTGTCTCTGTAATCATTAAAATCCGATCGGACAAAAATAACGCCTCGGAAATATCATGAGTGATGAACAAAATAGTTGCCCCTTGCTTCTCCCATTGTTGTAGTAGCCATTCTTGCATGTGTAATCGTGTCATCGCATCAAGGGCCGAAAAGGGTTCATCTAGCAATAACACATTAGAACCTGATAAAGTAGCCCGTAAAAAGGAGACTCGTTGACGCATACCACCGGATAGTTCATTCGGGTATTTATTTTCATACCCTTTTAGACCAAAGTCTTCTAATAACTTATCGACTTTTTCATTATCAGTATTTGTTTTCTTTTGGAGTTCTAAAGGAAGTGCCGCATTCTGTCGAATGGTTCGCCAAGGCATTAACAAGTCTTGTTGTGGCATGTAGCCTACTTTACCTAAACGCTTTTCTGTCTTTTCCCCGTTAAGAGAGATAGTGCCACTGCTTTGCTCTTCCAAGCCAGCAATCAGTCGAAAAATAGTTGATTTTCCTGAACCGCTTGCACCAACAATACTGACAAATTCTCCTTTTTTAATCGAAAAACTGACATCTTTTAAAATAGCTCTAGCTCCGGTACTATTTGTATAATCAAAATGGACATTTTGAAACTGAAGCCCATCTTTCTCATTGACTAATAAATAGGTCACAGGGATTCATCCTTTCTATCCTTCTTTGATAAAATTATTGATTGTTCTTTTTTTTGATTGGACCACTGGTAAATAAAGTTAATCATCGTTTTTGTAAAAGATACTAATTGGTCAATAGCTAACTGTTCATTTACAGCGTGTGCGTGAAGGAAATCCCCTGGTCCATAAATAGCTGCCGGAATGCCTGCTTCTGAGAACCATCCGCCATCTGTAACAGATGGGGAAACATCAATCGTCACATCTTCAGCGGTAACTGCTTGATGGCAATTTGATAGTAATTTAACTGCCTGATGAGTTGGATCTACTTCCAGGGAAGGAAAAATTTCCCCCTTGTCTTCAATCATCGATGTTCCTCCCCATTCAAATATCGGTGGGTTTTCTCGTAACCAGACATCAGCCTCCGCTACTTTTAAAAGATGCTCTTCAATTTCTGTGGTGACTTGTCGATGAGTTTCATCTGGATAGTAATGAACAGTAATCCACAACCGACATTCATCAGCAATAAACGCTGCATGACGGCCACCTTCGATAACTGCTGGATTAATTGTATTGATGCCCCCAGGATAGCCTTTATATTGCTTCGTTACAGCCCAATGCCGTTCAAGTTCCTGAAGACCGGCTATTAATTTCACCATTTTTTCGATTGCACTTGCCCCAAATAGTCCGCCGCCGGCATGAATCATATTTCTCCGGGTGGCATCGTGAAAAGTTTTTTTACTCTTAATGGTAATCCAGCCAGTAATGACGCCTCCTTGGCCTTGGATATGTAAGTCGCTGGTATCGACAACGAGAGCAAAATCTGCTTGATACCCTCGCTGACAACATTGTAATGTACCGGCTTCACCAACTTCTTCTCCTATGACTGATTGAAAAATCACATCACCTAAAAGAGGCATATTTTCTTCCTTTAACAACTTTAAGGCGAATAATGCACCAGCTAGTCCGCCTTTCATATCCGCCGCTCCACGACCAATAATGTAGCCGTTCCGAATGACAGCTTTGAATGGGTCTGTCTCCCAGTTTTCCCCTGGTCTAACTTCTGCCACATCAATATGACCGTTAAGAATAAGGCTTTGATACTTGTCGGATTTTATGCCTTGATGGACACCAACTACATTAGGGTCATTGGGATACACCTCCCACATATCAATCGAGAAACCTAGAGATTCTAAATATTGTGCCACATAAGTTTGGGCTTCTGTTGTATTTCTAGCTGGCGGACCAGGGGTTTTAAATGAGATTAACTTAGCTAATAAACTTACTAACTCATCTTGACGTTCATCTACTTGTGCCATTATTTTTTCTAGCTTACTCATCATACCTAACCTTCTTTCTCTATTTGCAACTTCGGACTACCCATTGATTAGTCGAGAAAACGATTTCATGAACTAACGTCTAAAAAACATCAGAGTTGGTCTATCATCGACAGATTTTTCTCAGTTTCACTGAAATGTCTCCCTTGCTAATTCTTTAACTGGCCACATCGACTCCTTTTCCGCCATTTCCCAAAACATATATTCAAAGTAACTCGTCTTAACAAATATCTCTTCAATCCTCTTTAACTCCTCTTCAGGCTTACCTTCTGTAACTTCATTTATCAATTCAATACAGTTTTCAGCCATTGCCGTGAACTCTTCAGATGAATACATCTGAACCCACTTCCCATAACATTCATGATCCAGTGAGCCTGAGGTTTTTGCTAGCTTTTTTCCAATCCAATTGTAACTCCAAGCACAAGCAAGGACTGCTGCCACAGCATTTTCCACACCACCAAGCTGAGCTTGGCTAATCATATAGCTTGTATAAGCAGTTGTCGTTGCTGAAGGTTTTGTTGCTTCTAGCTCCTCTTCAGAAATATTAAACATTGCTGCGTATTTTCGATGCAAATCCATTTCAAAATTCAGTGTGCCATGAAGCAAATTCGCAAAAATAGTCATTGTTTTTAAATCATTTGCCTTCGTACTCCCAATGGCGAACACTCGTGAGTATTCGATTAAGTACAGATAATCTTGTTTCATGTAATGAATAAACTTCTCTTTAGCTAGCGTCCCCTCGCCAATTTCTCTTACAAATGGGTGAGACAAATAACTATCCCAGACAGGTTCTACAGTTTTGAATAAACGATTAGCAAACGTCATACTATTACATCTCCTTTTTTCTATTTTGAATAACGAATCAAAAAAACCATTCCGTAAAAAAAGGGAATGGTAGAGTAAAAGATACAATTAGACGTATCGCCACCACTTCCCTACGCTAGTATGACCTAGTTCAGGTTCAAAGGGTCAAGACATGTCTTTCTCAGCAAAAAATTGCTCCCCTAGTGATTCAAGTATTCAATTAGCCCCATTATAATCACAGGTCTTTGTGATTGTCAAACATCTCGCGTCTCCAACTTAGTTATTTATTTTAAAGGACTTCGCTAAACTTTCCACTGTTACTATCCTTTTAACGTAGTAACTTTTCCTTATTTGACCTTATTATCCTCCTGTCACTAATAAACCTAATTGCGTTATTTTTAACAAGTGTTTTTAACATCGAATGATTGCTGTAGCTATTTCCTGCCATCTATTTGAGGAACTTATTTCGACCAACTATATTTTTCAAAAAAATAACTTTCTCCCACAAATACACTACCTTTATTCGTTGACAACGCTCTCATTTCTTGTTAAAGTAATGGCGTTAAGCAAGTACGTTTCATTAATTAAATAAAATAAATTGGCACTCCATTTTTGAGCGGGAACTCAAAAATGAAGCCTTGAAAAATCAGCCTCTACTGACTAATCAAGTTGCCAATAAGCTAGCCCAGGGCTAGTAATTCTATTGTACTCAATTTTAAGTATTGGCGCTACTCTCACTTAGCCTTTTACCTTTAAAAGCGAGGCTTCTTTGAGCACCTCAAAAAATAGAATTATTCTGAATGTGTCACACCATCTTTTAAGATGGAAAAGTTCTGAACTTGTTGATAGCGATATTAGACATCCGGTCTGATATCGCTATTTTTTATATGTCATTAATGAATTAACGTGCTTGCTTAATCTTGACTATCGTCCCTCTTAACCACTTGTTTTGTTCCTTTAATTTGAATCTTTGGAGGAATGATAATGAATATCTTACGAACAATCAAAAAAGTTCCTGGAGGTATGATGGTGATTCCCCTTTTAATGGGAGCCTTAATCAATACTTTTTTACCTCACTTTTTCGCCTTAGGTGGATTTACCGAAGCACTTTTCAAAACGGGTGCTACCGCTCTTTTAGGCGCTTTTCTCTTTTGTAGTGGCGCTCAGATTAATCTTAAGGAAGCTGGGACCTCTTTGTATAAAGGGCTTGTTTTATTAGTCTGTAAAGTCTTAATTGGAGCCACTTTAGGAATTATTGTTAACCATTTTTTTGGTCTTCAAGGCGTCTTAGGTCTTTCCCCTTTAGCTATAATCGCAGCTTTGACAAATAGTAACGGTGGCTTATATGCTGCCTTAGCAGGTGAGTATGGCGAATCCACCGATGTTGGTGTGACTTCGGTGATCGCCTTAAACGATGGGCCTTTCTTTACTTTAATTGCTTTTGGGGCCACTGGTATTGCTGAAATTCCTCTAACAGCCTTATTAGCGGCGATTACTCCGATTATGATTGGCTTAATTTTAGGTAATATCGATCATGAGCTCCGAGAATTTCTAGCACCAGGAGCGAGTCTTTTGATTCCTTTTTTTGCCTTTCCTTTAGGGGCTGGTTTGCATTTGAACCAACTCCTTTCTGCTGGTCCATCAGGGATCTTATTAGGTGTGGCTTGTACGGTAATTACTGGTGGGATGTGCTACTTCGTGTATAAATTACTTGGTTTTAACTTTCCTGCCATTGGCGCAGCCATCGGCACCACAGCTGGCAACGCGATTGGCACACCGGCAGCTGTGGCTTTGATTGACGAAACCTTCGCAGAAGTTGCTAGCCAAGCCACTGCAGAAGTTGCTAGCCAAGCCACTGCACAAGTGGCAGCGGCAATTATCGTTACAGCACTCTTATGTCCCTTGCTTGTTAGTCTCTTGGACCGTCTCGAAAAGCCTAAGAATCAAAAGGAGGTCATGTTCCATGACTAATCGCTATTTAATTATTGCTGATGATTTAACCGGTGCTAATGATACCGGTGTTCAACTAACGAAACGTAATCTTAGGACAACGGTTCACTTGACTGCTACTGGAACGCCCTTCCAGTCCGCTTTAGTTTTAGACACCGAATCCCGGACTTTGCCACCGGCTGTAGCTTATCAGCAAGTTAAAGAGCTGACCCAAGTTCTCTTAGCTAACCAACACTTCGACTTAGTTTACAAAAAAGTCGATTCCACTTTACGAGGAAATATTGCTATTGAAATCAAAGCCCTCTGTGAGACTTACAAGCCTGAACGGATTATCTTTGCACCGGCCTTACCTAAGAGTAAACGAATCACTTATCAAGGGATTCAGCACTTAAACGGCCTGCCATTAATGCAAACAGCCTTTGCCCATGACCCTCTGACTCCCCTATGGACTGACCACCTTTCGACCTTACTAGCTAGTGTCTTTTCGGAAAAAATCAGCCACTATCAAACAACTGACCTGACTTCTGATTTAAACTTAACTGATGCCTTTATTCATAGCTTTGATATTACAAGTCAAAGCCATTTAAAAACCTTAGCCACTCTTGTATTATCTTCACCCCTCAGAACTCTTTACGTCGGTTCTGCTGGCTTAGCGGAAGCCCTTTTTACCGCTCTCGTGCCACCTTTGCCAACTTTAGCTGTTGTAGGCAGTCTTAGTCAAGTCAGCCTCGCTCAAATGACTTACGCAGAAATGCAAGGGATAGCTGTGATTAGTATTCCTCCCAAAGATTTACTAAAGGCTGAAACAATCCCTTATTACCAAGAACTTCTCCTCGACAAACTTCAAAACTATCAAGACGTGATTTTAACGGTCAGTCGGACACCGGCAGACTACGAGCAAACCTTAGACTTTTTCGCCAGCCAACAAGAGTTTGACCCTATGAAAATTAGCCACATTGTCAAAGACACCTTAGCCACGATAACTAAGAGAGTCATAACTGAAGCGACTTTAGCTGGTCTTTTGTTAAGTGGTGGTGATACAGCCATTGCTGTGATTCAAGCCTTAGCTGGCACTGGCTGCTTGATTGTCGAAGAACTAAGTCCTGGTATTGTGAAATCTCACTTAGTCGGTGGTCCCCATGCTGGCCTGCCTTTAGTGACTAAAGCTGGGGCTTTCGGTAATCACCGAGCACTCTATCACAGTTTGCAAAAACTGAAGGAATAGGAGGTTGAGGATGTCATACTTAGGCATTACTATGGGCGACCCTGCCGGAATCGGTCCAGAAGTAACAGTAAAAGCGCTCCTTAAAGAGCCGACTTATCTTGATACTACTGTCATTTTTGGCAGCCCTCAGATCATAGCCCATTACGCTCAGTTACTGAATAGTCCTTATAAGGTTCATTCTCTGACTTCTTTAGTTGATGTCAAAAAAGGTGCCATCAACGTCTACAATGTTTTAGATTTAGCTATTTCCCAGATTCCTCTTGGGAAAGTCAGTGCCCTAGCAGGGAACGCCGCCTATCACTACCTTGCCACAGCAATTGCTTTTGCCTCTAAAGGGGACATCGACTCAATCGTCACCGCCCCTCTAAACAAAGCCGCCTTACACTTAGGCGGTCATCTCTATGACGGTCATACTGAAATTCTCGCTAAATTAACTGAGACTGCCACATACACGATGATGCTCTGGAGTGAGAAATTCTCTGTCGTTCACGTTTCCACCCACGTCTCTTTAGCCCATGCCTGTCAGCTAGTTACTAGAACTAGGATCGAAGAATGCATTGCCTTAGCCCATGAGGCGATGTTACGTTTAGGCATCTCCCAGCCTAAAATCGGCGTTGCTGGCCTTAATCCTCACAGTGGCGAAGGTGGACTCTTTGGTCACGAAGATCAGCGGGAAATCCAACCGGCCATTATCGCTAAAAGACAAGCTGGTTTTGAAGTGACAGGCCCTTTGCCACCTGACACGGTCTTTTTAAAAGCACTGAAAAAAGAATACGATGTCGTCATTGCCATGTACCACGACCAAGGTCATATTCCGATGAAATTACTTGCCTTTGATGAGGGGGTTAATGTGACTTTAGGCTTACCAATTATTCGGACGTCTGTCGATCATGGCACAGCTTTCAATATCGCTGGTCAAGGGATTGCTAATGAACGCTCCATGTTAACGGCAATTAAGTTGGCAGAACGTTTAACAACGAACATTTAAGGGATTGGAAAAAGCCAGTCAACTTAGACTGGCTTTTTATTTTAATCAGACTGTTTAAAGTAAGTCGTTTAAGACTGAGCGATAATGCTCTAACTCTGTATTAGATAATAAATCAGGTTTCTCACCTTGGTAATCTTTTAGTAAATTCAGAAACCAATGAGAGACATTTTGAAAGTCATACACCGACATCTTATACTTCAATGAATTAACTAACAGGACTGCCTCAGAAATCCGGTCATCAGCGATGTACTCTAGTAACAAGTCCATTCTGGAAACCGTCGTTCCTTCCTCACTTTGGATTTCACCTAGGGATTCTGAAGAAATCTTCTTTTTAAAGAGTATGCCAATCCCTTCACCCATTAACTTTATTTGTCGCATAATAAAATCATTTTCCATTTTTAAACCACCTTCTCTAAATACCCTCTTCTCAAGATATCTATAAATGCCTCACCATTTTGGCAACTTAGCAATTCTCCTTTAAGTAGGCTACTTTTCGTGATATTTTCTAAAGCTTGACAGACATTTTTAACAACTTTAAGCTGACTTTTCTCGTAACTCAGACTTAGTAAAACAAAGACTTTCTTATCTGAAATGATGATTGGTTGGCTAAATTGTTCAATGACTAATTGACTATTACTGATTTCTTTAACTATTCTCAGTTGGCAGGCAAATAGCCCTTCAACGATTAATAGCGGCTCTTGTTGCTGCCAGTTCTGATCGCTCTTAACTTGGGCCCTTTGATAATTACTTGAATGTAATAAACCTGTCAGCGCCGGCCATTCAAAAAGCTCTTTGATTCTTTTTTCAATTAACTGGTGTTCCTTCGTTGAAAGATAATCAGTGATTTGAAGAATTGAAGGATATCTTTTTTGTAATTGCTGATTAATTACTTTAGATGTCATCACTAAATCGTAGTTGCTAATTTTTTCACGAATCCTTAATAAATTAATTTCATCAAAAATAGTGACTGACAGACTTGGATAATCATGTTCTAACTGAGTTTTAAGTAAGTAACTTCCGCTCCGACTTTCCATCATTACGGCAACCTTTTTACGATAGATATCAAAAACTTCCCCTGTTTCTAACAGCCACGCTTTAAAATAAAGGGAGACATATAAGACTTCATCAATCGTGATACTTGTTAAAGTAATCTCTAAACTTAGTTCTGCTAAAAAAGCTTGGGTGAGATAAATCTCGAAAAAGTGTCCTTGGTAATACTCGTTTCGTTGGGGAAATAAAATTTGGGTGCCGTAAGTCAGTCGCTTACTTAAGTTCAGTAGATGTTTACTTAGTTTTTTGAAAAAAGAAGGCTCAGTTTGCCCCCTCAGACCTAGCTTCTGACTGAGTCTTACGAAAGCCTGTTCTGTCACCCTTTCGTACTCAAGGTCTTCCGCCTGATACGTCATTAATTGATCACCAATGTAATCAATCAGATAGTTAATCTCAACTTTTGGTAAATCAATCTGGTACCAATTTTCAAGTAAGGCTTTTAATGGCTCTTGTAAAGAAGCTAGCTGTTGATTTTTCATTTCTAGAGAATACGTCAACTTTTGACCAGTGGCTAACCGCTCAACCATCACTACCATATATTGCACGATCGTTAAAAAAACACTTTCCGTCAGATTTACTTGATAGTCTCCAAAAAGCTCCCTGACTGCTTGTTGAAAAGCTTCTGACACTTGATAGTCCCCTAACTCTTCTTCCAAGGTCATGACTGGCAATAAATTGACTGCTTTAATTAAACATAAACGTTTGTTTAACTCGCTACCGGTAACTCTTAGTCCATAATACGTTTTAGCAGTGATTTCTAGCTGAAAGGCGGCCATTTTTGGGGCTAAGGCTTTTAAATCTGCAGTAATCGTCGATTTACTGGCACCTAAATAGTCACTTAACTGGCTACTACTAACATAACTAGTTTGACTAACTAAATATATTTGAGTTAACAAGCGTCGGTGATTTGGATTCAAATAAGCGACACTACTCGCAGTTTCTTTAATAAAGTCTGCCATTTTAGGAGCATCTTGTACAATCAGTTCGTAACCTAAGTTAGTCCGAGCTTTTAGTAAGCAGCCGGTTTTACGACTGAAATAATTAAAATCTTGAATTAACATCTGGGCCTTCCGTTGAGAAATTCTAAAGTCTCTAGCAATTTCTGTCAGTTTGATTAGCCGATTTTGTTGCAAATAATAAGTTAGTAATAATTTTTCTTTCATTTTCTATCCTCCACTAATGACAGTTACTCTGAGACCAGTTGATATAAGCTTAAAAAAGCTGCCAAATATCTTGCAAAAATCATGCTATATGGAACTTAACCTTTCAGTTAAACTTTTTAATGAAAGGGCTTTTCTGTTTGTTTTATTTTAACAGAATTCGTACCTTAAAAATAGGAGGTTTTGCAAGATGAATAAAGATGTTTTGATTGATAAGGTTCAAGTTGTTGCCGGTAAGATTCAAAGTAATCCCTATATTGGGGCGATTACTAAGGCCTTAACGACGACAGTAGCTTTAACGATTGTTGGTGGAATCGGGAGTTTGATTAATGGCTTACCAATTCCTGCTTATCAAGAATTTTTAGTCGGCAGTGGGTTAAAAGTCTTAACGGCGATTCCCGCTGATATTACGAATAATTTGTTGTCGGTCTATATTGTTTTTTTAATAGCATATCAGTTTGCTAAAGATCAGATTGGTGAAGGCTTAATTGCTGGGTTAATTAGTTTGATGTCTTTCTTCATTGTGACCCCTTACGAGCTTAGCGAGACTGGCACCTTTGCTGGTTACTCTAATCAATGGCTAGGTGTCACAGGGATGTTTACAGCTTTTATTGTTGGTTTAATTACTGCTAAAATTTTCACTACTTTTGTCAAAAAACAATGGGTTATTAAAATGCCGCCAGGTGTACCATCAACGATTGCCGACTCTTTTTCTGGTTTATTACCAGGTGTGGCGATTGCTTTTGTAATGATTGGGATTCGTGGGGTGATGGGGTTAACTTCTTATGGTAGTATTCATGACATGATTTTTGGGGTTCTGTCAGTGCCTTTAACGAAATTAGGGACTTCTTTCCCAGCCTTACTTTTAATTGTCATTATCGCCCAGATCTTATGGTTTGTCGGAATTCATGGCACGATGATTGCTGTTCCCGTCTTAATGCCCATTTTAATGCCGATTAACATGGAAAATTTAGCGGCTTATAATGCTGGTTTACCGATTCCCAATATGATTTCTTGGAGTTTCTTTGCGACTGCTTTTGTGATGGGTTCTGGTCAAACTTTAGGTTTAGTCATCGCCATGTCCCGCTCGAAATCAGAACAGTACCGAACTCTTGGGAAATTAGCTTTGATTCCTAATATTTGCTCGATCAATGAGCCGGTGATTTTCGGAACGCCAGTGATTTTAAATCCTTTACTTGCGATTCCTTTTATTTCCATGCCAGCAATTAATTTAACTTTAGCTTATGTTTTGTCTCGTATCGGTCTGTTAAATTACTTACCAGGCGTCACTTTACCTCTTGGGACACCAGTAATTTTCTCTGGATTTATTAACGGTGGTTGGCGTTGGGCCCTTTTCCAAGTTGCCTTATTAGTCATTAGCTATTTTGTCTACTTGCCTTTCTTTAAGCTGATGGAGAAAAAAGCCTTAGCCGAAGAAGCTCAAGTAACAACAACTAATTAAAAATTGCCAAATAGGCACTCTTAGAAAGTAGGTCAATTATGAAACAATTTCCAGCAGAATTTCTTTGGGGCGGCGCGATTGCTGCCAATCAAACAGAAGGCGCCTACTTAACGGGTGGCAAAGGCTTATCTTTAGTCGATGTCACACCTAGTCAAAAGGAAGGCCGGTGGGCAGCTATGAGCGATCCTGATAAAATGGTTGCCACCACCTTTGATTATTATCCTAGTTACGAATCCATTGATTTTTACCATCGTTACAAAGAAGATGTGGCTTTATTTGCCGAAATGGGCTTTAAAATCTTACGAACATCGATTAGTTGGCCACGAATTTTCCCCAATGGCGATGACTTGCTACCTAATGAAGAAGGCCTCAACTATTACGATAACTTATTTGCCGAATGTCGAAAATATGGCATCAAACTAATGGTGACCATGAACCATTTTGATACTCCTTTAGCTATTTTTAATAAATACGGTGGCTGGCGCAATCGTCAAGTCATTGATTTATTTGTTCGTTATGCCGAAACAATCTTGACCCGTTATCAAGGGCAAGTCGCTTATTGGCTGACTTTTAATGAAATCAATATGCTCTTACATGGTAAATTTTTCGCTGGCGCCATGTCAGCAGCTGAGGGAGAAATCACCGATCAGGTCCGTTTTCAAGCCGCTCATCATCAACTAGTAGCATCAAGTTTAGCGACTAAATTAGCCCATCAGCTTGATCCGACTTGCCAAGTTGGTTGTATGATGGCTGGTACTGGGGCATATCCTGCCACTTGTCAGCCGACAGACGTCTGGGAAACCTTTAAACATGACCAAGAAAACTTCTTGTTTATTGACGTCCAAGCTAAAGGGGAATATTCCCCTTATGCTCAAAAACTACTGGCGAAAAAAGGCGTCGAACTTGTCTTAGAACCAGATGATTTAGCCTTGTTGAAAGCTCATACTGTCGACTTTGTTTCTTTTAGTTATTACTCTTCTGAAATTAAAAGTGCCACTCCCGAACAGCATGAAGTGACAGCTGGCAATGTGTTACCGGGGTTAAAAAATCCTTACTTAGCTGTCAGTGAATGGGGCTGGCAAACAGATCCTCTTGGTTTACGGATTGTTTTAAATACTTTAGCAGATCGCTACCAAAAGCCTTTGTTTATCGTCGAAAATGGTTTGGGGGCCAAAGACGAATTAACTACAGATGGCAAGATTCATGACGATTACCGCATTACTTATTTACGAGAGCATATTCTTGCTATGGGACAAGCCATTGCTGATGGCGTTGAGCTAATCGGCTATACACCTTGGGGATGCATTGATTTAATTTCAGCTGGCACTGGCCAAATGTCTAAACGTTACGGTTTTATTTATGTCGATCGAGATGACGAAGGTAAGGGAACCCTCGCTCGCTATAAAAAAGACTCATTTTCCTGGTATCAGGAAGTTATTCGCTCGAATGGGGAAAATCTTTAATTTCTAAAAAGTTACTAGTGCCTACAGGTTAACTGCCTGTCTACTAGTAGCTTTTTTACTGCTTTCTTTTGATATTTATTGAACTAAAAATAGCTTTTTCACCTTTGTCAGCTTGACATCCAAAAATATTGTATGCTACGATGACAACATCAAAAACTTAGGAGGTTCTGGAAATGACTACTACGCCAAAAGAAATTGTCACAGCCTTTGTTTCTTTAACTGAAAAAATTGCCAACAGTCGGACAAATGTTTTAGACTTCGGGAGTCCTGAAATGACTTTTCACCGAGGAGAGATTCATATGTTAAAAATGATTGGCGACTTTCCTGGTATCTATTGTTCCGAATTAGCCCGAAAACTAGGGATCACTCGGGCAGTCGTTCACCGAACTGTCGGGATTTTACATAAAAGAGGGCTTGTGACAAAAGGCCCCGACGAAGAGGATAAAAAAAGGTTCCATCTCTTTTTAAGTGACACTGGCCAACAAGCTTACACTTATCATGAAGAGTATCACCAGGCTCAAGACCAAGAACTTTTTACTTACTTGGCTGACTTATCACCGACAGAATTAACAACTATTGCTGACTTTCTTACACATTCTACGAAACTAATTGACAATCATGCGTAAAGCCATAGATTGTTTGAAAGGACATTGATTGCCATGACAACATATATTTTAGGAGTATTACTTTTAGGCCTCTTTGTTGGCTTAGTGTCAGGAATGTTTGGCCTTGGTGGCGGTGGGATTATTGTCCCCGCCCTCTTGCCTTTATTGCCTTTGATTGGCGTCCCGTCATCTGAGCTGATGTTCATGGCTATGGGGACTTCCTTTGCAACGATGATTATTAGCACTTCAGCGACAGCTTATAATCAGTACCGCAATCAAAACATTGCCTTTGACCGGGTCTCACTTTTTTTACCACCTCTCTTATTGACGGTTTTATTAACTAGTCGGGTAGTAACTAGTCTTAATCAAAACTTTTTAAAGCTCTTTTTCTCTTTATTTTTAATTTATTTTGGTTATAAAATGTTTCGCCAAAGTCAACGAGTTGCCCCTGGGACACCGCCTGAATTAACTCATAGTAAAAGAAATAATATCTTTGCCGCTATCGGAATTGGTTTAATCGCAACGTTAGGTGGGGTTTCTGGCGCCGGCTTAATTGTGCCTTTCTTTAATAAAACTGGCTTAACAATCAAAAAAGCTATCGGCACAGCCGCCTTTTGTGGGGTCTTTTTAACCCTTTTTGCAGCCATTGGTTTTATTATTAGCGGTTTAAGTTACGATAATTTACCCCCTTATTCTTTAGGCTTTATTCATCTGCCAACTGTGGCTATTATTTCATTATTATCGGTACCCATGTCGAAAGTCGGTGTCAAACTGATGTTAAAACTATCTGATAACCACCTTAAACGCTATTTCGCCTTATTTTTAATTGTTTTAAGTCTCTACATGACTTTTATGGCTGTTAAGTCTTTAATTGGTTAATCAGTAATCAAAGTCTGTCGAGTTAATGACTATATCGAAAAAGACAGGAGTAACATTCATTAGCATCTAATAACTTTGCCATTTTAAACGAAATGCTAGCAATCTCAAAGCTACCTTTAATTGCTGAAGGTAATATTGATACACCAGAAAAGGCCAAAAAAATTCTTGCTCTTGGTCTCCATAGTGTCGTTGTTGGTGGTGCCATTACCCGGCCACAATTGATTACTGAAAAATTTGCAAAGGCCATTCAAAAATAAAAAAAACTGATAGTTGAGACTGTTTAGTCTTTCGGCTATCAATTTTTTTTACTGCTAATCAGTAACACTTGTTTGACCTTCCCCTTACGTCAGCCATTAGACTAAAGGAGAAAGAGGTGTGATAGATGAATAAAACAAAAATAACCATTGTCGATTCCCTAGCTTATTACGATAAGTGTCTACTAGGACAGGCAGATGACAATGACTTTCGTTACGACTTAATGAAACCTTTAACGCAAATGTGGCACTACTTAAATGCCCCTTTAGTGGCTAAAACACCAGGTGGTTACGATGTGGTCATGGCAGCTGAAATGTTAGGCATTTGGACGCCAATTAAAGCGAATCCTTTACTTACCACCCAGCTAAGGGATCTCAAAGAAACTAAAATTTTCACTGAGGCAGAAGCGGTTTTAACTACAGCACTTCACCGATTTCAGCAAATCGGTTACGACCTTCCCTTATCAGAAATAACTTTAGCTATTTTATTAGGGGACTCTGAAAACAAACTCCTAGCAGCTAATGAAAGTTATAGTGGTTTTGGTGGTATCCCTGGTTATATTATGTTGATTGTTGTTCCTAATGACTTTAACAGCCCGCGCTTAAAATCAGCTTTAGCCCACGAATTTAACCACAACGTCCGCTTTACTTATGAACCTTTCAACTACGGTGATGTCAGTGTCGGCGATTATTTAGTCATTGAAGGTCTGGCAGAAGTCTTTGCTGAATCACTGTATGGCCCTCTTTACCGGGGGCCTTGGGTTCAAGACTACGACGATGAAGAAATGGCTTATACAATTGAAGTCATGAAAGACGGCCGTTCTGCCCGTGGCTTTGATCAAGTCTCTGCCTATATGTATGGTGACGAAGTAGCGAAGGCTCAAGGCTTTCAACCAGTTGGCCTTGCTAAAAACGCTGGCTATACGATTGGTTATCATCTTATCAAAGCTTATTTACAACAAACGGGAGAAACAATTGAACAAGCGACTTTGAGACCCACTGCCCTCATTATTGAAAAATCAAAGTTTTTTCTTTAGAGGTCAAGAAAAAATCTAAATAGTTATTTTTCCTTTAACCTTTCGTCATAGTTTCGTCAAATTTGCACGCTATAATAATGACATACCAAACAAACAACCCTAACAAACTTTTTCATTATTTACTCCTCCAAAGTAAATAAAATCTCCTTAAGCAACCAGTTACCCGCTGGTTGCTTTTTTTGTACTATTTTAATAACTTTTATCCTTGCCCCACACATCCCTCACCTTGTATAATTAACTAGCATTAAAAGAAGTTTAAAAGTCATTTATTATAATAAACACTAGTCAGGAGCCAAGATATGATTCATAAAATCGCAATTTTAGCAGATGTTCACGGGAACGAGACAGCTTTGAAAGCTGTTCTAGTCGATTGTAAAAAAGAAATAATTACTGATTATTGGTTTCTAGGTGATTTAATTATGCCCGGCCCAGGCGCCTCTTCTCTTTTCAGCTTAATTCAATCGGTCACACCAACTGTTTTTCTCAAAGGGAATTGGGAAGATTGTTTTTTAGCTGGTCTTGGTTCTGAGATAGATGTGGATGAGCCAATGGATATCTACATTGCCACTTTAGCTCATTATTTAAAGCAAAACTTAACAGCTGCTGATTTAACTTTGATCAAAGACGTACCTCTAGCAACTGTTCAAGAAATCAATGGCTTAAAAATTAGTTTAACCCATAATTTACCGACTAAAAACTACGGTCCTGCTCTGATGCCGAACCAAAAACAAGAAAACTTTGAACAGCTATTCGCTGAAGAAGTTGATATTGCGGTTTATGCTCACGTGCATCATCAGTTAATGCGTTATAGTAATCAGGATCAATTAATTATTAATCCTGGTTCCATCGGACAGCCTTTTACTCACTGGCCAACTCTTCAAAAAGATTTACGGGCTCAGTATGCCATTTTAGAAATTGACGAAGAAGGTCGCCCACAAGTTAATTTTAAGCGTACCCCTTATGATGTGCCACAAGAAATTAACTTAGCTCAAACCAAAGAGTTACCGTATTTTGAATTATACGAAGAATTACTGCAAACGGGTCATCGCCGAACTCACGAACCTGGCCTTTTAGCAGACTTAAATCAGCGCTACGGGTATCGTGATGAGATTGTCTCGTTGTTGAATAGCCTTAATAACTAATTATGATTCCCCTCAAAAAAAGACATTCATAAACTTGAATGTCTTTTTCATTAGCTGCCTAATTAACTGAGCTATAAGCTGCGAGCTAGCATCTCTAAAGGAATCCTGACTTCAAGGTAATCCCCTAAAGCATGTTGAACACTGAGATATAATGTTAATTCCTCACTAGTAAAGACAAACTGACCTTTTAAAGAGTCATCTTGACTGATTTCTACTAAGAGTTCCCCTAAAGGATGATTGAAAGCAGCTTCATAAGTTGTTCCTAATTCTTGAAGGTTTCTACTTAATTGACTGGCGATTAGCGCTGTTAACTGCTCATCAACTGCTATAATTTCCTTTAACTGGGCTCGCTCCATTTCCCTAAGATTGAGATTCAAACTTTCTTTTACTTCTCTTGGATAAGCCCCATGAATCGTACTTCCTTCAAAGAGAATTGAGATAAAGTCCGCATTTTCAAATAGCACAACATAATCTAAAGAAGTCCCTTCGTCAAAAATAAGGCGGTGGGATAACTCATCTAAGTAGCTTAAAATAGCATTATTGATCCCCTCTGCATTGGCGATATTTGTAAAGTGCGGATACGGAATTTGCTCCTGATAGAGCCGGCGAGTAACTGAGGCGCCACTAACAGCTTCGACTTCAGTTGACTCTTGGCTTGTTTCATTAACCGAACTAAGGCTATTATTAGTTGCTTCACTTATCTGGCTTGGCTGACGTTCTCCTTGGCGACAGGCACTTAAAAGTAATAAGCTGATAATTCCTAAAGGCCAAATTTTCAAGGGAGACTTCTTCATGGCGGACTCCTTTCGCTACTCTCACGATCAGTTTTTCGGTTACTTTAGTTCTACACCCTCTTCCTGTACTACCTTGACTAGCTCCTCATAAAAAACGGTCATCAACATCCAAGCTGACGTCGCACCGGGATCAAGGTGACCAATGCTTCGTTCACCAAGGCGAGCGGCCCGACCTTTGCGAGCCACAATTGGTCGGGTACTTTCTACCCCAGCTTTCATTAACTTAAGACTCTCTGAAAAGTGCGGTAAAAAATCAACTCCTTCTGAGTAATCTTGTAAATTTAGAATGCCAGGTTCTAAAGCATCAATCAGCGTTTTATCACCAACTTTAGCTTTGCCACGGTATTTAACTGCTTCTAAACCGTGACTTAACATGATGATGAACTCACTCGGCGTGACCTTTTTTTTCGGTCCTAAACCTAAGCCCATCTTCATAAAGAAACTCCCATATAAAGGTCCAGCGGCTCCACCAACTTTATTTAAAACGAAGCGACCAATGGTTTTAAAGAGTTCTTCAACTGTTAAATCAGCAGCTTTAAGTTGGGGTAATTCGGTTTTAATTTTCCGAAAGCCAATACTTAAATTAATGCCGTGGTCCCCATCTCCAATAGCTGAGTCTAGACTAGACCAGTAGTCTCGTTGCTCTTCGACTAAGTCAGCCATCTTTGCAAAAGTATCAATAAAAAAATCCGTCGTTAAGCCACTTTCCTCTGACATTCTTTTACCACCTTTCTTTACTTAATCGTATAACCGCCATCAATCATTAAGTTTTCACCAGTAATTAAACTAGCCCCATCGGAAACTAAGTAAAGAGCAGCCGCTGCCACTTCTTCCGGGTAGCCAAAGCGACCTAAAGGAATTAATTTTTTCATCTCTTCCCCGACTTCCCCAGCCCAAGCTTTTTTACCTAGTTCAGTTAAAATAACTGTTGGCGAGATACTGTTGACGTTAATTTGATAAGGGGCCCATTCCATTGCTAAAACTTGAGTCAATGACACGACTGCCCCTTTACTAGCACAGTAGGCCGCATGTTGATCAAGGGCGACTTTGGCAGCTTGGGACGCCATATTGACAATCTTGCCCCCACCTTGTTTGATCATCCGCTGCCCAACTGCTTGAGCCACTAAAAAAGTTCCTTTCACATTAATCTCGAAAGTTAAATCCCAGTCAGCTTCCTTTACGTCTTCGGCTTTTTCTAAGAAAACGACCCCGGCGGAATTAACTAAAATATCAATTTTTCCAAAGGTGGCTTCAATTTTGTCTAAACTAGCTTCAATTTGGCTTTTATTAGTAATGTCTGTGACTACTCCCATGACACCTTCCTCACTAATCTCTTTCGCTAACTCTGGCGTCTCTAGTTTTTTATCTAAGATAGCTACTTTGGCTCCTTTACCGTGAAATAAACGAACCATAGCATTGCCAATGCCACTGCCTCCCCCAGTTACTACAGCGACTTTATCTGCTAAACTAAAATTAATATCAAATCCCGTGTATTGATTCATTTCCGTTCTCCAATCTCTTACTGGCGCCAGTAAGGGGTGTCACAAGGGGCAGCTAATAATCCTTTTATTTCTTCATCTAAATCAACAATCGTGATTGATAAACCAATCATGTCCATTGAGGTGGCGTAATTACCGACTTGGGAGCTGGCGATTTCAAAGCCTTCTTCTTCTAAAATTTCAACGACTCGTCGGTAAGAAATGTATTGATCCATTAAAGGCAGACCACCTAAGCCGTTTACTAAGACGTGAATCTCTGCCCCTTCAGCTAATTTGGCTTCGGCTAAAATATGACTTAACAGTTGTTCGACGACTTCATCCGCTGTGGCTAATGCCGTTCGTTCAATTCCTGGCTCACCGTGAATCCCCATACCGACTTCCATCTCGCCATCAGCCATTTCAAAAATAACTTCCCCTGTCACTGGTAGTGTGGAGGAAGACAACGCCACCCCCATAGAATAGGTGCGACTGTTCGCTTTTTCGGCAAGGGCTTTGACTTTAGCTAAGTCGTAGCCTTGAGCGGCTGCTCCACTAGCAACTTTAAAGACAATAATATCCCCAGCCACCCCTCTTCGCTCACTGACTTCTTTGGCGGAATAGACATCATCAGTTACTAAGACCGTTTCTACTTGAATGCCATCTTCAGCTGCTAACTCGGCGCCCATATCAAAATTCATGACATCACCGGCATAATTTCCATATAAATAGAGACAGCCCCGACCACTATCAACGGCTTTAACAGCTTGATAACAAGGTTCCGGCGAAGGGGAAGTATTGACGTTACCGATAACCGCAGCATCAGCAAAGTCTTTCCCAACATAGCCGAGAAAGAGTGGTTCATGACCAGAACCGCCTCCAACAATAATCCGCACCCGTGGCTCCTGACTTAAGTGACGACTAACGACGACTCGCTGATCATTTTCTAACAAATAGACATGTTCTGAATGAGCTAGACAATAGCCTGCTAACATTTCCTCCACTGCTTCATAACCATCATTTAATAATCGTCTCATCGACTATCCTCTTCCTTTCTTTAACTTTCAGCTCCGCCTACAAAAATAATGACAACAACCAACCGCCTAAAATTCCTCCAATGACGGCACAAGCAATGATTGGCAAAGAAGGTTTGACTTTATCTCCTGTCAAAACAGCTCCGACCCAAATCCCAACTCCAGCCGCCAGACCTTGATCAACCCAAGCGCCTGTTTGGGTAATCATCGGCGTAGCTAAGCCATGGTTTAAACACCAGACAGTCCCGACAATAAAGGCGGCAGCCATCCAACCTCCCAAGGCTCCCCATTCAGCTACCATCTTGCCCCACATTAAACGAATCGCCAAAGGAAAAATCGCACTGCCGACAATTGTTGCCATCGCTAAATTAACGGTCATTTTTGTTCCTCCTCTGCTTTTTGATGTTTTTCAATTTTAGCAGACAGGACACCACCGACAACAGCCCCGATGACGACTAAACTGATAGTTGGTAAAGCTGCTACTAGTTGCTGACTGCCGTGAATAAAACTATCTCGAGCAATCCCACAAATGCCAATCGCTAAGCCCATATCAACAAAGGCTACGCCGTCTTCGTTACTCGTTAAATTTAAAAAATGGTTTAAAAACCATAAAGGACCAATAATGATAATCGCAGCCACAAAACCACCTAAAATTCCGACTTGACCGATTTCTCCCCAAACTGACATCACAATTAAACCAGCTAAGGTGTAGCCGACAACACTTCTAATTCGTTTCATCCCTTTCCTCCAGTTCTCTTCTTAATAGTTCTAAAGTTTTCATAATTCCCGCTTTATCCCGACCAATTGCCCCTTCAACTGCTGCCACATAAGCCCCCTCGACTAAAGGGAGTTCAGGTAAGAAAGTAATTCGTTCTTGTATTTCAGCATCTTCTAATAATTCCAAAGCAAATCTTACGCTTAACTGACTGCTCTCACTATCGCAAAATATCCAAATATCCGTAGTTTCTTCTAAAAGACTTAAAGTCTTTAAGATTGCTAAAGGACTCATTCCTAAAATACTGTCACTTCTACCAACTGGTAAAACAATCACTTTTGAGTCTAAACCAATCATGACTTCAATCATTGCTAGTAAGTCATTCACTTCTTCCTCATTGTCGGAAACTAAGACAATCCCAATCATCGGTTGTTAGCCTTTAGTAACCAAGCCTTAACTTTCGGCACCATCAAGCCTGGGCTGCCGCCAAAAGCATCGACAGTTGTGCCAGCAATGTGAGGGGTTAAAGTGACATTATCTAACTGTAACAACGGATGTTCCTTGGCTAATGGTTCATTATCGAAAACATCAAGAGCAGCGCCCATTATTTTTTTAGCAGTTAAGGTCTCGATTAAGGCTTCTTCATCAACTAAGTGGGAACGAGCTGTATTAATGAAATAAGCAGTTGGCTTCATTAAATCAAAGCGATTTTGGTTCATTAACTGATATGTTTCCGGTGTGGAACGAGCATGGAGTGACACGACATCACTATTTACTAACAATTCTTCCAGTGACACGACACGACCTCTTGGTAAGTCTGCTTGTTTAACATAAGGGTCATAGACTAAAAACTGACAACTAAAACCACTTAAGAGTTCGGTCACTAAAAACCCAATCTTTCCGAAACCGATTAAGCCAATTTTTCGTTCTTTCAGTTCGATAATTTGACCTTCATTTGGAAAACCTTTCCGCCACTTGCCAGCTTGTAACTCATTGTGACTGCGGCCGATGTTTTTAATTTCAGCTAAGATTAAGCCAACAGTAAATTCCGCTACTGCTCGAGCGTTACGCCCACTAAGATTAACAACCTCGATTTGTCGTTCCTTAGCTGCTACTAAATCAATGTTCTCCACCCCTGCTCGCAAGACAAAAATAGTTTTAAGCTTAGGTGATTTTTCAATCAGTTGCCGATTAATTGGCGTAAATTGCACAATCAAAAGACTGGCTTGGCTGATTTCTGTTTGAAGTGCCACAGGTAAATCAATTCCCTCAGGTCCTTGTTCTTCAACTTGGCGATTCGCTGCTTGAAGCTCTTCGATACTAGGATGTTGCCAACTAGTGACTTTTAGTTCTGCTACTGTCTCTAAGTCACTAAGCCCTTGTCTCATCATCTCTGCTGAGATCAAAGAATCGCCAACTGCGAGAATTTTTTCTGTCACAAACTTTCCCCCTCTCCGGCTTTAATCCCACTTGCAACGGTTTCAAAGTCTTGCCAAATAGGGGCTAGTTTTGTTAGAAGATTGCGATACAGTTGATACTTTTGATCATAAAGAGCTTTTTTAGTTTGATCTGGCTGACACGTTTTGACAACTTGAATCATCCGCTGCGCTCCTACTTCTACGCTTGCAAAAAGCCCTGCGCTAACTCCGGCAATAATTGCCGCTCCCATGGCACCTAGTTCTTTCGTTTGAGTGACTTCAATCGGAACTTGTAAAATGTCAGCAAACATTTGCATCCAAATTTCTGAATTAACGACGCCACCAGCAATCCGGGCTTGTTTAAAGTTCCCACCTTGGGCTATTAACTTATCAATATGATGGCGGTGACTAAAGACAACCCCTTCGTAAATTGCTCTGATTAAATGGCCACGTTTATGCCAAGCACTCATACCAACAAAGGCACTCTTAGCTCGGGGATCAACGTTAGTTCCAAATAAGAATGGCAAAAAGATTAAGTTCGAACGATCATAAGGAACACTTGCAACTAAATCATTAGCTAAGTCATAAAGGGTCCCTTCAGTGTATTCAAGGCCTTTCAAGACTTCAGTTAAAAACCACTCTAAGTTACTGGCAGAAGTCGGGCTACCTTCTGCAATTAAATAGCGATTACCTGGAGCAATGGCACACATAAATAAATCATCGGAAATAACTGGTTCTTCAGCCATAAATTCATTGATTGACCAAGTTCCTGCCGTCACACATAGTTGATCTTTTTGAATGCTTCCTGTGGCGATTGCTGAAGCATGCATGTCCATAGTGCCACCAGCAACAGGTGTGCCAGTGGCCAAGCCAGTCAGTTCCGCAATTTCTTTCGTAATATAACCGTGAATCGCTAAAGGGTCTTTCAATGGTGGCAACTTATCATAAAGAGACTCAATCCCGAATTCCTTTAATAAGTCTTGATCTAAACGCTTTTCAGCAATATTTAACATCCCACCTCCAGAAAAATCACTGATTTCCGTTGCTGCCAAACCTGTCAGTCGATACTTAATATAATCTTTACACATAAAGACGTAATCGGTTTTGGCGATAACAGCTGGTTCATGATCGACTAACCATCTGAGAATAGGAGCTGGTTGCCCTGCCCAAATTGAGTTATAAGTTTTTAACAAGGTCCTGGTGAAAGTGCCATCTTTTTGCCACTGCTCAACATAGTCTTTGCCCCGAGTGTCTGTTGAAATCACCCCATTGTAAGTCGGCTTGCCAGCTTTATCAGATAAATAAACGCCGTTGCCATGGCCGGTAATCCCAATTCCGATAATGCTGACCCCTGAAACACTCGTTTTTTCCAGTAACTCGCGAATAACTGCCACATTTGCTTGCCACATCGCTTCACTGTCTCGTTCCGTATGACCAGGCCGTGGCGTAATCATCACTAACTTTCGGCTGACAACTGCGACTTCCTGACCGTCTAAGCTGTATAAAGCGCCTTTAATGACGGTCCCCCCATTATCAATTCCTAGTAAAAAAGTTGACATCTTGGCCTCACTTTCTCAAAGGTTATCCTTTGTTTTCGACTGCTATGACAATTGCTTTTAACTGACTAATCTCATGACCAAATCGGCCGACAAATACCCCATCAACATCCACATGGTCAACGATCTTTGCTACATTTTCCGAACTGACGGAACCCCCGTAAATCAAACGGATTTTTTGACTAACATCTTGTCCGTAATGGATTTCCAACAGTTGGCGAATCAGTTGATGACTACTATGAATATAATTAGCGGAAGCCGCCGCTTCTTGACCAATTGCCCAAACTGGTTCGTAAGCAATAATGACCTTACTTAATTTAGCTGAACCTAGGCCTTGAAGAGCTAAAAAAAGCTGCCGTTCTAACTCTGCTTGGCGTTGATTTAAGCTAGTCAATTTTGCGACTTCCCCGACACATAACAACGGAATTAAGCCATTATTTAAAGTCAGTCTGACTTTTTGCTGAATGAGTTGGTCGTCTTCTTTAAAAAGTTGTCGGCGTTCACTATGGCCAACTTCTACATAGCCACCTCCGACTTCTCGTAAACTTAAAATTGAATATTCACCGGTGTATGGTCCTTTCTCAAATGGGCCGATGTTTTGGGCCCCCACCCCAATGTTTGAGTTTTTTAAAGTAGCCGCTACTTGGGAAATAGCTCCTAAACTAGGAAAGTAAAGGAACTCAACAGAACTCGTTTTCAATTCCCGCAGTAAGTTTTCAGCAATTTTCAAGTTACTAGCAAGCTCAGGGTAATAGGCTTTTAAACTTAGAGCCACAACTGGTTTTCGCTTCATCTCCATTCCCCCATTTCTTTTAATTCTGTCTAAGCTCAGTTTCCTTAGCTGTAATTTGACTAATTTTTCGCAAGGAGGGACTAGCTTTAAAACGGTGGCTTAAATACTCGGCAACTAATTTTTTAGCAACTTCATCACCAGTAATCTTACTGCCTAAAGTAATAATTTGGGCATCATTACTAAGTTGGGCTCGCTCTGCTGAATAAGGATCTGTGACTTGAGCGGCACGAATGCCTGGAATTTTATTCGCCGCAATGGCCATCCCAATGCCGGTGCCACAGATTAGAATACCTCGCTCAACTTCTTCCCCTAAGATACTTTGTGAGACGGTGAAAGCCACTGCTGGATAATCCACCGCTTTCTCAGAGTGACAGCCGTAATCAACGACTTCATGCCCTGCCTGTTCTAGCGCCTGTCGTAAGGTCTCTTTTAGTAAATAACCGTGATGATCTGCCCCAATCCCAATTTTCATTGCTCATTCCACACCTTTCTATATTGTTTGATCCTAACTGTTAGAATAACGAAAAAACCCCTTAATCCTTAGGTTGTTGCCCACCATAACTTTTCAGCTTATTAACAGCTCACGAATGTTAGTTTGACAGGCAATTTTCTAAGTATTAACGGATTTTTATAAGTGACTTCGGACTTTCACGACCATTGTAAAATAACGAACATTAGTAGTCAATTATATTAAAGCCAATCTGAAGATTTTTTCAAACTAGCGCAATTTATCTAACCCTGCTAGTAGCTCTTTCATGCGGCGACGAGCCACATAACATTTTTTGTCTTTTTCAAAATAAACGGTGTAATCTTGTTTATCGACATAACTGACATTTTCTAAATTGATTAAGTAAGAACGATGACACCGATAGAAACGTTGGTCTTGCTTAACGACGCCATTTAAACTACCATAAAACTCAACTTTTTTATGTTTAGTTACCACATTTACTTTGTGAGGAATGGCTAAGGTTTCAAAATATAGAATCTCTGAATACGGTAACTGAAACTTGCTTTGATTTGTTTCAAAATGAAAAGCATCTTGACTAATTAGCTGGTTTTGACGGCTGTCGACTAGCTCAAGACATTCTTCTAAGCGCTTTTTCAATTCACGCTCCGCTTGATTTTTTTCAATCACATCTAGGGCAGAGATTTTATAACGAAAACTTTCGCTAGCTAATTCAGTCTGTCCTGTTACAAATACAATGGTACTATTAGGGTCTTTTTCACGAATACTTTGAGCCACTCGAAACCCTTTGCTCCGATCTTTGTTAAATGTCGTATCAAGAAAAAATAATTGATGACACCCTTGTTCTGTCACTTTTTCAAGTAGTTTTTTGGGACGACCAGTAGCCACAATTTTCCGAATCGTGATAGTTTTCTCGTTTAACACTTCTTTAATTAGGCGTTCTAAACGTTGCCGATAATATAAATCTTCTTCTAATATAAAAATATTCATTGATTCACCTCATTAAATATTCAATCACTTGCAACTAACTAAAATTCTAATTCGGCCTATCAGTTGGCTGAAGGTCAACCTTACCTAAAACTTTGGCTTAATTGTAACAAGTTATTAAACAATAATGGGTGGAAAATCTTCAACGGTCTCTGTATATTCCTAGTTGGTCAATGCTTCACCTTTAAAGCTTCTTCAATAATCATTTGAGATAAAAGGCTTTTTTTCTATAAAAGTTTATTTTACTATAAAGTATCTTAAAATTAACGAAGGACCTAAGGTTTAATGTTAATTTTATTAAATAATTATGAGGTGGCTATTAATGACGAAGGATATTAAAAAAATTATTGCGAAAGTAGCTAATGTTGATGTAACCATAATAACTGACGAGACGGAATTAGTCGCTGATCTGGAATTAGACTCGATGGATGTCTTGGATATTGTAACTGAGCTTGAAAAAACTTACCCAATCGATATTCCAGGTGAAGCGATGACAGAGTTTTTTTCAGTGGAAGATATTCAGCTTTGTGTTAATGAATTGATGGCTAAAAATGACTAAGGAAGTCGTTGTAACTGGGATTGGTCTTGTTACTTCAATTGGTCGAAATGACTTATTCTGGCAAAATTGTTTAAGTGGGGTTTTAGGAACTTCACAAGTGACACACTCACTTTTCTCTTACACCGATCAGTTTATGGGGGGGCAAATTAAAAATTATGATATCAACGCTTATTATTCCGCTCCTCAGCTAGCTGAGATCGGTCGTGGTAGCCAATTTTTATACGATATTATTTCTCAAAGTTTAACTCAAAGTCAAGCAAACATTGACATGGTTGATACCGTATATATCGGGACAACGATGGGAGATGCCAGTCTGGGACTTTCATCTAATTATTACTATCGTCAAGAAGTGATTCCCCATAATTTCTTAGAAAAAAACCCTCGAGAACAAATGATCAAAGATACTTTAACTTGTTTAACAGATAAAAAAATCCCCCATTATTTAATAGCTAATGCTTGTTCCGCCGGCAATTACGCCTTAGCTAACGCTTATCAAGGGATCAAATATGGTGAGCAAAAAATGGTCTTAGCTGGTGGTGTTGATCCTTTTTCTTCGATCTCTTTATTAGGTTTTAAGCGGTTAAATGCGATCGCTGAAACTGTCTGTCGGCCTTTTTCTAAAGAACGAGACGGCATGCTCGTTTCTGAAGGCGCTGCCCTCCTAGTCCTTGAAGAGAAATCCCACGCTGAGCAACGAGGAGTGCCAATTTTAGCTGAACTTGTAGGAGTGGGATTATCAAGTGATGCGTACCATATTAATATCCCTCATCCCCAAGGGTTAGGCTTGAAAGCTGCTATTACCGGTGCACTGGAAAATGCCCAATTAACGGCTACTGAGATTGACTACATCTCCTTACATGGAACAGGAACAAAAAAAAATGATGTAATTGAAGCTAAAATTATTAATGACTTATTTCCAGCACAAAATATTATTGCTAGTTCGATTAAATCTATGTTAGGCCATACTATGGGGGCTTCGAGTGCGATTGAAGCCGCTGTCTGTTGTTATGCCACTAAACATGATTTGCTACCACCGACAACGAATTTTCTAACTCCTGATCCGGCTTGTCCCATTGACTGTATCCCGAACAAGATGCGGCAAAAAACTGTCAATTATGCTTTAAATCTTTCCGCCGGTTTTGGCGGTACTAACGCTGCCCTGATTTTCAAAAAATATGCTTAAGCTAATCAAAGGGAGGTTGTCTTATTAATATCTTAGTCCATTGTCAAAAGCAATTAACACCAACCCTTAAAGAGTCCGTCAAAATCAAAAAGTACGCCTATCCTCTGACCTTAAAAAAACTTGATTTACACGGTCATAATTATCAGAACAAACGCCTCGGGAAAAATTTTAAACGCTTGACCCCTAGAGCTCAAGGGATCATTTATCATGCCGACCTTTTAATCAACGACTTAGGTCTTGAGTCTCCTTATGATCTTGGCAGTCGGTGGGGCATTTTTGTAACTACTGCCTATAGCCACATTGAAAACTCTTATCGCTTTATGGATGAAGCTTATGAAACTTCCCCTAAGTTCATTAGTCCGATTTTCTTTCCAAATGCCGCTTTAAACAGTTTATCTGGTTGGCTCTCTGTCGCCTTTAATGTGACTGGTCCTAATTCAACGATATATAGTCTCGCAGTCGCTAATCCTGCCAAAGAACTTGCTATTAACGCTCTTCGCTCAAAAACAATTGACTATGCCTTAGTCATTAAAACGACAGAATACACCCAACTAATCTTAGAAAATATTCCTGTAGCTGAGAACCAAGACAGTTTTTCAGAATCGCTGGAATTAGTTATCTTAGCTGCCCCGCAGTCACTTGCTTAACAGACTACTTTTAGTTAGTAGCCGATTGCTACCTCGGAAGGAGTTTTAGGACCGTGTTTCAGACATTACGATTATATTTGAAGATTTTCAAATTCACCCTTTTAGGTATGTTGATTAAAGCTAATTACTTAACATTTTCTAAAAACTTAACTAATCATATCGACTTGCCTCACCACTTATTAGAAGAACAGTATATTTATCTTTCTTGGCACGGTTGTATTGGGGCGATGTTGCATTTTTTAACTGTTGTCAAACCACCAAAGTTAGCCATTATCATGTCAAATAACCCGCAAAATTACATTTGTATTCCCTTATTTAAATATTTAGGCATTACGATTATCCACCAAGATGATCATCAATTAGATCATTTTTCTCGTGCCAAAAAAATTCATCGCTATTTAAAAGAGGGGTACTCTATTTTTAATTTTGCAGACGGGCCAAATGGGCCAAACCGCCAACTTAAAAAAGATATGCTCGTCTTCTCAAAAAAATATAACGTGCCCGTTTTACCAATTTTTTGCAGTCTCGACGACTATACCCCACTGCGAAAAGCTTGGGATTATTCTTATGTCATCAATAAAAAAACGAGCCATTTTTTCGTTAGCCACCAGACTCCCTTCATCGTCAATGATATTGAAGCAGATGCTGCTTTCGTTGAAAAACAGTTAAATCAACTTGTCGTAACTTTGGCAGATCGTGAAGTTGAATTAACTAATTAAGAAATTATTTGAAAGGAGGTGATACTATGGTTTCTATGTCAATTGCAGCTGTTACAGCTATTTTAATCGGGATTATGAGTATTGGTTGGTGTTAATCTCACCTAGCTAATCCTTTAGAAGCTGTAACTAAGGTTACAGCTTCTTTTAACTATTACTTTAGTCGATTAAAATAAACTAAGTCCCCTGTTTAACTTGTGAAGAAAACAGAAAGGTGAACATCATGAAACTGATTGAAACGACAAATATTACTAAAATCTACGGTGGTAAAAATCCTTTTAATGCTCTTAACGGCGTTGATTTAACTTTAGAACAAGGAGAAAGTTTAGCAATTGTTGGCAAAAGTGGCTCTGGAAAATCAACCTTAATGCATATCTTAGCCTTATTAGATTCCCCTAGTTCAGGTACCCTCATAATCAACGGTGTCGATCACCAGACTTTGACGGAAAAGAAAATGAATCAAATTAGAAATGAGCAATTTGGTTTCGTCTTTCAACAATTTTTTACTAAGCCACGAGAATCAACTCTCAACAACGTTTTGCTACCTTTAGAAATTGCCGGTAGTGCTTATAAACATTCTCAAAAAGAGCGGCACCAATTAGCCTTAAAAGCTTTGGAAGCTGTTGACTTAGTCGATAAAGCGAAAGCCCCTGTCAGTGATTTGTCTGGTGGTCAAAAACAGCGGGTCTGTATTGCCCGGGCAATTATTAATAATCCCCAAGTCATCTTTGCTGATGAACCAACTGGTAATTTAGACAGTAAGACTAGTGCTGACATACAAGGCTTATTGTTTCACTTACATCGAGAAAAAGGGATCACCCTAGTTGTAGTGACACATGACAACGACTTCGCCCAAAAATTTGATCGGCAACTTTATCTCCACGATGGCATAATTACAAAGGAGTTAATTAAATGAGTTTAAAAGACATGTTAAAATCGGCCCTAAAAAATCTCCTTCACCATAAAATGCGCTCTTTTTTGACTGCGATTGCTATTTTTATCGGAACTTTTACGATTTACTTAACTCTTGGTGTGAATTTAGGCATCAATGCTTATTTAGATCAACAAATTGAAAATGTTGGTGGTGAAAATCAGCTGACAGTGACTCGTCAAAGAGCAACTAGTTTTAAAATCAACGATAGCATCCCGATTGAATACTCTGACGACACCGCTGAAAATACTGAGAGTATGGAATTGAATAATCAAGATGTGACTAATATTTCTGAACTAGCTAGCTTAACCGAAGTTGACCCAATTAAAGTTTTGCGCCTCCAATATGCCCAAGGGGTTAACGACAAAAAGTATCTCCTACCTGTTAATCAAGGGATTTTTGGTATTCAATATGATCTACGAGCAGGCTCTTTGATTAACTTAAACAGTGAGGATTATCAAATTAATATTCCTGATGAGTTTATTTCTGCCTTAGGCTTTTCAACCACTGAGGAAGCCCTTGGCAGTAAGATTGAACTGGCCGTCCAAAACCAAGTGACTTTAGAAACTGAATTACTCGAAGTAGAAATTGTCGGAATTTTAAATAAAAGTTTAATTCAAGGGGGGCAATCAATCGTCAATCGTGCCTTAGCTAATGAGATCATCGCCATTAGTCAACAAGATTTACCTGACAATGTTGGCGACAATTATCAATTTATTTCCGTAGAAGTCAAAAGGGATCAAGGGAATGACAGCATCGCTGCTGTAAAAAAAGAATTAAACGACTTAGGTTATGAGGGGATTACTGTGGAAGATTCCATCGGTATTATGCACAATGTGATTAATGGTATTACGGCTGTCTTAATTTTATTTGGGGTCTTAACTTTATTAGCCGCTTGTTTCGGGATTATTAATACCCTTTATATGTCAGTTCAGGACCGGACCCGTGAAGTCGGCTTAATGAAGGCCTTAGGCTTAGACAAAGGCAGAATTTTTTTAATTTTTAGTTTTGAAGCGATCTTACTTGGTTTGCTTGGGGCAATTCTGGGGATTATTAGTGCTTATGGGGCTGGCTCAGTTATTAACAATTTAGCAACAACAGGGTTTCTTTCAGAATTAACTGGATTAGAATTAGTCAAACTGGATTTGCTAACAAGTCTCTACCTCTTATTAATAGTCTTAGCTATCTCTTTTTTAGCTGGCACGTTCCCTGCTAAAAAAGCTGCTAAACTTAATCCAATTACTGCTCTACGCTATGAATAAGTCTTTATCAAAAACTAGTTAATGGTTGCTCTCGCCGTCGTTAACTAGTTTTACTTTTCTACGCCTTGTGTTAAAGCTTTGATTTTTAGTAATAATTTAAGAAGGGCTGGTAATTGATCGATTCCTTCTTCAGCTAAAAAATGCCCGCCTGTTGGTAGCTGCTGAAAATCTGCCTGGAGTTCTTGAGCCAGTCGTTGGCTAGCTTCAGTTGGAACAATTTCGTCATCAGCAGCGGATATCACACATCGATAACTAATGCTGTCAACTAGTTGGTCCAACGCTAAAGGCTCACCGATAAACTGGTCTAATTCTGGCATAGCAGGAATACTCTCCTTAAAGCCAGCAACTAATATTACCCCACCAATCTTCACCGGTTTAGGTAACTGGCTTAAATAAGTTAATAAGGTTAAGCAACCTAAACTGTGAGCAACAAAATAAGTTCCTTCGTTTAATTCTGGCAGTTGAGTTGCTAAGGTTTTTAGCCACTGATCTTTCTGCGGATTCCCTGGTTCTGGCAGTTGGATAAAATGACTACTTAGCTTAACTTTGGCTAATTCATTTTGGAGCCAAGGAAACCAGTGTGAGTCTTGATAAGAATTATAACCATGAATCAAGTAGATTTGCGGCATCGTGGACCTCCCTTGAAATTGTTCCTTTTATTATCTCTTGCTTCTAAGTTTTTTTCAACTTAACTTGTTCAGCATTTAGAAAATTGTTATAATTGAGCTTCTTTTAAAGAAAGGCGGTGTGTGTAAAGGTGACTAGCTTATGGAAAAAAATACTCTACTCATTGTTATTTTTAAATCTTATCTTCATTAGTGTTGCTCTCTTCCTTTTATTAAAGCCTTTTAACTTGGAAAATGATGTGGTAGCTGAAGACATAGCGGAAGTCTCTTCTTCGGAATATGTGATTACGCCACCCCTTGCTAAGATTGAACACATTGTTTTTATTGGTGATTCGATAACTTATGGTTACCAGCTTACAGATCATTTTACTAAATTAGAGCTGCCTCCAGTTAACTTAGGAGTTAATGGCGAAACAAGTGAGCAAGTCTTAAGCCGCCTTGACCATACGTTGTACGAGCTAAGGCCTAAGAAATTTTTCTTATTAATTGGGACAAATGACTTAGTTAAAACAAAAAAAACACCAGGAGAAATAGCTACGACTATCAAAGAGATTATTACAACTTTACAGGAACAGCTACCCGAAACGGAGATTTTTGTTGAATCTGTTTATCCGGTTAACACTGTTGATTTTTTAAGTCCTAACCACAAAAAAATGGTCGGCTCTCGAAACAATGGAACCATCGTGAAACTAAATCGGTTGATTCAACTAGTGACTTTAGAAACTAAGACTACTTACCTTGAGGTCTATCCTGTGCTCCTTGATCAAAAGGAACAACTAATCAAAGAATATTCTTACGATGGCTTACATCTTAATCAAGCTGGTTATGACGTTATTACTGAATTTTTAAGCCCCTATGTCTATGACTAAAAATCATAATTTCCCATAAAAGAGAACAATCATTTAAGGTGATTGTTCTCTTTTTTCACCTTACTGTGAATATTTCTTGACTATTAGTCAAGAAACCGATACAAAAATTAGACAAGTAAAAAGCAGTCGCTTCAGCGACTGCTTTTTTATTATTACTCTAAACGACTCATAATTTTCTCAATATTCATCGTCATAAATTCATCTGCTGTAATGCCAATAATTTTCGAAGTACATTTGACTTTAAGTAGGAGTTCCCTTAGTTCTGCTTCGTAGCGATGAACTTGAGGAGAAAGTAAAATGAACTCATAATTTATTTCTGTTACAAAGTTATAAGCGGAAAAATCCAATACTTCTTATTAGGTCTGTTTTGGTCTGCTCAATTTTTGGATTGATTGGCCAGTGATTTCCTTCAGCTCTTTACTGGTCCGATAACTCAATAATTCAAATGGGCCATAACACGTTTCTTTCAATTTTTCATAAGATGATCCATTTAAAGACACTTTGCAATATAATCCAATTTGTTCGTCACAATACATTAAAGGCCCTATATTTCATTAAAAATGATTGACATCGTTTTTTTAACTACCGTATAATGATTAGCGCAGCACAATTTTACCAATAGATAAGGAGAGAATATTATGGCAGGAGCAATTGCCGTCACACCCGAACAACTGAAATCACAAGCAAAGGTGTACACACAATCACAACAACAAATTCAAGATGCGATTCGTAAAGTAAATTCTATGAATCAACAAATCGCTCAAGAGTGGAAAGGTCAAGCGTTTCAATCATATTTAGAACAATACTCTCAATTAGAAGGAAATGTTAAAAAAATGGAAGAATTATTGATTAGCATTAACAGTCAATTAAACAAATATGCTGATACAGTTGCCCAACGTGACCAACAAGATGCGAGTTCTTTCGGTTTAAATTAAAAAAATAGTGATGGAAAAGCGTTTGTGCAGCATCTTGAGCTAACGCTTTTTTAGTAAAAAATAACTAAAAGGAGTTGCTGTAATGGGAAATGTTGCGTCAAATACCAGTTCTGCTAGTTCTGCAATTACAGGTGTTACTAACACTTCTGTTAGCCGAGGGCAACAAGTGACTCTAGGAAAAAGTAACATCGCCAGTATGAAAACAGGTATGTCCGTTAACAATCAAGTAATGACAAACTTAGCTGAAATGGTCAATTGCGTACAAGGTCAGAGTCAAAAATTCCCTAAAATAGCTGAACTGATTGCCATTCGCGACAGTCAAGTGACATTCTAGGGAGGCCATTATGAGTAAAGAGCAAGAACAATTAAAAATAAATCAAGAGATTCAAAGACAAGAATCTAAAGCTGACCATTTAAGAAATGAATCTCATAGAGTTCAAGAAACATTCGATAATCTTCAATCCAACCTTCGGAGAGGCTATCTTGAACTCACTCATTTGAATCAAGAAATTAGTCATTTTGGCGGTAAAGAAAGTGTGATAATCCAACAAAAAGACGAAGAACAGGCGCTTTTTTTTAGACGTCAGTTAGGAAAGTTACAAGAAGACTTCCACCAAGAATACAATAAACAAACCAAATTAATTGCAAATGAGAAAGAAGCCTTGCAGAGAAAAAGGAGTGAATTAGTATGGGATTAATCTATTCAAGTGCTGATTCAGATCAATTAATTAGTGCCTTAGGAAGTAATATCCGCAGTGCTAAAGAAACCACGGATCAATTGAAGTCAGGTAGTCAGAAAATTGTTGCCGCTGTGGATGGAAAAACGTTAGCCGGTGCTGCCTATACCGCAGGTAAAGGGTTGTTTAGTGACCTAATTATCCCTACAATTTCAAAAATAACAACTGCCTTTGACCAATTAGCTCAAGAACTACAAACGTATCAATCAGCAGATGATATAATCAAGAGTGAAGGTAGTTACTTAGACGAAGATATTATAAAACGACAAATTGAAATCAAAAAAAATCAAAAGAGTTCGGCTTTAAGCACAGTGTCAACTTTAGCCAATCAAATTAAGCTAGGAGACACACCTGAAATGTCTTCTAATATTCGTAACACACAACGAGAAATGACTCGTTTTGCGGACAGTTTATCTGAGGAAATCCGTAAATTAGAAAAGACACTGCAAGCACTTCAGACCTTCTCTTCGTCAACAAGTAGCTTATTCAGTCAAAGTCTGAATGATTTAAAGCTTGCCATGCAAAGCGTGTTAGTTTTAAGCAACACAATAGTGAAAAGTGATGGTACTTATGTTTTACCTGTTGGAACGGATAAAAGTTGGTTTACATTAAATAAGTCAGAAAGTGATACTGCTGTATTTAAAAATATGACTATGAATGTAGAAAATAATTTAACAGAAAAACAAAAAATAGAGTTAGATAAAGAACTTGACGGATTACCCAAAAATAAACAAGAAGAAGCATTATTAAAGTGGTTTGAAAAAAATGTATTTCCAATTTCTCAAGATGTGGCACTTGCACTATTAGAAGAACATGGTGACGAGTTAGGAACAATACTCTTCTCTACATCTGCTAAAAGTTTAGGAACACCAGTATCTGGGGCGTTATATTCAGGTTCTAAAATACTTGGAAACGCATCTAAAACGATGCCGATAATAGGATCAGTAATCGATTATAGTACTCAGATAATGGATGGCGAAAACTCTACAGATGCTCTTGTTAAAACAGGAGCTCATGCTGTTGGAGGAATATTAATAGGTTCAGCAATCGTAGGAATAGGATTAACCGGACTTCCAGCAATTGCATCGGGTATTGTTATTGGTACTGTTGTAAACTGGGTCATTGATACTGGATATGATAGAGGTAAAAATGCAGTGGGCAAAGCAATAAAATCTATCAAAAATAAGTGGAAAACTGTGTGGAAATAAGGTGATATGATGAGTATATATTTAAGTACAAATAATGAAAATGATAAAGAATATTATTTAAAAGAAGACACCGGTGAATTCCAACAAAGAGAAATAAAACCTTTCAACAAGAATCTAGTGTTTATAAGTTTAATTCCAATCCCTTTTATAGAAAATACTAAAGAAAAGCATGTTATAGGAAATATATATATATATATATTAATTTCTATTTTAGTAGGAATTCTTATAGGTTTTATATTAACTGTATTTTATAAAAATACAATACAATTAAAAAAAATAGAGTTGAATAATGATGAAATTGTCCAGATAATATTACAAGGTGAAGAAAAGTTAAAAAAGCAAGTTAAAATAATATCAGTATATTCGATTTTTATATTGTTAGTCTTGCTTATAAGTATAGTTGATAAAAGTATCTTTAGTTTGATTTCCATATCTTTTCTTACAACAATTGAAATCTATTTGTTTAATTTTTTTGGTATTTTTAAACGGAAAAACACATATGATTTTTTGAGAGATAAATATATATAATGAAAATTAATTTTGTCAGAAATCAGGAATTCGAGTGACTGGTACAGTATTTGAACTAATTACCAGTGGAGCTATTGTGGTAGTTGTTGCATCTGGATGGGCTGTCAATGAATGGGTAATAGATCCGTTATATAAGGGTGGGAAATTTATTTGGTTAAAAATAGATATGTTTTAATAACAACTAAATATCACAATACTTATTCTATATATTACGATGTTAATCGTAACTGCTTTTTAAAAAGAAAAGAAAGTACTCCCAAAAGTATATATTTATTATCAATATTATTTACAGTTTTTATGAGAAGATTTACAGAAACAAAAATAACACATCCATTTTCGTTAGTAATATTTATAGCAATTTTTGTAGGTGTATGTTTAGGCTTATTATTTTATGTCTTTGATCAGCATAATAAATCAAGAACATTAAAAAAAGCAGACAACTCTTATGAAAAAAAACAAGAGTATATCGCGCTGGGCAAAGCTTTACTATCTAATCAAATTAAATTACTTATTGTAGGAGTGATTCTATTATTCGTAATAGCAGTAACATTTTACTTTAGCAACACTACCAAAAATCTTTTTGGAACATTAATTTTATCATTTTTGTTGACTTATTGTTTTAACTTTAGTGCTCCGATACAAAAAAACAATTCTTTTTTTATCATAATGATGAAAAATAATATTTGTATGAAAGAAGGAATTAGATAATGAAATTATTACCAATAGGAACAATTATAATCTTAGAAAATGGAACACAAGAATTGATGATTACAGCTAGATACCCTTTGTATGATAATGAAGGAGAAATTGGCTATTTTGATTATGCTGGATGTCTTTATCCGCAAGGAATGACAAGCGAGGAAAATTATTTCTTTAATCAAGAAGACATAAAAAAAGTTATCTTCACAGGATATGAATCACTAGAAGAAATAGAATTAAGAAAAAACATTTTAGAACAAATTCAAACAACATCATATAAAAAAATAAATATAAAAGAAGCACTTGATTAGTTTTTTATCACATGAGGACGCGGATGGACTAAGGACACTTAACCACTTTTCTCAAGGCGATGGTTTATCGTATATTTATGTATTGAAGAAAATACCTAATAGTGAGTATAAACTAGGATTTTTATCTACTTTTGGTAGTCCTAATGCTAATCCAAATATCAATAAAAATATTTTTTGGGAAAATAGAGGATGTTGAATGCTTAAAAAGTATAGGTTGGAAGATTGTCCATATATTAATAACTTGAGCTCAGATGAGCTCAATAATGGGATTTATTATGAAGATCTTAAATACATTATGTTTGGTGACGAAAATCTAAAGTTGTCTATAAAGACTAAAAAGTATATATATTATCTAGTACGCATATCGCTCCCACTTATGTTTCTAATAAGTTTACTAGCAAGTTCTAACAGAACTTATTATCATTGTAATTATGAAGACAGTAGGTATTTAATGGTTAAATATACCTATTTCTCAATTTTCTTTATAGGATATGGCATAGATAAAGGTGGATATTTGATTTATTTTTTTGTTCTTACAATGTCTATAGTTGTTTTTTTCTATTTATATTACACAGTAGAGAAGAATATGATTATATCGGAAGTAACTCGAAGGTTTAACAAGAGCTATAAGCTTTCTAAACTTTTAACTTTAATAATGGGAATAACAGGAATCCTAGTATCCTTACTTTTATTATCTGTTACATTTTATAGACTAAATAGATGGTGGTTATCAGATTATGTGAATTCTCAACCGGTTATTAATGAACCTGTCTTAGATAATTTAATAGGGATATTTATAGAGATACCTATGTTATTATCGATAACGTTAATTCCGACATTCTTTTTATATGATGCAAAAAGTTATGTAATTGCCAACGTAGTAAAAAATAATGCCGAAGATTTTAGAGAAAGATATAACTATTCAAAAAAAGAATGGTATGGAAATTAAAAAATATGGGCTCCTATAATATGGTTGTAGACAATTTGTTTACTATCATATATTGTAGGGCAAAAAAAGCAGTCGCTTCAGCGACTGCTTTTTTATTATTACTCTAAACGACTCATAATTTTCTCAATATTCATCGTCATAAATTCATCTGCTGTAATGCCAATAATTTTCGAAGTACATTTGACTTTAAGTAAGAGTTCCCTTAGTTCTGCTTCGTAGCGATGAACTTGAGGAGAAAGTAAAATGAACTCATAATTTTTGAAATTTAACTTCTCTTCTACTCGCATGACCGGCGCGTAGTCCACGTCATAATTTAGCCCTTTGTCACGAATGTTTTCTAAGATTTTTGATACAAATAAAGACGCACTAATACCTGACTCACACACAAATAAGAGACTTTTTTCCATCAAGACACTCCTGACTATAATTTAATAACTTTGACTGGTTGACCTGATTTTAATGACTCGTTAGCTGCAAACGCTAAACGTTGAGCCATAATGCCATCTTCAAAGGAAACAGGTGTCGCTGTATCGTTACGAATCGCTGTTAAAAATTCCTCAACTTCGGCGATGTAAGCGTCATTGTAACGTTCTAAAAAGAAGTGTAAGGGTTTTTGGCTATGCACCCCTTCCACATTCGATAAAGTAACATTGTTAACTAATTCGTTTTCTGCTTGGGAAGCTCCTTTTGATCCAAAGGCTTCAATTCGTTGGTCATAACCGTAAACCGCTTGACGACTGTTACTAATAACGCCGAGACAGCCATTTTCAAAGATTAATGTCACCACTGCCGTATCAACATCGATGCCTTTAATTTCTTCGTTGACTAAAACCCCACCTGTGGCATAGACTTCCGTTACTTCACTGCCAGCAATAAAGCGGGCCATGTCAAAATCATGAATCATCATGTCGAAGAATAAACCACCAGAAGATTTAACGTAAGCTAAGGGTGGTGCTTCAGGATCACGGGAATCAATTCTTAATAATTGAATCTCACCAATGGCCCCACTAGTAACATGTTCTTTGACTTGGGCGAAGTTCCGATCAAAACGACGGTTGACCCCTAATTGGAATTTCACGCCAGCTTTTTTGACTTCTTCAAAGGCCGCTAACGTTTCAGTATCCGAAAAGCTAATCGGCTTCTCACAAAAAATATGTTTACCGGCGGCTGCTCCTTGTTTAATTAAGTCGGCATGAGTATCTGTCGGGCTACAAATAAAGACAGCATCAATTTCTGGATCAGTTAAAATTTCAGCGAAGTCTGACACTAAGGGGACCCCTACTTCTTTTTCAAAATCGACCATTTTATCAGCAAAGATATCTGCGACTTTTTTAACTTTAACACCTGCCATTTGAACTAAGTTATTCGTATGGAGCTTGCCGATTCGGCCGCCACCAATCACACCAACTACTAATTCTTTTTTCATCATTTCAACTCCTATTATTTTTTAGCGCGCAAAACCGACTGGTGAGAAGGCTAAGTACGTGACGATTACAATGACAATTGTGACAATACTAACTAGTTTTGTGTGTTTCCAAGGGGTAATATCAACTTTCGTATTAAAGACTTTCAACTCGAAGTCCCCAGCTGGTTTCCATTTTGACACTAAAAACATGACTAAGACATCTAAGAAGAATAAGAAACTTAAGACATATAAGAAGTGAACATCTTTCAAGAAAACTTTCGATAAGGCGTATAAGACAATATGCATTGAAATCGTCACTTTCGCTGATAAAGCTGTAGCTTTCTTAGAATAGAAAGCTAACAAGATAATGACTAATAAAGGCATATTGTAAAGACCGTTAAATTCTTGCACGAACTGATACAAACCTGCTGGCGCAAAGGAAATTAAAGGTGCCACAATCACAGAAATCACACCAACAATGACTGTTACCATTTTCCCTGCTCGGGTAATTTGAGCATCTGTGGCTTTTTTATTGATAATTGGTTTGTAAAAATCTAATGAGACTAAAGTTGACGTGGCATTTAAGGCACCTGAGAAGGAGGACAAGATTGCGCCGAAAATAACGGCTGCAAAAATCCCGTACATCATCTCCGGTAAAACTGCCGTTACTAAGGCTGGATAAGCGCTATCTGGACTTTTCAACAATGTATCCCCAAATAAATTACGAGCAACAATCCCTGGGAAGACTAAGAACAAGGCCCCAAAGACTTTAAAGAAACCAACCATAAAGGCCCCTTTTTGGGCTTCTGCTAAATTTTTACCTGATAAGGCTTTTTGGACGATCATCTGGTTTGTACACCAGAAGTATAAGTTATTGAAAAGCATCCCTGTAAATAAGGTTGGCCAAGGAACGACTGCGGAGTCAATCGACCCGACAGAGTTTAATAACCACGGTGTTTGATCAACAATATAATCAATCCCACCAATAAAGTTACCATTCCCTAGTTTCATTACACCTAAAACTGGTACGAGTAAGCCACAAATCAATAAACCAAAGCCGTAAACTGTGTCACTATTGGCACTTAAACTTAAACCACCAATTAACAAGTACATAATCCCGATAATCCCGATGGCTAATGAGACTAAAATAATCGAGGTGATCGGTCGTACGCCTAAGAGTTCATCGATTCTAAAAATCTTGTTAAAAACTAAAGAGCCCGAATATAAGACGACTGGTAGAAAGGAAGTCATGTAAGTAATAATAAATAAGGCAGAGATAATCCGTTTCGTCATTGTATCGTAACGAATTTCAATAAAATCGGAAACAGTATTAATTCCGTATTTAAAATACTTCGGTAAGAAGACGGCGGCTAACAAGACAATCGCAATCGCCGCTGTGACTTCCCAAGCCATGACTTCCATTCCAGCCACATAACTTTGACCATTTTGGCCGACAATTTGTTCTGTGGATAAGTTTGTCATAATGATAGAGCCAGCAATTGGCAAGGCTGTTAAGCTCCGGCCACCCATAAAGAAGCCTTCAGAATCGGTTACATCAACACCACGGGAACGTTTAAAAGCAAAAAGCCAAACTGCAACAATGATTAAAACAAAACTTACTACCGAAAAAACATTCATTTGCACACCTCTTTAGTTTATAGTTTAGTGACTTCTTTAATGTACTGACGGGCTTTTTTTGCGAAGACGAAGGGATTCGCTTTGGCAGGATCTTGTTCTGCCTCAACGACAATCCAGCCAGTATAATTACTCGCTTCAATCGCTTGCCAAATTGGTTTAAAATCAATCATTCCATCCCCTGGTACTGTAAAGACGCCAGCTTTAACGCCGGCTAAAAAGCTGGCTTTGTCAGCTTTAACTTCAGCCATTTCCTTTGAGCGAATGTCTTTAAAATGAATGTGGGCAATCCGGTCCTGATACAGTTCGTAAATTTCTACTGGGTCTTCACCGGAGAAGACTAAGTGGCCTGTATCAAACAATAAACTAACTTTAGCGGGATCAGTCATCCTCATTAACTGTTTAATTTCGGCAGTTGTTTGGACCCCAGTTCCCATATGGTGATGGTACACGACAGTCATGTCTTTTTCAGCTGCTAAGTCACCTAGTTTTTCTAAGCCACTGGCTAAGTTTTGCCAATCTTCTGGACTAAAAATCGGCTTCTCATCAAAGACTGGTGTTGTCATTTGACCTTGAATGCTGTGACCTTGTTCGGAAACGACAATCACTTCTGCACCCATGCCATGGAGAAAATCACGATGCTCAATAAAGGCAGCCGCCGTCTCATCGTAAGGCTTTGTCGTTAAAAAGGCACTGAACCACGCACTAGCAACACTTAAGCCCCGGGGCTCTAAGTAACTCTTTAATGCAGTGACATCACGAGGGTATTTATTCCCAATTTCCGTGCCGACAAACCCGGCTAAGGCCATTTCGCTAATACATTGTTCAAAACTATTTTGACTGCCTAATTCTGGTAAATCATCGTTAGTCCAAGCAATTGGTGCAATTGCTAATTTGATTGTCATTTTACTTCCTCCTCATTATCAATAGAACGGTTACATTTGTTACAACTCAACTTTAACTAAGGTCTGTCCTTCATAAGATGTTTGGCAAGCAATTGCCACTTTCGTCGCCTGCAAGCCGTCATTACCTGTGACTTTTGGTTGTTCTTTGGCTAGTATGCAACGAACAAACTCCTTCGTTTCATTAATAAATGCTTGCTTAAAACGTTCTGGGAAATTTTGCGAACAAGGTCTAACCACCCCATCTTGGTTCATCACAGTGACTAGATTCTTCTCAGGAATTTGGGCAATTCGTAACATGCCTTTCGTGCCAATTAATTCTGTCTCCACATGGTAACCGTGCTGACAATTACGACCAGCCACTAAAATTCCCATTGTCTTATCTGTCAGTTGGAGCATCGCGGCCCCGGTTTCTAATTCACCTACCCCATCTAGTTCTGGATAAGCGGCATTTTTACCGATGGCCCAGACAGTTGCGACTTCTTGATTCGTGAACCAGCGAACTAAATCAATGTCGTGAATCGACATATCAGCAAACAAACCACCACTATTACTAGCTCCAGCGAATTTAACAAAGCTTTCAAGCCCCTCACTTGGATCAATACCGTAGCTTCGAATCAAAGTTAACTCCCCTAGTTCTCCTGCCTCAACAAGCCCTTTCGCATATTGATAAGACTCATCGTAACGGCGCATAAAACCTAACATAAAGATTTGTTGAGGATGAGCGGCAATGACGGCTAAAGTTTCTTCAATTTCTGCCAGATCTAAGCCTATTGGTTTTTCAGAAAAAACATGTTTGCCATAGGTCATAGCTAATTTAATTTGTTGGCAATGAAAACCTGACGGTGAGGCAATAAAGATTGCTTCGATCTTCGGATCGGCTACCATATCAGCATAATCCGTGTAAGTTTTAGTGACGCCTAGTGCTCTTTGAGCCCATTCTAACTCTGACACTACCGGGCTACAGGCCCCGTATAATTCGCAATTGGGAATATTAAAAGCTAAGTTCTTAGCATGGCCTTGACCTAATCGCCCGAGACCGACAATACCAATTTTGACAGTAGTCATCTTTTGTCCTCCTTGATTGTTAATACTTCCAAGCACTTTGCAATTTTTCTTGACGGGCTTGAGCTGCTGCTAGCACCTCAGCCGACTCTGAGACTTCTGACAGTCCGACATTCCACCAGCCACCGTAACCGTCTGACATGGTTTTCGGTAAGACTTTAATATCGATTAAGGTTGAGCGACTTTGAGTTTTAGCATCAGTAATCGCAGCAATTAATTCTTGGCGGGTACTAACCCGGTAGACTTTCGCCCCATAACCTTCAGCAACTTTTGCATAGTCAATTGTCATAATTTGATTGTCCACGTCTCGGAGTTCACAGTGATAACTACTGCTACCATTACCCATTTGCAAGTTATTAATACAACCGTAGCCAGCATTATCAAATAGCATGACATTAATCTTCTGCTGATACTGAAGTGCTGTCACTAGTTCCGTATGGAGCATTAAGAAACTGCCATCACCAAGGACGGCGTAAACTTCCCGTTCGGGTTCGGCTAACTTCGCTCCTAAAGCCCCAGCGATTTCATAGCCCATACAAGAATAGCCATACTCTAAATGGTAAGTATTTTCGGTTTTAGTTTGCCATAAGCGTTGCATATCTCCTGGTAAAGACCCCGCTGAGGCGACGACAATACTGCCTTCAGTGACAGTGTCATTCATCGTAATAAAGGCATCTGTTTGAGCGAACTCCGTTCCTAATTGATCAGCGTATTCATTCATCTCTGTTTGGGAGAAATCACCTGCAATTTCAGGTTGAAAGTCTTGACGATTAAAGCTGACATTCTGTAGACGTTGGCGTTCTATCTGCCATTCCTCTTGCCACTGGCTTAAGTCAGTGCCGTAAGTTGTGTGATAGTCTCCCAGTTCTTGGCTAATGGCTTCTAAGGCGGCTCGCCCATCAGCTACTACTTGAAAACCATCAAATTTATAACTTTGCATGCGACTGACATTAATATTTAAAAATTCCGTTTGCTCATAGTTAAAGGCGGTTTTCGATGAGGTAATAAAGTCGGTATAACGGGTCCCAACGCCGATAATCAAATCCGCACTGGCTACGGCTTGATTCGCCGCTGATGTCCCTAAAATTCCGGTCCCTCCAAGGTTATAAGGAAAGTCATAAGGAACTGTGGCTTTCCCAGCGTGGGTTTCAACTAAAGGAATTTGGTGTTTTTCTGACAAACTTCGCAAAATTTGACTGGCTTGGGAATACTTAGCCCCACCACCGACAATAATGACCGGTCGTTGGCTAGCTTTGATTTTCTCAACACTGCCAAGGACTTCCCGCTGAGTTGGCACTGAACGGTTTAAGTAATGAACTCGTTTTTCAAAGAAACGACTGTCGTACTCGTAAGCTTCCCCTTCAGTATCTTGAGGAATACAAATCGTCGCAGGTCCGGCAGTGGCTGGATTAGTCATAACTTCGAAAGCCCGAATTAAAGCCGGCATTAACTGCTCAGGTCGTTGGACGCGATCCCAGTAACGAGAAACTGCTTTGAAAGCGTCATTAGTCGTCGTGGCGATACTGCCTTCATGTTCCAATTGTTGTAAAACTGGATCTGGTTGGCGACTAGCAAACGTATCGGCTGGTAAAAGTAAGACTGGAATATTATTAGCGTGAGCCGTTGCCGCTGCTGTTAACATGTTGGCAGAACCTGGACCAGCAGACGCTGTCACCCCATAAATTTTTTGACGTAACTTTTGTTTACTGAAGGCAATGGCGCTATGAGCCATGCCTTGCTCATTTTTCCCTTGGATAACCTTTAAATGTCCCGGATTTTCAGCTAAGGCTTGCCCAATCCCTAAGACGTTACCATGACCGAAAATATTAAAAATCCCTGCCACAAATGGCTCTTCAACTCCGTCAACTGATAAATATTGTTGATTTAAAAATTTGATTAACGCTTGGGCTGTCGTTAACTTAATCGTTTCCCTCATCTTTTCACTTCCTTTACTCAGCTTGTTCAGCCATTAAGGCTTCAATTTGTTCAACTGTTGGCATGGCTTCTGATGAGCTATGTTTACTGACGACAATCGCCGCCGAGGCACTGCCGTATTGTAAGGCAGTTTGTAAGTCTTTGCCGGCACTTAAGGCATATAAGAAGGCTGCCGCATAAGAATCCCCAGCACCAAAGGTTTTTAAGACATTTGATTGATAAGCTTTCGTTTGATACGTTCCCCCTGCTTTCGTGTAAGCATAAGAGCCTTGAACACCATGTTTGATGACTAATAACTCTGGTCGATATGAGAATAAATAATCGACCGTTGTTTCATTGTTCCCACCTGTCAGATTTTCTAACATGTCGTATTCATCTCGTGTCCCAATAACCACATCCGCTTGTTCCGCGACTAAGGCGTAATAGATTGAGGTTTCTTCTGAATTTTTCCAAGTATAAGGTCGGTAGTCTAATTCAAAAACGATTTTTACGTGATTTTCACGGGCAATCCCTACAGCTTTTAAGACAGCTTCCCGGGAAGGACTTTGAGCTAGACCAGTGCCAGAAATCACTAACATGTGACTGGCTTTAATGTACTCAGGATCAATTTCAGCCGCTTCTAAATATAAATCAGCCACATTGTCACGGTACATTAAAATGCTACATTCTTCAGGACTTAAAATTTCCGTAAAAGCTAAGCCAGTTTTGCGGTTCTCACGGTCTAAGACGAATTGACTCGTATCAACCCCAGCTTTTGCCATGTAATTTGTAATAAAACGGCCGTGTTGATCGTCTGGGACTTTACCAATAAAGCCACATTTCAAGCCTAACTTGGCAGCGCCAATGGCAATATTAGCTGGTGAGCCACCAACGTATTTACTAAATGTCATTGTCTCTTCCATGGGACGATTGTATTCGACAGCATTTAGATCGACACAAGCTCGACCTAAAGCGATTAAATCATATTTTTTCTCTATCATTGTGATGCTCCTAACTGGGATTTATTTGCGGTTTAATAACCATTCATGGGCAGGTTCGTTATGGAATTTCCAAGTTTTTATTGGACCAGCCATAATATTTAAATAGTAAGAATCGTAACCATCTGGAACAGCTACTGGATGATAACCTTTTGGGACTAAGACAACGGTTTCATTTTCAATTGCCATGGTTTCATCTAGTGAGCGGTCATCAGTATAGACTCGTTGAAAAATAAAGCCTTGCTGAGGATTGATTTCATGATAGTAAGTTTCTTCTAAAAATGACTCATAAGGTAAATTATTTTGATCGTGTTTATGAGGCGGGTAACTTGACCAGTTGCCACTATCAGTAAAGACTTCCACTACAATTAAACTATTGGAAATCGGGCTTTGATCATCTAAAATATTGTGGACTAACCGTTGATTGCTATTAATGCCTCTTTGTTCGATACGGTTACTACTAGCGGGAATCAATTGAGTTGGTAAAGGCTGACTCGCTGGTGAGTAGCAAAGCAGCACTTTGGCTGCCTTACTCACCTTAATTGTTAGCTTTTGATTAATGCCTAGATAGACACTATCTGTCGGAATCTTTTCAAAGACCGTACTCCGTGTCCCAATATCTGTGAAGGTCTGTTCTTGATCAGAAACCGTTGCTTTCCCAGTTAAGACGACGACACAGACTTCTAAGTCAGATAAACTTTCTTCATAACAGCTCTCACCACTAAACTCTAATAAGCGTAATTCAATATACTCTAAGCCTTCTGTTGCCCGAGTCACATGTTGTCGTTGGATGACTCCCTCTGTCAATGGCTGACTAACAGGAATTCTTTTTAAATTTGCCATAAATAATGCTCCTTCTTTTAAATATCTCCCCGTGAGTAGCGGGCCGTCACAACTTTATTGCGAGTGTAAAAATCAACCCCGGCTTTACCATTGGCTGGCAAGGTTCCATAAAAAGATGATTTCCAACCTGAGAAGGGGAACATTGCCATTGGAGCTGGTACCCCTAAGTTAATGCCTAACATGCCGGCATCAATGTTTTCCCGGAAGTAACGAATGGCGGAGGCGTTATTCGTAAAGAGACAAGCCCCATTAGCAAACTCCGATTGGTTAGCAATGGCAATGCCTTCTTTTAAGTCAGCGATTTTAATCACTGATAAGACTGGGGCAAAAATTTCTTCTTGCCAAATTCGCATCTCTGACGTTACACCTTCAAAAATCGTCGGCCCCACAAAGTAGCCTTCCTTATTTTCAAGATCACGACCGTCACAGACTAAGGTTGCCCCTTCAGCTATGCCTGTTTCAATGTAACCGATTGTTCTTTTTAAGTTATCTTCACGAATGACTGGACCTAAGAAGACGTCATCTTCTAAGCCATTACCAATTTTAAGTTCTTTCGTGGCAGCGACTAACTGGTCCATAAACTCATCATAAATTCCAGCTTCAACAGTAACCACAGCTGCTGCCATACAACGCTCACCAGCTGAGCCAAAGGCGGCACTAACAATAGCTGGAATACTGTCTTTAAGATTTGCATCTTTTAAGACGACTGTGTGATTTTTAGCACCAGTTAGAGCTTGAACTCGTTTCAAGTTTTTCGAACCTTCTGTATAGATGTATTGACCGACTGGTTTTGAGCCGACAAATGAAATCGCTTTAATTTCTGGGTGTTCTAAAATCCCATTAACAACATCATGAGCCCCATAGACAATGTTTAAAACCCCTGCTGGCAAACCGGCTTCCATAATTAATTCCACAACTTTTTCCATTAATAGAGGGGTTCTTTCTGAAGGTTTCAAAATCACCGTATTACCTGTCGCAATCGCCATTGGAAACATCCAGAAAGGAACCATCATCGGGAAGTTAAAAGGCGTAATGCCACCGACAACACCCACAGGGTATTTATATACCGTAGCTTCCACGTCAGTCGCAATTGATGAGGCGCTATCTCCCATCATTAAAGTTGGTGCACCTGCTGCAAACTCAACATTTTCGATCCCACGTTGCACTTCACCGTAAGATTCTGATAAGGCTTTACCATTCTCTAGTGTCACTAAACGGGCTAATTCGTCTTTATTGGCGACTAATAATTGATGGAACTTATATAAAATCCGAGCCCGGCGCGGGGCTGCAACTTCTTTCCATTCTAAAAAGCGTTGGTGAGCAATCTCTGCTGCTTGTTTTAAATCGGCTTTCGTCGATAAAGGAACTAGACATAAGGCTTCTTTCGTTGCGGGATTGATGACAGTTTCATATTTGTCGGTGACACTAGGGACCCACTTGCCATCCACAAAATTCTTTAATTTTCTTACTTCAGTCATGATATACCTCCATTTTTTTGATTTGACCACTAACTTGGTTAACTTTTGGTTAACTTGGATATGTTCACCCCGTATATTACACAACTTAACCATGATAGTCAATCTTTTTTTCGGTTATATTTTAATTTCTATGGAAGTTAACCAAGTTGACCGCCTACATCATGGTTAACTCTTGATTAAGTTTTAGTAATATGATAAAGTTTAATTGAATGATTCAGAAACTATGATAATGGAGATAAATAATATGAAAGAAAAGAGAAATGATTTAATTAAGCAGTATATCTTAGAAAAAGAACACGTTACGCTAAAAGAGTTGGAAACTCACTTTAATGTCTCAATGAATACGATTCGCCGAGACATTACCGATGTTTTAAATGATCCCCGGTTTGAAAAAGTTTATGGTGGTGTTAGCACTACGAATAACCAACTAATTTCCTTTGAACACCGGAATATCGAAAATAAAGAGATTAAACAAAAAATTGCCGAAACCGCTGCTCAACTAATTACAGATGGGGACATTGTTTACATTGACTCCGGCACAACGACAAAATATCTTTTAGACTATTTAGAGGCTGATATCACTTTTACTTTAATTACTAATAGTTTAGATGTGATTTTAAAAGCCGAAAAACTTAGTAATGTTGATATTTTGATTTTAGGTAATATGTTTAAAAAATCAACCCGCTCCTTTGTTGGGACTACCCCTGAGCAAGTCACTAATAAATACAATATCTCGAAAGCTTTTATGGCGGCAACAGCCGTCTCAATGACAAATGGTTTAATGAATTCCGACTTGATGGAGTATGAACTCAAAAAAGAAGTTGTTAACAAGACAACTGAAACTTATCTCTTAGCAGATGCTACAAAGTTTGAAAAATCAACCTTATTGACCTATGCCCCCTTGGAGTCCGTTGATAAGATTTTTACAGATTACATCTTTGATGAAACGTATCAAGACTTTTTAACTACTAACCAAATTGAAGCGATTAACGTTTCATCTAAAAATGGAGGAAATTAAATGCCCTTAGTAAAATTTGATTTAATTAAAGGTCGGAGTCCAGAAGAAATCACGACACTCTTAGATATTTGTCACCAGGTTTTCTTAGAAACATTAGACATTCCTGAAGGCGATCGTTACCAAATCGTGACTCAACATGAGCCTTACGAGATGCAGATGGCTGACACCGGCTTAGGCTTTGAACGAACTCAGGCTGTGGTTTTACTGTCGATTACTAGCCGCTCTCGGACACGAGTCCAAAAAGAAAGCCTCTATCGTCGTCTCCAAGAAGAGTTAACAAGTCAAATTGGTTTACGGCCAGAAGACTTAATGATTAATTTTACGATCAATGAGGATGAAGATTGGTCCTTCTCACATGGTCGAGCTCAGTTTTTAACTGGAGAATTGGCATAGAACTAACTCTTTTAGCTATTACAAACAACTCAAAAACCCCTGAAAGATTTTGGCTGTATAATTTTTGGTGTGGATGAAGAAATTCATTCACGCCTATTTTTACACAAAAAAATAGAAACATATGAACTTTCCAGTTAGAATAAAGTTGCTAAGACCAATTCAGGGAGGAAGAT
>NZ_NGJU01000018.1 GCF_003987495.1 Vagococcus salmoninarum
GATTGACACCTCAAAAATATTACGAAACATTCAAAGTATAAAAAAGATGATCCCCAAATTTTGGGAATCATCTTTACACAATTCATACCACTTTTTTTATTATGTCCTTGACAAGGGGTACACTTTAGTTCCAGACACACACTTTTTTGTTGATTAGTTAAGATAAGTTTCATAAGCCGTAGTTAAATGACTATGCAGCTCATTTTTATCAGCTTCAGTTAAGAAAGCGCCGTCGACAGCATTATGGTTTAAGTCTCGCATTTGTTGATAATCAAGGTTATACCATTGATGTAATTTCATGTATTCATCGGTTAAAGTCGTGTTAGAGACGGTCCGATTATCAGTATTAATACAAATTTTCAAGCCGGCATCTAAGAAACGTTTAAATGGATAGTCCGCTAAACTAGTGACCGCCTTTGTTTGGAAATTACTTGTTGGACACATTTCGACTAAGGTGCCAGCGGCTAAACAAGCAGCTAAAACAGCTGGGTCTTTTTGAATCGCCACACCATGACCAACTCGAGTAGCCCCAAGCTTGATCGAGGTTAAAACATTTTGTGGGCAGCCACATTCACCAGCGTGTAAAGTTAAAGGGATGCCGTAAGAATGACTTAACGTAATAATATCGGTATACAAATCAGCTGGGAAATTGGCTTCGTCACCGGCAATATCAAAACCGACAACTCCTTTGTTTAAATGAGCTTTAGCCGCTTCAACGACTTCAATATTTTGGGCTTTTGTATGATGGCGCATGCCACATAATAACATATTACTTTTAACGCCGAAAGCTGCTTGGCCTCGTTGTAGACCAGCTGAAATGGCTTCGATAATCGCCGTAACACTTAGACCTTGATGAGTAAATAACATTGGCGCGAAACGGACTTCGATGTATGTCACATTTTCAGCAGCCACTTGCTCAATTAAATCATAGGCAATCAGTTCTAAAGCTGCGGCTTGTTGTAAGAAAGGTAAAACCATGTCAAAACGCTCTAAATATTCGCCAAGATTTTGACATTCTACTGGGGCAATTAATTTCTCAGCTAATGCCGAGCCAGTTACGTCTAGTTTGACTCCTTGAGCCTTAGCTAATTGCTCTAAAATATGGGGACGGACGGCACCGTCTAAATGACAATGTAATTCAATTTTTGGTAAATTTTTAACAACTGTTCTTTCCACGTAATTCCTCCTATAAAATTCCTTTAACTTTAAATATTATGTACTAATATACACTGAAAAGGCTAACAAAGCTAGAAACTTCCAGTAATAAGAGTAAAATATACCAAAAAGACGACTAGTTTTAAGCTAATTCTCATAAACAGCTAGCCACATCCCTTTACAGTCACCGGCTTAAAGAGGTAAACTAGAAGGACTAACGGGAAAGGATTGATCAGTTTGAATATTAGAAGTAGTAGAACTTTAAGTAATGGAATTGAAATGCCTCGTTTAGGATTAGGAGTTTGGAAAGCGAAAGATGACGAAGAAGTTATCAATGCTGTCAAATGGGCAATTGAGACAGGTTACGCGTCAATCGATACGGCTGCAATTTATAAAAATGAAAGCGGTGTTGGGATCGGCTTGAAAGAGTCTGGTGTCAAACGTGAAGATATTTTTGTGACGACGAAAGTTTGGAATGAGGATCAAGGATATGATTCGACTTTGGCAGCTTTTGAAACGAGCTTAGGAAAACTACAATTAGATTATGTTGATTTATATTTAATTCACTGGCCAGTTGCTGGTAAATACAAAGAAACTTGGAAAGCCTTAGAACACTTATACAAAGAAGGTCGCGTCAAAGCAATTGGGGTTTGTAACTTCCATGAGCATCATCTCCGTGATTTGATGGGGGAGGCGGAAGTAATGCCAATGGTCAATCAAATTGAATTACACCCACTACTAAACCAACTTCCACTAAGAAGCTTCTGTGAGGAACATAATATTGCGGTAGAAGCCTGGTCACCGTTAGGACAAGGGAACTTGTTAACAGATGAACGTTTAGTTACGATGGGGGAAAAATACGGTAAAACACCGGCCCAACTAATTTTACGCTGGGACTTAGAAAATGACATTATTACGATTCCTAAGTCAGTCACAAAATCACGGATTCAACAAAATGCTGCAATCTTTGATTTTGAATTAACGCCGGCAGATAAAAAAACCATTGATGAATTCCATACTGGCCAACGTTTTGGGACAAATCCTAATGAATTTGATACTAAGCAAGTCTTTTAAAGATAAAAAACAGCCCAAGGTTAATCCTTGGGCTGTTTTTTTTAGGCTTCGATGACTTGGCCAATTGCTAAAAGCAAGGCTTGCTCTTCAGGAATTAATTTAAAGAAAGCTTGTGGGTCTTGAGCAATGATCGGGAAAGTGTTGTAGTGAATCGGTGTGACCTTTTTAGGCTTCAGCCAAGTTGTGGCTAATGCGGCATCTGCTGGTCCCATCGTAAAGTTATCACCAATCGGTAAAAAAGCATAATCAATCTCATGTTGCTGACCAATCAACTGCATGTCGCTGAACAAAGCAGTATCCCCAGCGTGATAAATTTCCACCCCATCAATCATTAAAAGTAAACCAGCGGCGATGCCTAAAGGAATCAGTTGACCACTCGCGTCTTCGTAGACAGAACTATGAATGGCAGGTGTCATTTTAACACGACCGAATTCAAAATCGTACTTGCCCCCAGGCTGCATACCATGAGTCTTTAAGCCTTTTTTGGCAAAGTAGGCAGCTAATTCCACATTAGCGATAATTAATGCGCCAGTCCGTTTGGCGATTGCTTCAGTATCACCAACATGATCGTTATGAGCATGAGTTAAGATAATCACGTCAGCTAAGATTTTCTCTGCGTTTAAGTCACTAAAATCGTTGTCAGTAATAAAAGGATCAACTAAAATCCGTGTGCCTTCAGTAGTAATGATTTGTAAACAAGATTGACCGTGCCATGATAATTTCATAAAAAGCCCTCCTGATAAATGTATTTATACTCCCTTAAGTATAACCGATAACGTTAAAAGGAACAAAAAGGGGCCGTGACATTAGTCATCGGCGCCCTTTTTTGATGAACGTTATTTGATAGACGAGTTCCAAAAGTCAAATAACTTCGTTCTCAACAAATGCTAAGCGCTGAAGCGCAAAGCTTTGAAGGCACGATAATTTCAATAAATACGACTACACTCTGTTTCGCTCTCATTAATCTCTAAGTGCTGCCGTTATTCTTAATGCTTTAGCATTTAGAAATAAGGGACAACGAAGTAAAGCACTAAGAATTAAAGGCCACAATCAAAAGAACTGATTGTTCCTTCAACTCTTACGATTTTAATCGTTAGAAGTTGATGTGATCGAAGTCGGATTTATTTCCAATAGCCGTGCCTCTTATGACTTTACTACGTTGTCCCTTGCCTCTAAGCTAATAAATTAGCAAGAGCAACGGCAGTCATTAGAGACAGGGACAACGAAGTACTTGTATTTAAACGACTTTTGTCACACCTCCTGAAGAATGTAATTATAATTGATTAACAAAGTAATCAAACAAAGCTTTTTCTGATAAGTGATGCTCATAAGCCATTTCAGGGTGCCATTGAATAGCTAAAACTTTTTGAGAATCATCAATCCACTCTAACCCTTCCACTAGCTGATCAGAACTTAAAGCGGTAATTTTTAAAGAACTGGCTACGCGCTTAACTGCTTGGTGGTGATAGGAGTTCACAAAGTAGTCGGAGCCTAAAATCTTTTCTAAGTGAGACTCTGGCTCAATCGAGATTTTGTGAGTAGGAAAAATTGGTAAAGTGGGGTCTTGTAAGTGACGAACGGCCCAATCAGTATAAAGTGATAAGTCTTGGTACAAAGTGCCACCAAGTGTCACATTTAAAAGTTGCATCCCCCGGCAAATACCAAAAATCGGTTTCTTTTGGGCTAAAGCTTCTTTAATTAAGGCAATTTCAAACAAGTCACGCTTGGGATTCGTTCCTTGAAGTTTGGGGTGAGGGTCCTCACCGTAAAATTGAGGGTCCACATCATGTCCCCCAGCTAGGACTAATTTATCGATACTTGCGATATAAGTTTTAGCTAACTCTGGGTTAGTCATAGGTAAGATGACTGGAACGCCACCAACAGCTTCAATCGCTGTCACAAAGCCAAGTGGGGTATAACTTACTGCGTTGCCGTAAAACTCTGTTGAACCGGCGGCTAATTCATTGCCGGCAATGCCGATAATTGGGTTGCTCATAAATATTTTCCTCCTGCACAAATTGTAAATATATTGTAACATGAGAAAGCCTGTTAGCAAGTAATTTTGATTAGTGAAATGACAGAGAAGGCTAATAGAATAAAACTTTGAGTAAAGACCTCTAAATATGGTATACTTATATGTAAATTATTGACAGAAAAGAGTACATACACCTAGTTTCTGATCGAAGGAGGATTTTTTGTAATGGCAGAAAAAAAACCATTTTATATTACAACGCCAATCTACTATCCAAGTGGAAAATTACATATCGGCAGTTCATATACAACAATCGCTTGTGACGCTGTGGCAAGATACAAACGCTCAACAGGTCATGAGGTTTTTTACTTAACAGGACTGGATGAACATGGCCAAAAAATTGAACAAAAAGCTGAAGAAATGGGAATTTCACCGCAACAATACGTAGATGAAATGGCAGTGGAAGTTCAAAAGTTATGGAAAGACTTAGATATTAGTAATGATAAATTTATTAGAACAACTGACAAAAATCATAAAGAACAAATTCAAAAGATCTTTGAACAGCTATTAGCTCAAGGAGATATTTATTTAGGGGAATATGAAGGTTGGTATTCTGTTTCCGATGAAGAATATTTCACAGAAAAGCAATTAGCGGAAGTTTACCGTGATGAAAATGAAAAAGTTATTGGTGGTAAAGCACCAAGTGGTCATGAAGTCGTCTTAGTTAAAGAGGAAGCTTATTTCTTTAAAATGAGTAAATACGCGGATCGCTTGATTCAACACTATGCAGAAAACCCAGACTTTATTCAACCAGTTTCCCGTAAAAATGAAATGATGAATAACTTTATTACACCAGGACTAGAAGATTTAGCTTTAACACGGACTACTTTCTCTTGGGGTGTTTCTGTTCCAAGTAACCCGAAACACGTTGTTTATGTGTGGATTGATGCCTTGTTTAATTATGTGACAGCCTTAGGCTATGGCACTGATGACGACAGCAACTTCCAAAAGTTCTGGCCGGCTAATGTTCATATGATTGGAAAAGAGATTGTTCGTTTCCACACAATTTACTGGCCGATTATGTTAATGGCTCTAGACTTACCTTTACCAGAGAAAGTTTACGCTCATGGTTGGATTGTCATGAAAGATGGCAAAATGTCGAAATCTAAAGGCAATGTTGTCTATCCGGAAATGTTGATCGAACGTTATGGTTTAGATGCTTTACGTTATTATTTATTAAGAGCTGTGCCTTTTGGTAATGACAGTGTCTTCACACCAGAAGACTTTGTCGCAAAAGTTAACTATGACTTAGCTAATGATTTAGGGAACTTATTAAATAGAACAGTTGCTATGATTAATAAATACTGTGATGGCAATGTGCCTAAATATGCCTCATTAGTAACTGACTTTGATAGTGAATTATCAACAACGGCGGCTAACGTGATTGCTCAATACCATAAAGCGATGGACAATATGGAATTTAGCGTGGCTTTACAAGCAGTTTGGACGTTAATTTCTCGAGCAAATAAATACATTGATGAAACTGAGCCTTGGGTGCTTGCCAAAGACCCTGAAAAGGTCAATGAGTTAAACAGTGTCATGGTTCATTTAGCTGAATCCTTAAGAATTTCAGCCATTTTATTACAACCAATTATGACGGAATCGCCAAAAGAAATCTTTAGACAATTAGGTCTTGAACCTGTGGAAATGTCGATGAGTGAGATTCGTTTCGGAGAATTCCCAGAAAATAAAAAAGTTGTCAGCAAAGGAACACCAATCTTCCCACGTTTAGATACTGAACAAGAAGTTGAGTATATTCAAATGAAGATGAACGAAGTCACTGGCAAAAATGCCGAAGACTTTACTTGGGATCCGGTAGAAACAGAATTAGTTTCCGTTAAAGAGAAAGACATTAAGTACGATGTTTTTGATAAAGTGGAATTAAAAGTCGCTGAAGTCATCGACTGTCGTAAAGTCGAAGGTGCCGACAAGTTATTACAATTTAGATTAGATGCAGGCGACAAAGCCCACCGTCAAATCTTATCTGGCGTAGCGGAATTTTATGATAATCCTGCCGATTTAATTGGTAAGAAAGTCATGGTCGTTGCCAACTTAACACCAAGAAAAATGCGGGGAGAAATCAGTCAAGGGATGATTTTATCTGCGGAATTTGATGGCAAGTTACAGATTATGGAAGCTCCTAAAGGGGTTCCAAATGGGTCGGTAATCGCCTAATTGACAGGAACGATTGAAAGCTGCCATTAGTTTTCAGTCGTTTTCCTACGTAAACTTATGGAAAGGTCGGGAGACAAAAATGATATTTGATACTCATACTCATTTAAATGTCGAGCAGTTCAAAGATGATTTAGTAGAAACGATGGCACGTAGTCGTGAGTTAGGTGTAACAGAGATGGCAGTTGTTGGTTTCGATACACCGACGATTGAAAAATCCTTAGAATTAAGTCAAACATACCCAGAGATCTACAGTATTATCGGCTGGCATCCAACGGAAGCTGGTAGCTATTCTAAAGCGATTGAGGACAAGTTACAAAGTCAATTGACTGAACCGAAAGTTGTTGCTTTAGGAGAAATCGGCTTAGATTACTATTGGATGAATGACCCAAAAGAAGTTCAGGCAAAGGTTTTTCGTCGCCAAATTGCGATTGCTAGAGAGCATAACTTACCGATTAGCGTTCATACTCGTGATGCGATTGAAGATACCTACCAAATTCTTAAAGAAGAAAATATTCAAAATGTCGGTGGCATTATGCATAGTTTCAGTGGCGATGTTGAGTGGATGAAACGTTTCTTAGACTTAGGAATGCACATTTCATTAAGTGGTGTCGTTACCTTTAAAAAAGCCACAGAAGTCCATGAAGTGGCGCAAGCGGTGCCTTTAGAACGCTTGCTGATTGAAACGGATGCACCTTATTTGGCACCAATGCCTTATCGAGGCAAACGGAATGAACCAGGTTATACTCGTTACGTGGCGGAAAAAGTCGCTGAACTTCGTGAGATGACTGTAGAAGATGTAGCTAAAATCACACGCCAAAATGCTTTCGAGTTATTTAGAATTGAGTCTTAAATGACAGATAAAATTAAGATTCAAGAAATCATCGTCGTTGAAGGCAAAGACGACACTAAACGCATTCAACAAGTGGTGGAAGCTGATACCATTGAAACAATTGGTTCAGCCATTAACGCTGAAATTTTGGAGCGAATTGCCCATGCTGAAGAAGTTCGGGGAGTGATTGTTTTTACGGACCCAGATTTTTCAGGGGAAAAAATCCGTAAAATCATAACTGAACAGATTCCTTCAGTTAAACATGCCTTTATCTCACGGCGTTTAGCAACACCAGCTAAACGAGGAGCTAGTCTCGGAGTGGAGCATGCGAGTAATGAAGCGATTATCGAGGCTCTAAAAAATGTGATGACCCCTAAAGAAACGTCGGAAGCTGAGTTAATTACGAAAGATGATTTGATCAGTTACGGCTTAATTGCCGGCAATCAAGCGAAAGCAAAACGTGAAGCTTTAGGAGAGTTACTGCGGATTGGTTATACAAATGGAAAACAATTACATAAACGCTTAGGGATGTTCCAAATTACCCAAGCCGAATTAGCTGCTGCCATGACAGAAGTTCAAGCTAACCTAGAAAAATAAGGTTAAGGGAACTGTTCAAAATAAGAAAGAGGTCACTGATGGAATACAAAGACATTGCAACCCCTAGTCGGACGAAAGAGATTTTAAAACAATATGGATTTACTTTCAAAAAAAGTCTAGGACAGAACTTTTTAACAGAACCGAATATTTTAAGAAACATCGTTCATGCTGCTGACTTAACAGCCCCTACGAACGTGATTGAAGTAGGACCTGGGATTGGTTCACTAACAGAAAATTTAGCCCGCTATGCGAAAGAAGTCTTAGCATACGAGATTGACGGTCGCCTAGTCGAAGTCTTAGCTGATACGTTGTCCCCTTACCCTAATGTGACAGTCGTCAATCAAGATGTCTTAAAAGCTGATTTAAGCACAGAAGCGAAAGCCTATTTTAAAGAAGACTTACCGATTAAAGTCGTAGCGAATTTGCCGTACTATATTACAACGCCAATCATGATGCATTTCTTAGAATCTGATTTAGATGTGAGTGAAATGATCGTGATGATGCAAAAAGAAGTCGGCGACCGCATTACTGCGAAACCTGGCACAAAAGCCTATGGCTCATTGTCAATTGCCGTTCAATATTACATGGAAGCCTCAGTCGCTTTTATCGTACCGAAAACGGCTTTCGTGCCACAACCAAACGTTGATTCAGCCATTATCAAACTGACTAAGCGTGAGAAACCGGCTGTCGAAGTCATTAACGAAAAGCACTTCTTCAAAGTAACAAAAGGTGCCTTTTTACAACGTCGAAAAACTCTTTGGAATAACTTATTAGCAAACTTTGGTAAAGAAGAAGCAACGAAAGAAGGGCTACTAAAAGCCTTAGAAATTGCTGAAATTGATCCTAAACGTCGCGGTGAAACATTATCATTACAAGAATTTGCTAACTTAGCCAATGCCTTAGAGCCAGTCTTTGCGGCACAACAAAATAATTAATTTATAAAGCTGAAGCTAGACACGTCCTCTAGCTTCTTTTTTATATAGTTAGTTAGAAAGGTGTCTTGACACATAAGGGATAATAATGTAAACTGAAAAACATCAAGGTGTCATGACACCTAACGAAGGAGTTTTTTAATTATGAAATTATCACCAGTGAAGCGACTAACCTTTTCGGCAATCTTAGTTGCTCTAGGAATTTTAATTCCCATGGTTATGCCAAAAGTTGTGATTGGACCAGCTTCCTTTACTTTAGCTAGCCATGTGCCAGTTTTTCTTGCTATGTTTATCTCCCCAGGAGTGGCAGTCGCTGTTACCCTAGGAACTGCTTTTGGTTTTTTCTTATCCTTACCAGTTATTATCGCTTTCAGAGCATTGTCACATATTGTCTTTGCGTTACTAGGAGCAATGTACTTACAAAAACATCCAGAAATTATTAATTCAATGATGAAATTTCAACTATTTAATGTAGTTATCGGTATTATTCATGCAACTGTTGAACTATTAGTCGTAGCAGTCTTCTTTTTGCAAGGAAACATGGCAGCTAGTAACTACGAAGCCGGCTTCTTATACACAGTAGTCATCTTAATTGGCTTCGGTGGCTTTATTCACAGCCTACTGGATTATAATATCGCCTTCTTCATCGGCCAACGCCTAAGCAAACACTTTACGTTCCCCGTCTTTGTAAATGGTGGAACGAAAAAAATCAGAACAAGCCAACTATAAAAAAATGCCTTAACAGTTTTCTAAGACTGTTAAGGCATTTTTATTTTATTCAGAGCGGAGCCTTTCACTTCTTAGGATTTTATATCCTTAGAAGCTGTTGCGATTGAAGTGAGGGGGCTACTCCGAACGTAACCTTCAATGCTAGCACTTTACTTCGTTGTCCCTTATCTCTAAATGCTAAAGCATTAAGAATAACGGCTCTTCGTTGTCCCTTATTTCTAATGACTAAAGTCATTAGAATAACGGCAGTGCGTAGCAATTGATGAGAACGAAGGCTGAATTTATTCAGAGCGGAGCCTTTCACTTCTTAGGATTTTATATCCTTAGAAGCTGTTGCGATTGAAGTGAGGGGGCTACTCCGAACGTAAAGCTTCCACCGGATCTTTTTTCGCAGCCATTCGAGCGGGAATCATCCCACCGATTAAGGTCAAGACGATACTGATAATTACTAGGATCAAGGCGTGGAGAGGGTTTAATTGAGCAATATTAGCTAAACCAGTCATATCTTCTAAAATGATATTCGTTGGAATTGTTAATAAGTAGGCAATGGTAATTCCTAAAATACCAGAACAGGCACCAATAATTAAAGTTTCAGCATTAAAGACCCGAGTGATATCTTTTTTACGAGCACCAAGGGCACGTAAGACACCAATTTCTTTTGTTCGTTCAAGAACAGAAATATAAGTGATGATACCTACCATGATCAATGAAACGACTAGAGAAATTGACGCGAAGGCAATTAAGACATTCGTAATAGCGGTCATAATGCCACCAGTCATTTCAGTCATCGAACTAGCTAAGTCGGTGTAAACAATACTGTCTTTATTTTCTTTACCAATATTGTAATTATCTAAGTACGTTAAGACTTCTTCTTTTTTATCGAAATCAACAGGGTAAATATAAATCATCATTGGCGTAGCGTCGCCACCTAAATAGGCTAAGGTTGAATCTTTTTCACCGTCTTTAAAAGGTTCCATTGTGATGACATTTGTTTCGGAGTCTCTTTGAGCGTCAACGATTTCCGAGTCTTGCTCACGTTGGAGAATTTCTTCGACAAGAGCATCACTATAAGCTAAACCATTCCCTAAAATTGTAACTTGGACGTCTTCTTTTTGTCTTAAAATCGCTGAGATTTTTAACGTTGTGTTCTTATTATTGTCGAATAACTGATTGTAATCATTAGCGGGCATGTAATTTCCAAACTCAGATTTTTGATAAAACTCATTATTACCAATAAGCTTTAACTCAGTCCCAACAATTTCTGTGAACTTCATCGCCTCAATATTATCAGTATCAAAACCTAAGTTAGTTAAAATCTTAGTATCGATTTGATTTCTGCTGTCGACGACTAAAACTAAATCGTGAGGGGTTTGTGGGTAGTCACCAGCCAGAACGTCATAGTTATTTTTTAAATAGCTGTCTTGTTCCCCTTCAATAGATGTTGGGTAAGAAGTTAGCCCAGCACCACGCATACTCGACATACCAGCTAGCCCAACAGTGTCAGCGCCACTCATGCCAATATTGACAGAAACAGGTTTAACTTCTTGATCGACTTTTCTTAAAAGATTCATACCGACAATGCGGGTATAACCGATGCTCTTAGCTAAATCATCGGGAATCTCATCTAAGTAGTCAGTGTATGAATCAGTAATATTGTTAACATGGGTAATCAAGCTGTCCTCTTGATTGTAAAGGTAAACTTCATCAGAAGAAACATACTCCTTTTTGCTGATCCGCGACTCACTTTGGAGTTCTTTCATCGCTTCCTCGTCCATATTCATGGCTTGTTGGGAAATGATGACTGGAAACTCAGCTAAGGCATCACTTTGGAAGTCATCGATTTGAACTTGAAAGCCAGTCGAAAGGCTTAAAATCAAAGCAATCCCGATGATCCCGATACTGGCTGCAAAGGCAGTTAAGCCTGTTCGCCATAACTTAGTGGCAATGTTACGACCGGATAAGTTTAAAGCAGTAAAAAGGCTCATACTTGTTCGTTTCAGTTGATAGTCAGAGCTTTTAGTAACATCAGTGTAAGGGTTGCTATCATCTAATAACTGACCATCTTTAAGATTAACAACCCGATCGGCATAACCTTTTGCTAAATCTGGATTATGGGTTACCATAATGACTAACTTGTCATCAGCAATTTCTTTAATTAAATCCATGATTTGTTGACTCGTCGTTGAATCTAAAGCACCAGTTGGCTCATCGGCTAAAATAATATCCGGGTCATTAGCTAACGCTCGAGCAATTGCCACCCGTTGCATTTGACCACCAGACAATTGATTAGGTTTTTTATTAATGTGGTCTTTTAAGCCAACCCGTTCAAGAACTTCCGTTGCCCGCTGTTTTTTCTCGGCCTTATTGACGCCACTTAAAGTCATTCCCATTTCAACGTTGTCTAAAATACTTAAATGACTAATTAAGTTATAACTTTGGAAAACAAAACCGACACTATTATTCCGGTAAGCGTCCCATTCTCCGTCTTTAAAGTCTTTCGTGGATTTCCCGTTAATGATTAAATCACCACTATCGTATTGATCCAAGCCACCAATAATATTTAATAAGGTGGTTTTTCCTGAGCCACTTGTTCCAAGAATAGCCACGAATTCATTTTCTCTAAAGTTTAGACTGACGTGATCTAAAGCAACTTGAGTAAAATCACCTGTCGTGTAGCTCTTTTTAATTTGATTTAGTTGTAACACAGTTCTTCCTCCTCTGTTAGTACATGTCTAGATTAACTAATTAATTAACCTACCAATCTAAGATATCATAGTAATGTGTCCTCACAGTGAACTTCTTTGACGATGAAAAAAAACGCAGCCTGTGGTATATTAAAAAGCAACAAGCTAGGAGGGGCAAGCATGACAACATTATTAATTGCCGAAGACGATTTAAACATCCAAAAATTATTAGTCCGCCTCTTAAAACAAGCAGGCTATGAGACGTTAGTCGCTAATGATGGCCAGGAAGCCTTAGCTACTTTAGAAGACTATCAAGTGGATTTGTTAGTTTTAGACGTGATGATGCCAAAAATGACGGGCTTTGAAGTTATCAAAGAGCTCCGTCCATACAACCGAGACTTACCAATTATTTTAGTAACTGCTAAGGAATCTGTGGCAGATAAAAAACGAGGGTTTTTAGCTGGCGCCGATGATTATATGGTTAAACCAATTAATGAAGAAGAGTTTTTATTGAGAATTCAAGCTTTGCTGCGCCGGGCTAAAATAATGACCGAACAAACAGTAGTTATTAATCAAACCACCTTGAATAAAGATAATTTAACCGTTAGTAGTTTTGGGGAAGAAGTCGAGCTCCCTCAAAAAGAATTCTTATTACTGTTTAAACTATTAGCCAACCCGAATAAAATCTTCACCCGCTTACAGCTAATGACCGACATTTGGGAGCGTGACAGTGAAACAGATAGTCGAACAGTCGATACTCACATTAAAAAATTACGGAAGCGTTTCGAAGGCAATTCAGACTTTTCAATCATGACAATTCGAGGACTAGGCTATAAGGCGGTGAAACATGAAGAAAAATCGTACTCTTAGATGGCATTTTATCTTAACGACGTTTTTGATTTTTATTGCTACAGGCATTGTTTCTGCCTTGCTATTGTTTATCCTCAGCCATTTACCGATTAAATGGCAAGAAACTAACTCTCACTGGTACCCTTTAGTGTTAGTCTTAATTTCCAGTACAATCATTGGCACGTTTATTTCAGCCTTAGTGAGTAATCATATCTTAATGCCTATTCAACAATTAATCGAAGGGACCAAAGAAGTCTCCAAAGGGAATTTTGGTATCTCCGTTAAAAATAGTCATAAAGGCCCTAAAGGTAATGAAGTCTATGAGTTGATCAATCAGTTTAATGAAATGACCCAGGCTTTAAACAAAGTTGAGATCATTCATAATGACTTTATTAGTAACTTTTCCCATGAATTTAAAACACCAATTATGTCGATTCAAGGCTTTGCTAAACAATTAGAAAAACCAGATTTAACTGAAAGCGAACGCCATGAGTTTTTACAAGTCATCATCAGTGAAACGAGCCGGTTATCTAACTTATCATCGAATATCTTGCTCTTGTCTAACTTAGAAAATCATGAAGTCATTCGCTTTTCCCCAGAGCATTATTCATTAGCGGAACAACTCCGTCATTGTTTATTGATCTTACAGGCAGATTGGGAAAGCAAAGAATTAGAGCTAGTCTTAGAGCTAGAAGAGTTTGATTTTTATGGTGACTTAGAAATGATGGCCTCCTTGTGGCTCAACTTACTTCATAACAGCATTAAGTTTAGTCCAGATAAAGGGAAGTTAACAATCAAATGTTATCGTTTTGGGCAACAAGTCAAAGTTAAAATTGCCGATCAAGGAATGGGTATGTCAGATAGTGTGCGAGAACATATCTTTGATAAGTTTTACCAAGGAGAATTGTCTCATCAAGGGGCAGGTAGCGGTTTAGGCCTATCGATTGTTAAAAAAATCGCAGACATTCATCACGGGGAAATTTTTATTAAATCCAAAGTTGGGGTAGGCTCGGTTTTTACGGTAGTTTTTGAAAATGACAAATAGAAAAGCCCTCAGCTTACGCTGAAGGCTTTTTTAAATTCTGATTTAAGCGATTAAGTCTTGCATTAAATCTAGAAAAGGGGGGCTGTTTAACGAATAACTTCTTCTGTTTGTTTGTCGAAGAAATGACTCTTGTTTAAGTTGAATCCTAAGTCAATCACTTCACCAGGACGGTAAGCGGAACGAGCGTCAACTTTTGAGATGAACTCTGTGTCACCGACAACTGTGTAAAGCATTGTTTCAGCACCAAGTAATTCAGAAACAACAACTTCTGATTTTACAACTGATTCAGGCGCTGTATCTAAGACGATCGGCTCGCTGTGAATATCTTCTGGACGAATACCAAAGACTAAATCTTTGCCTTCGTAGCCTTGTTCTTTAAGCATTTTGTACTTGCCCTCAGGTAAAGTTAAGTTAATGCCGTGTTCATTAGAAATCACGCCACCGTTTAACGTAACATTGAAGAAGTTCATAGCTGGTGAACCAATGAAACCGGCAACGAAAACGTTGTTCGGAGTATCGTAAACTTCTTTTGGTGAACCGATTTGTTGAATGAAACCATCTTTCATAATAACGATTCTATCAGCCATCGTCATCGCTTCAGTTTGGTCATGGGTAACATAAATTGTCGTAGTAGCTAAACGGCGGTGTAGTTTAGCGATTTCAGCACGCATAGCAACCCGTAGTTTAGCATCTAAGTTTGATAAAGGCTCATCCATTAAGAAGACTTTCGCATCACGAACGATGGCACGTCCAAGAGCTACCCGTTGGCGTTGACCACCAGAAAGAGCGGCTGGTTTACGTTTTAAGTATTCTGTTAAACCGAGAATCGCAGCAGCATCATCGACTCGTGTTTGGATTTCTTCTTTTGGATATTTACGTAGTTTTAAACCAAAGGCCATATTATCAAAAACTGTCATATGTGGGTATAATGCGTAGTTTTGGAAAACCATGGCAATGTCACGGTCTTTTGGTGCGACGTCATTCATTAATGTGTCGCCAATCCATAATTCACCTTCAGAAATATCTTCTAAACCGGCAACCATTCTTAAAGTTGTTGATTTACCACAACCAGAAGGGCCAACGAAAACGATAAATTCTTGGTCTTTAATATCTAAGTTAAAGTCAGTTACTGAGTAAAAGTCATTGTTGTCATATTTTTTGTGAATTCCTTTTAATGCGATTTCTACCATTTTAAAATCACTCTTTCTGTTTGAAATTTCGCTTCTCTAAGCTATAACTGAAGTATAAATGAAAGCGATGTCTTTCAGCAATGTTAAGTTGCACAAGAAAAGGTAGGACTTTTTCGGCAATGTGACTGAGTCAGATTGAAGCTTGATAATAGTTGATTGATCAGTTAGCCCAAATCAACACTAAGGTTAATTCAGACTTTTATCCTAAGACCATGGTAAACTAAAAGAAAAAAGAAATCGAAAAGAGGAAAACTTGATGAATATCGCTTTAATTGCTCACGACCGTAAAAAGAAAGCCATTGTTGATTTAACCATTGCGTATAAAGAGTTACTTCAAAAACATCACTTATATGCCACTGGCACGACTGGCCAACACATTATGACTGCCACAAGTTTGGAAGTTCATTGTTTTAATTCTGGACCTTTAGGCGGGGATCAACAAATTGGCGCCTTGATCTCTGAAAACAAAATCGACATGATTGTTTTTTTACGTGACCCTTTAGCTTCCCAGCCTCATGAGCCAGATGTTAATGCCTTGATCCGTTTAAGTGATGTTTACGATGTTCCATTAGCGACAAACGAAGGCACAGCGGAAGTTTTGATTCGTGGCTTAGCCGCAGGTTATTTAGATTTTCGAAAAGTCGCTCCAAAAGAGTTAGACCCGTTAATTCCAACTTATTAGAGCCAATCTCTAGCAGTCCCTCAGCTCCTGTGCTATAGTAAAAATTGGTAGGAATACCAAAAATATCAGAGTAGAAAATGAAGCGTTAAGTGTCAGAGGGATGGGATGTTGCCCTTTGGACGAAGAGTCAGTAGGCTCGCGGTTTTGTTTTCGCATTCGCTGCAATTATTGTAGCAGCTCTTACAAAGGAGATGCACAGCACATGGTTAAACAGAAGTTACGAACGAAAGATATCGCATTGATGGGGTTATTAATGGCCCTCCAATTGATCTTCACCCGCTTTTTGTCAATCGAAACACCATTTTTAAGAATCGGCTTTAGTTTTATTCCCACAGTTATTATGGGGATTATCTTTGGTCCGTTGTTAACAGGTGTCGGTTCAACGTTATCGGATTTTATTGGGATTTCGTTATTCGCAAAGACCGGCCCTTATTTTCCAGGATTCTCACTCTCAGCTTTTCTAGGGGGAGCCATTTACGGTTACTTTTTTTATAAAAAAGAAATCACTTTAAAACGAGTCATTTTAGCAAAACTCGTCGTCTCTTTAGTCGTGAGTCTTTTGTTGAATACGACTTGGTTATATATGATGATGGGACAAGCAGCCTTAGTTCAGTTACCGATTCGCATCGTTAGAATCATCATTGGCTTTCCGATTGAAGTCTTTATTATTTACTATTTAGGCAACCATCGTATTTTGAAACAGCAAATTCAACGCTTTCAAAAGAACTAGCAATAAATAACAGTCAACGCTTAGACGCCTCCCACGTCTAAGCGTTTTTGATGTTATGAGTAACTTGAAGGGTCTTGGTGATTAATCAGACATGTGCTAAAATTAACATATAAGTTCAGAAACAGGGAAGGGACGTGGCAGGATGATTGAATGGTTAGTCAGTTTAGAAGCTTGGCAACAAGCCTTAGTAGGAACCTTATTTACATACGGTATGACCGCTTTAGGAGCAGCGTTAGTTTTTTTCTTTAAAGACATTAAAAAAGATGTCTTAAATATTATGTTAGGTTTTGCTTCAGGCGTCATGATTGCAGCAAGTTTTTGGTCATTATTAGACCCCGCCATCGCTCAAGCCGAAGCCAATGGCGACATTCCATGGTTAGTAGCAGGTCTCGGTTTTGGTTTTGGGGGACTCTTTTTATACGCGGCCGATCGCTTGATTCCCCATATGCACTTTGGGCCAAATAAAGAAAAAGAAGGCTTACCAAGCCATTTGAAACGGACAATCTTATTAGTTTTTTCAATTACCTTACATAATATTCCTGAAGGTTTAGCTGTTGGTGTGGCCTTTGGGGCAGCGAACCAAATGGCAAATCCGACAGCAGGTGTCTTGGCTGCTATTTCTGTTGCCATCGGGATTGGGATTCAAAATTTCCCAGAAGGAGCCGCCGTGGCGATTCCTTTGAGACAAGAAGGCTTAAGTCGTTGGAAGTCATTTCTTTACGGTCAAGCTTCAGGGATTGTCGAGCCGATTGCAGGAGTGCTAGGGGCGATTTTAGTCACAAAGATGTCTTCAATCTTACCGTATGCTTTAGCTTTTGCAGCAGGGGCAATGATTTATGTCGTCGTTGAAGAATTAATTCCAGAAGCCCAACAGACGTCATCTAGTAAAAATCACTATGGTGTCTTTGGTGTTATGATTGGTTTTATTATTATGATGGTCCTAGATGTGGCTTTAGGCTAAATAAAAAGTACAAAGAGAGGTGATAAAATTCACTCCTCTTTGTACTTTTTTTGTACTTTTTTGTTTTTTTACCTTAACGATAGTAGTGACGTTGGCGGCCACTAAAGATGTAGCGGACTAACCAGACGACTAATGCCATAGGAATTAAGACGTGTAACGCGAAACCAATAATCCCACCTAAAATAGACATTAATAACGATGCCACAAAGATAAATCCGATAACAGTCAATATTTTTGACCAAATACTTGTATGTTCCATAGTGCCTGACCTCCTCTTTCTGCTCTTGTTTTCTATAGATTAATCTTATCATGAGGAAGTCTCAGTCGTATCCAACTTGAGGCTGAATTTAACTAGCACTTGAGACCTGTCTTTAAAGTTTTCTTTAGTTCAGTAATATTATATAATAGGTAGCGATGTGAACAAATGTGAAGGTTAGTCGTTAAGAAGGGATGAATAAAATGACAAAAAACTATCAAGTAATTGATAAAGGAACATATATAATTGTGGAAAATCAAGGTGGGGCAACCCTAGGTTACAGTAAGACTAGTGGGGTAACCTTACTTGAAGTTGACGGGTTTGCCTTTAAAGATTTGAACAAAAATGGCACCTTAGATAAATATGAAGATTGGCGACTCCCCCTAGAAGAGCGAATCGCGGACTTAGTTGAACAATTAACGATCGAAGACATCGCAGGTTTAATGTTATACAGTGGTCACCAATCAGTCTCTAGTTCCAACTTATTTGGCAAGATGTTTGCCGGGACTTATGACGGCCTGCCTTTAGCTGAAAGCCAAAAGAGCTTAAGTGATTTAACCGACCAACAGCAAGCCTTTTTAGAAGATGAAAGACTGCGCCACGTCTTATTAACAGCTGTGGAAGATTTAGAGACAGGGGTTAATTGGAGTAACAACTTACAAAGTCATGCTGAAAGCTTAGGCTTAGGAATTCCGGTGAACATCAGTACAGACCCCCGTCACACGACGAGTGCGCATAGCGAATTTGATGCTGGAGCTGGTGGTGAAATTTCTAAATGGCCTCACCAACTAGGTTTAGCTGCCACGTTTTCACCTAAAACGATTAAAGAATTTGGGGAAATTGCTGCTAAGGAATATCGGGCCCTAGGCATTACAACCGCTCTTTCTCCTCAAGTAGACATTGCCACAGAACCTCGTTGGATGCGATTTAACGGGACTTTCGGTGAGGACAGCCAATTAAGTGCCGACTTAGCCAAAGCCTACTGTGAAGGCTTCCAGAACAGTCCAGAAGGTTGGGGCAGTCAGAGTGTCAACGCCATGGTTAAGCATTGGCCAGGTGGTGGTAGTGGTGAAGGTGGCCGGGATGCCCATTACGGTTATGGTAAATTTGCAGTTTATCCAGGAAATAATTTCGATGAACACTTAAAACCTTTTATCGACGGGGCCTTTAAACTCGAAAAAACCGGACAAGCGAGTGCTATTATGCCTTATTACACGATTAGTTTTAATCAAAGTAACGAAGAAGTTGGCAATGGCTTTAACCGTCATTTAATTACGGAACTACTGCGAGACAAATACAACTATCAAGGTGTCGTTTGTACCGATTGGAACATCACCCACGACGCCCCGGCAATTGATTCGTTTATGGTCGGCAAACCTTGGGGTGTTGAAAACTTAACAATCGCTGAGCGCCATTATAAAGTATTAATGGCCGGTGTCGATCAATTCGGCGGAAACAATCAAGCTCAACCAGTCCTAGATGCTTACGAGTTAGGCGTGATTGAACACGGTGAGACTCATATGCGCCGCAAGTTTAACTTAAGTGCTAGTCGTTTATTACGTAATATTTTTAGAACTGGTTTAATGGAAAATCCTTATTTAGACTTAGCAGTCTCAACACAACAGTACGGCATTCCTGACTATCAGGCAAAAGGCTTTGCCGCTCAGCTTCAATCAATTGTGATGGTTAAAAATCACAACCAAACTTTACCTTTAGCGAAAAAATTAAAAGTCTACATTCCAGAACGGATTCGCCCGGAAAGTGTTAATTGGTTTGGTCAAACAACACCAGCTCGTAAAGAAATGCCAATGCTTGCAGAAACTGTGGCTCCTTATTATGAGCTTGTGGCTACGCCAGCAGAAGCGGACTTTGCCCTAGTGATGATGGAGTCACCGAAGTCTTACGGTTATCAAAAAGACCTAGGTTATGTCCCAGTCACCCTACAATACCGTCCTTATACAGCAGAAAAAGGCCGCTTAGTTAGTATCGCCGGTGGTGATCCCTTAGAAAAAACACTTAACCGCAGCTATCAAGGGAAAACGAACTACGCTGAAAACGAAGCAGATCTTGATCAGTTACTAGCTACCCGCCAAGAGATGAGGGATAAACCAGTTATTGTGACTTTAGATAGTAATAATCCAACAGTTCCGGCTGAATTTGAAGCTTATGCTGATAGTATATTGATTCACTTTGGTTCAACGAACCAAGCACTTTTAGAAATCATTAGTGGTCAGGCGGAACCAAAGGGCTTATTGCCTTTCCAAATGCCTGCTAATATGGAAACCGTGGAAACCCAGCAAGAAGATGTTCCTCATGATATGATTCCTTATCAAGATCAAGCAGGTCATAATTATGACTTTGCCTTTGGAATGGATTTTTCTGGGGTAATCAATGACCAACGAGTAGCGACTTATAAAAAATAATTTAGTAGAAGTCTCAATTTAAAATTGAGACTTCTTTTTTCTTATCGGCAAAGTAAAAGGAGTTTATAAATTGAACATTTAAAAAGTATCTTAGAAAACGAACTGTTATTATTATCAATTTCTGTCAATTAATAATATAATGAAAAATAGAGAGCCTAAAGCTTTAACCATAGGCATCCAAATAAGATAGTGGAGGGATTTTGATTGAGTAAGGAATTAAACCAGTTTTTAGAAGAAAACTTAACGCAATTAAAAAACAAAGGTCTTTATAATGAAATTGAACCTTTAGCAAGTGCTAATGGCGCGATGATTACGATTGGTCAGCAAGAATTAATTAACTTATCCTCAAATAACTATTTAGGTTTAGCTACCGAACCACGGTTAGTCTCAGCTGCTAAAACAGCTTTAGACCAATGGGGCGCAGGGGCTGGTGCCGTTAGAACAATTAATGGGACGTTACAAGTTCACTTAGACTTAGAACAAGAGCTAGCTAAATTTAAAGGTACTGAAGCCGCCATTGCTTATCAGTCAGGTTTTAACTGTAACATGGCAGCGATTTCCGCTGTCATGACTAAAAAAGATGTCATCTTATCCGATGAATTAAATCACGCATCAATTATCGACGGTTGTCGTCTATCTGGAGCTAAAATTATTCGAGTGAACCATTCTGATATGGCTGATTTTCGTCAAAAAGCTCAAGAGGCTCGGGAGTCTGGCTTATATGAGAAAGCGATGTTTATTACTGATGGCGTCTTTTCAATGGACGGGGATATTTGTAAGCTACCTGAAATCGTGGAAATTGCGAAAGAATTTGACATGATGGTCTATGTTGATGACGCTCATGGTTCTGGGGTTTTAGGTCATGGTCACGGGACAGTGAAACACTTTGGTTTAGAAAAAGAAGTTGAGTTCCAAATTGGGACACTATCAAAAGCCATTGGTGTCGTTGGTGGTTATGTGGCAGGAAGTCAAGCTTTAATCGATTGGCTGAAAGTTCGTTCGCGGCCTTTCTTATTCTCAACTTCGATGACCCCAGCAGATGCTGCTGCAGCCATTGCTTCTTTAAAAATTATTGACAGCGAAAGCAGTCTAAATGACCAACTTTGGGAAAATGCGCGCTATTTTAAAACAGAGTTAGAAAAATTAGGCTTTAATACTGGGATTACTGAGACACCGATTACGCCAGTTATTATTGGCGATGAACAAACAGCCCAAGACTTCAGTAAGCGTTTATATGAAGAAGGCGTTTATGTTAAATCAATCGTTTTTCCAACAGTGCCTCTAGGGACAGCCCGAGTTCGGAATATGCCAACGGCAAAACATACGAAAGCAATGCTTGATCAAGCTTTAGCCGTCTATGAAACAGTTGGAAAAGAGTTTAACTTAATTTAAATTTTAATTTTGCAAAAGGAGCAAAACATGAAAAAGATTTTAATTACTGGTGCCTTAGGCCAAATTGGTTCAGAATTAACCCGTGCCTTACGGGAGAAATACGGTGTTGAGAACGTCATTGCCACGAATAATGTCGACGACGGTCGTTCTGAGATTCCACAAGAAGGACCCTTTGAATTATTAGACGTCACTGATTATGAGCGCTTTTTAGAAGTGGCAAGGTCTCACGAAGTCGATACGTTAATTCACTTAGCGGCCTTGCTGTCAGCAGTGGCTGAAAGCAATCCCCAATTAGCTTGGAAAATCAATATGGATGGGACAATGAATGCTTTAGAAGTGGCTCGCACTCAGGAGTTACTCTTTTTCACCCCAAGTTCAATCGGGGCATTTGGCCCAAGTACGCCAAAAGAACAAACCCCACAAGTCACGGTTCAACGGCCAACAACGATGTACGGCTTAAACAAAGTCACCGGTGAGCTACTTTGTGACTACTACTATGAGCGTTTTGGTGTCGATACTCGTGGTGTCCGCTTTCCAGGACTAATCTCTTATTTAACGCCACCAGGTGGGGGAACGACAGATTATGCTATCGACATTTGTTTCAAAGCCCAAGCGGAAAATCGTTATGAATGCCCCTTAGGCCCAAATACTCGCTTAGACATGATGTATATGCCAGATGCGATTAAAGCAATCATCGATTTATTAGAAGCAGATGGTTCGAAACTGAAAAATCGTAACGCTTATAATATCAGTTCCATGAACTTTACCCCTGCCGAGATGGCAGCAGCAATTAAAGCAATTAAACCGGACTTTGAGATAACTTACAACGTTAATCCAGTTTTACAAAAAATTGCTGATAGTTGGCCAGATAGTTTAGATCCAAGTTGTGCCATAGCCGAGTGGGAATTTACATACGACTATGATTTACCAGAAATGTTAGCAGATATGTTTGCCCATTTGCCGACGTCAGTTTCAAAGTAGTTATAACGAGTAAAAATCAACTCCTAAAAACAGTGAATGACCTGTTTTTAGGAGTTTTTTTATCTCGATTGATAAAAGGCAGACAGAGACTAATCGCCGTCCTATCAATACTTTAGCTAAGAAAAAGCTGCAAAGTTTGCAGAGGAAATAAGCCCCTTTAACGAACGGTAGAAAATAAACGATTAGTAAATGTACTCATGCTCTTTGTGACTCTCTAGCTATTTAAATCAAAAGGTGGAACAACCAGTTCACTAAAGCTCTTTAAACGAACAGGTGGTGAGTTCAGATAAGGCAAAAGTAACTTTGCAAGCCGTAAGTTTAAGCCATATACTTATAATATCAAGAAGAAATTGACACTAATTAATAGAGTGTCCGGAGAGAAGGGAATCACAACATGATCAAGATTGCGGAAATTCAATTTAATGCCGAGATGATTTTAAGTGGTGGGAAATTTGTTTTAGTCGAGATGTTTCCCCATTATGAAGAAGCAACAACTGAGGCAGAACGAATCAGAACAGGTACGGAAGTGATTGTTGCTTTGACGAGTCACCGATTAGAAAAAATCACAGTGATTGTAAATGATAATATTGCTTGTGGACCACTCAATGAATTAGAGTTAGCCCAAGTTTATTTTGAAGAGTTTAAAGGTAATTTTACATATAATGAAGAACTTGAGGATTATCTCTTTGCAGCAACAGCAAGTAAGTTAGTCATAGTGCAATAAAGAAAGGCGATGAAGGAGCATGGCAATGAGGAAGAAAATCACCCTAGCTGAATTTGAGCAACTCCAAACATCTATCGACCACTTAGAAGAAACGTGGTTCCGTTATTTAGATGAAGCCCCTAATGAGTGGTATGAGTTCAAATATGGTGCCATTATCCAAAGGTTCATGAAGTATCAACGTTATAGTATTTTAAAAGATCAAGTTAAAAGTAGCAAATGGCGTAAGCAAGCTAAAATGCCTGCACAAACTTATCGTGAACTAGTCGAAATGGCGGAAATTAGTAAAAAGTTAAAAGAAGTTTTAAATCATCCGCCCTTAGGCTTAAATGATGTACCATTAGTTATTAGTAAAGGAGGCCGAGATGCTAAAAGAACAGCCACAAGGGCCAACGCAAACAATTGATCGAACGCGCACACGTAAAGAAATCTTACAAAGAGAGCGTCAAGCAAGTCGCGAGACGAGCAAGTTAATCATCCTCTTAATACTTAACTGTGTAGTAGGTGTTTTAATTTGGTATTTATATAGAGGAAACATCACGTTTTAAAATAAACCGAGGCAGAATAACTGCGGCAGGTTTATTTTTTTTTGTGAAAAAATCAACGCATAAGAAGACTTAGGCGAATCCACAATTGAAGAAGTTAAGAAACTTTTGTTCAAAATGATATTGAACAACATAAAGGTGGTTTTTGAACATAATACCGTTGATCGAGATAAGAGCTAGAATCCTGTACCACCAGTATTTAAGCTTGTTACCGATAATAAATAACCGTTTAAAAAGGGTTTATTGAACGAGAAGAGTTAGGTCTTTTTGTTCATAAAATAATTGAAAAGTGATCAATAACAACATATAATAAATTGTGTAAGGGATTCTTGTTGTTGATTAAACAAGGATTGGCTGTTTAAAGTTGTTCAATAAGTTAGCCGTTCTCATAATAAGTGAATGGTAAGTTAGATTGAAAAAGACAACTTGTAGCGATTGTTCGAAAAACTGACGAAAGGAGAAATGATGGAAAAAGAAAATGAGTTCCAACATAAAAAACGCAGAAGACGACGTAAGAGCGTAAGCAGTTCCTCGTCAAATCAAGTTCGTCGGCGACAGTCAGTTGAATTCTCTAATGGAACAGACGGATCCCCTACAGCAAAACGAAGAGCAGAAAGTAGTCACGGGAAAAGGCGAGAGGGTTATTCAAGTACTCAGGGCCAAGAGGATAATTTAAGTAAAAAAAAATCCCACAAAGTTCATAAAGTATTGAATTGGATAATGAACGCCTTGTTTTACATCTTAACTTTCGGCATCTTAATTGGGGCGGTGATTTTCACTGTTAGCCAAGATTCAGAGAAATCATTTTTCGGCTATCGATTCTATACAGTTTTGACGAATTCGATGGTTCCTCGTGATCCGGCGACTCAGAAAGGCGGCTTTGCAGCAGGGGACATTATTATTGTGCAAATGCTCAATCCGAAAGAACTGAAAAAAGGTGACATTGTGACTTACGGCTTAATGTCCGCAGATCCAGAAAGTACAACAGTTCTAACCCATAGAGTGATTGATCGCTTAGATGAGTTAAACGGTGAAGAAGGATTATACTTTCAAACACAAGGAGACGCGAATACCGCAGCCGACCGACCGATAAACGCAGAACAAGTTATTGGTAAGAAAGTCTTTGCGATTCCGAAAATGGGGTCAATCATGAGCTTTTTAAGAGAGAATTTCTTAGTTAGTATTGGTGCCTTAGTAGCAATCTTCGCACTAATCATCAGCTTAAGGTATTACTTCTCCTATTCTGAAGACATGGATCCTTTGCCAGAAGCAACCCGTAAAAGAAGTTCTGTTCAAAAAAAGAGTTCAAAACGAAAAAGTAACACCATTAATTAGTTATGTACCTTGATAAGAGGTTATATATAAAACAAATACTATAGGAGGTTTTTATCCATGATTAAGGGAAAAAACAAGAATAAGAGAAAACGCGTTCTTGCTGTTACGGCAGCAGCGGCACTATGTACATTACTATTAAGTACATTTGCTTGGGAAGTTTACAAAGCAGAGAAAGAGAATAAGTTTGGTAATGCCTTATCAAGCGGTAGTATTGAGATCGAAGAGATCTTCCCAGATCCAATGTTAGAAGAAGGAGCAAAATTACAAAAAGATGTTTGGACAGTCAATACTAGTTCAAGTAACACTATTGTTCGTTTAACCTTCGAAGAAATAATGAATACATTAAATACTAAACCTGGTGAAAAAGAAGCAATCATCAAACAATTTGCTGATGCTGATTTAGATCCGACAACACACGTACCAACAGCAGCAAACGCTGATACAAAAGGTTATATTCCAGTTGTAATGGACAATGGCTATTATGTTAGTGAACTTAAAAAGAATACAGCGAATGATCCTTTTGTAACATGGGCTGACGTAACATCAGACATGACAGGAGCTCCAGCAGACGTTACGATTTTAGCGAAAGCGAACAAAGTTGATATTACCGCTGTCGGTGGTTCAACTGAGTACCGTGTTGACGTTGAATACGTGGCTTTCCGCAAATTTGATTTAACTTATACTAATATGGGTGACGTTTCTAAAGATAAAGTTGTTAAATTTACAGACCCTGCAACAGGAACAATCAATACAGCTTTTGTTGCTCAACAAGTTAACTCTAAAAACGCAGCAGGCAAAACAACTTTTAAAGCAGCTTACGATGCATCAACAGGTGCTATTACTGGTTATAGCTTCACAGATTTAAACATGGAATTTTACGATGGTTTAGTTCGTTCAGGTGTTGCTAACTGGGCAGCTGAAGATTTACATATCGGACCAGGAACAGAAGTTGCTAAATTACCAGCTCTTTCAGCAATCAACAAATCATCAGCTGATGCTAGCGTTGATTTATATTACTCAGCGTTCTTAAAAGCTGATGCCTCAGAAAACACTTGGATGTACAACGAAAATGATGGTTTCTTCTATTATATGGGTGTTGTTGGTTCAGGTAGCTACACTAACCCAATCTTAAGCCACGTTGGTTTAGGAATTGACTTAGGAACTAAATACGACTACTTAGACTACTCACTATGGGTAGATGCTGAAGCTGTCTTACCGAAAAAAGAAGCTGTTTTAGAACAATTCTTTGGTGGAACAGTTCCAACTGCTGAGCCGTCATTAACAATCTACAACAAATTAGTAACATTAGCTGATGCTAACACACCAGTTGACCCAGATCCACTACCAGTACCATAAAAAACTAACTGAAAACTAGGGAGGAAGGCCACGCATGAAAAAAAGAATGGGAAAATTACTAATGTTTCTTTCATTAGCCTTTAGCTTTATGATTAGTAGCCCTGTTCAAGCGGAGATTCTTCCTCCAGGTATGTTAATTGGAGATTCGGAAGGGATATCAGTTGACGGGACAGGTGCTTATTATGTTCAAAAAGAGGACTTGCAGCCTGGCGACAAATTCGTAAAGAAAATCAAATTAATGAATACTGAGAAAAATGACCGACCTTATGTCTTAGAAATGGATATGGCTCCGAAAGAAAAAAAAGGAGCCATTGATTTTTATGAGGCGATTACAGTGGTCATGCTTCTAGATGGTAAGGAAGTTTACAATGGCAACTTAATTGGCATCGGGAAACCGGATCTTCAAAAAGATCGTTTGCAATTAGGGACATACGCTTATGGTGATTTTAAAGAACTAGAAGTCCAATTCGCTGTTTCATCAGATTTACCTGCTGAAGTTTGGGAAACAAAAAGTTACGCCATCATTAAGTGGGAATTCATTGCGACAAAGGAAAAGGACAAACCAGAACCACCAATTGATTCAAGTGGTTCACCGGGGGATTCAAGCAAACCGAAAGACCCAATCAAAAAAAAGCCAATCATTAAATTGCCACAAACTGGTGAAGAATGGCGTTCGTTGATTTACAAAGCGATTACCGGTATTTTCATCATTTGTGTCGTCTTATTATTTATCAAGAAACGTCGTGACAGTCAAATGTCAGACAAAGAATAAAGCAACAGGGGAAATTCGTTTCCCCTATGAGAAGGTTACTAGAAGTTGTCTTTTCATAAGAGAAACGAATTGAAAGAGGAGTGAAAGATAAATGAAACGGCCAAAAAATAAGCGATCATCAAAAAACTTTCAAAATTGGTTTTCAAAACGTCAGAAACCGATTTTTTTCAGTTTCGTGATGCTGTTATCAATATTACTAGTAATCCAAGGGACCTATGCTTGGGAAACTTATAGTGATGAAAAGGAAAACAAATTAACTAAATTAGCTTTTAATGTTGTTTTAAGAGAAAAGTTTACTCCTAATAAAACATGGGAACCGGGGCGTGAAACGATTAAAGAAGTTTACGTGGCCAATGATGGAAACTACCCAGCCTTTGTTAGGTTGTCGGCAGAAGAATTTTTACTAAGTTTTAAAATGGATATCAAAGGGACTGACAGTCTTGATGGTACTGGAAATGTCTTAGAAATCAAACCTAAACCAGCAACAACGACAATCAATGAAGAAGAAGTTCTAACTTGGAAAGCAGAAGAATACTTTGATAATAGTGTAGGAAAGAATTACTATCAAGGCTTAGAAAGTGTCCCAGCTGATTTATCAGCAACTGGTAAAGGGTTCATTGTGGGCAAAGACACGACTGAGCGAGAAAATTCTGATTTAACTTTCATGAACTTAGCTTTCGGTGAAGTCATTGATAGCAAGCCTAGTCTAACAAGTAAGTATTGGAAATACAGTGATGGCTACTATTATTACTCAGAACGTTTAGAACCAGGGGAAGTGACTACTTTATTTTTAGAAAAAACAAATCTATCCTCTTCAACACCTAATCGTTTAAAAGATGCGTTGTATAAAATAAAAATTAATATGGATGGCAGCCATTCGATAGCAGCCACATTAGCTGATTGGGGACATAGTGATCCTTCTGATGAGATTTATCAAATGCTAATTAATCAAGTAAATATCGATTAAAAAAGGAGTGAACAGAACAGTGAAAACAAATCGTAAAAAGCGACAAACTAAAAGAAAAACAAACAAATGGGTCGTTCTCGTTGGCACCTTGTTACTGTCCTTTTTGATTATCAGTTTAGGGATTCTTGGCTACACTTATTCAGCTGAGAAATCTTCAGAAACGCGAAACAATGACTTTGCAGTCGGTGATTTGAAAACCGAACTAGTCGAAGAATTTACAGATCGGCCGGAAACGGTGATTGATGAACCAATCGTTAAAAAAGTTACCGTCAAAAATACTGGTGAAACAGATCAGTTTATCAGAGTGATGGTTATTCCAGAAATTACTAAAAAAGGCCAAACTGGCAAGCCTGATGTGTTGTTAGCCTCAAGTCTAGGAAAAGAAGTTGTTTTACTAGATAAAGATGATCAACCAATTACGGATAACGCTGATTGGGTCGATGGTAAAGATGGTTACTTTTATTATTTAAAAGGACTAAATGTTAACAAAAAAACAGTCAGCTTATTTGAAAAAGTCAAAGTTGCAACAGCTAAAGAACCATATACAGGCGCCGAACTTCAAGTGCACGTAAAAGTTGAAAGTATTGGCACAACAAAATGGGCCTATCGAGACGCTTGGTGGCAAGGTCAAACACCAGCTGCTGGCACAAGCTTATTACCAATCGATAGTGCATTGAAAGACTTAGCTAGATAAGGAGTGGCAAGAGATGAATGGAAATAAGGTTAAAACTAAACAAACAAAAACACCTCAAAAAGCCAGCAATAAAAAACACTTAAAAGTAGTAGCAGGCTTATTACTCTTAGTATTATTTAGTGCTAGCTTAATTTATCTCAATCGAAGTGGTGAAAAGGCTCAACCTAAAAACAATCAAAATAAAAATACCCAATCGGAAGCTACTACAGAAGCACCTGCTGCCGACACACCAAAGAGAGATATTGAAGTTAAGACCAATGAAGTCACAATTAAAATAGAAGAATAAAGCATAAGGTCATCCATTATGGAAGGGACCTTTGTTTTTCGGTAATGACGAACTTATAAGGAGGAGAACAAAGTGAAGCAAAAACATAAAAATAGTAAAAAGAAGGGCTTTCTTAGTCTCGTAATCTTATTAGCTGTAGCATTACTAATCGGTTTACGCTTGACGTTAAACAGTCAATTGAAAGCAGCAGAAAACAGTCAAGAATCAACAACAACAGAGGTTTCTACTAAAGAAGAGACAGAAACAACTAGTGAAAAAGAAGTTACTAGCTCCGAAGACTCTCAAGTAGATGAGGCAGAAACTGAAATAGAAGAAAAAGACTCAAAAAAAGATACTAAAAAAACGAAGGAAGTTAAACCGAAGATTACCCAACCCCAACAAGATTCAACAATCTATTTCGCGGAACCTTTAGTGGCGGAGATTTTAACAGGGGATGCCGGTGTAGGATTTGATAATAATGATAATCCTGGTTATGATTCTTCAGAAACAAATGATATCGTCAGAAGTTTTGATAAGATTTTTTATTCATTTAAGATTAACTTGAACTCTCAAGATAAAAGATTGTATACGGATATTGTTTTGAAGATTACTGGGAAAGTAAAGAATGGTGTGACTGCCGATGGAAGAATGTTAAATGCAGCCTTTCCAGCGATAAATGGTGGTGGATATGATTTAAATAGAAAGGAATCCATTATAAACTATCAATTAGGAGGAAAGCCCGGAAGTGAAGGAGCCAATACTGGTAGTAATCGAACCATAACATTACCCATGGAAGTTTTTGGCGCTAAAAATGGCACTGTATTGAATATGGAAGACTTTACTGTTCAAATTTTATCAGCTAAGGACAGTAGCGGGATAGTTCATGACTTAACAAATGAAAAAATTATTGAACCGATTCAAGAGTTGAAGGATATTAAAGTTAGTTCAAAAATAAATTTAAGAACGTTCATGTCACAATCTTGGAACTATCAATTTTTACCATTCAACATGATGACTAAATCAGAAGATGATGAGAATTCAAATATCAGACAAGTAGGAATGTCAGTAGCGGTGGTACCGTTAGCTGATAGAGGAACTAGTATAGTTGGATCTGCGGCACCCAGTGGAAAAGTTTCAGTCACCCTGCAACAAAAAATATTTGAAACAGTCAGAGGCTCAACTACAACAAAAGAATTAAATATAGGTACAGATACTAGAGGAATGAAAATATTTGACTATGGTCCAATAACATCAGCTTATGGTTACGGTAATGCTTTGAATCAACCGTATAATTATATCAAATTACCTAATAGTTTATATATTCCATTTAGTTTTAAAAATACAGCTGTTGAGATTAACTCAGTATATGATTCAGGGATTATAAAAATCGTGAATAATATTGATAATACAATTACACTAACTTTTGATGCGTATAAAATTAATATGAACCATGTGCCCATAAAAGGAAAATCAGATAATGTCGGGGCAGTAAGATATTTACCACATCAAAAAAATATATTATCAGTTGGAACATATGTAGTTGAACCTAAAGAACGATTAACAGATAACATTAATTTATCATATAGATTTTTAGTCAAAGATATACAAGTAGATGAAGATGAAAAGGTAATTATTCCGGGAGATAGAAATTGGGATTTTTCATGGGCCACTGAAAAATATCCAGAAGGTTCAATTATTACTTATACAACATATAATGACACAAATAATCAACCTTTGAGTTCTAAATACAATAACATCGCGAATGGAGGCGACTCTAAAGCAACTGCCGGGCAAAAATTTTACGGAAGAACAACCGTTGATTCAGGTGCTGGATTTAATCCAGAAGAGTCAACACTTCTTCAAAAATGGAACCCAAAAGAATCAAAATTTATTCAAGCTGGCTATGCACCAGCTTCGCTTATGTCTGGGCAAGGAAAGACAACACCTAAACCGATTATTTATGGAGTGAGTAAAACAGGTGATTTTAGTTTAAAGAGCTTACATAATAATAGGGCAGAAGATTACAATTGGTTTAACACACCAGAAGAGGCAGTGAGAAAAGGGCCTATTTCTGCCGTGTCAAGTGGAGCAACGGGACTGCGAGCGAGTAAGGATTACGAATATTTAAATGTGTTAAGACAAGTGAATCAAGACGCCACAGGGACTCAAGCCTCTGATGGAACTCCATTTGTAACAATCTCACATGGTAAACTAACTCATGAAATTGGAAAAGATAAATCAGTAAGTTCACCTTATGATGGAGAGCCAACATACATTCCGTCAACGTATAATGATACAGGAATTGTTAAATATCATAATCCAGGAGGGCTTTGGGGAGATACCTTATTGGTAGTGCCGTATAGCGTTGGAATAGAGAAAATTGGATATAAACATAATACAACTCAAAAAGCTACAGATTTTCAGAGTTCAGATACTGTAACTTGGCGATTAAATCCCAAAATTACTTCTACAGCGTCAGGGGATTTGAAAGCTGTATCTGTGAAAATAGAAGATACTCTACCTAAAGGAATGAGGTATGTAATTGATTCAAGTGAAATTGGATCACAAAAAACTGAACCAACTATTTCAGGTCCAAATGATCAAGGTGTTACTACTTTAGTATGGGAATTCGATGCTGTACCAGGAAAAGCAGTTCCTCAAATTAGTTACGAAACGTCTTTCATACAATCAGAAATGACCTTCAATTCTTCAGGGGTCAGTTCATTAACAAATACAGCTATAATAAGTAGCCCTGGCGACAATAGTGGAGAAAAATTAAGGAAGTCCGATTATACAGTCAATGTCATCAAAGAACAAAAATGGGAAATTGATAAAACGGTAGACAAGGGATTGATTGAAGCCGATAGCCCAAGTCCTGTGACTTACACACTGAAAATAACGAATCAAACAGGTAAAGATATTAACGGCGCTAAAGTGCTTGACGTACTTCCAGTGGATTTTGACGATCTAGGTTCACAATTCACAGGTGGAATTTCACTAAAAAGCATAAAAGTGCTAGGGAATAATGGCATTGCTATAAACCCTGAAGCTAAAACATACTATAGTTTTGATTCAATAGATAGAGATACAAATCCTAATGATATTGAAGATGATTTTAGTGTCTGGGATCAGTATCTTAGTTCAAGTGGTGACCTTGATGAGGAGGTAACGGCCATTTATGCAACGATACCGTTACTTAAGAATGAAGAATCTGCATTTGTTAAGATAACAATATTACCAACAGATAATGAACCGGGAGATCGCTATCGAAATACAGCTAGTGCTAATTCTAAAAATTATTCAGGAGTTATTAATTCTCGAGTTCAAAATACAGAAGTTATAAACCGTAAAATTAGTGGACGCGTCTGGTATGATGCGGATTACAATGGTGGTATCGATACTAATGAAGAGTTTAAAGGGAATGTGCCTGTTACTTTATATAAAGTTGGATCAGGTGATACGTTAACAAAAGTAACCCAAAATATTAAAGGGACAATTTTTGTGGACGCTGCAGGAAATTCTAAAATTAAAACTAAAGCTAACGGAACCTATGAATTTGATGCTTTAACTCATGGAGATTACATTGTAGGGTTTGATGTGAAAGCTGAAGTAGATGCAGAAGAATTATACATTACTAAGCAAGAAGCAGCCGGAATTATTGAAAGAAATAATAGCAATGTTCAAAATAATCCAGTAGCCCTTGATGGTAAAAACTTCTTAACACCAGTCAGTAAAAAGTATAGTCTTCCAGAAAATATTTTTGATCCTAGTGAAGGTGTAAAAGAACATGTTAACCTAGGCGTTCTTGGTAAACCGACAATTGAAGTTCAGAAAAAAGTCTTAAGCGAAAAAGACGCTTCAGGTAAACGGGAAGATTTAAATGGTAAAACTGTTAAAGTTGGAGACACTATACATTACGATATCGAAGTTAAAAATCCTAAAAAGAATTCAGTCGTTGAAAATGTAGTTGTGAAAGATTCAATCCCAGAAGGGTTGGCTTTTAAAGCAGGAACATTAACAGTGACAGATCAAGATGGTGCAGAAACGCCATTAGATGACAGTTTGTTCTCAGGTAGGATTTTAAATACTGGGGATATCGGAGATATTATTGGTGACAAAGGTGTTCTGACAGTTGGTTTTGATGTGACAATTGAAAAAAGTGCTAGTGGAATATTAAAAAATATTGCCACAGTGACTGGTAAAGTAGTCGATAAACCAACTGATGACGAAAAAACAACTAATCAAGTAGTCAATGATACACCACCATTACCAACCTTAGCCAAAGAGGTAGATGTTGAATCAGCCAAGTTAGGCGACATTTTAACTTATACCTTAACAGTTGCAAATAAAAAAGGTGGCGGTGAATGGCACAATGTTATTGTTACAGACGAGCTGCCGATAGAATTAAGTTATGTCGCTAACTCAACTCAAATTGATGGATTAGCTAAAGCTGATACAGGGATTTGGAGTGGGCAGAAATTAACATTGCCATTGCCTAATTTACAATCTGAGGATAGTAAGGTTATTACTTTTAAAGTTAAAGTGAATATTTTACCAGATAGTCGTAAACTAGTAAATAAAGTTAATGCTACTGGTAAAGACAAAGATGGTAAAAACTACAATCCGCCAGAAGCACAAGTAGAAACCCTAATGTATCATCAGTTATTACACGTTAGACAGGTAATTATCAACAATGATGGTAAAGAATTGGTAATCCCTTCAACTGCGTACTATCGCGTGAGTAATCAGATTGATAAAGTGAGTACAACGAAAATTAGTCAGTTTGCCTTAACATCAGGATCTACAACGAAAGACAGTAGTTCAGAAATCACTGAAAGTTTATTTACAACCCATTTTATTGAACTAGACAAAACTGTTAAAGGCCTATTGATTGAGGATATGATTCCAGAATATTATAAGTACGTTGGACATATTGCTACGATTGATAAGGCTAAATTGAAAGAAGAACATCTTTCAAGTAAACTGCCAACAGATAGTGGGAAACAACTAGCTTTTGTAGATTTTTCTAAATCTGAAGAATATTGGGTGACGATTTATTTAGAACCTAAATTTGGTAATGATAAAGATGATCAACCAGAAGAAAGCCCAAGACCGTATAGTTGGTCAAATCGTATTAATGATTTTGGTGTCATAAAATAACATAGAAAGAGGATACATAGAAGGTTCAATGATTTATTCTATGTATCCCTTTTTCTATAAATTATTCGATTAAGTTAATTGGAGGAGAATAATGAATAAAAAAATTAAGCAGATAATTGCATTAGTTAGTGTTTTGTGTTTATTGCTAGGTCAAGCGGTAACAGTTTATGGAGTAACTATTAATGAAGGTACAATAGAAAAAGAAGTGGTTGAAAAAAAATTGGGATATCTGTATCCATTAAAAAATGAAGGATTTAGTAGTAGAAGTGTTGTACTAATTCCTGATAAATCATTGGAAATGGCAATTAGAAGAAGTATTGAAGGTCAACCAGAAATAATTACAGAACAAGAAATGCTTAAGTTAGAAACGCTGCGTTTAACAACAAGTGAATCGATTTCAAATTTAACAGGTTTGGAAAAAGCCACTAATTTAAGGAGTTTAACAGCGTCGCTTCAAAATATCAGCAGTATTGAACCTTTACGTGGACTAACTAAATTGACCTATGTAGATTTAGGTGGGAATAATATTACGGATATAAGTCCGTTAGCAACCTCTAAAGGTTTGAGTAATCTGAAGATTGATGGAACTAATATCGTAGATTTGTCAAGTCTATCAGGATTACTTGAACTAAGCAATTTATCTTTATTAAATACTAAAGTAATAGATATTTCAATCTTATCAAATTTTAAGTACTTAGAGAATTTAATTCTACCGTTGGAACCAGGATTTTCAGAAACGTCTGTACTGAAAGAATTAGTAAATATGTCATCATTATCTATGGGGGGGGCAGCAACAACAGATATTTCATTTGTAAAGAAAATGCCTTATTTAGAAGAATTAAATCTCAAAAATATGCCTAACGCAAATTTGTCAGAGCTTAATAATTCATTAACAAACTTAAAAAAATTATCCATCACAGGAGGAAATATTACAGAAACTAACTTTTTAAAAGGGTTAGATAGTATTACAACATTAGATTTAAGTGATAATAAAATTGAGAATATAGCTAGTTTGCTTGATAATTTACCTAATAACAAAATTAGAATGAATTTGAATAAAAATAGTATTTGGGATTTTTCTTCATTTGGTAATCATTCAAATATAACTTTAACAGGCTCAGCAGAACAAATAATTTATTTATCTCCAGGAGTAATTAATAAGCCCGAAGAAAGAAAGTTGCTGAATAATAAAGGGCAACTAGCTACAATACAAACAATAACGCCTGAAACTGCTGGGATTTATGAAAATAACAAGATTACGTGGTTGACCCCATCTGAAACAGGTAAACCACACAAATTATTCTTAAGACTGTCTAGTACTAATGTCACATTCTACCAAGATGTATTTGAAACAGCTCAAGAAGAAGGGACAGTTAAAATTATTCATCGGGGAACAGATGCTGCCCAAACACAAGTCGCACCAACTCAAGAAACCAAAGGAACGGTTGGGAGTTCATACAACACAAATCCCGTAACAGTAGCAGGATGGCGATTAAATAAAACACCAACTAATAGCAGTGGGACATATAAATCAAGTGTCCAAGAAGTTCTTTATTTATACGATAAAATCCCTACAGAAGGAAAAGTAGTAGTCGATCATGTGGATGAAAAAGGTGTACCAATTGCTGCTCAAACAAGTCATACCGGTAAAATCGGTAGTAATGTGACAGTCGCACCAGTATCTGTTACTGGCTGGGCAGTAGAAACTAAACCAACAAATGAAACAATAACAATTACTGAAAATGAGCAAAAAGTTAAGTATATTTATAAACAAGTCATGGGAGCAGAAGTGACCGTGACCCATAAAAGCGAAGATGGTGAAGTAGTATCTGCACCTGTTCAATTAACAGGGCAATTAGGAACTGCGTATAAATCTGTCCCAGTAGACAAAACTGGTTGGAAACTAAAAACAACTCCAAGCAATAATACTGGTAATTTTACGACAACTGCTCAAACAGTAAATTATGTCTACGAAAAAGTCATGGGAGCAGAAATAACCGTGACCCATAAAGGGGAAGACGGTACGGAAGTCTCGCCATCAGTCAAGTTAACAGGCCAATTAGGAACTACGTATAAATCTGTCCCAGTAGAAAAAGTAGGTTGGAAACTAAAAACAACTCCAAGCAATAATACTGGTAATTTTACGCCAACTCCTCAAACGGTAAATTATGTCTATGAAAAAGTCATGGGATCCGATGTAACCGTAACCCACAAAGGGGAAGACGGTACGGAAGTCTCGCCCGCAGTCAAATTAACAGGTCAACTAGGAACTACGTATAAATCTGTCCCAGTAGAGAAAACGGGTTGGAAACTAAAAACAACTCCAAGTAATAATATAGGTAACTTTACGGCAGCGCCTCAAACAGTAAATTACGTCTACGAAAAAGTCATGGGCGCAGAAGTAACCGTGACTCATAAAGGGGAAGACGGTACGGAAGTCTCGCCCTCAGTCAAATTAACAGGTCAACTAGGAACCGGCTATACAACAGAATCAGTAACAAAAACAGGCTGGAAACTAAAAACAACTCCAAGTAATAATACAGGTAATTTTACGACAACTTCTCAAACAGTAAATTACGTCTATGAAAAAGTCATGGGAGCAGAAGTAACCGTGACCCATAAAGGGGAAGACGGTACGGAAGTCTCGCTCGCAGTCAAATTAACAGGACAATTAGGAACTACGTATAAGTCTGTCCCAGTAGACAAAACTGGATGGAAACTAAAAACAACCCCAAGTAATAATACAGGTAATTTTACGACAACTCCTCAAACGGTAAATTATGTCTACGAAAAAGTCATGGGAGCAGAAGTAACCGTGACTCATAAAGGGGAAGACGGTACGGAAGTCTCGCCCGCAGTCAAATTAACAGGACAATTAGGAACTACGTATAAGTCTGTCCCAGTAGACAAAGTAGGTTGGAAACTAAAAACAACCCCAAGTAATAATACGGGTAATTTTACGACAACTGCTCAAACAGTAAACTACGTCTACGAAAAAGTCATGGGAGCAGAAGTAACCGTGACTCATAAAGGGGAAGACGGTACGGAAGTCTCGCCCGCAGTTAAACTCACAGGACAATTAGGAACTACTTATAAATCTGTTCCAGTAGAGAAAACTGGTTGGAAACTTAAAACCACGCCAAGTAATAATACAGGTAACTTTACGGCAACCGTCCAAACAGTAAATTACGTCTACGAAAAAGTTATGGGAGCAGAAGTAACCGTGACTCACAAAGAGGAAGACGGTACAGAAGTCTCGCCCGCAGTCAAATTAACAGGTCAACTAGGAACTACGTATAAGTCTGTCCCAGTAGACAAAACTGGATGGAAACTAAAAACAACTCCAAGTAATAATACAGGTGATTTTACGACAACGCCTCAAACAGTAAATTATGTCTATGAAAAAGTTATGGGAGCAGAAGTAACCGTGACTCACAAAGAGGAAGACGGTACAGAAGTCTCGCCCGCAGTCAAATTAACAGGTCAACTAGGAACTACGTATAAGTCTGTCCCAGTAGACAAAACTGGATGGAAACTAAAAACAACTCCAAGTAATAATACAGGTGATTTTACGACAACTGCTCAAACGGTAAATTATGTCTATGAAAAAGTCATGGGAGCCGAGGTAACCGTGACTCATAAAGGGGAAGACGGTACGGAAGTCTCGCCCGCAGTCAAATTAACAGGTCAACTGGGAACTACGTACAAATCTGTCCCAGTAGAAAAAACTGGTTGGAAGCTTAAAACCACGCCAAGTAACCATACAGGTAATTTTACGACAACTTCTCAAACAGTAAATTACGTCTATGAAAAAGTCATGGGAGCAGAAGTAACAGTGACTCATAAAGGGGAAGACGGTACGGAAGTCTCGCTCGCAGTCAAATTAACAGGACAATTAGGTACTACGTATAAGTCTGTCCCAGTAGACAAAGTAGGTTGGAAACTAAAAACAACCCCAAGTAATAATACGGGTAATTTTACGACAACTGCTCAAACAGTAAACTACGTCTACGAAAAAGTCATGGGAGCAGAAGTAACCGTGACTCATAAAGGGGAAGACGGTACGGAAGTCTCGCCATCAGTCAAATTAACAGGACAACTAGGAACTACGTATAAAGCTGTCCCAGTAGACAAAGTAGGTTGGAAACTAAAAACAACCCCAAGTAATAATACAGGTGATTTTACGACAACTGCTCAAACAGTTAATTATATCTATGAAAAAACAGTAGGGACTATTACTGTTAAACATATTGACACTGAAGGAAAAGAATACGCCCCAGACGTAGTGACAACAGAGGTTGTAGGAACAACTTATAAAACGAAACCGGTCACCAAAGAAGGCTGGCGTGTTAAAACAAAACCAGAGTCTGAAGACTTAACTTATACAAAAGAAGCACAAATCGTTACCTATGTGTACGAGAAAATCCCAGTAACGGGAACAATCACCGTCAAACATGAAGACACTGAAGGGAAAGAATACGCCCCAGACGTAGTGACAACGGAAGTTGTAGGAACAACGTACAAAACAAAACCAGTCACAAAAGAAGGCTGGCGTGTTAAAACAAAACCAGAGTCTGAAGACTTAACTTATACAAAAGAAGCACAAACCGTTAAATATGTGTACGAAAAGATCCCAGTAATGGGAACTATTACTGTCAAACATGAAGACACTGAAGGGAAAGAATACGCCCCAGACGTAGTGACAACGGAAGTCGTAGGGACAACTTACAAAACGAAACCAGTTATTAAAGAAGGTTGGCGTGTAAAAACACCTCCACCAAGTGAAGATTTAACTTATACAAAAGAGTCTCAAACCGTTACCTATGTTTACGAAAAGATCCCAGTAACGGGAACAATCACCGTCAAACATAAAGACACTGAAGGGAAAGAATACGCCCCAGATGTAGTGACAACGGAAGTTGTAGGAACAACGTACAAAACGAAACCAGTCACAAAAGAAGGCTGGCGTGTTAAAACAAAACCAGAGTCTGAAGACTTAACTTATACAAAAGAAGCACAAACCGTTACCTATGTTTACGAAAAGATCCCAGTAACGGGAACAATCACCGTCAAACATGAAGACACCGAAGGGAAAGAATATGCCCCAGACGTGGTGACAACGGAAGTCGTAGGAACAACTTACAAAACGAAACCAGTCACAAAAGAAGGTTGGCGCGTAAAAACTGCCCCAACAAGTGAAGACTTGACGTACACGAAAGAAGCACAAACAGTTACCTATGTTTACGAGAAAATCCCAGTAACGGGAACAATCACCGTCAAACATGAAGACACCGAAGGTGGAGAATACGCACCAGATGTAGTGACCACGGAAGTCGTAGGAACAACGTACAAAACAAAACCAGTCACAAAAGAAGGCTGGCGCATTAAAACAAAACCAGAGTCTGAAGACTTAACTTATACAAAAGAAGCACAAACCGTTACCTATGTTTACGAAAAGATTCCAGTAACGGGAACAATCACCGTCAAACATGAAGACACTGAAGGTGAAGAATATGCTCCGGATGTAGTGACAACGGAAGTTGTAGGAACAACTTATAAAACAAAACCAGTCACCAAAGAAGGCTGGCGTGTTAAAACAAAACCAGAGTCTGAAGACTTAACTTATACAAAAGAGTCACAAACAGTTACTTATGTTTACGAAAAAATCCCAGTAACGGGGACAATCACCGTCAAACATATTGACACTGAAGGGAAAGAATACGCCCCAGACGTAGTGACAACGGAAGTCGTAGGAACAACTTACAGAACAAAACCAGTTACAAAAGAAGGTTGGCGTGTAAAAACAACTCCAACAAGTGAAGACTTAACGTACACGAAAGAAGCACAAACAGTTACCTATGTTTACGAGAAAATCCCAGTAACGGGAACAATCACCGTCAAACATATTGACACTGAAGGAAAAGAATACGCCCCAGATGTTGTGACAACGGAAGTCGTAGGAACAACATACAAAACAAAACCAGTCACCAAAGAAGGCTGGCGTGTTAAAACAAAACCAGAGTCTGAAGACTTAACTTATACAAAAGAAGCACAAATCGTTACCTATGTTTACGAAAAGATTCCAGTAACGGGAACCATTACCGTCAAACATGAAGACACTGAAGGGAAAGAATACGCTCCGGATGTGGTGACGACGGAAGTCGTAGGAACAACTTACAAAGCGAAACCAGTCACCAAAGAAGGTTGGCGCGTAAAAACTGCCCCAACAAGTGAAGACTTAACGTACACGAAAGAGTCACAAACAGTTACTTATGTTTACGAAAAGATCCCAGTAACGGGAACAATCACCGTCAAACATATTGACACTGAAGGGAAAGAATACGCCCCAGACGTAGTGACAACAGAGGTTGTAGGAACAACTTACAGAACAAAACCAGTTACAAAAGAAGGTTGGCGTGTAAAAACAACTCCAACAAGTGAAGACTTAACGTACACGAAAGAGTCTCAAATAGTTACCTATGTTTACGAGAAAATCCCAGTTACAGGAACAATCACCGTCAAACATGAAGACACTGAAGGGAAAGAATATGCCCCAGACGTAGTGACAACGGAAGTTGTAGGAACAACTTACAAAACAAAACCAGTCATTAAAGAAGGTTGGCGTGTAAAAACACCTCCAACAAGTGAAAATTTAACGTACACGAAAGAGTCTCAAACCGTTAAGTATGTGTACGAAAAGATTCCAGTAACGGGAACAATTACCGTCAAACATATTGACACTGAAGGGAAAGAATATGCCCCAGACGTAGTGACCACGGAAGTCGTAGGAACAACGTACAAAACGAAACCAGTTACCAAAGAAGGATGGCGTGTAAAAACACCTCCAACAAGTGAAGATTTAACTTATACAAAAGAGTCTCAAACTGTTACCTATGTGTACGAGAAAATCCCAGTAACGGGAACAATCACCGTCAAACATGAAGACACCGAAGGAAAAGAATACGCCCCAGATGTGGTGACAACAGAGGTTGTAGGAACAACTTACAAAACGAAACCAGTTACCAAAGAAGGCTGGCGTGTAAAAAGACCTCCAACAAGTGAAGATTTAACTTATACAAAAGAGTCACAAACAGTTATCTATGTTTACGAAAAAATCCCAGTAACGGGAACAATTACCGTCAAACATGAAGACACAGAAGGTGGAGAGTATGCCCCAGACGTAGTGACAACTGAAGTCGTAGGAACAACTTATAAAACAAAACCAGTCAAAAAAGAAGGCTGGCGCGTAAAAACACCTCCAACAAGTGAAGATTTAACTTATACAAAAGAGTCTCAAACTGTTACCTATGTTTACGAAAAAATCCCAGTAACGGGAACAATCACCGTCAAACATATTGACACTGAAGGGAAAGAATACGCCCCAGACGTAGTGACCACGGAAGTCGTAGGAACAACGTACAAAACGAAACCAGTCACCAAAGAAGGCTGGCGCGTGAAAACAAAACCAGAGTCGGAAGATTTAACTTATACAAAAGAAGCACAAACAGTTACCTATGTTTACGAGAAAATCCCAGTAACGGGAACCATTACCGTCAAACATATTGACACCGAAGGTGGGGAATACGCCCCAGACGTAGTGACAACGGAAGTCGTAGGAACAACTTACAAAATAAAACCAGTCACAAAAGAAGGCTGGCGCGTTAAAACAAAACCAGAGTCTGAAGACTTAACGTACACAAAAGAGTCTCAAACAGTTACCTATGTGTACGAAAAGATCCCAGTAACGGGAACGATTACCGTCAAACATGAAGACACCGAAGGTGGAGAATACGCCCCAGACGTAGTGACAACAGAGGTTGTAGGAACAACGTACAAAACGAAACCAGTCACCAAAGAAGGCTGGCGCGTTAAAACAAAACCAGAGTCTGAAGACTTAACGTACACAAAAGAGTCTCAAACAGTTACCTATGTGTACGAAAAGATCCCAGTAACGGGAACAATCACCGTTAAACATATCGACACTGAAGGGAAAGAATACGCTCCGGATGTGGTAACAACGGAAGTCGTAGGAACAACGTACAAAACGAAACCAGTCACAAAAGAAGGCTGGCGCGTTAAAACAAAACCAGAGTCTGAAGACTTAACTTATACAAAAGAGTCTCAAACAGTTAAATATGTTTACGAGAAAATCCCAGTAACGGGAACAATCACCGTCAAACATGAAGACACCGAAGGTGGGGAATACGCTCCGGACGTAGTGACAACGGAAGTCGTAGGGACAACTTACAAAACGAAACCAGTCACCAAAGAAGGCTGGCGCGTAAAAACTGCCCCAACAAGTGAAGATTTAACTTATACAAAAGAAGCACAAACCGTTACCTATGTTTACGAGAAAATCCCAGTAACAGGAACAATCACCGTCAAACATATTGACACTGAAGGGAAAGAATACGCCCCAGACGTAGTGACAATGGAAGTCGTAGGAACAACTTACAAAACGAAACCAGTCACCAAAGAAGGTTGGCGCGTAAAAACTGCGCCAACAAGTGAAGACTTGACGTACACGAAAGAAGCACAAACAGTTACCTATGTGTACGAGAAAATCCCAGTAACGGGAACAATCACCGTCAAACATATTGACACTGAAGGGAAAGAATACGCCCCAGACTTAGTGACGACAGAAGTCGTAGGAACAACGTACAAAACGAAACCAGTCACAAAAGAAGGCTGGCGTGTTAAAACAAAACCAGAGTCTGAAGATTTAACTTATACAAAAGAGTCACAAACAGTTATCTATGTTTACGAAAAAATCCCAGTAACGGGAACAATTACCGTCAAACATGAAGACACAGAAGGTGGAGAGTATGCCCCAGACGTAGTGACAACTGAAGTCGTAGGAACAACTTATAAAACAAAACCAGTCAAAAAAGAAGGCTGGCGCGTAAAAACACCTCCAACAAGTGAAGATTTAACTTATACAAAAGAGTCTCAAACTGTTACCTATGTTTACGAAAAAATCCCAGTAACGGGAACAATCACCGTCAAACATGAAGATACCGAAGGAAAAGAATACGCCCCAGATGTTGTGACAACGGAAGTCGTAGGAACAACGTACAAAACAAAACCAGTCATTAAAGAAGGATGGCGTGTAAAAACACCTCCAACAAGTGAAGATTTAACTTATACAAAAGAAGCACAAACCGTTACCTATGTTTACGAAAAGATTCCAGTAACGGGAACAATCACTGTCAAACATGAAGACACTGAAGGGAAAGAATACGCCCCAGACGTAGTGACAACGGAAGTCGTAGGAACAACTTACAAAACGAAACCAGTCACAAAAGAAGGCTGGCGTGTTAAAACAAAACCAGAGTCGGAAGACTTAACTTATACAAAAGAAGTACAAACGGTTACCTATGTTTACGAAAAGATTCCAGTAACGGGAACAATCACCGTCAAACATATTGATACTGAAGGGAAAGAATACGCCCCAGACGTAGTGACAACGGAAGTCGTAGGAACAACTTATAAAACGAAACCAGTCACCAAAGAAGGCTGGCGCGTTAAAACAAAACCAGAGTCTGAAGACTTAACTTATACAAAAGAAGCACAAACGGTTACCTATGTTTACGAAAAGATCCCAGTAACGGGAACAATCACGGTCAAACATGAAGACACCGAAGGTGGAGAATATGCCCCAGACGTAGTGACAACGGAAGTCGTCGGGACAACTTACAAAACAAAACCAGTCACAAAAGAAGGTTGGCGTGTAAAAACTGCCCCAACAAGTGAAGACTTAACTTATACAAAAGAAGCACAAACGGTTACCTATGTTTACGAAAAGATCCCAGTAACGGGAACAATTACCATCAAACATGAAGACACTGAAGGAGAAGAATACGCTCCGGATGTGGTGACAACAGAAGTCGTAGGCACAACGTACAAAACGAAACCAGTCACCAAAGAAGGTTGGCGCGTAAAAACTGCCCCAACAAGTGAAGACTTAACGTACACGAAAGAGTCACAAACAGTTACTTATGTTTACGAAAAGATCCCAGTAACGGGAACAATTACCGTAAAACATGAAGACACCGAAGGTGGAGAATACGCCCCAGATGTAGTGACAACGGAAGTCGTAGGAACAACGTACAAAACGAAACCAGTCACCAAAGAAGGTTGGCGCGTTAAAACAAAACCAGAGTCAGAAGACTTAACTTATACAAAAGAAGCACAAATAGTTACCTATGTGTACGAGAAAATCCCAGTTACAGGAACAATTACCGTCAAACATGAAGACACTGAAGGGAAAGAATACGCCCCAGACGTAGCGACAACGGAAGTCGTAGGGACAACTTACAAAACAAAACCAGTCACAAAAGAAGGCTGGCGCGTTAAAACAAAACCAGAGTCGGAAGACTTAACTTATACAAAAGAAGCACAAACCGTTAAGTACGTTTACGAGAAAATTCCAACAGTTGGGAAAGTCATTGCCACTCATAAAGATTCTGCTGGCAATGAAGTTGCCAAGGAGGTCGTTCAAGAAGGTCAGATTGGTGAGGACTATCAAACGAAAGCTATCGAAATTGATGGTTGGGAATTAATCGATAAACCAGCTGGGATGACAGGTAAATTTACTGAAAAGACACAAACAGTCAATTATATCTATAAAAAAGTGACTGGAAAAGTTAAAGTCATCCATGTAGATAATCAAGGCACTGAATTGGCTAAACCTCAAGAGCTATCAGGCCAAGTCGGTACAGCTTATCAGACGAAAGAGGCAACGATTAGTGGTTGGGTCTTAACTGAGAAGCCATTGAATCAAGAAGGTCTTTATAGTGAAAATGGGGTAACAGTCACTTACGTTTATCGTAAAACACAAAGTACAGTCACAGTTAAACATGTAACAAGTGATGGTCAAGAAGTTGCCAAAACCCAAGAGTTAACGGGTGATGTCGGTAGTGTCTATGAGACGAAGGCAGTGGAACAAGAAGCGTGGAAGTTAATCACCGTACCTAGTAACGGTAAAGGTATTTATACTGAAGCGGGAATTGTCGTGACTTACATCTATGAAGCAGTCCAAGGAACAGTTACTGTTAAATTTGAAACTGCCTTAGGTGAGATGGTCGCTCCAATAAGAACCTTAACAGGTCAGATTGGCACTACTTATCAAACAGAAGCACAAACAGTTTCTGGCTGGAACTTGCTAGAAAGCCACGGGGCAACAAGTGGTAATTATGAAAAAGCTGGGAAGACTGTCGTTTATATTTATGAAAAAGCCGCAGTTGTGACTCATTCAACAGTTTATGTTAATTACGTTGATGAAGCTGGGAATGATTTATTATCACCAATCACGATTAAAGAAACGATTGGTTCAACCTATTATACCCAAGCTAAAGCCATCTCAGGTTGGGAATTAATAGAAGTGCCTGGAAACAGTCAAGGTGTGATGACTGAAGAAGAGATTGTTGTTAATTATGTTTATCGTAAAACAGCCGTCTTACCAATTAAATCTCAAGTAACTGTTAAGTATTTATCAGAGACTAATGAAGAAATTGCTCAGTCAGTCATCTTACAAGGAATAGTTAATCAACCATATAAAACGGAAGCTAAAGCTATTTCGGGTTACCGTTTAGTTGAAACGCCAGCCAATAGTACTGGGAAGTACAGCGAATCACCAATCGAAGTCATCTACCGCTATGAAAAAGATCAAACAGTTGATAAATCAACTGTGACAGTCACATATCGGGATGGCAATGGCGATGTTTTAGAAGTGATTGTAATGACAGGGACTGTTGGTGAGAGCTATCAGACAGTCAGCAAAGAGTACGTTGGTTGGCTCCTAGATCAAACACCGCAAAATCAACAAGGAGTCTATACAGCTAAAGAAACTCACGTCACTTATACGTATAAAGCTCATTTAGTTGAGGCTGTTGTCAATTATGTCGATAGCCAAGGAACTGTTTTAGCAGCAGCAGATAGTTATACTGGCCAAGTTGGTACAAGCTTAAATGTCTATGCCAAAGAAGTGACAGGTTATCATGTCATTGGTCAAAGGAAGGTTGCTAGTCAAGATGTTATTACAATTGATTTCATTCCTAATATGACAGAAATTAAGTTAGCCTTTATCTATGATAAAAACACACCGCCAGTTGACTTAAAAGGGACAGTTACCGTCTTATATGTTGATACGAAAGGTCAAGAGTTAAGTAAACCCAAAGTTCTTGAAGGCGTATTAGGAGAAGGCTATCAGACGACAGCAATTAAAATTTCTGGTTATAAAGTAATCAGTATCCCAGAAAATGCTAATGGCCAATATAGCCAAGAACCAACGACTGTTAAGTATGTCTATGAGGAAGAAACACCAGTTGTGATTCCACCAGTTAAAGAGTCAACAGTGACTGTTAATTACCTAGATGAAAAAGGGAAAGAGTTAGCGAGCCAAGTCATTTTAACGGCTAAGGTTGGTGAAAAGTACCAAACGAAAGCAGTTGAAATTAAAGGGTATAAGTTAATGTATACACCTAAAAATGCTCAAGGTAGTTATACAGATAAAGCAATCACTGTAAATTATGTTTACAAAAAAATCAAAGAGGACACAAGTAAGCCACCTGTTGAAAAACCAAAACCAGATGACAAACTAGATGATAAACCAGATGAATCAGGTAAACCAGAAAAACCTGGAAAAGATCAAGGGGATGTTAAGAAGCCAGCTGAAAATAAAGAGCAAAAAAACAAAAAATTATTACCGCAAACTTCTGAAGCAGTCTCGTACAATAACTATCTATTTGGATGGATATTAGTAGCCTTTTATCTATATCGTCGCAAAGTCCAAAAAGCGAAACTTTTTAAATAAACGTAGCAAGCCGACAATTAATTTTGTCGGTTTTTTTTTGTGGTAGTCATTTTTCAGGTTTGTTTATTGGGTAAAGTGAAACCAAGGGAGGTTTGTGAAAGGTATAATTTATTTAGTATTAAAAATTGAAAGGTTGTGAGAGGATGTTCGAAAAAGTTTCTCAGTTAATTTCTGAAAAGAAATGTCAAATTGGTATTGTTGGTTTAGGGTATGTCGGTTTACCTAATCTTGTGAGTTTAGCTACAAATGGGTATCATGTTATCGGTTTTGATATTTTAGAAGAAAAGATTCAAGCGTTAAACGCAGGTCGGAGTTATATTTCTGATATTTCAGATGAGCAATTACAAGACTTGATCACCAAAGAAGTCGTTAGTTTTACAAGTGATTATCAAGAATTGCGAGCAGCTGATATTATTTTTATCGACGTCCCGACACCGATTGACAGTCATCAAATCCCAGATATTTCCTATGTTGAGAAAGCCGCAAGTATGGTCATTTCACAAGTTCGAGCCGGTCAAGTCTTAGTACTAGAAAGTACAGTCTTTCCGAGCACAACTGAAAAATATTTAGTGAATAAACTAACAGAACAAGGCTGGGCAATTGGTAAAGATATTTTCGTTGCCTATTCTCCAGAACGGATTAACCCAGGTGATGGTAATTTGAATGTGGTTCCTAAAGTTGTTGGCGGTGTGACAGCTAACTGTTCGAAATTAGTTTCTGAGGTATTATCGAACCAGACTCACATTGTTTCAAGTCCCATAGTCGCCGAGTTATCAAAGTTACATGAGAACACCTTCCGTTTCGTAAATATTGCCTTAGCGAATGAATTAACCCAGATTTGTGATAAGTTAGAAGTCGATCCTTTTGAAGTCATTGATGCGTCAGACTCGAAACCTTTTGGCTTTATGAAGTTTACCCCAGCTGTCGGAATTGGTGGCCATTGTATCCCAGTTGATCCCTATTACACTAGTTGGTATATGAAAGGGTATGGCATGACGACGGAAATGATTGAAGCAGCAAGTCGTGTCAATGAATCCATGATTGATTACACTGTTAAGCGGGTTCTAAAGTTGCTAGTTAGTCAAAAGCAATCGTTGACTAGTGGGAAAATCGCGATAGTCGGCGCCACTTATAAGAAAAATGTCCCAGATTATCGAATGAGCCCTGTCCCGAAATTAATTAAAGCTTTAGCTAGTTATAATTTCAGTTGCGAAGTTTACGATGATTTATTGACAGAGATGACGAGTGAATCAGGGGAAGTTATTCCAGTCAAAAAGGTCAATTATCCAGACTTAAATGCAGCAGATATGACGTTATTACTAGTCGACCATGATTACTTGGACTATCGCCAACTGGTGACCCATAGTCAACTATTGATTGACACTAAAAATAGTTGTCGTGATATTAACGATTCACGAAAAATCACCCTATAGGAGGTATATATGACTAGAAGAAAATGGTTTAATCCGATACTAATAGTTGCGCTAGGGATATTTTTATTTATTTCTTATCGTTTAATCTTTCCCGTCTCAGCTATCCATGTCGTAGATGATGGCTCTGCCACAAAACTAATCGAGTTAGTACACCCGAAAATTACTTATCATTATCAAAGCAATCAAGGGAAGCGCTATGCACAAAAGAAAGCCTTAGATAGCTTAAATCCCCAGGACTATAATTATGTTTTAGCAGTTGATTCTGATTCTGTACTAGATTATCAGGCAGTCGAAAATCTAGTGAGAACCTTCGAAGGCGACAGTCAGTTAAAAGCTTGCACAGGGGTGGTCTTAACTCGCAACCGGAAAAAAAACCTAATTACTAAGGTGGCTGACTTAAATATTGGGATCACTTGTTTGTTAGGTCGACCGATTCGTTCGTTAATTGGCTCTTTAGAGACAACTTCAGGCGCTTTAGCACTCTATGCTAGTGACGTAGTCTTCGATCACTTAGAAGAGTATGTCACTAGTGGCACGTACAGTGATGACCGTCAGTTATGTTTGTATAGCTTACTTGCAGGTAAGGCAGTAGGGATTTCTGAGGCCATCGTTTATTCAGAAATGCCAGAGGATATTGAAGGCACGGTCAAACAGCGTTTGCGGTGGGCCAAAGGGAGTTGGAAAGCCGTCCCCTTCCAGTTAAAACATTTGACGTTTAAACAATTATTCTTTCCGTTATTAGGAATGGGTTACTTAATTAGTTTGCCTTTCTTTGTAGTGACTTTAGGTGTGGCCGCTTATTACGGATTCTATTCCTTGATTATGACTTACATTTTTGTTCGCTTAGGTATTCGCTACTTACAAAGTCTAGTCTACTTAGCTGGAAGATCAACGATTATTAAAAAAGAGTATTTATTGTATATGTTGCTGATTATTCCATTAGAGTTTCTCTTTAATTCAATCGTGCTGATTTACTTGAAATACAAAGCGTTGTTTTATTTAAAAGAGACAGACTGGCTAACTCGTAAGGTCCCTGAACTATAATTAAAGTTTAAGTACATAACTTTCTGATTACAGATAGTTATGTACATATTTTATTTATAATAATAAAATAAGAACAAAATAGACCTATATTATGAACGATTTTCAACTAATAATAATAATTAGACTATTAATAAAATGAAGTGATAGCAATAGATATTGACCCTTTATTGAACAAAACGTTCGATAAAGAAGTTATACGAACGTTTTCAGTCAGTGGAAATCAAAGGAAAGCCGTTGCAAAGCTTGATTTTAAGGCTTATACTTTTAATAAAGGTAGCTATTCATGTGTTCGAAAATTGTTTTGAGGTATAAAAAACTCCCGAAGATTTAATCGTGAACTACCAAAAAATCTTGTCAGGAGGATGGAAATGGCTATATACGGGTATATTAGAAAAGATTTTCCAGTAGAAACGACCAATCAATTAGAAAAAGTCATGTCTTATAAATGTCGGGAAATATTCATTGAAGAAACGAATTTTAGTGTTCGTAAAGAATTGAATAAATTACTGCAGCAGTTAAGAAATGAAGACCAATTAGTCGTTTATAATTTACAAGTATTTGGACAAGAGTTTGTGACATTTGAAGAAATCACCACCCAGTTGGCTGATAAACAAATCCGTTTAATTGCGATTGCCGATCAGTTAGATACCCATGAACAAAAAGATTTTTATCACATGGTTAGCTTGCTGAAGCAAACACATATCCCAATTGTTCAATTTAAAACTAAATTAAACATTGAAAAAGTACGGTCTCGCGGGGTAGTTCTTGGAAGACCACAAATTGAAGAAGACACAATAAAAAAAATTAAAGTGTTGCACAAAAAGGGGACCCATTCCTTTAGACAAATTGCAAAAGAATGTGATGTTTCGATCGGAACCGCGTATAAATATGCCCGGCCAGATGAGGATTGGTAGTCTTAATCAGTACACAATATTTCTTTGAGTTCATGCTCAGGAACATTCGCTAAGCCCCAATTAGAAATAACGTCAAGGACAGGGATTAAACTTTGTCCTTTTTTTGTTAGGGAATATTCAACTTTTGGTGGCACTTGGGGGTAAACATGCCGACTAATCAAGCCGTCGTTTTCAAGTTCTCGCAGCTGATTAGTTAATGTTTTATTAGCCACAGTTTTAATTGAACGGGACAATTGATTAAAACGAGCGACTTTATTTTCGTGAATATCGTATAAAATATAAATTTTCCATTTGCCTTGAATCAGTTGCATCGTGGCATCAAATTCGTTTAGATACATCTTTATTCCTCCTAGTAGTAACTTATAAGTTACTACGTTACTTGAAAGTGCGTACTAGTATTAATCTATATCTATTGTATAGTAAAAGCAAGGAAAACATTGGAGGAATTGATTGTGAAAAAGAAATTAGTTGTGATTACAGGTGCTAGTAGTGGTTTTGGTAAAGAAATGGCTTACTTGTTTAGTCGTAAAGGCCATCCCTTACTATTAATCGGACGCCGTAAAGAGTTGATGGAAGAGTTTAACTTGCCAAACACCTTAGTTGAAAAAGTTGATGTTAGCCATCAAGAAAGTTTTGTAGCTGCGATTAAAAAAGCGGAAGAGTTATACGGACCAGTTGATTTATTAATTAATAATGCTGGCCAAATGTTATTAGGGGATTTAGGCAAACAAGAGCCTATAGAGTGGCAACGGATGATTGAAGCCAATTTACTAGGGACCTTGAATGGTGTTAGTGCTGTCTTACCACAAATGAAAGCTGCTAAAACCGGAACAATTATTAATGTCTCTTCAATTGCTGGTTTTAAAGCTTTTGCTAATCATGCAGCTTACTGTGCCACGAAGTATGGTGTTCATGGTTTAACTGAGACTGTTCGGTTAGAAGCTTCTGCAGACAACGTTAGAGTCTTATTAATCTCACCAGGAGCAGCTGAGACAGACTTACTAACTCACACCACAGATGCTGAGATTAAAGATGGTTATAATGAGTGGAAAGAGACGATGGGTGGGCTAGCTATGGATCCCCAAGAAGTTGCTGAAAGTGTGGCTTTTATGTATGAGCGTCCCCAAAATGTGTCGATTCGTGAATTAGTGATTGCTAGCACCCGTCAAGATAATTAAAAATTAACTATTAGAACGTAAGAACTTTTTTACGTTCTTTTTTTGTTTGCCAAAATAGGATAGAATAGAGGAAGTCGCTTAAAACTGGGGGAAATCAAAGATGAATCAAAGTGAACAGTTAGTTAACATTAAGGCATATGCCGAACAAGTTTTAGCAGGAGATGCTTCCGGCCATAGTATGGATCATATTGAGCGAGTAGTGAAAATGGCGGAACGCCTAGCTGAAAGTGAAACCTGTGATTTATTTTTAATACAAGCTGCTGCCTACTTACATGACGTAACCGATGATAAGTTAGTCCCAGATGTTTTAGTCGCTGAACAAGAACTAAACAGCTTTTTACAAGAAATTCAACTGACAAGTCAACAAATTGCTGAAATAGCTGATATTATTGAGAATGTTTCCTTTAGTCATAGTCTAGGGAAAGAGCCAGTGGTCTTAAGTATTGAAGCTCAAATTGTCCAAGATGCTGATCGCTTAGATGCTATTGGGGCGACGGGGATTGCCCGAACCTTTTATTATGGTGGCAAAACTGGCCATAAAATTCATGATCCAGCAATCTTACCTCGAGACTTACAATCAAAGGCAGAGTATCGAGTTAATGAAACGGTCATTAATCATTTTTATGAGAAACTATTAAAAATACCAAGCTTACTAAATACAACTTTGGCACAAGAAATTGGCAAAGAGCGCTTAAAAATGATGGAAGATTTTTTAAGAGCCTTTATGAAAGAATGGTCTGGAAACTAATTATTAAAAATTAAAAGCTTGATATAACAAGGATGCAAGAGATCCTTGCTAGGAATATTAGTGAACTTTGGTAGACTGAATTTAGGGAGGGAATAGCTAATGATTGGTGAAAAATTAAAAAGTCGGCGAACAGAACTTGCCTTAACTCAAGATGAAGTTGCTAAAAACTTACACGTCTCACGACAAGCAATTTCAAATTGGGAACTTGGAAAAAATTACCCTGATCTAGAAACGATTATCGTAATTAGCGATTATTATCAAATCTCTCTCGATACCCTACTCAAAGGAGATGCACGGATCGTGAAAGAAATTAATAAAACAACAGGGCTGAAAATAGCCAAAAACATTTGTTACGGGTTAGTATTATTAGGAGGAATGATTTCTTTAATAGTCGATTTAGCCATTAATCGGCAGCTTAGTTGGTCTTTAATTGTCATTCTAAGTCTGGCTTTAGTGCTAATTCCAAGTGTGATTATAACTAGCAGCAAAACTGCCAAGCTCTTAAAAGGGAGTATCGCTTTAAGTGGTTTAATCCCGCTTTACTTAATGTTATTAGAATCGATTTTAATTAATAATCATCTTGTTCAAGAAAAGTGGTTTATGGAAGTTGCTTTACCAATTTGCTTGCTATGGCTAGGAGTACTTTGGCTAGTCGGGTTAATCAAATGGCGATTGAAGTGGCAGTGGAGCTACTCATTGGCACTCCTATGTCTAGTGGCGATTCCGGCTAATTATTTAACGAATCTCATGGGAGGGGCAGAGACAGTTGTTTTAAGTACAATCATCACGTCAATTAGTAACGGGATTGGTGCTGTTCTTTTTGTTTTAGTAGGAAAGTTTATCGAAACCTACCAGTCTGTTAAGAAATAAAAAAATCCCTGACTTCTTTCTTAGAAGTTGGGGATTTGTGTTTAAAAGTTCCGGTTAGCTAGAAAAGTAATAGTGCAAAGGTCTTTGTAGTGAAAATGGAAGCTTGCACGAATAGACTTGTTAGCGATAAGAGTTTTTGCCGTATCTTCAACGTCTTGTTGAAGGAAGTTTGGGTAATTTTTTACATGAGTGACCAGTGGTGGTAACTCCTTCTTAGCTTCAGCAATTAATAGTTGTTCAATATCTTCACAATATGCCATCGATTAACAACCTCCTTTACTCTCTTACTATAACATGATAAGCCTTTAAGTGATAAATCATTATCAAGACATTATGTCAGTAGTTTGTCATTTAGACTAGGAATGACATTAGTTTGTCATATAAGTTCCCGGGACAAAAAAGTGTCTACTTAATAATAAAAGAGTTAAAATAACATTGTAGGCAAATAATAGAAGATAAGGGTGATAGAGATGACATTACAAAAGGAAAAAGAAAAAATTATCTTAGTAGGCGCAGGAGATGTTGGTTCGAGTTACGCCTTTGCCTTAGTTGCTCAAAATATTGGGCGAGAATTAGGAATTATTGATTTAAATACAGGTAAAAGTGAAGGAGACGCCTTAGATTTATCAGATGGGTTAGCCTTTACTTCCCCTAAAAAAATCTACGCAGCTACTTATGCAGACTGTCATGATGCCGATTTAATTGTCTTAACAGCTGGCGCAGCACAGAAACCTGGGGAAACCCGCTTAGATTTAATTAATAAAAATTTGAAAATCACTCAATCCATCGTTGAAAATATTATGGCCAGTGGGTTTAACGGGATCTTTTTAGTTGCCAGTAACCCTGTGGATATTTTAACTTATGCCGTCTGGAAGTTTTCCGGCTTACCTTCTTCCCAAGTCATCGGTTCCGGCACTTCATTAGATAGCGCTCGTTTCCGTCGTGCCTTAGCAACAATTACCGAAGTTGATGCTCGCGATGTCCACGCTTATATTATTGGTGAACATGGTGATACTCAATTTCCAGTTTGGTCTCACGCTAATATTGGCGGCATGCAAATCTATGAATGGGTTAAAAAACACCCAGAAGTGACAGAAGAAAGCTTAATTGAACTCGTTACTGGCGTTCGTGATGCTGCTTATAAAATCATTCAACGGAAAGGCTCTACTCATTATGGCATCGCCATCGCCTTAGCCCGGATTACAAAAGCGATTTTTGATGATGAAAATGCAATTTTACCATTGTCGGTCTATTTAGACGGCGAATATGGCACAGAGGACATTTACATCGGTACCCCAGCAGTCATCAATCGTGAAGGCATTAAATCAGTTATCGAAATTCCTTTAAATGATTTAGAAAAACAAAAAATGTCAGAGTCAGTTGCAACAATCCGCAGTATGCGAGAAGAAGCCTTTAGCAAGTTAAGGTCATAAAATAGAACAGCAGTGATTTCACAAGGCCGCTAACTAAGGCCAGGACGGAAATCACTGCTGTTTTTATTTGACGGGGAAACGTAAAAGGGTTTTTAGTTTACTTGGTTCAGTTCGCCGGGGGTCAGATAAGTAAATTTCTTTATGCCGATGACCGAGGCGTTCCAAATTCTCAGTTTGACAATAGACTGCCATTTCAGCAAAACTAGCCGGCTCATCGTCATAGCTACCGAGATGAAGGAGTTGTAAGTTTTTACCTTCAGTTATCTCTTGCAATTGAACTTCTTCGAGTAGTTCAGGTGCAACTTTTTTAGCAACGTTAGCTTTAACTTGAGAGAGTAATTCAGTTGTCACAAAATCAGGTTGGCGAATCATTAACTCATAAGTCAGTTGCTCTTTATCAAGTGGCTCCCCTGGAATGACGACAACTTTGGAGTCCCAAAAAGCTTCTAAAGGAAAAACCGTATAGTCGTAGTAGCCAGCTGTTTCGATGCCTTTGCGAGGAGACATTTTAATGTTGTAAGAGTAGCTGTAAAGGGCTTCAATTCGTTTTGAAAAATCTTCGCCATTAGGGTTACCTTCCCCTTTTAAAGTTAAATAGGTCATTTTTGGAAGAGTCAAAAGGGTCGGTTGCTGACTCGTTAAATAAAGTTCTTTATCGTTTTTTCGCCATTCGTATTTCATCTGTCTAGCTCCTTTTAATTTACGTATGTTTATTAACATTATCATAGCATAAAAAAGGCTGCTGTGACATTAGTCAGCAGCAGCCTTAATTAGTCTTTCGATGGTTATCATTCCTAAATACAAACCCTTAATTCACTTGATAACGAAACGCAATGTTATTCGGATCAACAAAATTTAATTCGTTGTCTTGTAAATCAAAAGGATAAGCTGCTGTTTCCAAAGCTGTCAGAGTATCATTAAAGACTTCTTGGGCAAGAGCGACTTTAATTTCCGCTAAACCAGGAGCTAAGGGGTCGTTTTTAGGGGCATGACGAGTTTCCCAAACGTTGCCGGCAAATTGATGGTGGTAGCCGTCTTTGCCGTAAAAAGCGGCTTGTTGGCCAAATTCAGTGGTGATCGTAAAAGCTAAAATATCAGTAAAGAAGCGGCTCGTTTCCGCAACTTCAGAGACTGCTAAATGGACGTGACCGATAAAAGTCTCTGGGGTCATTTTTTCAAACTCTTCATCAGCTGCTTCCAAGACACCTTCAACGTCCATCGGTTCAGTTACCCCAACAATGATGCCGTTGTCGCGAATGTCCCAAAGAGATTCGTCTTTGTCAGCATAAACTTCAATGCCGTTACCTTCCGGGTCAGCTAAGTAGATCGCTTCACTATAACCGTGATCACTGGCGCCTTGTAAAGGGTACTGAGTGATAGCAATATGCCGTAAAAAGTTACCTAAAGCGTTACGGTTAGGTAGTAAGTAGGCCACATGGTAAAGGCCGCTAGTCGGAGTTTTTAAAGTTTTGACAGCTTTTAAAGTGAGTAAGGGCGTCTTTGTTTCTTTAATCCCTAAGATCACTAAGTCAGTTTCTTCTTTTAAAATTGTTAAACCCATAATTTCTTGGTAAAAATGACTCATCTTGATTAAATTGTTGACGTTTAAAGTTACTTCAGTGATTTTATAATTAGTTAAATCCATTAGTTTTCCTTCTCTCTTAAGTTTATAAATTAAGCATACACTAAAAGATAGTTACTTACAAATAATAAGTATCGAAAAGACGAGGATATTAAATCAAAAAACCAGTTTATTAAAAGACAAAATTGAGATAAATAGTTTAAAGTAACTTGTATAATTAAGATAATGTTAGGGAGAAGACAATACAGTTTAAAAAGATAACCCTTTTGAGCATTCCCCCCTTTTTGGTCACAGGGTCTTCAAACTGAGTGGTCCATAAGTGCTTCTTTCTGATCATTCTAACTCATCTTGTAACCGAAATCCTTTGAGATTTCGGTTTTTTTTTTTGAAAAACGTGTTTTATTTTACCTCATTATTCAGCTAGTCAAGGAAGCAACTGTTATGATGAAGGAAGAGTAGCTAAAGTAAGAAAGGTTGGAATAAGAATGACTTATAAATTAATCGCCTGCGATTTAGATGAAACCTTATTAGATCGTAACCATCAAATACCACAGAGTAACATTGCAGCTATTAAAAGAGCCCGGGAGGAGTTTGGGGTGAAGTTTGTACCAGCTACTGGTAGAGGTTACGCTTCAGTTCAAAATACTTTAAAGGAGCTTGGGTTAATCGGCCTAGCAGAAGAATACGTGCTGTCATTTAATGGTGGTGCGTTGACAGAAAATAAAAACAACAAGCTGTTACAATTCAAAGGCTTACCTTATCCCAAAGCCCTTGAATTATTTGAATTTGGTTTAACGAAAGACGTGTGTATTCATGTGTATACCCAAGAAGAGCTATTCGTTTTTAATATTTCTGACAGCGAGCAAGCACGTTTTGATAGTGACACGATGATCTATCAACTACAGGAGAGTCATTCACTAGCCTTTTTGCAAGATCAGCCGATTGCAAAAGTCTTATTTCAAAATATTGATAGTGACTATTTACATCAATTAGAACCTGAGATGGCAGCCATTACTGAAGGCTGTGTTGAAGTTAGTTACTCTTCAAATCGTTACATGGAGTTTAATGCTTTAGGGATCGACAAAGGACAGGGCTTAATTGATTTAGCTAAAACCTTAGGCATTCCCATGAGTCAAACGATTGCCGTTGGTGACAACTATAATGACTTAGCCATGTTAAAAGTTGCTGGTCTTTCAGTAGCAGCCAGCAATGCTGTTCCAGCAGTCAAAGAAATTTGTGATTACGTCACAGTTCAAGACCATCACGAAGGGGTAGTAGCAGAACTTTTAGAACGATTCGTCTTTAACCCTTAAAAATAAGCTATAATTGAATAGAAGAAAGAAAACCAAATAACTCCTGTAGTTGTTTGGTTTTTCTTGTGATATTAAGAATTAATTAAGAAAGTATTGAAGTTAAACTTAACTTTTAATCGTTATAATAAGCCTTAGTTAGAATGTTTGGGGGAGAAGAGATGGAAAAAGTTATTTTAGTTGTCGATGATGATGTGGAAATCAGACAAGGGATTCGGATTTATTTAGAGCAAGAGAAGTATCAAGTGATAGAAGCTGGCGATGGCCTTGAAGCTATAGAAATTCTAGCAAATACGATGGTTCACCTGATTATTTTAGACGTGATGATGCCGAATTTAGATGGAATTATTACGACCTATAAAATTCGTGAAAGTAACAATGTGCCAATTTTAATGTTAAGTGCCAAAAGTGAAGACATTGATAAAATTCACGGCCTCCAAGTCGGTGCCGATGATTATTTAACGAAGCCATTTAGTCCCTTAGAATTATTAGCGAGAGTGAAATCCATGCTTCGTCGCTACTTAACGTTAGGTGAGTTTGAGAAAGTCTCAGAAAATGTGATTGAACTGAAAGGTTTAACTTTAGACAAAGCCACTAAAAACCTGACAGTTGAAGGGCGACTAGTTAAAATGACAAAAACCGAATTTAACATTACAGAATTATTAATGAGTCATCCTGGGCGGGTCTTTTCAATCGATGAGATTTATGAATCCGTTTGGGAAGAACCGAGTTTTAACTCGGATAATACTGTCTCAGTTCATATTCGCAAAATTCGTGAGAAAATTGAATTAAATCCAAAAGAACCGAAATACTTAAAGGTGGTGTGGGGCGTTGGCTATAAAATGGAAAACTAACGGTTGGTTTATTTTAGCCGGTCTCTTAATCTTTAGCGGTTGGCAATTAGTGATCAAACATACGGTCACAACCGGACAGCAATCACTTTACAGTTACAGTCAAGCCAATTTAACTGAGTCACTTAGCTCCTTGTATACAGAAGATTATTTGACTAATTTTAATGAAAAGACGATTGTTCCAAGTGAATTAGATGGATCGATTGTTAATGAATACCGCTACCGCTTAGGGGATTATGAAAACCAAGTGAGAGATATAACTAACCAGTATCGAGAAGAAATTGCCTTAGCTCAAGTAGGGGAAGATGAAAAATTAGTCAAGGTTTTAGAAGAGACAAGAGATGAAAAAATTCTAGACATTACGGATAATTTTATGGATGACCAAAAAGTTGAAGAAAAAGTCGCCAAAGAATTAACGGCGAAAGTTCTGAAAGAAAAACAGTCCTTACTAGAGTCGATGGCCAACAATAAGAGCCAGTTTAATAAAAATTATTGGTACTATTTAACTGACGACAAAGGTAAAATTTATAAAAATCTTCAAAGCTTGTCAGCAGAGATGAGTGAACATAAAATTATTGAGACGTTAAAAGAACGTGGTGCTGGTCCCGCTTTAAACATCCAAACAGGATTAATGGCTCCTGGCGTCTTACATGATGTTTGGGAAAGTTTAAATTATACAGGGGAAATGACCGGTTATGTGACGTTAATTAATGGTTCTGACGCAGCATTGGCTTATCAAGATGAAGTAAAAGTTAAACGTAACTCAACTTTATTAGCCAGTCTTGGGATTATTGCTATGGTAATTGGCGGTCTTCTCTATATTAAAGAACTGTGGCGCCCGACAGTCGATTTCAAATTGACAAAAAGCTTAGCTAAACTGCCAATCGATCTTGAAGTAATTAGTTTGATCGGAATCACGTTAGGTTTACTCCTGACTTCCCTCAACTTACGCCGGATTTGGGGACCTGGTCGCAATATTATCGGGATAATGATTGGCTTCGGTTTGATTTACGCCGGGATGTTTCTAAGTCGCGATCTCTGGTTGCGTTTGAAGAACAAAGAAAAGCCTTTGAAAGTAGAATTTCAGAACAGTCTGATGTATCGAATAACTAAAAAATTGCAACAAAAGTATTACCAGTTACCATTAACGCTGCGGGTGAGTTTGTCAGTCTTAGGCTTTAGCTTTGTCAGTTTTATCCTCTGGTTGATTAACCGAACAATGTACTATCATTATTGGCAGTATTTGTGGGGCTTTAGAATGCTCGTCGTTTTTATTGCTATCGGGATTTTGATTAAGTTGATCACAAAACGAGAAAGAAAAATTGAGGAAGTCTTAACTAAACCTGCGGAAATCTTAGCGGCTAATGATGAAGAATTTACTCAAGGACAGAGTCTAAGTGCGGTTTCAGAAAATTTAGCACAGATCAGCCGGATTGTTGCTACGAGTAAGGCTCAAAAAAATCGGAGCGATGAATTAAAAACGGAACTCTTAACGAATGTCAGTCATGACTTACGCACGCCCTTAACATCGATTATTACTTACGGTGATTTATTAACAAAGCCGGAACTAACGAAAGATAAACAAGAAGCTTATACGGAAATCATCAATCGGAAAGCCTTACGAATGAAGAATTTAATTGACGATTTATTTGAAGTGACTAAGATGTCTAATGGGGAAGTTCAATTGAATCGTAAAATGATTAATTTAGGACAGTTAATTCAACAAGGAATTGCCGAGTACACTGAAGAACTAGCGAATAAAGAGCTAAAACTCCTTTACAGTAAACCAGAAGATTCAATTTTGATGGAAATTGATGGCGACCGGATGTGGCGAGTCTTTGATAATTTAGTCGGGAATGTCGTTAAATATAGTATGCCTGGAACTCGGGTTTATTTAAAATTAGCTGAGACTGCTACAGGAGTCAGAATCCAGTTGAAAAACATTTCTAACTACGAATTAAATGAAGACGCTGAAAAACTTGTGGAGCGTTTCACCCGTGGTGATGAGGCTCGCAACACCGAAGGCTCTGGTTTAGGCTTGGCAATCGCCAACTCGATTATCACCTTACATCAAGGAACTTTAAGTATTGAAGTTGATGGGGACATGTTTAAATTAACGATTGATCTACCAAGAGAAGTTTCAGAACAAACGTAAAAAAAATAGAGCCTAGGCTCTATTTTTTTGTTTTAAATTAAGTGAATCATTTACTTAATCACGCAGTTGGACACCCATGCCAATAACTCCTGGGCCAGTGTGGATGCCTAAAGCGGGACTAACTTCGTCAAAAAAGAGTTTTTGACAGTTAGGGAAGCGTTGTTTAACAACTTCAGCTAGTTCGCGAGCTTCATCAATACAATTACCATAAGCAACGCCAATGTCATAGGCAGGGTGATTGCCGATAAACTCTTCAACAGCACTTAACATTTTTTCAATACTGCGTTTACGTCCACGAGCTTTGCTAACGGTATGGTAAATGCCATCAGTGTTACAAGAAATAACGGGGTTTAAGTTCAAAGCTGTCCCTAAGATAGAAGAAACTAGTCCAATCCGGCCGCCTTTTTTTAAATATTCTAAAGTCGGAATACTGAAGAAAACCCGAGAGTCACTTACATGAGCGGCTAATTTCTTCGTGATTTCAGGGAAAGGTAAGCCTTCATCAATTAAACGTTTAGCGTAGTAGCCTTGAACGCCACCGCCAATACCGATACTTTTAGTATCTAAAACGAAAGATTCTAATTGAGGGAAGTCTTTGACCATCAGATTTAACATGTTGTTTGTGCCACTTAAGCCACTAGAGATTGTACCAACGATTAATTGGGTATAACCATCAGCGATGATTTGTTCTAAAATATCATGAATCGCTTGGCCATCTGGTAAGGAAGTGGAAGGCACTTCAGTTTCCAAGCGGTCGTAAATTTCTTTCGACGTAATCGTGACTTTATCAATGTAGACTTGGTCTTTGTAAATGATATTTAAAGGGATGACATAAACGCCCTCTTTAGCAATGATTTCTGTCGGTAAGTCCATTCCTGAATCGACTAGTAAAGCAATCTTGTTACTCATTTATATTTCTCCTTTAGACTGTGTATTTTCAACGTGAGTTAAAATGTTTAATGATTTTTCCGTGACTAGCTTCGATGTTAAAGCGATTGTTGCCATTTGAATCGGGCGAAAATCAAGATCTGCCACATCAATTTCAAACTTAACGACGTCTTCAGCTCCTAAAAAGAGTTGAATGGTATCTTCCATTTGGGTGCAAAATTGATCGTAGGCATAGCGATAATCGCTAGTCTCCATTTGCCACTTAATACCAGCTTGAACAATTGAGATATCAAAGGCTTGTTTTAAGATTGTAATAATGATTAAGCGGGCTAAATGACGCTTCTCGTATTTTTTCTTTTGTGGGGCGGGAATCAGTTTTTGTTTAACGTAATTATTAACCATGGAAGAAGTCAGTAAGGAGTCGCCAGTTTGATCAACTTTAAAAGGGGCTGTGTACCGCTCGACTAAAGTTACCAACTGATCCATGTAAAGCTCAATATCAGGTAATTCAGACCAACGAGGTAAATGAATTTCTCGCAAATCAGTTTGCCAACTTGTTTTTTGTCTGTCCATATAATTCTCCTAAACTATCTTATCTAGTTATTGAAACTATATCATATAGTAATAGATAAAGTAAAGCTGAAAAAAATGAATAAAAAAACAACCTATCAAGTGATAGATTGTCTTAAAAAAACTTACTTATTACCGAAGAAACCTTTTACTTTGTCTAAGAGTCCATCAGCATTATCGCCAAAGAGTGCCGTAATATCATGTAATTTATCCCCAAGCTCATCTTTGTGCTCTTCAATAAACTTCTTAGCTTCTTCAATGTTATTGTTACTAATTAATTCTTTTGCTTTTGCGACTAATTCTTCTACGTTCATAATACTCAACTCCCTTTTTATATTTAACTTATGATAGCATGACCGGGAGTAAATCGACAACTTTAATGCATGTGTTTATGTGATTTATAATAGAGGGATAAAAAAATGATTGCTCTTAAAAGTGAGCGTGAGACGAGTGGAAGTAGTTAGACAAGTTGTTATTCTATTAATCGTTCATTAAAAACAAAAACGTGGAATCAAAGTATACAATATTTTTCTCTAAAGTCAATAGCATAAAAAACAGCTAGTGAAAAGAGGAAATTAAATAACGCTTATCTTTTTTTGTTCTGTTGGAATTAAGAGGGATTAGTGAATATTTTAAGAAAAATACTAAAAAATGAATATAATTAGTTGTTTAAATGGCAATTATTCACAAAAATAAAAACGTTTTAATTTTGTCCCTTTAATCAAAAGCTTACGTTTTGTAAGGTTCTGGCAGGGGGAATATGAAGAATGAACTAAAATTCACAAAAAACACATCAAATTAAATAGTCATTTTATTGAATAAAGTTCATTACCGTTAATATAACACCTGTTTATTAGATTTAAAATGTACCTATAGATACGAAAAAATTAAATCGTGACTTTGTTTTATTTGTTATATAATCGTTCTTGCGCAGGAAATAAATTTAATGAAACATAAAATTTTTAGCTAAAAGAGACAAGGAATTACTGTTATTTAAATAAATGGACAAAGGCTTTTTTTTGGGGAAAAATCAAAGGCTAACCTTAAAGTCCGTGGATGTTGTCTGATGTAGAAGTATGAAACAGGAGAAAAACAAGATGAGTAGAATGACCATTTTTTTAAAAAAGTTCTTTACGATGTTAATTGTGATTACTTTAGTCTTACCACTAAGTAGTTTGTTAAGTCTACCAGAAGTCTTTGCTGACAGTTTACCAAAACACACTTATGAATTATTTGCTAATGATTTCGGAAAAGGGACGTTGACTCAAGAAATTAGTAACCAACCAGAAATCAACCGTTGGCGGATTGAGCTTAGTAAACATCGGAGTCAATCTCAACAGCAGCTAGGTATTATTTTTAGTCAAGGTGGCCAAGTGATTGAACCAGTCAGTTTGGAAATTAGTCAAGATCATGATATCTATAAAAATGACTTAGGAGAATGGCTAGTTAATTCTCCAGATCAAGAAAGTCAAAAAGTGACGATAATTCTTGAAACAGTCAAAGTGGCAGATGTAGCAACGAGTTTTCAACCCCTCTTATATGAGGAGCGGGGAGAAGAGACGTTAAATGTGCTAAGTGATGAGCTGATTAGCATTGAAAACGTAGCTGAAAGTCCAGAAATTAGCCAGTCCACTGAAGAGGTGGCTGAAAGTGTGACTTCAACGACAGTTAGTGAACAAGAAACTCAAGTAAGCACTAGTGAAACAACTACCGAAACAACTGGGGAAACCTCAACAAGTCAGGAAGAGAGCCAGGGCGAGACAACAAGTTCTCAACAACCAGTCAAGGTAACTACTGGGAAGGTGAGCCATCGTTTGGCAGCTAATCCTCTCCCTCTTAGTTTAAATAGTCTTTATAGTAATTTTGTTAATAACCAAGGCTATTCAGAAGATCAAACAGGTCGTTATCCTAAAAACAGTTGGAGTGTTAATCAACAAACCTCCGTTAAAAACTATTTAGGGAACAATAATGGCTCTAAGTTGAATACGCCGGAAGCCAATTATCTAACGTTTGGTAATCAGAAAAACAACCCAGATATTAAAATTAGAAAGTATGCCAGTGAAACGACAACACCAGGATTATATGATGTTTATTTAAATGTCGCCGGTAATACGAGTGTCGCTAGCCAACCGACAGATGTGATGTTTGTTGTCGATCATTCGACTAGTATGACAAACTCTCGCTTGCGGACAGTTAAAAATGGTGTAGAGGAGTTTATTAAACAACTCAGTCAATATAACGAAGAAAATCAGTACCGCGTAGGGCTATACGTCTACGGTGGTGACACTTATAAAAATATTAGTGTCCCCTTAACAACCTTAGATAAACAACGAGTCGTTGAAGAGATGCCGACGGAAATGTCGGAACGTCAAGGAACGTTTACTCAGCAAGGCTTACGTGAAGGGGCCAAATTATTAAGTGCAGGTAGTAATACGAGTCGACCAGCTAAAAAAGTCATGGTGTTACTAACTGACGGCATGCCGACTTTTAGTTATAAAATTAATCAAACGGTTTATCATGGTAATTTTCATGACACAAATTTGCGAGCAACGAGTTATGTCGTAGAAAACCCTAAAGAAAACCCTAAAGAAGTTATTTGGGGAGACGGGACGAGCGCCAAATTAAAAAGTGGCTCAAGCTTTTTTAATCCTAAAAGTTATGTTTACCGAGGAGCAAATTCAGAACCAATTTCCGATCATTTTCTAGGGACACTTTCAGAAGCTTATGATGTTAAAAAAGCTAATATTGAGATTCACGCTTTAGGAATAGAAGTCGCTGGTGATAGTAACTTTTCAAGTTGGAAAGTTAATAATTACATGGAGAAAATTGCTAGTAATGGAACTGATGGCAAGCCTAACTATTACAATGCAGCAAATAGTAGTGGTGTTACAAACTACTTACAATCCATTTCTCAAACGTTGATCGATACGGTCAGTGACGGGCAAATCATCGATCCCTTAGGTGAAATGGTTAATCTTGAGGGCCTAGGTAAGTGGGAGGTAACCTCAGTCGGGGCTAAAGCCTTGACTAACTTACCGACAGTGACTTATGACCAAGAAAAGCGGACCTTACAAGTCAATCGGATTAATTTAAGTCAAGGCCAAGAAATCAAATTTCATTATCAAGTCCGTTTAACTACTGAAGACCCAGCTTACCAAGGTGAAACCTTTTACCCAGCTAATGGCCAAACTCTTTTTATTCCAAAAGGTGGCAGCCAAGCTTTAGATTTTGGCGTACCTTCGATTAAAGGTCCTAGCCAAGAGTTAACGATTACGAAAGAGTGGGTTGATGATCAGTTGTTTCAAAGTAGTTTACGCCCAACTGAAATTAGTGCCCAATTAATGCAACACAAACAAGATGGCAGTAAAAAAGTCCTCCAAACAGTCACTCTGACTCAAAAGAATAATTGGCGGGAAACAGTGAAAAATCTACCGACTTTTGATAATCAAGGAAAGCCTTTAACGTATAGTGTGAATGAAGTGAATCTTGATCCGAATTATCAGAGTCAAGTGAAACAAACTGGCAATCAGGTCAAGCTGATTAATACATTACAAAGACGGCCAGTCACACTAGTAAAAACTGGTGGGACTGCCGGGGCTAAATTAGCCGGGGCGGGTTTTACTTTAGCCCGTTGGGAGACTAAGACAGAGAGTTGGCAACGGTTAGAAAATAAGCTTTATGAAACAAACCAACAAGGAACAGTTGATTTATTAGCGCTACCTGTAGGACGCTACTTGCTAAAAGAAACCCAAGTCCCAGTAGGCTATGAAGCTAAGCCTAATAGCGAGCTGATTTTCGACATTCAGAATAGTCAGGGGAAACTTGTTTTAGTCTTACCTAAGACGAGCCAAGACTTGAGACTAAGTAATGAGCAGTTAGTCCTTAACAATCAACTGAAAGCTTTCGATTTAACCTTACTTAAATTAAGTGCCAGTAGTCAAAAGGAATTAGCTGATGCAGTCTTTGAACTAAGTTCCTCAGATGGTGGTTTAGCTGTCAAAGAACAATTAAAGACGGACTTAGCAGGTAAGTTGATCTTTACAAATTTAAAACCAGGGACTTACCAGTTACGAGAAATTGAAGCACCAACAGGCTATCGTTTATTAAAAGAACCGATTAATTGGCGCTTAACAGCGACAGGTGAGGTTGAATTGTTAGAGAATGGCCATTCATTGAAAGACTTGAAAGTCGTAAAAAATGCCATTGGTAACAACCAGATTAATGTGACTGTCACCAATCAAGCCATGCCAGTATTACCAAATACGGGTAGTTACGGTCTGTATGTAATTATTGGCAGTGGGTTAAGTTTAATCATCATCGCAATTATTGGAGATTTAAAATACGGAAAAGAAAAATGATGTAAGCATCATTTAAAAGGAGAAAAATCATGAATACAATGAATCGTTTAACAGGGAAATTACAAATCGTCATGCTAGGATTAATTTTTATGAGTACAATGCTAGTGGGGCCGAAAGTTTTCGCAGCGGAAGCCGCACCAAAAACAGGTTCAATCACTGTCCATAAATTATTTGGTGATCCAGTAGGAGATAAGACAATTATCAATGACGGGACAGTTCAAAAAGATACGCAAGGCTTAAAACCATTAGCCGGAGTTGAATATACGATTGCACCAGTCACTAGTGAAGAATTACAGACAGCTGGCGTTAAGAAGAGTGGCGAAGCTTATGATTTAGCTGATTTTAACTTTGATAAAATTCCAGCTAATCTTAAGAAAAGTGGCACGACAGACGACTTAGGACAAATCATTTTTACTGATTTAGCTGTTCTAGAAGGGGCTGACAACCTTTATGTCATCGTTGAAACAGGCGGCAATCAAGACAGCTTAGGTGGGCTTTACAAAAAATCAGCACCACTAATTGTGACGTTACCGATGATGACGACTGATGGCAAAGGTTTTAACTATGACATTAACGTCTATCCGAAAAGTGATTTTGCTTTAAGTAATGTCAGCTTACACAAAGTCGATGGCAAAACGAATCAAGCCTTAGCCGGAGCAACTTTCCGACTATATAGTGAAACTCTCAGCAAAGAAATCGGTTCAGGTTTTACGACTGATGAAAAGGGTAATATTTTAGTGAAAGATTTGCCATTAGGGGACTATTACTTTAGCGAAGTAACAGCACCAAGTGGTTACTTAGTTAATAAAGCAGCTCAAAAAATTAACTTTCAAGTAGTCGAAGGCAAACATGGTAAGACGATTGAAGCTCTTTATCAAGATGGAAACAACTTAACTTACAATGGGACAGTCAATGTGCCTAATGATAAACAACCAACTGTTGAGAAAACTAATAATCAACAATCAGTTGCTTATGGAGAAAACACAACTTGGACAATTTCTGCAGATGTACCGAGAAACATTAGCGAACATTCAGTCTTTAATGTTTCAGATAAATTAGATCCGCGCTTAGTCTACACTGATAATTTATCTGTCACAGTTGCTGGTCAAGAAATTCCGAAAACAGATTATACAGTGACTGCCCCGGCTGGCGCTGGTGGCAAACTAATTGTTGATTTTATCAAAGGGTCAACAGTCACAACTAACTTTGGAACGTACGGGAGTCAAAAAGTTGAAATTTCTTTTACAACTAAATTAGTTGCTGGTTTTGTTCCCGATCAAGTAGTGACTAACCAAGCTGATTTAAACTTTACTAATGTTCCAGGAGTCAGTAATGAAACGATTACGACACCACCAACAGCAACAGTCACAACAGGGGGCTATCACTTTAAGAAAGTTGCTAAAAATGAAAAAGGTGCCCCATTAGCCGACGCCGAATTTGTCGTTGTCAAAGATGGCAGTTACTTAGCTTACACGACAGAGGCAGGGACGAAAGTTGAAACTATGACATCAAATACAAGTGACTATGGCAATGTGGCTTGGGTTAAAACAGTCGGTGAAGCAACACGCTTTGTGACTAGTACAGATGGTTTGATTGACGTCCGTGGGTTAGCTTTCGGTAACTACGAGTTAAAAGAAGTCAAAGCGCCAACTGGCTATCGTTTATTAACTAAGACGGAAGCTTTTACGGTAGGGAAAGATAGTTGGACAACAACCAAAGGGAAACCGAGTGTGATTGTTAACAGCAACATGCCTTTATTACCACAAACTGGTGGGATTGGTAGTGTGATCTTCACTTTAGTCGGTCTTAGCTTAGTCCTTGTGGCATTCCAAATTAATAAACGGGCTAAAAAAGCCTAGTAACTAAGAGAAAGGTCAATTTGACCTTTCTTTTACTAATGAATGGGGGAAGAAGATGAAAATTGCTAGTCGGCGAGTCTTGATCATGGTGTTGTTGATTATTGGTGTCAGTTTAATTCTTTTTCCCGTAGTTAGTAATTTATATAACTATGTTACAGCGACGAAAGTCATCGACACTTATCAAAAAGAAGTCAAAGCAACTTCTAAAGCGAAAAAAAAGCAATTAAAAAAAGAAATGAGCCAATACAACAAAGAGTTAGCAGCTGGTACTGAAACAGTGACTGATCCTTTTAAGAGTACTGAGCAAGGGAAAGAGCCAGCAGCCAAAGTCTCTGTTTACGATAATTTAGCTGAAGAACTTGGGGAAGTTCTAGGGGAGGTCACTATTCCTAAAATAGATGTCAAATTACCAATCTACAACGGTACTAGTGAGCTACAGTTGAAAAAAGGCGCTGGCTTATTAAAAGGAACGTCCTTGCCAGTTGGTGGCGAAGGAACTCATAGTGTCATCAGTGCTCATCGGGGCTTACCAACGGCAAAACTTTTCACTGATTTACCGAAATTAGCTATCGGCGATGTTTTTTATATTGAAACCTTAGAGGAGACATTGGCCTATCGAGTGGATCAAATTAAAGTCGTTAAGCCGGAAAATGTGGAAGACATTCGGGTCAACAGTCAGGCGGACTACTTTACTTTGTTAACATGTACGCCTTATATGGTTAATACTGATCGCTTATTAGTTCGGGGAGAACGGATTCCCTACACGGCAGAAGTTAAAAAGAGTCTAAAAAAAGCCAGTCAGCGCCAGCGCTGGTTACCAATTATCAAAAGTCTCTTACTAATTATTGGTGTCATTGGTCTAGTTATTTGTTATTATTTATGGCAACGTCGTCGCAGTTCTCAAAAAGCTAAGTCTAATTAAGACTTAGCTTTTTTTGCTCTTTATCTCTTAGGAAACTGTGGTAAACTAACAGTAATAGCAGATCGGAGAGGATCATCATAGTCGAAAAACCTAAATTAGCGCCAAGCCTTAGAGCAGGCTCTTTGGAGGGAATTAGCCAAAGTGAGGAGCTGGAGTGTTACCAACAAGAATTTACTCAAGAAGTTCTGGAAGAAGTTGATTTACGGCAATTAGAAATAGCTAAATCACAGTTTCAAGGAGTTAGTTTTATTAATTGTCAGATGGAAAAATTAGAAGTCATTGATAGTACCTTTACTAATTGTGATTTTTCAAATTCAGATTTAAGTAAAAGTTATTTTAACCGGGTCAGTTTTGTCGATTGTAAATTTTTAGGAACAAAGCTACATCAGGCTAATATTAATCACGTGAGTTTTAAACATACTAATTTAACTTTAAGCATGTTTGAAGAAAGTCATCAGTCAGATGTGGACTATCAAGACTGTCAGTTAGGAGGGGCTGATTTTTACCGGCAAATCTTCAAGAAAGTCACTTTTAAAGAGTGTGATTTAGAAGAGGCGGTTTTCGAAGAAACGGATTTAAAAGGCATTGACTTGAGTAGTTGTTACTTTAGTCAGTTAATTGTTGATATTAACCGCTTAAAGGGCTGTACGATCAATCACGATCAAAGCAGTGTCTTTTTAAGTAAGTTAGGCTTAATCCTTAAAGATTAAAGATGATTATGAAATAAAAAACGCTAGCAGTTATGACAAATCGTCAACTGCTAGCGTTTTTTTGAATACTTAGAAAGCTGGAAGCTTCATCAAAGGTGACTGTCTGTTCCTGGTCTCCTGCCTCAGTCAAAAAAGTGAAAGATTGCTCTGAGGTCAGGGGCTGTAACTCACGGCGGCCACAACGGTTATAAGTAGCCAGATCAATTATCTCTAAAATGATGGGCTGAAAGTCTGTTACTGGGAGCTGACTTTGGCGGTCAATAATCGATAATTGACAATAGTGGGCGACTAAGTCGATGACTTCTAATTCTGCCAGGGACTGTAAAGTGATTAAACGTTGTTCTAAGTAGTTAATAACGACCTTTGGTTGACTAACTAAACTTGTTTCGGCAATCTTGTTAATTGCTTGTCGGTCTTTTTTTTCTAAAAATAAGTTAAAAATTTGAGCGATACTCATTATTTATACCTAGCCTTTATTTAGTGATAACTTCATCATATCATATGAATCCTAGAAGCTTTAGTTAGAAAACTTACTATTCACGAAAAGACTGATTGTTAGTTAGTGTAGAGTAAAATCAAGAAATAAGCATGAGGACTCTTACGCGCTTTATTATATAAAAAGACAAGCTAGAGATGCCTTGACAGTAGGGCTTAAGACAAGCTAAGATTAAAAAAATGAAAAGTGGAAGCGGTTAATTAGAGCGAGTTTGAACTGGAAGAGAGGAGTGAAGCAAGGTGCTAAATATTCATCAATATAGTCACAATGATTATGAATTGACGAGGGGGGAGTCCTTATTAAAAGAGTTTTATCACCAACAGAATATCCAAATTAACGTAATCAATTTTTATAAGATGATCGATGTTTTTGAAAAAAGTCATGAGATTGATTGTTTATTTGTCTATGAAGATGTTTGGCAAGAAGCCTTACCTTTAGTCAGTCAGTATTCTCAAGGGAAAAATCATGGGGAAATAATTGTTGTTCAAGTCAAAGGCAGTTTGCAGTCGGAATTTTTAGAAAAAGCTCAAAAATACATCTTGCCTAAAGGGCGAGAATTAGTCTTACAAGGGAAGTATACAAAACTAGAATTAACATCAGAAGTCATTCATTATCTCGAAAAAAGTCAGCGAAAAGTGTATATCCAAACGACGGAAGAAAAATATGAACTCTTAGAAGATTATCAAGAACTTAGTGAGAAGCTGAAAGCAGTTGGATTTTTAAGTCCCTATATGAATATTCTCGTTAACCCTCAATGGATTAGAACAGTTAAAGGGCGGATTGTGACCCTTTTAACTGGGGAAGAATTGCCATTGTCACAAAAAAAAGCCGCTAGTTTTCGCCAAAAGTTGAAAGAAAACTAATCTTTTTGGGAGAAAAGTTGTCTAGTTAGTTGGGGCCACCAATGATGAGGAAACTTTAGTTACAATAGTTGAAAAGGAATTGAAACGATATGAGAAAATATTTAACTTATCAAAACAAAGGATATTTTGTTAGCAACGTCTTATTAACGTCCGTACAAGCTTTGACAGTTATCGCTGTAGCGCCCTTACTCAGTTTCTTGATTGATCGTGTGAATAGTCAGAACATGGAACTTAAAGGAACTCTTTACATGTGTCTGATTTTCACTATAATTTTTGGCGTTACCTATTTTTCCATGATAACTGTTGATGCACTTTGGCTTAAACAGGCAATTTACCAGCTGAAATCCGCGATGATGAAAGGTATATTAAACAAGCATATTCTAGACTTTCAGACTGATAATACCGGGAACTATATTAGCGCTTTAACTAATAATGTCAATCAACTAGAAGAAAATTATTTTAAGATGGTCATCAGCATTATTTATGACATTGTGACAATTATTGCTGCTGTGGCTGTCTTACTGTATATTAGTTGGCAAATGGCTGTGATTTCAGTTTTATTATCAGGGATTCCTAGTCTGATTCCGTTATTTTTTAAGAAAAAATTAGGCAATAGTCAAAAAGCAATAACCGAAGCTAGTGGCATTTATAATAGTGAGATTAAAGATATTTTTAATGGTTTTGAAGTAATTATGGCTTATCAAGTAACTGATAAAATTATTGAAAAGCACGATGTGAAAGTAAGTCAATTAGAAAAAAATAAAAGTCAGTTGATTTTATTGATGGGGAAATTAGGCTCCCTGACGAGTGTTGCAGGTTTAAGTGTCCAATTTTTAATCATTATTATTGGTGGCTACATGAATCATAAAGGACTTTTATCAATAGGTAATATTATTGCAGTCACTCAATTAGCTGGGCAGGCGATTATGCCTTCTGTATCTTTGAGTAATAAAGTAGCTAGTCTAAAGTCAGTTACAGATATTTCCCAAGAAATGATGACAATGATTAACACGCCTACAAAGATTAATAACCATCCTACACTGACTTTTGAAAAAGAACTTGCTTTAAATGAGGTGAGTTTTAGCTATGGTGACAAAGAAGTGTTAAAAAAGCTTTCAGTTGTCTTTGAAAAAGGGAAAAAATACGCGATTATCGGTGAAAGTGGCAGTGGCAAGTCAACCTTGCTAAAATTATTATTGTCGTATTTTCCGAATTATCAAGGTGAACTGAAAATTGATCAATTACCTTATCAAAGTATCTCACAAGAATCAATTCATCAATTAATTACTGCCCTTCATCAAGAGACCTTTTTCTTCGATGACACAATCGAAGAAAATATTCGCCTCTTTAGAACAACAAATTCAGAACGCTTAGGGGAAGTTATTCAATTGGCAGAATTACAAGAAATTGTTAAAAAAGGGGACCAAGGTCTCAAAACCTTCATTAAAGAAGGGGGACGGCTTTTATCAGGAGGAGAACGACAACGGATAGCCATAGCAAGGGCACTGTACAAAGGCAGTCAGTTACTCTTATTAGATGAAGCGACTTCGGCCCTAGACAATCAAACTGCCCGGGAAATTGAAGAAATGTTAATTAATCTCCCTGACACGACAGCGATTGTTGTCACCCATCGTTTAGATCAAGAAATGCTGAAAGCTTACGATGAGATCATTGTTATGGCAGCCGGAGAAATTGTGGAACAAGGTAGCTTTGAAAAATTATTGAGGAAACAAGGCGCCTTCTATCAGTTGTACCAATTAGAAAAATAATTAAAGGTGACTATAAAGGTAAATCAGAACCCTTGGTGGGACTACTGCTTTAGGTTTTTGGAATGGGTATATTGTTTGTAGCTTTACAAGCTTATTTCTACTTTAAATTTGGTTCTAAGTATCTAGACAGCGTAACATTAGTCGGCTTAAGAATTCTTTGTCTAGGCAGTTACAATCTTTTTATAAAGTAACTCACAATTAAAAAAGCTTATTTGAGGATTGAACTCCTAAAATGAGAAAGAAATAGAAACATTAATACAGTTGCTTGCTCAAGATAATCCATCTGAGACAAGTAACTCTATTTTTGTTGAATTATATTTTATCATAATACGTGATCAAATCTTGTACTGTTTTAATCACGCTAGTAGTAGATTTTCCAAGGCTAGTCTCATAGAAAATATTTCAGACTATATAACAGAAGGGAACGAATCGAAAGGTAATATCCGTAGTTAGCTTCTGTAAAAGTTAATGGGGATAGAACTTCTAATCGATAAAATAGTTGTTTGGATAATGCCCCTACATGCTGTGACACTTGCTAGATTTTTTTCAATCTTTAGTAAATCATAACTTTAAGAATATAAGTGGAGTATTTTTCCGATTTAAACACACCAATTAGTACATTGTTTATTTAATATGTTGATTTAATGAACGGTAAATGCTAAGGTTGATGTTGGTTTAAAATAAGATAGAAATGAGGAGATTATTATTAATATCAAGAGAAGTTTGTTAGTGTCGAGTCTTGTGGTTGTAACAGCAGGAGCGTTATTGATGACTGCTCCAACTAGTGTTTCAGCGACAACGATTTCGGCAGCGGAGAGTTCAGTTAAAGGGATAATTGAACCAAAGGGAGTGAGTGTTTCAAAAAAAGCAGTCACATTAACTCGTAAAGGGCGCACAACGAGCCTAAAAGCAGCAGTTGAGCCTAAAAATGCGACGATTCAATTAATCAACTGGAGCAGTTCTGATGAAAACGTTGCTCAAGTAGATCCAGATGGTCGTGTGACAGCGATTGGTGGTGGAACAGCCATTGTTAAAGCAACGGTAGCTGGTCGTGAAGCAATCTATGGTGAAACAACAGTAACCGTTCGCGGTGCAGTTAATATTCCAGTGACGGACATTCAAATGGCCTCTGTTAGTAGTGATGTCTTAGAACTAGGCTTATCTGAAGAATTTGCAATTAATGCAGAAGTCTTACCTCGTGATGCAAGTAATCAAACAATTGAGTATCATAGTTCAGATGCAACAATTGCTAAAGTTGATTCAAAAGGCATTATTACAGGAGTTGCTTCTGGTCAAACGACTATTTATGTCCTTCCGCAAGATACAACAAACCGTGAAGCAGTCAAAGAAATTAAAGTTGATGTTTCAAAGCACAAATTAATCGATGTCACTAGTCTTAGTCTATCTAAAGATAAATTAACTCTAACCCGTGCTGGTCGGACAGCTAATTTATCAGCAACAGTTGCTCCTAAAAATGCAACGATTCAATCAGTTAACTGGAGCAGTTCCGATGAAAATGTGGCAATCGTGAATGATGATGGACGTGTGACTGCAATTGGTGGTGGAACAGCAACTATTACTGCTACCTCAGCAGCGAATAAAGAAATTAGTCAATCGAGTGTTGTGACAGTTAGAGGAGCAGTTAATGTACCAGTAACTGAGCTTGAACTAGATGTTGATTTAATGGAAACATTAAAATTAGCAAGAGCTGAAACGTTTACAGTTAATGCTCATGTTTTACCAAGTAACGCCACTGATCAAGGAATTAATTTCCATAGTTCCGATGAAGATGTGGTAGTTGTTAATAGTCAAGGGGTAATCACAGGTGTCGCTCCTGGTAAAGCGTTTATTCATGTTTTACCAAATGATGAAACAAATCGTGAGGCCCAAAAAACAATCGCTGTGGAAGTTATAGCAGATAAATTAATCGAACCAACGAATGTTAAGCTTTCAAAAGAGGCTGTGACATTAACACGTAAAGGTCGGACAACTAATTTGTCAGCAACAGTGGAACCAGCTAATTCGGACATTCAATTAATTACGTGGAGCAGTTCCGATGAAAATGTTGCTACAGTTGATGGTTACGGTCGTGTAACAGCCATTGGTGGTGGAACAGCGACAATTACAGCAGCCGTTGCTGGTCGTGAGGAAGTTTATAGTACAAGTATTATCACTGTTAGAGGAGCTGTTAATGTCCCGGTAACAGACGTCGTTTTTAATAATGAAGAAATTACTGGCATCGAACTAGCAGTTAAACAAAAATTTACGATTGAAGCTGCCGTTGCTCCTAGTAATGCAACGAACCAAAAAATTAACTACGTTAGCTCTGATGAATCAGTTGCTAAAGTGAGTTCAAAAGGTGTTGTCACAGCGGTTAATCCAGGTAAAGTCGTTATTTTTGTCTTACCAGAAGATGAAACAAACCGTGAGGCTCAAAAAGAAGTTGCTTTAGAAGTCTTCATCTATTAAGCTTTATAGCTCTTAAAGAATTTTTTTATAGATAAGCTTTAAAATTAAAAGCCCCTGACAAATCTTTATTTGTCAGAGGTTTTTTTGCTGCGATTATAAAGTTGGTAAAGCCTCAATTGCTTCACGAGCATCGAGGATAATTTCTTCAATGACTTCTTTCACAGGACGAATCTCCGTAATTAAACCAGAAATTTCCCCAGCCATCATCGTTCCAGTTTCAGTATCCCCTTCAACGACAGCGCGGTATAGGGAACCAACTGTTAGTTTTTCTAATTCATCTTCAGGGGCGTTGGCCATTTCTAAAGCTAAATAATTTCTCAGCATCGGATTTTCAATGGCACGAACGGGATGACCACCTTTGCGACCAGTTACGATCGTTGACGTATCAATCGTTGCAACAAGGGCTTCTTTAAAACTTTGAGGAATTGGACATTCCTCAGTGGCTAGAAAAACTGTTCCCATTTGAGCACCAGCGGCACCTAAAGCAAGAACTGCGGCTAAACTCTTCCCATCAGCAATTCCACCAGCGGCAATGACTGGTAAATCTACAGCTTCGGTAATTTGGCGGACTAAAGGTAAGGTTCCAAGCTTGCCAATATGGCCGCCAGCTTCTTGACCTTCAGCAATCACGGCATCGACACCTAGTTCTTGCATTTTTACAGCATGTTTCACAGCAGCGATGACCGGAATCACTTTAATGCCAGCAGCTTTAAAACGAGGGAAATACTTTTTCGGTGAACCGGCACCAGTTGTCACGATTGACACTTTTTCTTCTATAATAATATCGACTAGCTCATCAATATTCGGTTGGAGTAAATTTAAATTGACACCAAAGGGCAAATCAGTGGCTGCTCGGACAGTTTGAATTTCTTTACGAAGACCTTCCCCGTCTAGGGCACCTGTAGTTAAAATCCCTAAGCCACCAGCTTGAGTTACGGCAATAACTAAGGGGCTTCGGGAAATATGTTGCATGCCTCCTTGGATAATCGGATATTTAGTACCTAACAATTCGGTAATTAATGTCATTGATTGTCACTCCTTCTTATTTCTTAACTTCAGTATAACGAATCCGATGAAGCGTTTTCAAATTTTCGATGATAGCGTTTTTCCTAGGACTGTTGAATAATATTCAAACTTTTAGTTAGTCTAGTCCCTTTTAAGGTGGAAGTTTGTGAAAAAACGATGAGAGGAGTTGTTGTTAAGGAGTCGTAAAGCTTGTTAATCTCACAATCTGAAGGGTAAACTTAACTGGGACTAACAGGATAATTTAAGAGAAAAGACTTCACGACGGTCGATTAAATTCTTTGTTATGATAAGTTTGTAAGCGGTTAACAAATTATTTTATTGGAGGAATTAACGTGGACAAACTAACTAAATTACAAGAACTATACCCTGAGGATTTATTAGGTTTAAGTAAAAAACTAACAACAGGTGAAGTCGAAGTTTTATATAATTTACGCCAAGCCTTAGAAAAAGATATTCAACCAGTGATGGCTGAGTATTGGGATAAAGCTGAATTTCCAGTCCAAGTCTACGAGTTATATAATCGTGTCGGAATTATGAACAATCCCCTCTTATATGTAGAGCGGGAAAATAAAGAAACTTATAGCGAAGTTTACAATGCTTTTCTCTTCCACGAACTAGCCCGGATGGATACGTCAATAGCTACAGCTTATACGATTCACCGCATGGCACATACGGTTATTTTACAAGGAGGGAATGAGGAACAAAAAGCTCATTACTTACCGAAGTTAGAAAAATTCGAACTAACAGGTTGTTTTGCTTTAACAGAACCATTAAACGGCTCGGATATTGCCAAAGGCTTGAAAACAAGTGCCCGTAAAGAAAATGGCAAATGGGTATTAAATGGTGAGAAATATTGGATCGGGGCAGCAAATACCGCTGATGTCATTCCCGTTTTTGCTCGGGACGAAGCCGATGGCCAAATAAAATGCTTTATCTTACACCACGACACACCAGGAGTTGAATTTGAAGTCATTAAACATAAAATGGCTCTCCGCCCAGTTCAAAACTGTAAAATTACGATGACTGATGCTTTAGTTGAAGAGTCACAATTTTTACCGAAAATTGAAGGTTTCGGCGATGTGACACGAGTCTTCCAAGGCTCCCGCGTAGATGTTGGTCATATTGCCACAGGAACAGCGGCTGGTTCTTTAGCTGCTACGTTAAAATACGCCACTGAACGTGAACAATTTGGCCGTCCAATTGCTAAATTCCAATTAGTACAAGAAAAAATTGCCCGCATGGGTGTGAAAGTCGCAGCTAACATTGCTTTGTCAGTGATTATGGCTGAAAACCAAGAAGCCGGTGACTTTGATACAGTTAATGCGTCCCTCCATAAAATGCACAATGCCATGAACTTACGAGAAGCTGTTGCTTTAGGTCGTGAAATTTGTGGTGGCAATGGGATCAATATTGATTATGGTGTTGGCAAATTCTTCGCCGATGCAGAAGCTGTCTATACTTATGAAGGCTCACATGATATCAATGCCTTAATTTTATCAAGAGCTTTAACTGGCATGGGAGCTTTTGTCTAAAAAAAGAGCAGCACTAGGCTACTCTTAAAGTTCAAACATCAAAGTTAACACTATCAGAAATAATAAAGTTTTTGAACTGAGTCACGCTATTAGGTAAATATTCTGACCGTTGCCAAACCATATAAATATTGTAAATAATTGATAAGTCGGTAACGTCAATGATTTTAAGGTCATCGTAATCTAAAGGATTACGGGTGGAGACAAAGGCAATCCCTAAGTTGGAACGAACCATGCCAATAACTCCTGACTCTTCATTCATAGCGTAGAGGGTGTTTAGTTTAAAATCTGCGCCAGCTACCCGGTTTAAAGCTGTTTGAATGGAATAACTCATGCCAGCTGACTTATTGTAACCGATAAAAGATTCGTCTTTGATATCAGCAAAGGAAACGTGCTTCTTACTAGCTAAAGGGTGATTTTTAGGAACGATTAAGACGATTTTATCATCGTAAATAAATTCACGATTGATCTCATCTTTGTAGTTTTCAAATTCAAATTCGCCACAAAAACCAACATCAATCTGGCCCTCAATAATATTATTGAGAATTTTATGAGTCGAGGTTTGAGTTAAATAGACAGCGGTTTCAGGATATTTCGCTTTAAAACGTCCGAGACGCTGAGGTAAGTAAGAAGAGGAGACAGTATAAACACTAGATAAGCGTAAATCTGACTGTTCTTGTTGAGACAATTGTTCGATTTCTTCAATCCCACTATTTAAGTGTGACATAGCTAAATTAACGTATCCGTATAAGATTTTGCCGTACTTCGTTAATTTGATGTTTCGCCCATTTTTTTCAAAGAGTTTTACGTTTAGTTGGGTTTCCAAACGGGTCATCGCTTTACTTAAAGCGGAATAACTAATGTAAAGTTCGTCAGCTGCTTCGGAAAAGTTTAGATGCCGAGCAGTCGTTAAAAAGTAATTCAAGTGTTGAAAGTTAATATTTTGCCAATACACGAGGATCATCCTTTCAGTATCAAAAGTTACAAAGATTTTGATACTGGTATCATAACAATTTTGGTAGAAATTACCAAAAAAAGTGCTTCAAAGAAAGAAGGAAAGAAATAATGACAAAAAGTGTAATATTAAGTGCCGTTCGCACACCATTTACTAAATTCGGCGGTGTTTTTAAAGATATCCCAGCAGTAGATTTAGGTGCAGAGGCGATGAAAGCAGCTGTCACAAAAAGTGGCCTTAGTTCAGAGGACATTCAGTACGTTGTAATGGGTCAAGTCTTACAAGCAGGAGTGGGGCAAATCCCTTCACGCCAAGCCTCAATCAAAGCTGGCTTAGACTGGTCGATTGGTTCAGAAACAATCAATAAAGTCTGTGCTTCAAGCTTACGAGCAGTGACTTTAGCCGATCAAATGATTCGTTCAGGGGATTCCGATATCGTCTTAGCAGGTGGAATGGAAAGTATGTCAAATGCCCCTTTCGCTTCAAAAAATCTTCGTTGGGGTAACCGGATGTTTAACACCGAAATGGTGGATTTAATGGTCCATGATGGCTTATGGGATGCTTATTATAATCAACATATGGCAGTTAATGGTGGTTACGGTGCTGATAAGTATGACATTAGTCGAGAAGCTCAAGATGAGTGGGCGCTACGTAGTCAACAATTAGCTAGTCAAGCGATTGAAGCTGGTCGCTTAGTCGAAGAAATCGTGCCGATTGAAGTCCCTCAACGTCGAGGCGAGCCTTTAGTTATCGATACTGACGAAGCGCCACGGCCAAAAACAACTTTAGCTGATTTAGAACGGTTAAAAGGCTTGTTCACAGAAGGGAATACGATTACTGCTGGGAATGCACCTGGTACAAACGATGGTGCCTCAGCCTTAGTAGTTGCTTCAGAAGACCGTGCCAAAGAATTAGGCGTTAAACCTTTAGCGACGATTCTTGGTCATGCCGAATGTGGAGTCGAAACCCGCTTAATTGCTAGTGCACCAGGACACGCAATTACCAAAGTCTTAGCTGACAATAACTTAACTGTGGCAGACATTGATTTATTTGAAATTAATGAAGCTTTCGCAGCTGTGACTTTAGTGACACAGAAAATGTTAGATTTGCCTTCAGAAAAAATTAACGTCAATGGTGGCGCGATTGCCTTTGGTCACCCAATTGGAGCTTCTGGTGGTCGAATCATCGGGACTTTAATTCATGAAATGCGCCGTCGCAAATTAACTTACGGAATTGCTACTATTTGTAGTGGGGCAGCTCAAGGAGATGCCATCTTAATTCGTTGCGACTACGACTAAACAACTAAAAATAATCAAAATAAATGACAATTAAAAGGGGAAATAATCATGGAAATTAAAAAAATTATGGTCATCGGTTCAGGACAAATGGGAAATGGTATCGCTCAAGTAGCAGCTCAAGCAGGTTACGACGTACTTTTAAATGATGTGAAACAAGAATTTGCGGAAAAAGGGTTAGCAACGATTATTAAAAATCTGACTCGTGACGTTGAAAAAGGCCGTAAAACAGAAGCTGAAAAAACAGAAGTCTTAAGTCGAATTACCTTATCTACAGATAAGCAAGATGCGACAGCTTGTCAGTTAGTTATTGAAGCGGCTGTGGAAAACTTTGAAATTAAGAAAAGTATTTTTAAAGAACTAGATGCTATTGTTTCAAAAGATGTCATTTTATCAACAAATACATCCTCATTACCAATTACTGATTTAGCCGCTGTTGTCAGTCATCCTGAACGCTTTATCGGCATGCACTTTATGAATCCTGTGCCAATTATGAAACTTGTTGAAATTATTCGTGGGGTCCAAACAGAAGACGAAGTTTATCAAGCCATTCATGATCTAAGTCTGAAGATGAGTAAAGTTCCGGTGGAAGTCAACGATTCTTACGGCTTTGTTTCTAACCGAGTCTTAATGCCAATGATTAACGAAGCAGCCTTTACTTTATATCAATCAGTAGCAACGGCTGAAGCCATTGACCAAGTGATGGAACTAGGGATGAATCACCCAATGGGACCATTAAAATTAGCTGATATGATTGGTTTAGATACGTGTTTAGCGATTATGCAAGTCTTATACGATGGCTTTAACGATCCAAAATACCGTCCATGTCCCTTACTGAAAAAATATGTTGCCGCTGGTTACTTAGGTAAGAAATCAGGTCGTGGTTTCTACACGTACGAGTCATAGACAGGAGCGTACAGATGAAAAAATTTGAAAATATTTTAGTCGAAGTGACTGAACACATCGCCACTTTAACGATTAATCGCCCTAAAAGTTTAAATGCCTTAAATCAACAAACATTGGAAGAAATTGGCCAGGCTTTGGAAACAATCAAAGCTAGCGAGACTGTTCGGGTGTTAATTATGACTGGTGCTGGAGAGAAAGCCTTTATTGCAGGAGCGGATATTAAAGAGATGGCACCTAAAAATCCTTTAGAAGCTCGCGAGTTTTCATTATTAGGCAATCAAGTTTTTAAAGCCTTAGATGAGTTGCCAATCCCAGTCATTGCGGCGATTAACGGCTACGCATTAGGTGGCGGACTAGAACTTGCTATGGCTTGTGACCTTCGTTTTGCTAGTGAAAATGCTGTTGCCGGCTTACCAGAAGTCAATTTAGGAGTCATTCCTGGATTTGGTGGGACTCAACGTTTGCCTCGAATTATCGGTGTGCCGAAAGCTTTAGAGTTAATTTACGGTGCAAAAAATGTTAAAGCCCAAGCCGGTTTAGAACTAGGACTATTTAACCAAGTCTTCGCTGAAGCTGATTTAATGACGGAAACTCTTAAGTTTGCTGAAAAAATCGTCAGTAAAGGGCCAATTGCCTTGAAATTTGCTAAACAAGCTGTTAAAAAAGGCATGGAAATGCCTTTAGAGCAAGGCTTAAACTTAGAGTCAGAACTTTTTGGCTTAGTTTTTGCTACTGAAGATCAAACAGAAGGTATGACTGCCTTTATCGAAAAACGCCCTGCCGAATTTAAAAATCAATAATAAAATTAGTGGAGGATGCCAAATGAAAGAGCTACTGACCAAATACAATGACAAAAAAGTCTCAGCTACCGAAGCAATCAAATTCTTAGCGCCAGGAGATGCGGTGGTTTATCCGATCGCTCCTGGAGAACCGAAGTTATTACATGACGCTTTATGCCATTATGAAGGCTTAGACAATAATAAACTGTATCGGACATTAACCAATGTTCCAACTTACGACTTACCAAAAGAAAAGTTGAAACAAATTTCAATCTTCTTAGGTGGCGATCGCCAGTTAATGAATGACGGTGTTGTTGAATTGTTACCGAACCACTTTGGCGATACAGTTGACTTAATCAAAATGCGGGAAGAACAAATTGTCTTGATGTTTAATGCTTCGCCAATGGACGACAAAGGCTATTTCTCTTTAAGTCTAGCCAATGCTTACGTTGGTGGCCTACTAGATGTGACAACGAAAATTATTATTGAAGTCAATGAAAACTGCCCCTACACTTATGGGGTCAATCACCACGTTCACATTGATGATGTAACAGCTTTAATCGAAAGCAGTGAACCGTTACCAACGGTGCCAGAGCCTGTCATTGATGAAAAATCAGAAGCGATTGGTAAAATTATTGCTGACTTAGTACCAGATGGGGCCACCTTACAAATTGGTTACGGCTCAGTTCCTTCAGCTGTAATGAACAACTTAACAACAAAACGCCAATTAGGCTTCCATACTGAGATGTTACCAGATAATGTGATTGAACTTTACAATTCTGGGGCTTTAGACAACAGTCAAAAAGAAACGTATATTGGTAAAACCGTGACGACTTTCGCCATGGGTTCACCGAAATTATATCAATGGTTAGATAAAAATGAAGACATTTATTTTGTGCCAGTTAATCAATCGAATGCTTTAAAAGAAATCGCTAAAGAAGATAACTTGTACACGATTAACGCAACGATTCAAGTCGATCTCTTAGGTCAATGTAACTCGGAAAAACTACCGAATAAGTATTACTCATCAACGGGTGGGCAATCTGATTTCGGTAAAGGTGTCCGGATGACGACTAATGGAGTTGGGATTATCGCCTTAAACTCCACAGCGGCTAAAGATAGTATTTCGACCATCGTGCCCTCCCTTTATAATGGTGCAGCCGTCACGACGTCGAAAAATGACGTTGATTACATCGTGACAGAATACGGTGCTGCCCGGATGAAAGGTAAGACAATTAACGAACGAGTGGAAGCCTTGATTGCCATTGCACACCCGAAGTTCAGAGATGAATTACGAGCAGAAGCTCAAGCCTTAAAGTACTTAGCTAAATAAATCAATTAAGAAAAACCCCTGAAAGAGTAAAATCTTGGCTCTACGTCAAATTGTGTGGATGGCTAAAATTTAGTCGAATAAATAGTTACTTAGGCAGCTTCATCAGAAATGGTGAAGTTGCTTTTTTGTGTCACTTTAAAACTGATTAGAATGCGGTGTTTAAA
>NZ_NGJU01000019.1 GCF_003987495.1 Vagococcus salmoninarum
TTTAAACACCGCATTCTAATCAGTTTTAAAGTGACACAAAAAAGCAACTTCACCATTTCTGATGAAGCTGCCTAAGTAACTATTTATTCGACTAAATTTTAGCCATCCACACAATTTGACGTAGAGCCAAAATTCTGTTTGGTTTTTTTTATTAAAATTTTTTCGAAAAACTTAACTTCCCATTAAAAAGTCTAAAATGTCCCAACCACCTGTTGTTTCACCTTTATACAACTCGGTAAAACCACAACGGGTACAACTCACGGTAATAAATTTTTTATTTTGAACATCAAAAATTTTCGCAAAGTTCCCACCAGTTGCTTGAAATTGATCGGATGTAAAACTTTGGTTACCACACTTATCACAAACATATTGAATTTTATCCATTTAACTCACTCCTCATCTCTTCTACTCCTTTAGTATACGAAATAAGTGAGACTTAAATCATCTGTCTAAAGACTGATTTTTTACATTTTTTTATTTTTACGCATGTCTAAGACTACGGCACTAATAATAATCAATCCTTGAATGATTTGTTGAATATAAGCATCAATCCCTAAGAGTGTGAAACCATTCGTTAAAGTCCCTAAAATCAAAGCACCAATCACAACACCCCAAACGGTGCCAATTCCGCCACCGTGACTAGTCCCACCAATTGTGGCTGCAGCAATTGCCGTTGTTTCGTACATCGTCCCAGCAGCAGGTTGAATCGAGCCACCTGTTCGGCCAATATAAATTAAAGAAGACAAACCAGCTAAAACCCCTGAAATCACATAAACTAAGACTAAGTTCCGCTTCACTTTAATTCCAGAAATTTCCGCAGCTTCAATATTACCACCAATGGCGTAAACACTTTTCCCAAAGGACGTGTTATTCATCAAGACCCACATCACAATAATGACACCTACATAAATCAAGACTGGCACTGGCAACACACCGAAAATCCGACTACCTAGAAAATTGATTTGGGGATTAATGTTACTCACTGGTTTCCCTTGAGCAACCATCAACGCCCCACCCCGGACAGCAATTTGCGAGCCTAAAGTAGCGATAAAAGGTGGCACTTGAAAATAAGCAATTAAACTACCATTAATTAGGCCGATTAGCCCACCAATAATTAATGCTAACAAAATAGTTACAATTAGAGGGGCCTGACCAACACTAGGAAAAACTTTATCAATTGCCTGACTCGTTTGACTAACTGTTCCAATCATAATTCCCGAAAAAGCTAGCGTTGAGCCGACAGATAAATCAATCCCTTTTGAGACTAAGACGATAAATAAACCTAAGGCTAAAATACCGTAAATTGACGTTTGAGTGAGTAAGTTTAAAATGTTATTTAAAGTTAAAAAGTTACGGTTCAAGAGACTTAGTAAACTAAACATGCCAATTAAGACGACAACTATCAAATAATTTTTCAAAAAACTTTTTGGCAGGGGATTATTAATTAAGTATTTTTTCATTACGCACATCTCTCTTTTCCGTAGTTGCCATAGGTGAATCTGTTAACGTGCCACTAGCATAAGCCATAATTGTTTCTTGGCTTAAATCAACATTGTCTAAAATCGCCGTAATCCGGCCTTCCCTCATCATCACCACCCGATCACTCATGCCGAGGATTTCAGGTAACTCTGAAGAGACCATTATAATACTTTTACCCCCTTCAGCCATCTTTGAAATATGGCGATGAATTTCCGACTTAGCTCCAACATCAATCCCCCGAGTTGGTTCATCTAAAATTAAAATTTCCGGGGTCGTCAACAGCCATTTAGCAATTAAAACCTTTTGTTGATTGCCGCCACTAAGATTGCGAATCGCCACCGCCGTCGAAGGGGTTTTAATCTTTAGTTGCTTAACATAGGCTGCTGCTTGGGTTTTGAGAACATGATTACTAATTAAACCAAGACTGTTGCTGAAATCTCCGATGGCGCTAGCGACAATGTTATAACTCACTGGTAACATTGGAAAAATCCCAGTCTTGCGTCGGTCTTCTGTTAAAAAAGCCAAGCCTTTAGCAACTGCTTCCGCACTACTTTTAATTTTAACTTCCCGACCATTCAGCTCAACTTGACCACTAGTTAGCTTACGAACACCAAAAAGAGCTTCCATGACTTCAGAACGACCTGAACCGACTAAGCCAGCAAAACCAAGAATCTCACCGGCTCTTAAGTCAAAGGAGATGTCATGAAAATCACGACCATTAGAAAAATCTTTGACAGCTAACTTAACTTCGCCAATTTCAGCAGCGACTTTCGGAAATAACTGCTTAATTTCCCGACCAACCATCAATTGAATTAGTTCCCTCTCCGTTGTTTCTGAGACTGGCTTTTGGGCGATAAACTTCCCATCACGGAGCACGGTTAACTGGTCGCAAATCGTTCGAATCTCACCAAGTTTGTGAGAGATATAAATCACACTCCGTTTATCAGCCTTCAACTGAGCAATCAGTTTAAATAATTGGCTAATTTCTTTTGATGTTAAGGAGGAGGTTGGTTCATCCATAATAATCAACTTCGTATCATAAGACAGAGCCTTCGCAATTTCAATCATTTGCATGTTGGCTAACGTTAAGTTTTTCATTAACTTCCGGGGGTCAATGGTTAAATCAATTCGTTGTAAAAGCTCTGTCGTCATCTGGGCCATCTGCTGGTGATCGATTAAACCGAGTTTGTTTTTAGGTTCTCGTCCGAGCCAAATATTTTCCATGACGCTTTTCTCCCTGACTGGACTTAACTCTTGATGAATCATGGCGATCCCTAGTTTCAACGCATCAGCAATCTGATAGTTGGCTAACTCCTTGCCAGCAAACCAAATCTTACCTGTCGTCGGTTTTTCCATGCCAATCAAACACTTCATTAAGGTTGATTTACCTGCGCCATTTTCACCGACTAAGGCATGAACCTCGCCTTCTTTAACTGTTAAATTCACCTGATCTAAGGCTTGCACCCCTGGAAAGGCTTTTGACAGTCCTTGAACTTTTAATAAAGTCGTTTCTTCCCTCATTCATCTATTCCTTTTCCCTTAAACTAGACCTTATCTTACTTAAATTCTGCCACATTATCACTAGTCACTAGTTTGAACGGTACATAAGTTACTGGTTCATCGGTGTTCTCATCATTCAGCAGGCGTCCGAGAATTTCCGCTGAGCCACCTCCTTGACCAACAGCATCTTGAAAAATAGTCCCAGCTAACTCGCCAGCTTCAATCGCTTCAATAGCATCAGGAATCGCATCAATCCCCATAATAATCAAATCACTACGGTTACTATTCTTAGCTGCTTGCACAGCTCCTAAAGCCATCTCATCATTATTAGCAATGATGCCTTTTAACTCATCGCCGTAAGTTGATAGCCAATTCTCAGCAATTCCTAAAGCTTGATCTCGTTGCCACTCTGCTGACTCTTTATTTAAGACTTCCATCTCTGGAAAATCTTTAGCTAACGTTTCTTCAACTCCTTCTGTTCGCTTAACCGCCCCTTCATTACCAAGGATTCCCATTAAAACCGCAATCTTACCTTCACCAGCTAGTTGCTCGCCTACAAATTCCATCTGCATGATTCCCGCCGTGATCTCTTCGGAGCCAACGTAATAAACCCCTTCAGGCATCTCTTCTTCTTGACCAGCAAAAGGGTTACGATTGACATAGACTAAGGGAATATTAGCCGTTTGGGCAGCTTCGGTGATCGGCGCCATAGCACTCGTATCCACAGGGACAACGATTAACCCTTTAACGCCATTTTGAATTAAAGTATTAACTTGGTCTTGTTGGGTAATTAAATCTTCTTTCGCATTTTCAACTCGTAAGGTGTAGTCATTGCTTTCAACTTCAGCCCTAGCAGCTTCTAGTATATATGTCTGAAAAGTGTCATTTAAATTATTAATCGCATAACCAATCTCAACTGCTTCGTCATCACTTGAATTGACCGTTTGCTGACAACCTGCAAAAATCAGCCCGGCTAGAACAACTACCATCAGTTTTAATGCGTATTTCATTTAATCGTTTCCTCCTATTTTTAACAATCCAGCGAACGAGGGGTTGCACACTTCAAAAGTAAGCCTTTACATTAATAATTAAAACATCTAAAACTTACTAGTAGCTCAAGTATCAAAACATTTGCTAATAAAAATGAGTAACTCGGTAAACTCTTGGTTATATTTTAGTTGGATTGAGAGCACTAGTCAAGTTATTTTAATCAGCTTTTTTTGCAAAAAGCTGCTTGATATTCACTTCACAATTTTTTCAAAGAAAGAAGTTGACAATCTTTTATCCTTGTTTACAATTAAAGAAAAAGGAGGTTTCCGATGTCTACTAAAAGTAAAGTCTTACAAATACTACTAGCTAACCAAGGAGAGCCCATCTCTGGCGAAAAAATGGCGACAACTTTAAATTTATCCCGGACAGCCATTTGGAAAGGGATCAATGAATTAAAAAAAGAAGGTCATAATATCCGTAGCACCACCAATCGGGGCTATGATTATTTACCTTCTGACGTTCTCTCTCGTGAAGAAATTGACTTGATGCTGGCTGGGGAAACACCACCACTGACAATTTTAATTGAAGAAGAACTAGCCTCAACGAATCAAACGTTAAAAAAAATGGCGATTGACGGTCAAGCAACTAATACACTTTTGTTAACTAATAAACAAACAGCCACCCGGGGCCGGTTTGGTCGCCCCTATTTTGTCGCTGATAACAATCAAGGCATCTATTTAAGTTTACTCTTACACACAAATCAGCCTTTTGCCGAAATTGCCCAATATACATTAATTACGGCTGTGGCAATGGCTCGAGCCATCGAAGAGTTTCAAGGAACCACTGTCGAAATTAAATGGGTCAATGACCTTTATATGAACGGCAAAAAGGTAGCTGGTATTTTATCTGAAGCAATTACTGACTTTGAGACCCAAACCATTAGTTCGGTAATTATCGGCGTTGGAGTTAACTTTGCGATTCCTCAAGCAGACTTCCCTAGGGAGCTCCAAGAACGGGCAACTTCCGTTTTTCCAACTGGCCTGACCGACTTAAGTCGTAACCAATTGATTGCTAGTTTTCTCCGGCATTTTTACCAACTCCTTGATGGTGCAGATAATCCTTACATTGATGACTACCGTCAACGTTCCTTTGTCTTAGGTAAAGAAGTCACCTTCACTTATAATCGCCAAGCTTATCAAGGCTTAGCAACTGATATTACGACAACCGGTGAATTAGTCGTAACCCTCCCTGATGGCAAGAAGATGACCTTATCTTCTGGGGAAATCAGTCTAACAAGTTACTAAAACAAAGAGAGACTAACTCGCAAGGTGCTGCGCGTTAGTCTCTCTTTTATTTTGTTAATAGTAAACTTAAAAGTAAGCCGATGATTTGTGCTGTGTTAAAAATCACTAAGTTTTTTAAAGATATTGCAAATGTGCGACTTTTAACTTGTTCTTGATTAAAAACACTTAAATTTTTATGAACTAAAGGCAGCGTCCCAAAGACAATTAACATACTCCAATGATAGACATTGAACAAGACTCCTATCAAACTAACTGCGTAACACCCATACATTAAACTATTAAATAGTTTTACGCCGTTTGCTTTACCAATATAAAAAGGTAATGTGTAACGATGATTGGCAATGTCTTCTTCTAAATCACATAAATTATTGGCTAACATAATATTCGCAATCGTAAAGACCATTGGTAAAGAGGCCCAGCCAATTGCTAGCAATAATTTCAAATCGCCATAGATCATGAACTGCCAATTTTGAATATCTAAAAATAGAAACTTTAAGTCGTAGGCATTGACGTAGATTGTCATCATAAAGATTCCTAACCCCATAGTCACGCCACTGAAGATTTCACCTAAAGGCATCCGCGATAAAGGCACTGGCCCAAAAGTATAAAAGACACCAATAAAGCAGCACAGACCGCCCATAATTAACATTAACCAACCAGTCTTATAGACTAATAAACCACCAATCACAGCTGATAGGCCTAACATGGTGAAAATCAATTGTGAGACTTGAGCCTCTGCTAAGCCCGCTTGACCAACGATATTTGTTTCATACTTATATGTGTCATTTTTAGCTTTTTTATAATCCATAAAATTATTAATCGCTGTCGTTGTCATATCAAACAGTAACATCCCGACAAAAAAGATCAAGGTGTTTCCTAAGTTAAAGGCCTTAAAATAGACCATTGAAAACAAGACACCGATTAAGAAGGGAAAGAGGCTGGCTAATTTAGTTTGGATTTCTACTAATTTTAAAAAGACACTAATTGTCATTTTTCCTGTCATTTTTATCACCTATTATTTTAATTTTGTTATGTCACCAATCTTATAGTGAGACTCTTCATTTAACTTAAAGACTTTCTCAACACCACTACTTAAATAAATTTGATCATCTAAAGTAACAAAAATGGCATCAACATCTTTCAAGGTATTAATATAGTCCATACCTTCTTTGACACCTTTAGCAAAAATTGCTGTCGATAAGCCATCACCATCGATCGACTCTTTAGAAATAATCGTGACACCAGCAATTTCATTATCAAAAGGATAACCAGTCTTTGGATTAAATAAATGATGGAAAACTTCCCCATCAACTTCTAAGTTCCGCTCATAAATCCCTGATGTTACTAAGGATTGATTACTCGCTGGCACTGAACCAACAATCGTATTACGGGCTTGGTTCGGGTCTTGGATCCCTACAGTCCAGTCGCTACTCGCTTTACGGGGACTGTGTCCTAAAACATAAACATTGCCACCTAAATCAACAATCGCTGTCGTCACGTTGTTTGCTTTAAATACTTTGACGACTTCATCGGTAATGTAACCTTTCGCAATCGCGCCTAAATCTAAAGACATGCCTTTCTCTTTCAAAAAGACTGTTTGAGCTGCATCGTCTAAGATAACATTTTCATGTTTGACTAACTTTAAGGCTTGATCAATTTCTGTTTGGGCTGGTTTACGAGCATCATCAAAGCCAATATGCCACAACTTCGTAATCGGTCCAATCGCCAAATCAAAGCCTTCCTCTTCTGCCACACTGTAATCATAAGCTTTCTTAATTAAAGGATACACATCATCAGAAACTTTCACTGGTTTGATACCAGCTTGTTGATTGATTTCTTCAACTTCCGCTCCAGCAGTTGTGTCTTCTTCATTCGTCGTAATTTTATTTGCTAGTTCTTTGACTCGTGCAAAGCCTTTATCTAAGACATCTTCTTTACCGTCGTCAAAAATCTGCATTTTAACATAAGTTCCCATTAAAAATTGCTGCTCACTGTATGCTTCTTTATTTATAATTGCTTCAGGTTCTTTCTTACTACAACCTGCTAAACTAATAGCGATAATTAAACTAATTCCTAGGATTACCTTGCTCTTATTTTTCATTTCACAAGCTCACTTTCTTAAGTCTTCTCTTATTTTACAACGTTTTATGTAATAATACAAAGGCGCTAAGGAGTGAAGACCATCATGAAATAATAAATAAAGGATACAAACCACTGATACATCAGCGTTCATATCCCTTGAAAATGATATACTTTATAAGTCTAATATGAGTTCACCTAATTTTTTAAGTCCATTGCTTTCGCTTCAAATATTCATAAATAGGTAAACCTAAAAACATGATGATTACACCAAATATTGCCATTTTAGCGCCACTTATTAAAGTACTCCCTACAACATATGTTGCCCCAACAATTCCTATAATTGGTACAACTGGATAGAACGGTACTTTGTAATCACTTTGTTCACTTAGTTCTTTACGTTTGGTCCTTAAAACAAAAATTCCTGACATACCGATGATTAAGAACATCCACGTTACGAACACTGATAAATCGGTTAGAGTGTTGTATGATCCGGAAAAAATATAGAAAATGGATAAAACAGTAATAAATATTAACGAATTTATCGGTGTATCGCCTTTATCTGCAACCTTACCGAAAAACTTAGGAAGAGGAATCATTTTTTCTTGAGCCATAGCATAAGGAAGTCGACCCGAACTCATTAAAAATCCTGATAGTGAGCCCACAATTGAAACTAAAATTCCCACTGAAATTATTTTCGACCCAATATTACCAAACAAAATGACTGCAGCATCAGACACGACTTTATCAGACTGAATAATTTCTTCAACTGACATTGCATTAAGAACACCAATATTAACACCTAAATATGCAACTGTAATAATCATAATTCCGAAAAATATTGCTTTCGGATAGTCTTTTTTAGGATTTTTTAATTCCCCAGATAAGTTTGATACTGCAATCCAGCCTTCGTATCCGAATAAGACACCTAATAAAGCCGCACTAAATCCGGTGCCAATGTTAACATCAGCTGATGGCATAAAAGGAGTAAATGAATGTTGATCTCCCATTAGCATACCAAAGATAGCAATAAATATGATTGGCATGAGCTTACCAATTGTAAAAACCGTATTAAATTTTGTGGCAAATTTTGTAGAAGCAATATTGATTGCCATAATCAATATCATATAACCAGCTGCTAAAAATTTCTGTTGCATACTTGTTAATGGAATAAACGTTGTTGTTTGTGTTGCCAAAATTACAGCCAGAGCTGCCGAGAGACCCGGATAATAAACAAGGATTTGCACCCACCCAAACAGAAACGCCATCCGATCGCCAAACAGCTCCTTAATATAAACATAAAGGCCACCTGTTTTAGGTATGGCTGAGCCAATTTCAGCTAATGTTAATGAACCAGCCAGAGTCAAAGCCCCCCCGATTACCCAAATTAATAAAGCAAATCCTGGTGCTTGAATTGCTGCTAACACAGCCGTTGGCTTATAAAATACGCCACTCCCAATAACGATACCCACAACTAGCAAAGTCGCTTCCACAACCCCAATAGTCTTTTTTAAAGAACCTTTTCTATCTTGTACGTGACTTTTTTCCATTACACCTCCCTCCTTCAATTAATTTTGATCTTAAGTTCCGCTAAATAATTGCTAACGTATTCTTCTTTTGAGCGAGTTTCTAAAGCTAGGTAGCTAATATCTTCTTGCGTAGCATAGGTTGCTCCTACATGTTCAACAGCCTTACGAATATAGCTTTTTCTCATTCGGTCAAGATCAGCATGTCTAACTTCAATATTACTAGGATGTTCAGGTAAAATAATTGTTTCTCCCGGGATTTCGTCGTTTGGATTACCAAATTTTACGGAAATACCATTCTCAATAGCAAAGCTTAGTTGTGGTTGCGGCGATTTTCCGGCACCAGTGTATTCCGTTTCTTGAACCACAATAATTTGATCCTCATCCATTGTTTGTGCTAAAGCGAACGCAGCAGTCAAAGATGTATTACCTGCTGGCCCTCGTTCTAAGCCTTCTAATTGAGCAAGTGCTTCTGTTATATAAAAGACCTCTCCTTGCTTAACTAATAAATAATCATCCATATAGCGTAACGGCCGTGCAGCACTTCTAGGAACATCTGAATGATCAGGGTCCGTTGCATAAGGCATACCAAAGCCTGTGTGCCCTGTTGTAAATGATTTCTTATTAAAACTACTATCAGATGCCATAGACAAACCTGATAAATCAACGCTCGCCCCAAAAATTTTAGTTGATGCTCCGACTGACAGTGCACCACGAGCTGTCCCTGTCAGATTACCACCACCGGCATTAGTTGCAATGATAACATCTGGTTCTTTGCCTTCTTTTGCTCTCATTTCTTCAATAATTTCGGTCCCCAATGTTTCAACTCCAGCAATACCGTAATTGGAATAAAGAGAGGCGTTAAAATAATTTGTTTCTTCTAAAATTTTTAAATAGACATAAAACAATTCAGGGCCAACTGTTAATTGTAAAACTTCTGCCCCGTAAGATTCACATTTTCGTTGTTTTTCTAAAATTTCTGGCTGCCCAATTTTTTTTGAGTCAAAGCACTCTTGAACAATAATACAAGGTAAATTCAACATAGCCGCTTGTGAAGCAACTGCTGCTCCGTAATTACCACTTGTAGCAGCCATAATGCCTTTGTAACCCATTTTTTTTGCCATATATGCTGAAATCGATGCACGACGATCTTTAAAACTGCCAGAAGGATTACATTGTTCATCCTTAACAAAAATTCGAGCACCTTTGCCAGCTGGTGCCGTTTTACGCGCAAGTGCTGTAATATTTTTCAACTCTAACAACGGGGTATTCCCTACACCAGTCCCAAGTTGAATTTCTTTGATTTCTTCAATTGATAAGTTAACATCCGCCATCAACCCTTCATAATCAAATGCGATATTACCAGATTCATACTTTGAATAATCCATTGCTAGTGCATCTTTCATAATTTCATTGTCTCTATCCATAACTGACCGATAATCATTTTTTTTCATCTTAGTCGTTTCCTCTCATAATTTTTCGTAAACTTAGTCCTACTTCTAACAGCTCTGGTAAATATGTATGACCAAACCCATAATTATATGTCGGATTAACTTCGACTAAAGTTCCCTTAACTAATCGGTTGGTCACTGTTTCAATTGTTACTGTCTCGCCGACTTGACCGACCTCTGTCAAAAAGCCCTTAAGCCAGCATTCTAATGGCACCTCTTTAGTATCTTGTGGTATTTTTCCAGTTCTTTCCTCTGGTTGAAGTTCAATCCAGTGAATTTGGACATAACTTCCGATTTCAATTTGCATAGTCATCTCTACATACTCCTTTCTATGTTACCTTTCTATTAAGCAAGATTAATGCCAACTTTTAAATAGCGATACAATGCCCTTTGTCAAAAAAATCTACAACAAAAAAGAAATATATTTCCTAATTGAGAAATATATTTCCTGGTCTTAATATTTAATTGCTAAGTCTTTGACTAAATTCAATAAGTGCCGCCTAGTTATTCCTAAATGAGTAGACACTTTGGTTAAATCGCCATTATACGTCTCTAAAAGCTTGATTATATACTTTTTTTCAACTTCTTGCCTTAAGGTCTTTAACGTATATTCAGTTGTTGAAACGCTCAATTCTGAATTAGTTTCTTGTAAACTAAAATCAAAGGAAGGTAAGTCCTTTTCTGATAATTTATCGCTCTCACTTAGCACAACTAAACGCTCGACAACATTCCGTAATTCACGAATATTTCCTGGGAAATCATACGTATTAAAAAATAATGTGACCTGATTATCCGCACCAGTAATTTGCTTATTATACTTGTGTTTAAAATGGTTAACAAAGTGGTCAACAAACATCGAGATGTCTTCCCGTCTGCGCCTTAATGGCGGTATCTCAATTGAAATAGCATTCAATCTATAGTACAAATCTTCTCGAAAATGTTTATTTTTAATTTCATTTGATAAATCTTTATTTGTTGCAGAAACTAGGCGATTATTTAATTTAATTGGGATTTTACTACCTACTCGTTCTATTACTTGTGTTTCAAGTACTCTCAATAATTTCACTTGCGTTTCTAAGTCAATTTCTCCAATTTCATCTAAAAAAAGAGTGCCATTATCAGCATACTCAAAACGGCCAATATAAGTATCGTCTGCCCCAGTAAATGCCCCTTTTTCATAACCGAATAATTCAGATTCTAACAAATTTTTAGACAATGATGAACAGTTTACGGAAACGTACCGTTTATTGGAACGCTGGCTGTGATCATGGATATACCTAGCAAATATTTCTTTACCGACACCCGATTCACCAGAAAGTAAAACAGTAATGTCAGTTTGTGATATTTTATCTAAAGTCTTAAATATTTCTTGAATAGTTCGATTATTCGAGCGCAATAATGGCCCCTCGGTTAATAACGATTGATCTTTTTTTATCGCCTTCAAGTCACTTAGTTTCTCTAGTTCTCTAATCAACTCATCTGGATCAGAACCTTTAGCAAAGTAGCTAAAGGCGCCTTCTTTAATCGCTTCGACTGCTGTAGCATAAGACCCATATCCGGTAATTAAAATAAATTCAATGGCTGGATAATGGCGATGAACCATTTTCAATAAATCCAATCCGCTTTTTTCACCCATTATCAAATCAGAAACAATTACATCAACTTGCCTTTGACTTAGCTTATCGATTGCTTGTTCGACCGAACTAGCACATATTGTTTGATACCCTTCCCGCTTTAATATCAAACTCAAAACTGTTTGGTATTCTTCTTCATCATCAACAATTAGGACTGATAGTTTTTTATTGATCATCGTTCTCTCCTTTAAAACTTGATAATAAATGTTGTTCCTTTATCTACAAATGAATTTACCGTGATATATCCTCCGAGACGTTGAACCTGCTCATAAACGATATACAACCCTAGTCCCGTTCCATTTTCACTTAATTTGGTTGTGAAGAAAGGATTGAAAACAGATGATAAAATATCAGGCGGTATCCCAATCCCCGTATCGATGATACTTAACTCAATTACTTCTTCGTGCCTTCTACAATTAATTGTTAAGTCTCCACCCCTAGGCATTGCATCAATAGCGTTGGAAATTAAGTTAATCAAGATATGTTTCATACTTTCTTTTTTTGACAAAATCATAAAGTCGCCTTTATTGATAATTTCACAATTGATTTTCTGGTTAACTAGTCGTTTTTCTTCCAGTTTTAATAACTCTTTGATTAATTCTGAGAGATTAAATTCGCGCTCATCGTCATTAGTAAGCTTAGAGAAATTTAATAGATTATCAATAATTTCTTTAGCTCGTTCAGTTGATTTCTCAATACCACTTAAATAGTCATAAGCTAATTGGTTTTCTTGTGGGATAATACTATCGTCTTTTAGTAAATAAGTATACGACCTAATTAGACCTAATGGATTTTTAACTTCATGAGCAATCCCTCCAGCTAATTCTCCAACAGCCGCCATTTTGTTAATCTGTAATAGTTGCTGTTCATTAAACTTTTGAAAAGTAATGTCTTTCATTGAAATAATGAGTTTTTTTTCTTGCGGCCAATTTTGGTGCATCGGGAAGCAAGATACGATAAATATTTGATCGTCAAATCTGATTTCAGACTCTTGCTTATTACCTGTCTCTAAAACATATTCAAACATTCCTTTAATTTGATGAAAAAAATTTAAGGAATCTACTTCACAAATTAATTTTCCGAGTAACTCTTTCTTTTCTAACTCAATAAATTCGGCAAAAAAATCATTAATTTTAATAATCTGATAGTTCTGATTAATAATTACTTTCATTTCTGGAATACTTTCAAAGATATGCTCCAAATCTTCGTTCGTTTCACTTAATTTCTTTGTTTTACTTTCAACTTCTTTGGCTAACAAACGGTAACCAATAATAAAAATTAGTGCAATCAACGCAATCAGCTCAGCTAAAATAAAAAATTTGAAACTAGTACTGTTTAAACCTGTTTTCAATTTCATTGGTGAAGCCATGCCCATCCATTTCGTCCGAATTTTATCTACTTCTTGTTTCTTTTGTAATTTTAAAATAGCTTTGTTTACAACCTTAAGCAATTGTTTATTTTTTTTTGCTGTTCCTAAGACAACATTATTCTCATACATTACCCAACTACTTTGAACTAAATTCGGTAGGTTGCCTTTTTCTTTCAAATAATAATTAATGACTGGCTCATCCCCAATTGCAACATCAGCCTCTCCAGAAGATACTTTAGTTAAGGCATCTAATATATCTTCACTAGAGACAATCTCAATTCTACTTTCAATATCTTTTAAATAATCTAACGCGTAATCCCCGCGAGGTATTGCTATTCTTAGACCAATTAAATCTTTTTTATTCGATATCTTTACAATATTTTGGGAGTGGGCAATGGATCCTCTTAATTTATAAATCGGAATTGAAAATACTAATTCATTTTCTCGACTTTCACTAATAAACATATCGGCTAAATCGGTTTCATTTTTTTTTAATTTTTCAATCGCCTCTTCCCACCGATACGGGACAAAGCGAATTTCTTTACTTAACTGAATCGATAACGAACTGAGGTAGTCAATGACAACCCCTTTATATTGTTGATCATTTTGATCCACATAACGTAATGGCGGAGAACTTTGATCCGCGGCATACAGAATTGTAGGCCTTTCTTTAATCCATTCACTTTCAGTATTTGTATAAGGCAATGAATAGATAATATAATCCTTTAAATTAATACCATACTCATCTTTCACAAGATAATTTGCGTAGATAGCAGTTATCACAATAATAAAGATAGTATAAAAAAATAATGTTTTTTTCATCCTATCTCCTTTCATTATCAGTTAGTTTGAACAAATAGTAACATAAAAAAATGGAAAATGAAAACATCCCAAGAGGCCGAGACATTAGTCCGTGCCCCCTTTTTAATTGATTAAAATAAAATCAGGTCGCCCCTCTGTTATGATTTAAGTCCCACACTAGAAGAAATGCTTTTAACGTTATAAAAAAACGCTTCCCTATAAATAAGGTATCATTTATATCTATTTATACAGAATAATTGACGTTAAAAATACACATATAAAGACATTAAAAATAATATCAGACGAGTTTAAAGCATTTCAAAAAATGCACATCAAAAGATTTCCGACTAACAGCTTGATAAAAATTAAACAAAGTAAAAAGAAGACGTTTCTGAAAAACACCAGAAACATCTTCTTATAATATTAACTTATCAGTCCTCTTTGACAAAGACTAAATAATAGTCTTTGTCAGTTTCAGAGTGTTTTTAATTATTTCATAACAATGTTGTCGACTTCAATTTTAGCAGTGTCGCCTTTTTCAGCAGCATTGATTAATTGTTCAGCATACATTTGGAAGGCATGAGTTGAATGAGTTGCACCGGTAACGACTTCAACTTCAGCTGGTTGGCCTTCAGCCTCAACTAATGCTTTGTTTAAAGCAGGGATAAATTCTGATGGGCCAGTACCTGATTTGTCTTTCATCATGTCATCATATTCTTTGTCTTCAGTTTTAGATTTGCCGTCTTCGTTCACGTTGTCATATTTAGATTCAGTGACTTTTTTGTCTTTAACTACGATTGTGAATGTTGTACGGTAACCATTAGAATAGTTTTTCTCTTCTAATGTATACTCACCATCTTTTAATTCTGCGCCATTATCGATTTCGATTTTATCTGTTTTACCAGCTTGTGCTGCTTGAATTAATTGTTGTGCGTAGTTTTTGAATGAATCTGTTGAATGAGTAGCACCTGTAACAACTTCAACGCCATCAGCAGTTTGAGCAGCAACTAGCGCTTCATTTAAAGCAGGGATAAAGTCAGCTGGACCTACACCGGCTTTTTCTTTCATCATTTCTTGATACTCTTTGTCATCAGCTTTAGACTTGCCGTCTTTATTGATGTTGTCGTATTTAGATTCAGCAATTTTACCATCTTTAACGGTAATTGAGAACACCGCACGGTAGTCGTTGTTTTCATTTTTTTCTTCTAATTCATATGTACCGTCTTGTAAATCTGCGCCGGCAACTTTTTCTGCAGGAGCTTCTTCTTCAGTAGCAGAAGATTTCTCTGTTGTTTGTTCTGTTGATGATTCTTTTGGTGTGTCTTCAGCTTTTTTATCTGGTGCACAAGCTGCTAATACTAATGTTGATAAGGCTAATACCGCAAAACCTGTTAAAAATTTTTGTGATTTCATTTTTATTCCACCTTTTCTTTATTTACTTCACCCTCAAAATTAAGTTGATTGTGAAATGTTTTACATAATTATCTTATCGCATTCTCAGGTTTAATGCAATAAGTTTTTGCGTTTTCGTTCATTTTTCACACATTTCTTCCTATTTGTTATTCAAATACTAAGCTTTTTATGATAATCTTAAATATAGTTAGACATCTATCCCATTTGGTTATATAATTAGATAGATTGTGTAATTATTTTCAAAGCAATTATTCATTATTACTACTGTATAAAGGAGAGATTAAGAACTATGGCTAAAACAAGAATTGTCGTCGTAGGAGCTGGGTATGCTGGCGTTTGTGGGACTAAATATATTTCAAAGAAACTTAAAAAGAACACAGATGTTGAAATTACCTTAATTGATCGTCATTCATATCAAACAATGATGACCGAATTACACGAAGTTGCTGGTGGGCGTGTTGAAGAAACTGCCATCCAATATGATTTACAACGTTTATTCTGTCGCAGAAAAAACGTCACTTTAGTTACTGATAATGTTACAAACATTGATAAAGAAAACAAAGTGGTGATTACTGAAAATGGCGAATACCCATTTGATTACGTTATGCTAGGAATGGGTGGCGAGCCCAATGACTTTGGTACTCCTGGTGTTAAAGAAAATGGCTTTACTTTATGGTCAATGGAAGATGCGATTAAATTACGTGAGCATATTCAATTAACTGTTAAAAAAGCTGCCTTAGAACCAGATGCTGAAATTCGCAAAGCAATGTTAACTTTCGTTGTCTGTGGTTCAGGGTTCACTGGTATTGAAATGGTCGGCGAATTAATTGACTGGAAAGCTCGTTTAGCAAAAGACAACAAAATCACTGCTGAAGAAATTTCATTATTAGTCGTTGAAGCTGCACCAACGATCTTAAACATGTTGGACCGTAATGACGCTGGTAAAGCTGAACGCTTTATGGTTAAACAAGGAATTCAAATTCTGAAAAATTCAGCGATTGTTGAAGTTGGCGCTGATGCAATCACTTTAAAAAATGGTGATACAATTCCAACTCATACCTTAATCTGGACTGCTGGTGTTCAAGCCAACAGCGATGCGAAAGCTTTTGAAATGGAAGCGGCTCGTGCTAACCGCCTAGTTGCTAACGAATACATGCAAGCGAAAGGTTATGAAGACAAAGGGGTTTACGTTGTCGGAGACTTAGTTTATTACGAAGAATTCGAAAACACACCAACACCACAAATCGTGCAAGCGGCTGAAGGTACTGGTCACTGTGCTGCGAAAAACATCGTGGCTGAAGTCAACAAAACTGAAATGCATAAATACAAAGGGAACTACCAAGGATTTATGGTTTCAATCGGCTCTAAATACGGTGTGGCTTGTCTCTTTGAAAAAATTCATCTAAGTGGTTTCATGGCCATTTTAATGAAACATATGATTAACTTAAAATACTTCCTGGACATTCGCTCAGGTTACTACGCTTTCCAATACATGATGCACGAGTTCTTCCATATTAAGGACGAACGTAACGTTGCTCGTGGTCACTCATCTCGTTACGGCAATATTTTATGGTCAGTACCATTACGTGTCTTCTACGGTTTAGTTTGGTTAGTTGAATCAATGAAAAAAGTGGTCGGAACTGGCGATTACTTAAAACCATCAACTTGGTTTGGTGAAGGCTCTTGGTTTAGTGATACAATTGTTTTCCCTTTCCCATGGTTACAAGACGCTGCGACAACCGGTGCTTCAGAAGCTGTTGATGGCTCTGCTGAAGTCGTTGAAACCGTTGCTCACTTCGGTTTAAGTTATGGTTATGGTGAAGAACCAATGATGGTCTTTGACCACATGCCAAAATGGTTTGCTTCAGTAATGGAATTTATGATGCCTACACCAGAAGTAGCCCTATTCTTCCAAAAATTCATGACAATTTTTGAAATTTTAATTGCTCTAGCTTTAATTGCTGGACTATTCACATGGTTAGCAAGTGCCTCAACTATCGCTTTAGTCGCTGCATTCTGTCTATCAGGTATGTTCTACTGGGTTAACATCTGGTTCATCCCCGTTGCCTTTGCACTAATGAACGGCTCTGGCCGTGCTGTTGGTTTAGACAAATGGGCGGTGCCATGGATCCACAGAACTTTAGGTAAATGGTGGTACGGTGATACGAAATCAAGATATGGGCAAAGCAAATAAGCTACCCTTACTAATAAAGTTCTAGGGGCTGCCCTAGAACTTTATTTTTAATTACGCTATACTTAGCTAATCAACAGGGAGGCTGAAATGAATAAAAATAAAACATATATTTATATTTCACTCTTAGTGGCCCAGGGAGTTGTCATCGGTTTATTAGAACGAATGATTCCTTTCCCCTTCGCCTTTGCTCCTGGAGCGAAATTAGGCTTAGCTAATTTAATTACAATTATTGCCATCTTCACTATGTCTAAGAGAGAAAGCTTCTTTCTTGTTTGTTTACGATTATTATTAACAACTTTCCTCGGTGGGACGGTTTCAACTTTGTTATACAGTGCTTCTGGCGCTTTTCTGAGCTATGCTGGCATGCTGTTAATCAAAGGCCTAGGTCCTAAACGAGTTAGTGTCATCGGGATTAGTGCTGCTGGTGGTTTTTTACATAACGTCGGTCAATTAGTGACTGCTAGTTGGATTTCTGGTTCTTGGAACGTCATGCTCTACTTACCAGTCTTATCTTTTATCGGCATCTTAGCTGGTATTGCCGTGGGGATTGCTGCTAATTACTTACTAGAGCACGTAAGTACCTTGAATCGTTTTCAAAAAGACTACCAAGCCTCATCTTAATTAACACAAATCAACAGTTATCAACCTAAGGAGTTTACCATGAAAATTCACAAATTATGGCAAGATTACCCTGATTTGGCAAAAGAGTTAGCCGCTACATTAAAAATGATGGAAGGCTCTATCAAATTATCAAACAAAGCCGTTGAACAAGCGATCTTAACGATGATTTATTCTGGCGGAAAGTTATTACGTCCAGCTTATTTACTCCTTTTTTCACAGTTCGGCAAAGAAACTGATCGGGAAAAAATGATTGCTTTAGCTGCTGCCATGGAAACCTTACATACAGCGACTTTAATTCACGATGATATTATTGACGAAGCAGACCTCAGACGAAATCATCCTACCGTTCAAAGTCAATTCGGGAAAGATGTGGCTGTCTATGCTGGCGACTATTTGTTCGTTAGTTGTTTTAAACTCTTAGCTAACCACGCTTCTTCTCTGAAGAGTATTCAACTCAATGCTAACAGTATGGAAAAAGTCTTAGCTGGGGAATTAGGGCAAATGGACAACCGTTACGATACAACTATGAGCATCAATGCTTACTTAGATAATATTTCTGGAAAAACTGCGGAATTGTTTGCCTTAAGCTGTTTTGTCGGTGCTTATGAAAGTGGTTGTTCGCAATTATTTGCTAATAAATGTAAGAAAATCGGTAACTATATTGGCATTACTTTTCAAATTATCGATGATATTTTAGATTACTCTGAAGCAACTGCCAGTATTGGCAAACCAGTCCTAGAAGACGTCAAGCAAGGGGTTTACAGCTTACCCTTACTCTACGCCTTAAAAAACAATCCCCAAGCCTTGTTGCCTCTGCTAAACAAGAGAGAAGGGATGACAACAGCTGATACTGCCGAAATTTATCAACTGGTTCAAGAAAATGGTGGGATTGAAGAAGCTCGCAAACTAGCTGCCTCATACACAGCTAAAGCGTTAAAAGAAATTACTAAGTTGCCTGATAATGAACAGGAGACTAAAAAAGTCATTTATGACGTGACTAGTTTATTGTTAAAACGGACTTATTAATCGAAAAAAAGACTGCTTTCCATGTTACTTTTTGGAAAGTTAGTCTTTTTTTGTTATTTATATTTCCTGTTATTTTAAAACATATTCTTCAATAATCCCTGCTACCCCATCTTCATCATTGGACAGACCAATCACATCAGCCACAGCTTTTAAAGCTGGCACGGCGTTGCCCATGGCCACACCAATTCCGGCAGTCACAACCATTGGCAAGTCGTTTTCATTGTCACCAATTGCCATCGTTTCTTCTTGTTTAATCCCTAAATGATCGGCTAGCTCTAGTAAGGCTTTGCCTTTATTAGCTTCAATGTTTAGAATTTCATAATAGAATTCAGCACTTTTAGCTGTTGTATACTTTTCTTTAAACCAGTCAGGAATTTTCGTAATCGCTTCATCTAAAAGGACTGGTTCGTCAATCATCATCATTTTAATAATTTCCATGTCTGGTGTCATTTGATCGATTGAACGATAATACAAAGGCATGCCTGTCAGTCCAACTTCATGAATCGTATAAGGACTAATTAGATGATTGGCCGTATAAATATTTTCTTGATCAATAGTATGAATTGGCACTCCGACTTGGCGAGCCATCGCTTCGATTTCAATAAAGTTCTCATAAGTTAAGCCGTGGGAAGCAATGATTGCTTTCGTATCGCTCGCTTGAACTAAGGAACCGTTATAAGTAATTACGTAGTCCCCAGCTTCTTCTAAGTTTAAAGCTTTAAGTGATTCGACAACACCTGGATAAGGGCGACCAGTTGCTAGAACGATCTTAATCCCTTGGGCTTTCGCTTCTGCGATTGTGGCCTTCGTTTTTGCGGTTAATTCTTTATTTGAATTAAGTAATGTGCCATCGATATCAATGGCGACTAGTTTAATAGACATTAGTGACAAGCTCCTTTAATTTAAGTAATTTAGTTGAATTGTGAATCATCAATCCCTGATAAATAAGTATCAATCGACGCCATCACTGAAGTCAGTGCCCCTTTTTCAAAAGGTGATTGTAACTTAGCTAACGCAACGATCTCTAAGAAACTCTTCGTGCCGCCAACCTGACAAATCGCTAAATAATCTGACCATGCTTGGGGATCTTTTTCTAAATGGTCTCTTTGCCAAAATTGGAAGGCGCAGACTTGGGCTAACGTATAATCAATATAGTAAAACGGCGATGAAAAGATATGGCCTTGGCGGTACCAGTAAGTTCTTTGAGCTAAGAAGTCATCTTCACTGTAATCTCGTTCCGGACAATACATCCCTTCTAATTCTCGCCAAACATTATTTCGTTCCGCTGGGGTCATGTCTGGTCGTTCATAAACCACATGTTGGAAATGATCGACTAGGACGCCATAAGGTAAAAATTGCACAGCTCCTGACAGATGTGAAAAATGATACTTACTTGCTTGTTCCTCAAAGAATAAATGCATCCACGGCCACGTAAAGAACTCCATACTCATAGAATGGATCTCACAGCTCTCGTAAGTTGGAAAGACACAATCTGGTTGCTTAATCCAACGTGATTGATAAACTTGGAAGGCATGGCCGGCTTCATGAGTTAAGACATCAATATCCGCTGACGTCCCATTAAAGTTGGCGAAAATAAACGGGGCTTGCTCTTTCGGCAAATAGTCACAGTAGCCACCACTTTGTTTACCTGGTTTGCTAAGTAAGTCTAATAACTCTGACTCTACCATATCTGTCATAAATTTGCCGGTTTCTGGTGATAGTTCTTGGTACATAGCTAAGCCTTTTTCGACAATTTCCTCAGGCGTCCCTTTTGGTATGGCATTGCCGCTTAAATATTCTAAAGGTAAATCATAATTTTTAAGGGTCTTTAAGCCTAAACGCTGACTTTGACGTTGGTATAATTTTTGAGTAATTGGTACTACATGTTTCAGAATTTCTTCCCGATACACTTCCACCATTTCACGGTTATAATCAAACCGGTTCATGAAACGATAGGCCATTTCAACATAGTCTTTGAAACCTAATGTTTGGGCAATCTTCGTTCTAACTTTGACTAATTGGTCAAAGACGTGATCAATCCTTCCAGCATTTTCAGCAAAGAACGCACTGCTGACGCTACTGGCTCCTTTACGAACTTCTCGTTCAGTGCTTTGACGGTAAGGGCCTAATTGGGCTAACGTTAACTCTTTGCCATCAAAGGCGACTTGGGCACTAGCGATTAATTGGTCGTATTCTGAGACTAATTTATTTTCAGTTTGTAATAGTTCAATGACTTCACTAGAGAACGTTGCTAACTTGTTTTCCGCTAGCATGAAAAACGTCGTCGGAAAGACAGTTTTTAATTGTTCAATATGAGGCGATGATAAAATCACTTGGTAATATTCGGTAATTAATTCTTCGTATAAGGGCCCAAATTCATTCCAATACTCATCTTCCTCTTTATAAAACGGATCCCGAGTATCGATCGTGTGGCGAATCATGGCTAATTCTTGCATCGAAGTTAGATCACTGTGTAATTGAAATAAAGCTTCCCCTCGTTCATTGACAGTCTCAGCTGTACCAGCCTCAAACTCACTTATTTTTTCGGCAAATTCTTTTTTAGTTGTTGCGTAATCTGGTCTAACATATGAATAGTCTGAAAATTTCATGAGATTCCTACTTTCGAAAAATATTTATTGAAACCATTATATCACGCTTTCAGAAGTTACTTAAAACTTTCTGATAATTTACCGAATTAACTATAAAAACAACTTCCTACTATATATAGGCAGACTTCATGGTTGTAATTCCCAGCAATCCTAGTTATAATGCTAGAAGGTCTATCTATGTATAGAAAATTAAATAAGAGGAATTGAGGAACACTATGATTACTGTATCAAATGTTAGTTTGCAACTACCAGATCGTAAATTATTCGAAGACGTTAACATCAAATTCATCCCCGGCAACTGTTATGGCTTAATCGGTGCTAATGGCGCTGGTAAATCAACTTTCTTAAAAGTTTTAGAAGGATCAATTGAAGCCTCAACCGGTTCTGTGACTTTAGGTCCAGACGAACGGATGGCAACCCTTAAACAAAACCACTTTGACTATGATGATATTACTGCTCTAGCAACTGTCATGATGGGTCACAAACGTCTCTATGAAGTCATGCAAGAAAAAGACGCCATTTACATGAAAGAAGATTTCTCTGATGCTGACGGCTTAAAAGCCGCTGAATTAGAAGGGGAATTTGCTGAATTGAATGGTTGGGAAGCTGAACCAGAAGCTGCGCAATTACTCCAAGGATTAAACATTCCTGATGAGTTACACGACTTAAAAATGGCTGAACTATCAGCTGGTGAAAAAGTTAAAGTATTATTAGCCCAAGCTCTTTTCGGTAAGCCTGATGTCTTACTTTTAGATGAGCCAACCAATGGTTTAGACACGAAGTCAATTGCTTGGTTAGAAGAGTTTTTAATTAACTTTGATAACACTGTTATTGTTGTTTCCCATGACCGTCACTTCTTAAATAAAGTTTGTACTCACATGGCTGATTTAGACTTTGGTAAAATCACGTTATTCGTTGGAAACTACGATTTCTGGTTAGAGTCTAGTCAATTAGCTTCAAAATTACAAGCGGATCAAAACACGAAAAAAGAAGAAAAAGTCAAAGAATTACAAGACTTTATCGCTCGTTTCAGTGCGAATGCTTCAAAATCTAAACAAGCAACGTCTCGTAAAAAAATGTTAGAAAAAATCACTATTGACGACATTCAACCTTCTTCACGTCGCTATCCTTTCGTAGGCTTTAGCCCAGAACGTGAAATCGGTAATGATTTATTACAAGTTGAAAATATTTCAAAAACCATTGATGGTAAAAAAGTCTTAGATAATATTTCATTCACTTTAAATAAAGACGACAAAGTTGCTTTCATTGGTAACAATGATATCGTAACAACGGTTTTATTCAAAATTATTATGGGTGAAATGGAAGCTGATTCCGGTGAAGTCAAATGGGGCGTAACAACGTCACAAGCTTACTTACCAAAAGATAACTCTGCCGAGTTTGAAGGAAATCAACAACCAATCGTTGACTGGTTACGTCAATACGCAGGCAAAGAAGAAGACGACAATACGTTCTTACGTAGTTTCCTAGGTCGGATGTTGTTCTCAGGTGAAGACGTTATGAAACCTGTCAATGTCTTATCTGGTGGTGAAAAAGTTCGTTGTATGTTATCTAAAATGATGCTCTCAAAAGCTAACGTTTTAGTTTTAGACGACCCAACAAATCACTTAGACTTAGAGTCAATCACAGCACTTAATGATGGTCTAATCGGCTTTAAAGGCTCTCTGTTGTTCGCTTCACATGACCACCAGTTTATTCAAACAATTGCTAACCGCATCATTGCAATTTCTGATAAAGGTGTCGTTGACCGTGCGGAAACAACTTACGATGAGTTCTTAGACAACAAAGAAGTTCAAGATAAAATGAAAGAACTTTTTAAAACTAAATAATGACTCTTAATTTACCTCCGTTGAAGGGAACACCTGTACCAACGGAGGTAACTTTCATTAAATAACTGTAAAGGACTGATACATATGAATAAAGAAGATATTATTATTGATAATTTATACGAAGGTTCATCTGAATTATTACAATTTCCATTTTGCGGTGTCGCAACTGCTTTACATGAAAATTCAGCTGTTCTTCAATTATCAACCTTTAACCCTTTAGATAAAGAAAAAATTGAAGATTTAAAAGGTTACGTTATTGTCCGTTACCGCGATTTAAGCTTACCAAAATAAGTGAATCAAAAAAAGTAGCACTCCTTGATGTTAAATCATCAAAGGGTGCTACTTTTTATTTATCTGATTGTTCCAAATGAAAAGACGGCCATGGCACCATAACCAGTATGACTAGCGATCGTTGGACCCATTGGTAATAAGACAATCTCTTTGACGCCTGGTTGATCCGTTAACAGACTTTTAACTTCTTCACCAGCCTCTAAATCACCGGCATAAGCAATGACCACGGTTTGATCAACTTGTTCCCCTATTGTTTTCAGTGTTTCTTGGACTAATTTATCTAAAGACTTGTGGCGACCACGAACTTTGCCGACATTAATTAAATGACCACTTGGATCAACGACAATAATTGGTTTAATCTTGATTAAACTACCAACTGTGGCTGAAGCTTTTGAAATCCGGCCACCTCGTTCTAAGTGATTTAAGTCATTAACTGTCACCCATGAATGGAGACGAGGCCCATACTCATTTAACCAAGTAACAGCCTCTGTCAGTGATTGACCTGCGTCTCGTAACTTGATTAACTCCATAACTAATAAGCCTAGGCCCAGTGATGCTGCTTTAGAATCAATGATTGTGATTGGAAGATTGTTATGTTCTTCTTTTAACATTTCCAATGCCATGACAGCATTGTTGTACGAACCACTTAAACCTGATGAAAAACATAAATATAATAATGGTTGTTGACTATCGATATAATTGCTAAAAATTTCTAAATACGTACCGGTATTAATTTGTGACGTTGTCGGCATTTTTCCTGCCTGTAATTCTGACATAAACCATTGATAGTCGAAGTCTTCGCCTAAGTCATCGACATACTCTTTGCCATCTAAATTGATAATCATACTAACAAATTGGACATGATTATCTTTTAAATATTGATATGGCAAATCACAACATGAATCTGTCATTAAATCAAAACTTTTTCCAGCCAAACCTATTTCCTCCTTTTTAAAAGTTATGTAAGTATAACATAATTCCTGATTTTCTTTAACATATGTGAACTCACTCATATAAAAAAGACTTACTAAAGAAAGTTTTAGTAAGTCTTTTTACTTGATTAAATTTGTGCCCAAACACTTTCTAAAACGTTTGTTTGGTTACGGTCAGGACCAACTGAAAAGGTCGACACGCGAACTCCTACAAGCTCTGACACTCGGTGTACGTAGTTACGTGCATTTTCTGGTAGTTCTGCTAATGTTTTACAACTAGTGATATCTTCTTCCCAACCTGGTAATTCTTCAAAAATTGGTTTACAACGAGCTAATTCTTTTAAGCTAGCTGGGTAGTGATAGATTTTTTCACCATCTAATTCATAGGCTGTACAAATTTTCACGGTTTTCAAGCCACTTAAGACATCAATTGAGTTTAATGATAAGTTCGTAATCCCAGAAACTCGTTTAGAATGGCGCATTACAACAGTATCAAACCAACCAACCCGACGTGGTCTTCCTGTGACTGTCCCAAATTCACGGCCGATTTCACGAATACGGTCGCCAGTTTCGTCAAATAATTCAGTTGGGAATGGGCCATCACCGACACGAGATGTATAAGCTTTACAAACTCCAACAACTTTATCAATTTTAGAAGGTCCCACCCCACTGCCTATGGTCACGCCTCCGGCTACGGGGTTAGATGATGTGACATATGGGTAAGTCCCTTGATCGATGTCTAACATGACCCCCTGAGCCCCTTCAAAGAGGACACGTTTGCCAGCATCTAAAGCATCATTCAAAATAACTGAAGTATCTGTGACATATTTTTTAATTTGTTGCCCATATTCGTAGTATTCTTCAAAAATGTCATCAAAATTCAACGCTTCTGCATCATACATTTTAGTGAACACGCGGTTTTTTTCTTCTAAGTTAATACGTAATCGTTCTTCAAAAATCTCTTTATCTAATAGATCCGCCATGCGAATACCAATTCGAGCTGCCTTGTCCATATACGCTGGACCAATGCCTTTATTTGTTGTACCAATTTTATTTTCGCCTTTAGACTCTTCTTGTAAAGTATCTAATAAAATATGGTAAGGTAAAATAACGTGCGTTCTGTCAGAAATTCTTAAGTTATCAGTCGTTACTCCTTTGTCATGTAAGTATTTAATTTCTCTAACAATTGACTTCGGATTAACAACGACACCATTACCAATCACACTGATTTTATCTTTGTAAAAGATCCCTGATGGAATTAATTGTAATTTATACGTAACGCCATCAAATTTAATCGTATGGCCTGCGTTATCTCCACCTTGGTAACGGGCAATGACTTCTGCATTTTCACTTAAAAAATCTGTAATCTTACCTTTTCCTTCGTCTCCCCATTGGGTACCTACTACAACAACTGATGACATATGAACACCTCATTCTTTTATTTTAGCTCCTACATTATTTTAACAAGATTCAGCTTAAAAATCAAGGAATTGCGAACGTTAAGAATCAATAACAATCATTATATTCAAAAACACTAACAATATTGCCGAACATCACTTGAAAGTACATAAAAACACGAACATTAAAAGTCTGTTCGTGTCGATAATGATGAAAATTTATTGTATTCCTTAATAAAGAGTAATTCCACGGTTCCCCGAGCACCACTCCGGTTTTTTTCAATAATAACTTCAATGATATTATTGTCTTCTTGCTCTTCACTTGGTTCTGCCCCTTCTTCATCGCGATAATAATCATCACGGTATAAAAAGGCAACAATATCAGCATCTTGCTCGATCGACCCAGACTCACGAATATCACTAAGGACTGGACGTTTGTCTTGTCGTTGTTCCACACCACGAGAAAGTTGAGATAAAGCAATCACTGGGACTTTTAATTCCTTGGCTAATTTTTTCAATTGACGTGAAATTTCAGAAACTTCTTGTTGACGGTTCTCACGACCAGTTCCTTCAATTAGTTGTAAGTAATCAATTAAAATCAATCCTAGATTGCCTTTTTCCTGAGCGAGCTTACGACACTTTGCGCGAATTTCAGAGATTTTAATCCCTGGAGTATCATCAATATAAATATGGGCTTTAGATAAACTTCCCATAGCCATAATTAAGTTTTGCCACTCTTCTTCATTCAACTGACCAGTTCTTAAATGACTGGCATCGATTGTCCCTTCAGCACATAACATCCGGTTGACTAAAGAAGAGGCTCCCATTTCCAAACTAAAGATTGCTACAGCTTTATCTGTTTTAGTTCCGACATTTTGAGCGATGTTTAAGGCAAAAGCTGTCTTCCCTACGGCAGGACGAGCAGCTAAGATAATTAGCTCTTCCGGTTGTAAACCAGCAGTCATTTTATCTAAAGCATGATAGCCTGTTGGCAAACCAGTGATCTCTTCTTCTTGTTGGGACAAACGGTCGATTTCAGCAAAGGTCGTATTCAAGACTTCCGAGATTGATAAGAAGCCACTGCGGTTACGTTTTTCTGAAACTTCTAGAATTTTCCGTTCGGCTTCATCTAGAATCGTTTCAACTGCGTCTCCTTGTTCAAAACCTTGACTAACAATATCTGTGGCGGTTTGAATCAAGTTTCGTAATAAGGACTTTTGCTCAACGATTTTTGCGTAGTGAACAATATTCGCTGCTGTTGGGACTGTTAAGGCTAACTCTGATAAATAAGTCAGTCCACCGATATCTTCTACTAAGTTAGCATTTTCTAATTGATCTTTGACTGTGATAACATCAATTGCTTCATTACGATCGTTTAAGGAAATCATTGTTTCAAAAATAAGCTGATGACTGCGACGATAAAAATCTTTAGTCTCAACGTATTCCATTGCTTCGATAATGGACTCCGCATCTAAAAAGATAGAGCCTAATACAGCTTGTTCAGCTTCGATGTTTTGTGGTGGTACTCTATCTTGCATTACTTCACTCATTCACTGTCTCTCCTATTTCAACATTAGACTCACTTAAATACGTAAAACAAAAAGGAAGTTACCTTCCTTTTGTTTACTCTGCTACAACATGAACTCTTAAAGTTGCAACGACTTCTTGGTGTAATTTTAACGGGACACTCGTATAGCCTAAACTTCTAATTGGCTCTGGTAAATCTAATTTACGTTTATCAATTTTCAAGTCGTGTTGTTTTTTCAAAGCGTCTGCTACTTGTTTTGACGGAATTGAACCGAATAACCGGCCATCTTCTCCTGCTTTCGCTTTAACAATCACTTCGAAACCTTCTGTTTCTAATTTAGTTTTTAAGACTTCTGCTTCCGCCTTAATTTCTGCGTCTAACCGGTCTTTAGCTTTCTTTTGGGCTTTTAATTCACTGACGCTACTAGTTGTTGCTTCTTTAGCATAGCCATTCTTAATTAGGAAGTTTTGAGCGTAACCTGATGCTACTTCTTTAACGTCCCCTTTTTTTCCTTGGCCTTTTAAATATTTAGTAAAAATTACTTTCATAGTTAAAATCTCCTCTTCAATATATTCTCTCTTACTGATACATTCAGAGTGTCAATTCTGATTACTCTTCTATTCTACCACAATTAACCCCTGGCATAAATAAGAAACCTCTATCTCTCAGAAGTTATTATAGTAGTTAGTAACGATTCAAAATGTTTCACGTGAAACATTTAAAAACTAGCTAATTAGTTCGCTTAATCTTTAATAACAGACTATTTTTTTCTTACAAAGGGATTTTAACACATGGAAATTGATTGGTTAACTGTCTGATTCCTTTTTTAATTGACCGATTTCCCTTTATTAACGACTGTCTGAAAATCATCTTGAAACTTCTGGAACTTGAAGATAATTTGATTGTCTCAGCTGCTCTTCTTTTAAGAATAAACTTTAGTTCCAAAAAGTAGCATCATCCTCTGTCTGGACTTTATGATTCTTGATCGCTATTTAATCCATTACCCCTTAAACTAATTCTCATTACTTTCTACAAAGAGGATACTTATGCTTAACCTTTATTTCATTATAAAGACTGACCCGATTATCTTATCTTTTTTTACTTCTTTGACTTTATGTCTAAATCAATTCACTAGGGAAGTCATTAATGTTTGATACCTCTGAATACCAGCATCTGCGTTTCATACTTTTAATCCATTAAAAACAGAAGACTTCTCTGATCCGTGGTTAGCTAAAAGTAATTTGAACAACTGCCATCAAATCTTACCTTAACCCTTCGACCTGGGATCCCTTTTTAAGATTAGCTAACTTTTAACTGCATGCCATTATTTGACTATAGAAAAAGACAATGCTAAGTGATTAGCATTGTCTTGATTAATTACTATTGTTCTTCGCCTACGAATGGAAGTAATCCCATAATACGCGCGCGTTTGATTGCTACTGTTAAAGTACGTTGGTGTTTAGCACAAGTACCAGTTACACGACGTGGTAAAATTTTACCTCTTTCAGAGATAAATCTGCTTTTAAGCAGTTCAACGTCTTTATAGTCAACGTGGTCTACATGGTTAGCGCAGAAATAACAAACCTTACGTCTTCTTTTTCCGCCTCTTCTTTGTTGAGCCATCATTTTCCCTCCTGTTCGATTTTAGAATGGTAAATCATCATCAGATATGTCAATTTGGGAAGCCGAACCAAAAGGATCAGCGTCTCTTCCAAAACTTGGCATATCATTCTTCGGGGTTGATGAAGATTGGTTAAATGATTGATTGCTTTGTTGACTTGGTTGATAAGCACCTTGACTAGGTTGGTTATCATCACCAAAGCTCGGCTCTTGTTTTCTTTGTTCGTTGGCATTTTTAGATTCTAACATTTGGAAGTTATCACATACGACTTCGGTTACATAAACTCTTTGTCCTTGTTGGTTTTCATAGTTACGAGTTTGAATTCGTCCTACAACACCTATCAGGGAACCTTTACGAGTGTAGTTGGCTAAAGTTTCTGCTGGTTTTCTCCAAATTACACAGTTAATAAAATCTGCTTCTCTATCGCCACTTTGGTTTGTAAAGCTTCTGTTTACAGCCAAAGTGAAAGTAGCAACGGCAGATCCACTAGATGTGTAACGTAAGTCCGGATCTTTTGTCAAACGACCGACAAGTACAACATTGTTAATCAAATCTCCATCCCCTTTCTCATTAATGTTTCACGTGAAACATTTTAAACTTCTTCTTTGATGATCATATGACGAATAATATCGTCACTGATTTTAGCTAAACGATCGAATTCATTGATGCCGTCAGCATTTTCTGAAGAAACTTTAACGATGTGGTAGATACCTTCACGGTAATCTTTAATTTCGTACGCTAAGCGACGTTTTTCCCACATTTTTGATTCTAAAACTTCAGCACCGTTGTCTTTTAAAATTGCATCAAAACGATCAACTAATACAGTTTTAGCTTCTTCATCAATGTTCGGACGAATGATATACATAACTTCGTATTTCGTTACTTGACTCATTGATATTTCACCTCCTTATGGACTTTGGCTCTACCGAAATAGAGCAAGGAAAGTTAATCTACTAATAGATTACTCACATCTTAATAGTATACTACTCTGACTGATAAATTGCAAGTTATTTCAGTATCCCTTTGAAGATTAGCCAAAAGAAAAGACTAGAGTAAATCACTCTAGTCTTTAATCGTTTATTCTTCTGAAGCTTCCGTTGGTGTGTCAGTTGCTGGTAAGTCCGTTGTTGGTATTTCTGTTCCTTCAACGTCCTCAACATCTTCTGGCTCAACTTTAGCCATTGTCGAAACATTGGCATCTTCTTCTAAACGAATTAATCTGACACCTTGGGTCGCCCGACCTGTTTGGGAAACAGTATCAACGCCAAAGCGGATAATAACACCTTTATTTGTAATTAATAAGATGTCTTCTTCACCTGTGACAGTCGTTAAGCCTGCTAAAGGTCCATTTTTCTCAGTAATATTAGCAGTTTTAATTCCTTTACCGCCACGGCCTTTAACTGGATACTCAGACCAATTTGTCCGTTTACCATAGCCATTTTCAGTAATAATTAAAACTTCTTTGCCTTCATCGAGAATGTCCATGCCAACAACATAGTCATCATCTCTCAGACGGACACCACGAACCCCTGTAGCTGTTCTACCCATATCTCTAACATCATTCTCGTCAAAGGTCACAGAATAGCCTAAATGAGTCCCTATGATGATATTCTTCGTACCATCAGTGACTGAGACATTAATTAACTCATCGTCTTCACGTAAACCAATCGCAATTAAGCCATTGCTGCGAATATTTGCGAATGCCATTACAGAAGTTCGTTTGACAATTCCTTTTCTCGTTGTAAAGAATAAGTATTCCCCTTCTTCAGCTTTACCATCGATGCTAATAATTGCTTCGATTTTTTCTGAAGAATCGATACCTAACAAGTTAATGATTGGAATTCCTTTAGCTGTTCGGCCGTATTCTGGAATTTCATAACCTTTTGCTTGGTAAACTTTCCCATTATTCGTAAAGAATAGTAGGTTATCGTGGGTTGAACATGACACAAGATTTTCAACAAAATCATCGTCGTGCATTCCCATGCCTTGAACCCCACGGCCACCACGTTTTTGCGTTCTAAATTCAGAATTAGCTAAACGTTTAATATAACCGTTATGAGTTAAAGTAATCACGATTTCTTCTTCTTCGATTAAGTCTTCGTCTTCTAAACTTAAAACTTCACCAACTAATAATTCAGTTCTCCGTGGGTCATCGTATTTCGCCTTAACTTCTTGGAGTTCTGTTTTAATAATTTCTAGAATTCGTTCATGATTAGCCAGAATATCAGTTAAATCAGCGATTAAGGCTAATAGTTCTTGGTATTCTTTCTCAATCTTGTCACGTTCTAAGCCAGTTAAACGGCGTAAACGCATGTCTAAAATCGCTTGAGCTTGCCGATCTGACAAATCAAAAGTCTCGATTAAAGCAGCTTTAGCCACATCATCTGAAGCCGATGAGCGAATCACTTTGATGATTTCATCAATATGATCTAACGCAATCCGTAACCCTTCTAAAATATGGGCACGGGCTTCCGCTTTTTTCTTATCAAATTCTGTTCGACGACGAATGACTTCTTCTTGGTGCGTAATGTAGTGACTTAAAATTGATTTTAAACCAAGAATTTTCGGTTCGCCATCAACAATCGCTAACATATTGAAACCAAATGAGCTTTGGAGAGCGGTCATTTTATATAAATTATTCAAAATAACTGAGGCACTAACGTCACGACGGACTTCAATCACAATTCGCATGCCTTCACGAGAAGACTCATCACGGAGATCAGTCATCCCTTCAATTCGTTTTTCACGACTTAAATCAGCAATTTTTTCAATTAGTTTGGCTTTATTAACCATATAAGGTAACTCCGTCACAATAATTCGTTCTTTGCCGTTTTTCATCTCTTCGATGTCAACTTTTGAACGAACCATGATTGACCCACGGCCAGATTCGTAAGCTTTACGAATTCCTGATTTACCCATCACTAAACCGCCAGTTGGGAAATCGGGACCAGGTAAGACTTCCATTAATTCCATCGTTGTGGCATCTGGATTATCCATTAACAGGGTCGTCGCATCAATTACTTCACCTAAATTATGAGGTGGAATATTCGTTGCCATTCCCACGGCAATCCCTGTAGTTCCATTAACTAATAAGTTGGGAAAACGAGCTGGTAAAACCAGTGGTTCCCGCTCCGTTTCATCGTAGTTGTTACCGAAATCAACGGTATCTTTATTAATATCACGTAACATCTCTAAAGCAATTTTACTCATTCGCGCTTCGGTGTAACGCATGGCAGCGGCACCGTCACCATCGACGGAACCAAAGTTACCATGACCATCAACTAACATTTGGCGGAAGCTAAAAGGCTGAGCCATCCGGACCATTGATTCATAAATCGCACTGTCACCATGAGGGTGATACTTACCCATCACGTCTCCGACGATCCGGGCTGATTTTTTATGAGCTTTATCTGGTGTGACACCAAGATCATTCATACCGTACAAAATTCTCCGGTGAACAGGTTTTAACCCATCACGAACGTCAGGTAAGGCACGAGAAACAATAACACTCATTGCGTAATCTAAAAATGAGTCTTCCATTTCATTCGTTAAATTGACGTCCTTCACATTTTTTCTTACTTCATCTGTCATGAAAGTTCTCCTTCTGCTTATCTACTAACTTTATTTGCGATAATTTGCTGAAGCAAGCTTAATTTCAGCTACTGCTACTTACAGCTTAATGATTAAACATCTAAATTTTTCACATAACGAGCGTTTTTCTCGATAAAGTCACGACGTGGTTCAACTTTGTCACCCATTAGTGTTTCAAAAACTTGGTCGGCCTTAATAGCATCGTCGACTGTCACACGCAACATAACGCGAGCCTCAGGGTCCATCGTTGTTTCCCATAGTTGATGGTCATCCATCTCTCCCAAACCTTTGTAACGTTGAATACTTGGCTTAGGAGTAGCAGGTAGTTCTTTAATCTTCTCTGCTAGATCAGTTTCAGCTTCTTTGCCAGGCTGAATGTAGGTAATATTTTTTCCTTGTTTGATCCCATATAAAGGTGGTTGGGCAATGTAAACATAGCCTGCTTCGACGATTGGGCGCATAAAACGGTAGAACAAAGTTAATAATAAGGTTCTAATATGAGCACCATCAACGTCGGCATCGGTCATAATAACTAATTTATGATAACGAGCTTTCGACACATCAAATTCGTCACCAAAACCAGTTCCCATGGCTGTAAATAGTGAACGAATTTCTTCGTTCGCTAAAATTTTATCCATAGTTGCTTTTTCAACGTTCAAAATCTTACCACGAATCGGTAAAATCGCTTGGAATTCCCGATCGCGACCTTGTTTCGCTGAACCACCGGCTGAATCTCCCTCAACGATAAAGAGTTCTGATTTTTTCGGGTCACGACTTGAACAGTCAGATAGTTTACCTGGTAAGTTACTAATTTCTAAGGCGCCTTTACGACGAGTCACTTCCCGAGCACGTTTGGCAGCCATCCGCGCTTTCGAAGCTAATACCCCTTTTTCAACGACTTTTTTAGCAACTGTTGGGTTTTCTAATAAAAATTTATTGAAAGCTTCTGAGAATAGACGGTCAGTAACTGTTCGAACTTCTGAGTTACCTAACTTCGTTTTCGTTTGACCTTCAAATTGTGGTTCTGGGTGTTTGATTGAAACAACGGCAGTAATGCCTTCCCGAACATCTTCCCCACTTAAGTTCTCTTCGTTTTCTTTAATGATTTTTTGCTTACGGCCGTAGTCATTGATAACTCGAGTTAAAGCAGTTCGGAAACCAAATTCATGGGTTCCACCTTCATATGTATGAATATTATTAGCAAAACTGAGTAAATTCGTATGATAACCATCAGTATATTGAATCGCAACTTCAACCATAATGTCTTGTTGCTCCCCTTCAGTATAAATCGGTTCATCGAATAAGACAGTTTTATTGGCATTTAAGTGTTCAACATAACTTTTTATGCCGCCTTCATAGTAATAATCACGTTTTTCAGCTGATTCAGCTCGTTTGTCTTCAATTGTTAATTTTAAGCCACGGTTTAAGAAGGCTAACTCTCTTAAACGAGTCGCTAATTTTTCAAATTCAAAATAAACTGTTTCAGTAAATATTTCTGGATCAGGAATGAAATGAACGGTTGTTCCACTACGATCAGTTTCACCAATGACTTTTAAATCACCGACAACTTTCCCTTGATGGAACTCTTGGTAATGGATTTCACCACCTGTATAAACTTTAACATCTAGTTGCACTGATAAAGCATTAACAACTGATGAACCTACACCGTGAAGTCCCCCTGATACTTTATAACCGCCACCGCCAAATTTACCACCAGCATGGAGAACCGTAAAGACTGTCTCTACAGCTGGACGACCCGTTTTAGCTTGAATCCCAACTGGAATTCCTCGACCGTTATCGACAACTGTAATACTGCCGTCAGCTTCTATTTCTAGATTGATTTCCGTACAGAAACCAGCTAGTGCCTCATCAATTGAGTTATCAACGATTTCCCAGACTAAATGGTGTAATCCTTGGCCACTCGTTGAACCAATATACATTCCAGGACGCTTTCTGACAGCTTCTAAGCCTTCTAAGACTTGAATCTGACTAGCATCATATTCTTTTGCTTTATCGTCTAATAAACGTTTTTCTTCATCTGTCATCCCTGTTCACTCTCCCTTATGGTCGATGTCCCTAATCTCTACGCATTGAAAAATGCTAGAATTACGGCTCTCCTCTTAGTTAGTCGATGTCCTTAATCTCTACGCATTGGAAAATGCTAGAATTACGGCTCTCCTCTTATAGTCGATGTCCCTAATCTCTACGCATTGGAAATGCTAGAATTACGGCTCTCCCTTTTCACTTCGTAAGTTGATGTCCTTAATTTCTACCCATTAGAAATGCTAGAATTACGGCTCTTTTTTTTCAGTTTGAGGGTCAGCGTTGCTAACATTAAAGATATTAGCATCTTCCCTTTGGCGCTCAACTTGGCCATTAGTCACAATAAAGACATCAGGTTGACTCATCAAACGATTTGATAAGTGTTTCAATGTTGTTGTTGTGACGAAGGTTTGGACTTTTCCTTCAATCGTTTTTAATAAATGAATCTGGCGTTCGTCATCCAGTTCACTCATCACGTCATCTAATAAAAGAATTGGGTATTCACCGATTTCTTCTTTAATTAACTCAATTTCCGCTAGCTTTAAACTTAAAGCTGCCGTTCGTTGTTGGCCTTGTGAACCATATGTTTGGACATTTTGATCGTCAATATAGAAGAATAAGTCATCTCGGTGAGGGCCAATTGCTGTATTTTGTTTAAAAATTTCTTGTTTTTGTTTCTGTTTTAACTCCGTCATAAAGGTTTTTAGAATCGTTTCACGATCATCCTTACTTGTTATCGTCATACTTGGTTGATAATCAATTCGTAAGGTTTCTCGTTGGTCAGTAATCCCCCGATGAATGTCTTGGGACCATTTTTCTAATTTACCGATAAAACGGTAACGTAAATATAAAACATGACTGCCTGCTTCGGCTAATTGTTCCGATAGAATATCAAGATACGTTTCATCAAGAGTTTTTTTTTCATTCAGTTGTTTTAAATATTTATTTCGTTGTTTTAAGACTTTTTGATAAGTTGTTAAGTGATATAAGTACAAAGGATCGATTTGCCCTAGTTCCATATCAATAAAACGTCGTCTAATTTGCGGTGCTCCTTTGATCAAATACAAATCTTCTGGCGCAAATAATACCACGTTTAATTCACCAATATAGTCACTTAATTTCTTTTGTTCAATATGATTAAGCTTCGTTTTTTTCCCTTTAGTCGAAATCGCCATCTCAAGTTGTAACTGATGGTTTTTTTTCTCAATGTTGCCAACGATCCGAGCATAATCAGCTCCCCAACCAATGAATTCCTTCTCATTGTTCGTTCGGTGACTACGAGTCATGGCTAAAACATAAATACTTTCTAATAAATTCGTTTTCCCTTGGGCATTTTCCCCTAAAAAAATAGTTAAAGCCTTGGGAAATTCAAGGCTTAAGGATTCATAATTGCGATAATGATCTAATTGAATATTAGTCAATCTCATGAGAATCTTCTCCAATGCTTGGTTCATCCATTTTCTCCATAAAAAAAGTACCTGTATCAGGTATCTCAATCATCATGCCTGGATATAATTTGCGACCTCTGCGATTTTCAACTTCGCCGTCGACAAAAATCGTATGTTCTTGTAAGTACCATTTTGCCATGCCACCACTTGAGATGACACTGATTTCTTTTAAGAACTGACCAAGTCGAATAAATTCAGCCTTTAATATAAATTTTTCTTTCATTTTTTCACCTTCTTATGATGCAATTTCTACTTACTATTATACCGTTTTTTTACCTAAAAAACAAATATTCCTTAATATTTTCTCTTTTCAGCTATTTCTAGCCTTTTTAGATAGTTTTATCCTTTTTCAACAATTTAAGCTTAAACCCGCAATTTTTTAAGTTTTAGTGTCTTTGCTAACTTTTCCTTAGAAACAAAAGAAAAACCATTTAATCAAAAAGACTAAATGGTTTTTAAAGCTTTTTTAGTTAGTTCTCACTGGCGTAATTAATTGGATAAATGAAATATCTGAATCAACAGGTTCTAGTGTGAAAGGTCTGATTGGTGAAATAAATTTAACGACAACATCAATGCCACCAAAGGCTTTTAAAGCATCTTTCATATAATCTGGATTGAATGAAATTTCTAAAGGTTCACCAGTTACTTTTTGGTAAGTTAATTCTTCTTGGACATTACCAATTTCAGGTGAATTTCCGTAAATCGTTACTTCATCAGCTGTAATGGCTAATTTAACAATGTTATTACGGCCTTCATGAGACAGTAATGAGGCTCTTTCAATCGCTGATAATAAAGCTGGGACACTAAATTCGATTTCGGTATTAAAACTACTTGGAATTAAACGATTCGTATCTGGGTATTTCCCTTCTAGTAAACGAGAATAGAAATACATCGTTTTCGTTTTGAAAAGGACTTGGTTTTCCATAATACTAATTTCAACTAATTCTTCTTCATCTTTAAAAGAACGAGATAATTCAAGTAAACTTTTTCCAGGGATCACGATATCAAAATCTTCGACGGCGTTTTCCACAGGGATAACTCGTTGACTTAAACGGTGGCTATCTGTTGCAACAGCTAATAACTCACTATTACTTTGAATAAAGTGAACTCCCGTTAAGATCGGACGACTTTCGTGCATAGAAACAGCAAAACCTGTTTCACTAATGATTTTATTTAAGACTCTGACTGGTATTTTTAATTGATTGTTTTCATCAATGATCGGAAGATGCGGATAGTTGTCTGGATCTAGTCCATTAACGACGAATTCTGCTGCTCCTGAAGTAATTGCGACTTGATTATTTTCAAGTACTTCTAATGTAAAGAGATCTTCTGGTAATTTACGAATAATTTCTCCGAAGAAACGAGATTGTAAAACAATCGCGCCAGTTTTTTCAATTAGCATCTGGGCTTTTTTATCATCTTTTGCTAAAAAGGTTTCAATTGAAATATCAGCGTTACTTCCGGTTAAAGAAAGTCCTTCATCCGTTAGGACGATTTTTACTCCAGTTAAAATTGGAATAGTTGTTTTGGATGAAATCGCTCGTTGGGCAGTTGATAATTCATTCATGAATGTGGTTCTATTTATTGTTAATTTCATTTTATGTATAAGTCCTTTCTGGGTTTATATTATTATTATATAAAATAATAGTAGTAGTAGGTCCTGTTAGTTCTGTGGAAAAGAGTGATGAGCATTACAACGACTAAAGTTATCCACCTGTTAATAACCTGTTGATAACTTTCTCGTTTTTGAATAGTTATCAACAGTGGATAACTTTAGGAAATCAAACGATTTTTAATTTCACTGACTTCTTTTTGCATTGTTGGGTCAGTTTCTAAAAGTTGCTGAATTTTTTCGTGGGAGTGAATCACAGTTGTATGATCTTTACCACCAAACTCAGCCCCAATTTTTGGTAAGGAGTTATCAGTTAATTCACGAGATAAGAACATTGCGATTTGGCGAGGTAAAACGATCGTTTTGACTCGTTTTTTGCCTTTCATATCTTTTAGTTGAATATGATAGTAATCGCAGACTTCTTCTTGAATTGTTAAAATGGATAATTGGTTTTTTTGACCAGCTGGTCGCAGTGATTTTAATGAATCCGCTGCTAAACTAGTTGTAATGTCTTGGCCGTTCATCGTGGCATAGGCTTGTACTCGAACAAGGGCCCCTTCCAGCTCACGAATGTTTGAATCAATTTGGCCAGCGATGTAGCTCAAGGTGTCATCAGGAATTTCTAACCGTTCCGCATCGGCTTTTTTCCGTAAAATGGCAATCCGAGTTTCTAAGTCTGGCGGGGTAATATCAACTGATAAGCCCCATGCAAAGCGAGAAACTAGACGTTCTTGTAATTTCGGAATTTCATTTGGTAAACGATCACTAGTTAAAACAATTTGTCTTCCATCATTATAGAGGGAATTAAATGTATGGAAGAATTCTTCCTGAGTTCCTTCTTTGTCAGCAAAAAACTGAATATCATCAACTAATAGTAAGTCAACGTTGCGATATTCTTGTCTAAAGCTTTCTGATGTTCGATTTTGAATGGAATTGATAAAATCGTTGGCAAATGTTTCACTACTGACGTATTTCACCTTCGCTGTTGGATTATTTAACAGCATTTGGTGACCAATAGCATGCATTAGATGGGTTTTTCCAAGTCCAACGCCACCATAAAAAAACAAGGGATTGTATGTCGAACCAGGGTCTTCAGCTACAACTAAGGCGGCAGCATGGGCCATTTGGTTACCTTTACCAATGACAAAAGTGTCAAAAGTATATTTAGGATTTAACAACGCTTTGCGACTGTTTTCTCGCGTTAAATCAGAAATGGCAGCGGCAGTGACTGGTGCTTCAACTTGGCCTTCTTCAGGTTGTTCGTTTTGGATAATAAAAACAGGTGTGATTTCTTCCCCTGTTAACTTAAAACCAGTTTCAACAATTTTTGTGGAAAGATTTTTTTCCCAATATTCTTTATGGAGGGTGGAAGGAACTTCAATTGTTAATTGATTATCAATCAAACTAATCGGAGTTGCTTGTTCGATCCAAGCATTAAAACTAGGGATAGTTAAGATTTTACGGTAACTATCTTCTAATTCTTTCCAAATATACTCAATATTTGGCATGTAATAATTCCTCCTCTGTTCTTCATAGTCTTTTCTATTTTAGCATTAAAAAAAAAAGTTTTCCACTGGTTTTAAATAACTGTGGAAAAAATATCCACAAAAGGGATAAGAGTTATCCACAAGGCAAACAATAGTCGGGGATTACTTTGGTGAAAATCAGTTATTCGTTTTCCAGGTGTGGATAACTTTTGTTGTAGTAGCAAGCTTAAAAGGACTTACGAACATGTGTTTTTAGCTTTGTGGATAACTTTGTAACAAGGCGTTAACTTGTGGATAAACTGTGGGTAAAAGAATTAATAACTTTTTATTTTTTTTATCTATCCCAAAAGTATACCGAGTATAATAAAAATTGTGGATAACTTTTTAGGAAAAAAACTCAAAAAAAGCCAGGATCTATTCGGTGAACAGTTGACAGAAGAGTCAGGATTTCGTATAATACTATAGTCTGTCTAAGTATAAAGAAGATACAAATTTATTAGGAGGTGCTACAACATGAAAAGAACATACCAACCAAGTAAACGTAAGCATAATAAAGTTCATGGTTTCCGTAAACGCATGAGTACGAAAAACGGTCGTCGCGTTTTAATGACTAGACGTCGTAAAGGAAGAAAAGTTTTATGCTCATAATCCGCTGACTCTGTTTCAGTGGTTTTTTTTTAGAGTCATATTAAGAAAGTCTGACTTTCGTGATATAACTAATTAGTGTTCCGCTTAGTGATAAAGGACACTTTTCTGATAGGCAAGTCATTAATATTGGGGGAAAAATCTCCTTTTGTGATGATTGCCTATTTTTTTTTGAAATAAAACCTCCTAGTTCGAAAAAGCTAGAGGAAAAGGCTCGGATTTATGATATTATAAAGAAGTGTATAAAATTAGCCTAAAAGGATTCAAGCGAAAGGGGATTCGTATGAAAAAATCCTATCGTATCAAAAAAGAGTCTGAGTTTTTCGAAATTATGCAAAAAAAGCAATCCTTTGCCAATAAAAACTTTGTCGTTTACGTTGCAGCTCAAGAAAGTCCTCATTTCCGTGTTGGTTTGTCAGTCGGTAAAAAAATTGGTAACGCGGTTATGCGTAATCGGGTCAAACGTCAAATTCGCGAAAGTTTATTTGTTTTAAAAGATGAGATTGGCTCAGAATATGCGATCATCGTCATTGCACGCCCTAACATTGTTAATTTAACAACTGGGGAAGTTCAAAAAAACTTAGCACATGTCTTTAAGTTAGCAAATATTTTATAGTTAGATAGAGGGGTAAACAAAGTGAAGAATAAAAAGAAAATATTATTAGCTTTATCAATGCTTGTCTTAGTCTTAGTTTTAACAGGTTGTGGAACTGGTGAGGTAACGGCTCAAAGTACTGGTATTTGGGAACGTTACATCGTTTATAACTTTGGTCGAGCCATTCAAGCCTTATCATTTGGGAATGTCGGAATTGGGATTATCTTATTTACGATTGTTATTAGAATCATTTTATTACCATTAATGCATTATCAAAATAAAAGCATGCGCAAAACCCAAGAATTACAACCGAAATTAAATGCTTTAAAAGCACAATATGCCTCAAAAGATCCAGAGACACAAAGAAAATTACAAGAAGAACAACAAAAACTTTATGATCAAAATGGTGTCAATCCCTTTGCCGGTTGTTTACCGCTGTTGATTCAAATGCCGATTATGATGGGCTTATGGCAGTCAATTTCCCGGACAGGTTTAAGTGAAGGCCGTTTCTTATGGTTAGAACTTGGTGTGCCCGATCCAATCTTAGTCTTACCAATCTTAGCAGCCATCTTTACTTTCTTAAGTACGAAATTATCAAGTATGAGTCAAGTTGAAGGCAATCCTAGTATGAAGATAATGAATTACGCGATGCCGATTATGATTTTAGTAATGGGTGTTAACTTAGCCAGTGGCTTATCTCTTTACTGGGTAGTTTCTAATGCGTTCCAAGTTGGTCAAACGTTGTTAATCAATAATCCATTTAAAATTAAAAAAGAACGTGAAGAAGAAGTTCAACGTCAACGTGATTTAGAAAAAGCCTTACAAAAAGCTCAAAGCCCTAAAAAGAAACGTAAAAAATAGTCGATATGTCCGTTAATTAATTAAGGAGGTAATGTTTATGCCAAATTATGAAGGTTTAACAGTTGATGAAGCGATTCAAGTAGGATTGAAAGAATTACAGCTTTCCCGGAAAGATGTTGAAGTCAAAGTTCTAGCAGAAGGTAAAAAAGGCTTTTTCGGAATTGGGAAAAAAGCTGCTGTGGTTAGTGTAGTAGCGATTAATTCACCAGCGAAAGGACCAGTCGAGACTGCCCAGTCAGTCACAAGGACAGAAAAAGTTGATAAAACTGTCTCAAGCCAAAAGCCCCAAGTCCCGTCATCAGAACGATTGCCAGATAGCGAAGCGATAACAGCTTTAGCTGCTTATTTAACGAAAATTACTAAAGAGTTAAATGCGCCAGCAGAAGTTAAAGTCGAAAGGAACGGTCAAAGTGTCGTTTTCCATTTGGAAAGTGAGAAAGCCGGTATGCTAATTGGTAAACACGGTAAAGTCTTAAATGCCTTACAGTATTTAGCCCAAGTCTTTATTCACCGGATGGCTGAAAATAAATTAGTAGTTGTTGTTAATGTTGGTGATTATCGAGAACGTCGTGAAGCTACCTTAACGCGCTTAGCTAACAATACAGCTGACAAAGTTTTAAGAACTGGCCAAGCGGTTTACTTAGAGCCAATGCCCGCCTTTGAACGAAAACAAATTCATGCAATCTTAACGGATAATCAAAATGTTAAAACTCATTCTGAAGGTGATGAACCTTACCGTTACTTAGTAGTTAATCTTAATAAATAACATAGTTAAAGCTCAGTAAGAGTGACAGCTTCTGCTTCCTTAGTTTATGTATTAAAGCCTTTCTTTTAAGGTTTAAAGGGAGCTAAGTGAAACAAGTGAGCTAACTCTAAAAATGAAGTAGAAGCCCTTAGAGCTTCAAAATAAAGCTAAAAGAGTCAAGTCTCCAGTAAAAGGGACTATCATCAAAAGACTTATTAATTTAAGCTACTGGGAGATTATTAAAGGGGCCGTGACATTTTTATTAGTCAACGGCTTCTTTTTTTTGAACATTATTTGATAAACAGGTTCTAAGCATTAACCCCCTCTGTTTCTTAAGTTGGGGACTAGCTAGTAAATGTCTGTTAACGACAAAAAAACACCGCCGTTGTTTCTTCATTTTACATGAATTCAATGGCGGTGTTTTTCTTATTATCGTGACCTAAGAGCTTAGCTACTAAGTGTCGTTATGTTATACAAAAGGGATTCAGTAAAAACTGAAAAATTTGCACTTAAAACTTATAATTCAGAAGCTAAAACTCTAATTATTTTTTGTGAGGCAGTGCCATCACCGTATGGATTGATAGACTGAGCCATTTGTTGATAGTGAGCCTCGTCAGTAATTAAGCGGTGAACGGCATGGTAGATATCTTTTGTCGCTGTTCCAACAAGGGCTAAAGTGCCAGCGGCGACCCCTTCTGAGCGTTCAGAAGTTTCTCTTAAGACTAAGACCGGTTTGCCAACAGCCGGGGCTTCTTCTTGTATCCCACCTGAATCTGTTAAGACCATAAAAGAGTGTTGGATATAATGATGAAAAGCCAAGACGTCTAAAGGTTCAATTAAATGAATGTTTGACTGATCACTTAAAATATCTAAAGCTAGTCGTCTAATTTCAGGGTTGAGATGCATAGGATAGACGAAGTCATAAGTTGGAAAGTCGATGGCTAGTTGTCTAACGGCTGAAAAGATGTCAGTCATAGCGGTCCCTAAATTTTCCCGGCGATGGGTTGTTAATAAGATGAAATTTTTATTTCGACGCTTAGATAAGTAAGGGTCGCTATAAGTCAAACTTGTATTTAAAAGTAAAGTATCAATTGCGGTATTTCCGGTGACATAGACGTTGTCAGTAATGCCTTCGTAAGCTAAGTTGCTTACATTATGAGCGGTTGGGGCAAAGTGATAATGAGCTAATTTGCTAATTAATTGCCGATTCATTTCTTCTGGAAAAGGATTGTAGGGATGATATGTTCGTAAGCCCGCTTCAATGTGGCCGATTTTTATTTGCTCATAAAAACAAGCTAAAGCTGTTGCTAGAGCAGTCGTAGTATCGCCGTGAACTAAAACAATGTCAGGTTGATACGTTTGCAGAGCGAGTTGCATCCCTGTTAAAATCCTGCTCGTCAATTCATTTAACGATTGGCCGGTTTTCATAACATTTAAATCAAGGTGAGGCACGATATCATACTGATCAAGAATTTGGTATAGCATTTCTTGGTGTTGGCCGCTAACAATAATTTTTAACTCAAAAAGGTGAGTGTTTGCCAGTAGTTCTTTAATAACAGGAACTACCTTGATCGCTTCAGGACGAGTGCCAAAAGCGATCATAATTTTTTTTTTCATCAGTGACTATTCCTTTCTAATACATAAAATTGCTAATTGAATTTATAAAGAGATGAGAAGGTAACATAAGACGAAAAGCATAACAATTCCGGCGTAAAGTAAATTAAAATTCAAAATGTTTCGTTTATAAAGCACATGTTTTTTTAGGCTTTTTTTTGTCATACTAATTAACCTCCTGTTCAAATGACGCGTTGTGTTCAGTTTTTTTCCAGTTGTTTTGAGGCAGAAACCATGTGCTAAAACCAACAATTTGGGCAAATAAATAAGTTAATGAGTTCCAGATAAAAGCAATAATCAGTCGGAAAAAGAAACCGATTTTAGCGATTAACGAAGTCTTTTTTTCAAAATATAAGGCTGCTTCATCGGTTAAGTAAACTAAAGGAATAATAATAAAGTTTAAAAGTTCAATCGTCGTCCAATACAAAGCGATTGAAAATAAGTGGGGTAAGAAATTGATCAAGCGCCAATCAATTAACCCTAGAAGTAAAATTGCTAAAAAAGCCACTGGTCGTAACATTGAATAAGAATAAAATAATGTCTCAATTCGGTTTTGAAGTTGGGGGAAATTGGCGGCTTTTGAAATGGAAACGAGTTGTTTAGCAGTTGTCGTAATTGCTACAAACCAGTGACCTTGGGCCCAGCGAGTGCGTTGGTTGTGGCTAGCAATTAAGTTGTTAGGTTTTTCATCATAAACTTTAGCAAAATGATTCCAGCCACTAACTTTACCTTGTAAAGATAATTCAACTTGTAGTTCGAAATCTTCGGTATAACTGCGAGGGTTCCAACCATGGACTAAGATGTAGTCAGTTGCTAAGATGAAGCCCGTTCCGCCGATTGCGGCGTTCCAACCTAAAAGGTGTTTGGCGTATTGAACGGCTCGGTTAGTAATAAAGTATACAGCCGCGTAGCCAGAAGCAGTCATTGAACTAGCGACGTTTTTAACACCGAGGTAACCTTGAATTGCCGTGTAATGAGGATGGGCGATTAACTGCGAGTTCATCTCTTTTAAATAGTCAGGGTGGACGATGTTATCGGCATCAATAAAAGCAACATAATCATAATTTTTCCAAATACCTGTTTGAATAAATTTAGCAATAGCGTGGGGTTTTCCTCGTCGTTCACCTTTTTTTGAAGTGTTGACGAACAAGTTAACATGCTCAAAGCTATTGACGATCTCAACCGTACGGTCCGTACAATTATCAGCGATCACCACGACATCATAAAGCTCTGAGTCGTAATTTTGATAAAGCATGCTAGCTAAGGTGTCACTAATTACCGATTCTTCATTATGTGCAGGAATGAGAAATAAAAATTTGTGTTTATCGGCAGCAAGGCTATAGTTTCTAACAGGTTTCTTTAAACCGATTAGACTAAGGCTTGTATAAAAAATTAAATTAGCAAAAAGTAAGATAAGTAAGATGGAAACAAGTATTAATAAAAAGTTATAAATAATAGATGGTGTAGTAAACATAGAGTTGCTCCTTTTTTTGTAGTGACGATAGAAAAAATCGAAGAATAGCAATAAGTTATCTACTCTTCGATAAGGTGATTTATTTAGTATTAAGTGTTCCTTCAATTAAGACGGAACCATCAGTGTCAGTAACTTTAATTCGGTAAGTATACATAGATTCATCAGAGAAAGCTCGTGGAATCGTAGCTTGGAAGACATTTTCTAAAGGAATGTCCATTGCTATTTCCCAGTTAGTTTCAACAGATTCTAAAATTTCTTTTGTAAAGACGACTGCTCCAGAATTGTCAGTTACAATTAAGTTTTTATCGTGACCAGTGCTAGGCAGTCGCACGTCAGCAGGAATGAACCCATCAAAAACTAAACCATAAGCTGCTTCATCACTCCAGTATTTGTTAACTATTTTTAATTTAGCAGAAGAGTTATTTTTAGTAACGGTAAAACCAGGTTGGTTATTTAAAATAACAGGCTTAATAAAATTGTAGTTGATAACTGTTTGCTCTAGTTGTTCATACTTAGTATGAGTAGCACCTGAACGCATTGAGTTAGTTGGATTCAGTGGCGTAGTCGCCGCTAGTTGATCATCAATGTAAACATCCATAACTAAAGTAAAGTCCCCAACTGTCAACTGACCTAACATCGTGTTAGATAAGATAAATTGGTAGCCAGAGTAACGATCTGGATTATACCAGTTTGTATTAAAGGCATCGACGCTACTTTGAGTTTCTTCTTTGTCGTTAATAATGCGGACAACTTTACGAATCGCTTCAGGATTGTCTAAAGTCCAAGAGTCGTTATCAATTTCTCCTTCATAAACAAGACCAAAAGATTGCCAGTAACCTTGAACAAAACGACTTTGAGTAGGTGTTTCTTTGGCTATGACGATTGTTTCAACGGTCTTACTTCGTTTATCATCGTGGTCAGCTTCGTGACCAATAATCGTAGCAGAAACAATATCTTCAGCCGCTAAGTCAAAAGAGGTTAAATCGATTGCTATAGTTTCAGCAGAATTGATAGTCTGCGTAGTAAGTGGTTTCCCGTTCAGCATTAATTCGACTTCATAAGTTCGTTCTTTTGTCAGATCTTGTTCTGGTGACGTGACAGAAGCAGACGTATCTCCAAGGGTAATCTCAGCAATCGTTGGTGTGTTGACTTCCCACTCAGCATGGGTATCTTTAGCAATCACTGTAACGCTATCTTGCTCACTAACTTTGTCTTCGCGGGCAGGTTGATGACCGACAATTTCCGCAGTGACGACTTGATCTTCAAGAAGCGCCGTCTCTAAAGTAACAGAAACAGTTTCCGCAGGTAAATCAGCTTGTGTGTGAACGATGACGCCGTCAACTGCAAGATTAAAGTCGTAGTTTCGACCAAATGACAGATTCTGCTCAGGGATTTCAATATCAATTGTTGTAGTATCAGCTTCAATTTTTTCCTGAATCGTAGGTTGGTTAACTTTCCACTGAGCGTAACCAGTATTATCTTTAACCGTTTCGGTTACGACAGAACTCTTTTTGTCTTTTTCGTCTTTTTCATGACCAATGACATGAACGGCGACTTTATCTTTTTCTTTCAAGCTAATTAAGTCTTCTTCTTTTTTACTTAAGGCGATCATAAAATCACCACCAAGGGAACTAATATTACGGCGCCCGATTTCTTTGTTGTTAAGGGTGGCAACGATCTCGTAAGTTCGGCCGTTAAATTTATTTTGCAAGGGAACATTACCAGAAATAGCATAATCACCAATATTTGGAGTAGTTAAACTAGGTTTAGTAACAGTCCAATGATCCCAGTTTTCTTGACCGTCTTGGTTCTCTTGGACAACGACTTTAACAATTTTACTTTTCTTATCAAAAAAGCCTTTTTCATGACCGAAGATTTGAGCAGTCACAGTATCACCTTTCACAAGAGAAGTATCCATCAGTGATTCAGCAAACTCACCACTAGTACCATTAATTTCTTTATTAGAAAGTTCATAGCCATTAACTGTGATTAGTAAATTATAAGTCCGGTTGTTTTGTTTATTTTGGCGTGGCATCGTGCCAAAGATAGCCGTCTCACCATCAAATAGTTGCTGTAAGGTTGGTGCTTCAACTTCCCATTTTAAGTAAGGTAAGGAATCACCAATCGTATAGTAAACTAACTCGGAATAACGAATATTCATGATGCCATTCCCGTTTTCTTCGCGTTCATTGGCAACAACTCTAAAGGAAATTTCGTCACCACTATTTGCTAGTGAGCCGATATTTGTCGACCATTTGCCATTTTTATCAAGGGGAATCCTATTTTTAACTAAAGTCCCATTAATATACAGCTCGCCAGTAAAAATTGAATCATGTTGGTTACTATTATCTTGTTTAGCAACACCTGAAAATTCTTTATCGTCATCAGTTTTTATATTAGATGGCTTAACTTTATTTTCAATCCAGGAGTCTTCGTAGTCAATGGTTAAAGCTGTCTCGGCCGCTCCCCATGAAGGGTTGAACCAAGTATCAGTCGATTGGGTAGTGACTGAAAATTTGTAGAAAGGTTTGCGTTCAACTAAGCGTTTAGTATGAGTGTGCCAAGTAGCCAAATCAATAAACATATCAACATTGACGTACTGTGTCCCAGAAAAAAGGTAAGCAGGGCTCTGATACATCAAAGATTTGCTATCTTTGTCATAAAACATGCGTTCACCTTTAGTTGGAGAAAAAAGCTTTTCAATTTTGACGGTTTTATTAATAGGCAACATTGTGTCAAAACGTTCAATTGTTCCAGTGACATATTTTTCCCAGCCAGGAGTTGAGAAAAATTCACCAGCAATTTCTTCGTCTAATTTGAAACCAGTTTGGAATTTAACATCCATCCCTACTGCAAACAAGGAATTCGATTGCGTTGTTAAACGTATTTTTCCAGCAGTTTCTTGGGTTGATTTCTTAAACTTATTTGTCCAACCAGTTCCTACACTAGCTAGAGGATCACCTTCAGCTAGTTGATTTGACAAATCTTGAGGGAACAAATCTGGCTTTGCTAGCTGTTGATTAGTTGTCAAAGGTGTTACCTCAGTAGCGTACGCTTTTTCAGTTGTAAGCAGATTAACATTAGTTGCAAAGAAGCCCACAGCTGATGTAACTAGTAGTAATTTTGTCGTGTTTTTCATAAACGACCTCCTATATCTTTATTATTTTCAAAGCAATAATACGAACGTTCAATTTGAACAGAATGAAGTATATCATTGTTACTATCATAAATAAACCCCCTTTTAATAAATGTTTTTTTATGTGTTTAATTGTTATTTTATAATAGAGTTAAGTGTTTTATATACCCTCTTAATTAAGGTTTTAAATGTATTAACAGGGAATAAAAAAATTTTGTGTGTGATTTTTAAACTGTTTAACACCGTACGAAAATAAATGTTTCTTTTATTTTTGTATATTGAACTATTTTGTTTATTTGAAACAAAACGTTCGTTTTGTAATTATCTTGGTTAAAGTCCAACTTATTAACAAGAAAGGAATTTTTTAACAAAAAAGTTGTAGAAAGTGCAAAGATAACAAGCTGGAGAAAGAAGCTCTACTTGCTAATCTACGAAATATCCTGTATTATATCAGTGATAATTAAAATTAGAGTGACGCAGTCAAAGTGCTAAATCTACCCGCTAATTCCAGGGGTGGAGTAGGCACTTTTTTATATGGAAAAAATTAGGAAGGGTTGAGGAGAAATGAACATAACGATGGAGTTTGATACGATAGCCGCAATTTCAACACCAGCTGGTGAAGGGGCTATAAGCATTGTTCGCATGAGTGGCGATCAAGCCTTAGAAATAGCTGAAAAAGTCTTTAAGTCAAAAGAAAAATTGACAAAAGTCAGTTCTCATACAATACACTATGGTCATATTACAGACCCTCAAGCACAGCATGTCATTGATGAAGTCATGGTTTCAGTCATGAAAGCGCCAAAAACTTTTACCCGTGAAAACATTGTTGAGATTAACTGTCATGGCGGTATTGTCGTTACGAACCAAGTTTTGCAGTTATTGTTGCGACAAGGTGCTCGTTTAGCCGAACCAGGGGAATTTACAAAGCGGGCATTTTTAAATGGCCGAGTTGATTTATCCCAGGCGGAAGCGGTAATGGATATCATCCGTGCTAAAACAGACAAAGCGATGCATGTTGCGATTAATCAATTAGATGGCAATTTATCCAACTTAATTCGCGGCCTACGGCATGAAATTCTCCAAACCTTAGCTCAAGTTGAAGTGAACATTGATTACCCAGAGTACGATGATGTGGAAGAGTTAACAACAAAACTGTTACTTGAAAAAGCTGGTGAAGTCAAAGGACAAATCCACCAGTTATTGAGAACTGCTAAACAAGGTAAAATTTTACGAGAAGGCTTGTCAACGGCAATCATTGGTCGTCCAAATGTCGGAAAATCAAGTTTGTTAAATCATTTATTACAAGAAGATAAAGCGATTGTGACTGACGTAGCTGGTACGACTCGTGACGTGATAGAAGAATACGTAAATGTTAGAGGGGTTCCATTAAAATTAGTTGATACGGCAGGCATTCGAGAAACGGAAGATATCGTTGAGAAAATTGGTGTCGAGCGTAGCCGAAAAGCCTTAGCTGAAGCGGATTTGATCTTACTTGTTTTAAATCAAAGTGAAAAATTAACGACTTCCGATCGAGATTTAATCACCGTAACCCAAGACATGAAACGAATTATTTTATTAAATAAAAGCGATTTGACCAATCAGTTAGATTTAGCAGAATTAAACCAACTAGTCGGTCAAGAAGCGTTACTACCGATTTCAGTGTTAGCCAGTGAAGGTATGGACCAACTTGAAGAAGGCATTGCTGAGTTGTTCTTCGACGGTGGTACTGGTGAACGGGATGCAACTTACGTTTCAAATAATCGTCACATTGCTTTATTAGAGCAAGGAGAACAAGCTTTAGTGGAAGTGGTGCAAGGAATCGAAGCTGGCATGCCAGTTGATTTAGTTCAGATCGATATGACCCGTTGTTGGGATTTATTAGGAAAAGTGATTGGTGAGAGTGTCCAAGATGAGTTAATTACACAACTCTTTAGCCAATTTTGTTTAGGAAAGTAAGAAAGGGAGTCACTAGATGGAAAAATATGAAGCAGAAACTTATGATGTCATTGTTGTTGGCGCAGGCCATGCAGGTTCTGAAGCCGCTTTAGCTGCCGCTCGTATGGGTAGTAAGACCTTATTATTAACAATAAATTTAGACATGGTTGCCTTTATGCCATGTAACCCTTCTTTAGGTGGACCAGCTAAAGGGGTCGTTGTCCGAGAAATTGATGCCTTAGGTGGGGAAATGGGCCGAAACATTGATAAAACTTATATTCAAATGCGGATGTTAAACACAGGTAAAGGGCCAGCTGTTCGAGCTTTAAGAGCCCAAGCTGATAAAAATAAATACGCTGAAGCGATGAAACAAACAATTGAGCAAACAGAAAACTTAACGTTACGTCAAGGTTTAGTCGACGAAATATTAGTTGAAAATAATATTTGCCAAGGGGTTGTGACATCAACTGGAGCAATCTACCGTAGTCAGGCAGTCATTATTACTGCGGGAACAGCCTTAAAAGGTGAAATTATTATTGGTGAATTGAAGTATTCCTCAGGACCGAATAATTCTCAACCTTCTTTAAAGCTCAGCGATAGCTTAAAATCTTTAGGCTTTGAAATTGATCGTTTTAAAACTGGGACACCGCCACGAGTGAAGAGTAGTACAATTGATTACTCTGTGACCGAAGAGCAACCGGGAGATTTAGCCCCTAATCATTTTAGTTTTGCTACACCAGATAGTGCTTATAACCAAGAGCAGTATTCTTGTTGGTTAACTTACTCGAATGAGGAGACCCACGAAGTGATTCGGGAAAATCTCCACCGGGCACCAATGTTTACGGGGATTGTTGAAGGGGTAGGGGCTCGTTACTGTCCTTCGATTGAAGATAAGGTTGTGCGTTTTAGTGATAAACCTCGTCATCAAATTTTCTTAGAACCAGAAGGGGCAAACACGGAAGAAGTTTATGTCCAAGGTTTATCGACTTCTTTACCAGAAGACGTCCAACATAAAATGATTCATTCGGTCGTAGGTTTAGAGAAAGCCGAAATGATGCGTAGTGGTTATGCCATTGAGTACGATGTAGTTGTACCTCACCAATTACGGCCGACTTTAGAAACAAAATTAGTTGAAAATTTATATACTGCTGGCCAGACGAATGGTACAAGTGGTTATGAAGAAGCTGGTGGCCAAGGGTTAATGGCAGGAATTAATGCAGCTTTAAAAATTCAAGGGAAAGAACCTTTAATTTTAGATCGTAGTGATGGCTACATTGGTGTCATGATTGATGATTTAGTGACGAAGGGAACGAATGAGCCTTATCGTTTATTAACGTCACGAGCAGAGTATCGTTTAATTTTACGTCATGACAATGCTGACTTACGTTTGACTGAAAAAGGCCATCAAATTGGCTTAGTTAAGGAAGAGCAATACGCCAATTATTTAGCTAAGAGTCAAGCGGTCACAGATGAATTAAAACGGTTATATAAGATCCGTCTAAAACCAACCGCAGAAATTCAAGCCTTTTTAGAAAAGAAAGAAACAGCCACATTAAAAGATGGCATTTTAGCGGCTGATTTTATGAAACGGCCAGAAATATCATATACAGAGATGGCCGCCTTTATTCCAGAGCCAGAAGTTCCTTTATCGCGGAAAGTGATTGAACAAGTTGAGATTCAACTGAAATACGAAGGCTATATTAAAAAAGCCTTAGATAAAGTTGAAAAGTTAAAACGGATGGAAGCTAAAAAGATTCCAGACAATATTGATTATGAAGCAATCAACGGTTTAGCAACAGAAGCTCGGCAAAAACTAATTAAAATCGAGCCGGAAACCATTGCTCAAGCAAGCCGGATTAGCGGGGTTAATCCAGCAGATATTAGTATTTTAATGGTCTACTTAGAACAAGGTCGTGTTAGAAAGAAAAAGTAACCGTCAATCCACAAAAAAGGTGCTGACTTTTAACAAGAAAAAAATCGATTTCAAACGAATTCTGAAAAGAATGTCGCTTGAAGTCGATTTTTTTATTTATTGAACAAAAGTTTTTGAATAATTGAGCTAGGCTGTCTGCTTAAATTATTTTTAGAATGAGAGGTTTTAACCATTTTTTGGGAACAAAGGGATCAATTTATTAATTTTTGAGATTTTTCTTCAATCAAAGAAATTAATGAATTACGAACTTTTAGCCAGTCTCTAAATATTGGTAGAGGATTGATACATAGTAGGTGGGGATGATTTGATTTGATTTTATCAGTATTAATCAATACAAGGTCATAATCATCTAATTCCTCGAGATGTTCGGGAATTGTTTGGGCTTGGCTAATGGTAATTTTAGTGTTATTAGTTACTCGTAAATCAAGTAACTGTTCAAGTAGTTGGGCATGTTGATGTTCGAAAGTACATGAAATTAAAATTGAAATAAAAGGCAACTTTTTATGAATACTCGTTATAAAATTTTCCCAGTTAGTTGTTAATAAATAAATAGCTTCATTGAGTGCCGCTTCAGACCATTCAAAATGGTCATGAAATTGAAAGTCCAGTAAAGTTTGTTTCATCAATGAGACGATTTGAGGGTACTCTTCAGATAAGGTTAATACATAATTCTTCCGTTTATCGAACAAGACGTGATTATTTCCGATAAAGAACAAGTGGTAGTTATAGAGAATTAAAACGAGTTCTTTTTTGTTTGGAATAGGCGTGGCTATTTTAGTAGATAAAGAGTGTATTAAGCTCTTTATGCGATCCAAACGTTGCTGAATGTCTTTTGATAAATCAGCAGCTAAATCTAATTCAGTGATGGAAAAGAAAAAAGTGTCTTTGAGAAAGGGATAAAAAATTTGCTCAATAATGACGGCATTCCATGAGCGCTTGAATTCTTTTTTAAATAAGAGAGAGAACGTCTTATCTGATAGAAAAAGGTCAATCCATGGGTGATTTTTAACATCATCATTTGGAAAAGATAGTAGCATTCCAAACTTTACCCGTGTACAAATAGTTAAAAACATGAAAGTTAATAATTCAATTTCAGAAAATTTTAACTTAAGGCCTAAAGGTTCGAGTTGCGTTAAAAGTAAATTCTGGAAGCCGCTAGTAATCTCTGGGCTAAGGGGAGAATTGACTAGGCTGTATTTTTCTTGAAAAAAATGGGTGAAAAAGCTGCGGATTTGTAATTCGTCCCCAACGATACTGTGTGGAGCAGAAGAAATATGAATATGCCATGAACGCAGAGTTTTGTTACAACGAGTAATCGTTCGAGCAAGTGTTGATTGACTAATAAAAAGGGTCTCAGCTAACATGGAGGCATTCATTTTAGGGTTAAAAAAGAGTGTTTCTAGTAGCGTGAATTCGAGGCTAGTCGTTAAAATTGTTTGATAAATGTACTCAATAGTCAATTCAGCTGGAATATCTAACATGATCCCTGTTTTCGAGCGGTGCATAATTTTAAAAGGGGCAAAGTGAATATTTATTTGTTCAACATCTTTTCGAATAATTGATTCAGAACAGTTTAAAGTAGTTGAAACTTCCTTTAAAGGAAACCATTTTTTGTTATAGTACAGCATTTCTAAAAGAGCTAAGTGACGTTGAGTTGTTATATTAAGCAAAACTTTCATGAATAATTCCTTTCTTTTAGCAAGTGTTAAGTGACATTTGAGCGTTTTTTTTTAGTACGTTATTATTGATAATAACATGATGACGTCAAAAAAAACAAGTCTAGAAAAAAATCTGACAAGTTGATTTATAATCAATCATGCTATTATAACCAAATGATGAATCACTAATATAAAAAGTGGTTCAATTAATAAACATCTTTATTGTCTGTTTTTGATGTTGAAGAATAGATATTGAAGAAATTTTGTGAAAGTTATTATAGTGTGTGTCTTTAGTTAATAAAAGATATGGAGCTTTAGTGTCAGGGGAATAACTGCTTTGGTAAAAAGGTTGAGAAAAAACTGATTGCGATTTCACAAAGATAGTCTTTGATGGGAAAAGTCTAATAGTGTAAAAATAGTCAGATTTAAAGGCGGATTATCTGTTCAATAAAATATAAAAAAGGGGAAAAAAATGACAGTATATTGTTACGCTAGAGTGGATTATCCAACTAATATGTTAGAACAGTTCACAACATTTAGCAAAATTAAGTACAAAGAATTAATTATCGAAAGACGAGACATTCGTGATTTTACCGAATTTCAACGAATGTGTGAGAAATTAGAAAAAGGAGATACTTTAGTTGTTATTAAACTTTCGGTTCTGTGGTCGTCACCAAATATTCGCGAGTGGCTTAACATGTTCGAAGAACTAGATATTCGAATCATCAGTTTGATGGAAGAAATCGATACAGCGGCGGAGCCTTCTTTTTACAGTCAGGCTAATTTATTTTTACAAGTCACTCATGATGTCCGTTCATTGCAAGTCAAAGTAGCGATTGGGAGAGCTAGAGATTTAGGTCATGAGTTAGGTAGACCACGTTTAGACAGCGAGCTAATTGAGCAAATTATTGCACTGCGAAAAAATCAATACTCTTTTCGCCAAATATCAGAAGAATTGAATGTCTCTTTAGGGTCGATTCATAAGTATTTAAAATCAGGACCGGTCAAAGTTCAAAGTAGCGAATAACATAAGTTGAGTCTCTGAGGTCTAGTAGTTTGATAGGGCTGAGGAGGCAGAAACTAATGAGGGGAGGTGTTGTATGATTCGTAAAGGGCAAACGTTTTTCAAATGGCTAGTTGTGATTCTGATAATAGGAACCTTTGCTAATCAAGTAGCAATGGCTACTGATGATGGAGGAGAGTACGGCGGCAATGCTGGTGTCGGTTTTGAAGGAGTTTACGTCTTCCAGAGTAGTTCAGAGGAGGAAATAGAGCAGCCGCCAGTTGAGCAAAAACCAAACTTACCACAAACAGGAGCCAAACAGGAAGGGCTGATGAGTATGTTGATGGCATTAGGTTTATTGCTAGTTGGCTTAACAATCCACAAATTTAAAGATAAGCAAAGGCTCAGTAAGTCGACATGTATTTAGAGTAGTTATTAAGTTTATTAGTAAGAATTAATAGTGACTCTATTCAGGGCTTTGGCACATGATAGGCACTTTTAGTTATATAGATAGTATAAAAAGGAGAGAGTTATTTATGAAAAAAAAGGCAATTATTAATAGTCTATTGTTGAGCAGCTTAATTATAGGATCTACACAAGTATTGGCTGCCCCAGGAGATGTTGAAACAAAAGAGCGTAAAACAGAAGGTGTCATTACATTTGAACCTAACGATGAGCCGATTGGACCGACAGATCCCATTAATCCAGGAGAGCCAGGTCAGCCGATTGATCCTGAAGATCCAGAAAAACCAGTTGAGCCAGGAACACCTGGACCTTTGAGTTTAGATTTTGCCTCATCATTTAACTTTGGTAAACAAAAAATTACATCAGAGAATAAAGTTTATATGGCTAAACCTCAAGCTTTTAAAGTTGAAGATGGTTCAATTGAAGAACGTCCCTTATATGCTCAAGTAACTGATGGCCGCGGAGAATTAAAAGGTTGGTCATTATCATTGAAACAAAATGGTCAATTTAAAGGGAAAATTAATAAAAAAGAATTAAATGGTGCTGAAATTAAGTTTGTTAATGGACAGACATCAACAGAGATGGAATCTGGTTCACCTTCAACTGTTTCAAAAAATGTTGAATTAGTAGCGACTGGTTCCGCAGCATCCTTGTTAATGGAGGCGAAAGCTGGAGAAGCAGCTGGAACACATATTTACCATTTAGGGGACTTAAAAACAATGTCTGAAAGTGTCCAATTACACGTCCCAGGTAAAGCGACTAAACTAAAAGATACATATGAAACAACATTAACATGGCAGTTAAGTACGCTACCAGCTAACGGTGAAGGTCCTTCTGAACCGGGAATTGAAGAATAAAAAATACGTATTAAAAGTCTAAATCACTATATATAACAGAGGAGAAATTAACTTATGAAAAAAGAATTAACAATCACATTAGCAACATTATTATTAAGCACATCAATTTTAGGTAGCGTTGTCGCTGTCGCAGCTGAAGGCGGACCTGGTGCAGTAGAAGGCAAGCCCGCAGTCCGTAACACAATTGGTCAAATTATCTTTAAATCTGATGACGGAACAGGAACGACTCCACCGGTACATCCAGTAGACCCAATTGATCCAGAAAACCCAATCGATCCAGTAGATCCGATTGATCCAGAAAAACCAGTCGAGCCAGGAACAAGTGGTCCTTTGAGTTTAGATTTTGCTTCATCATTTAATTTTGGTGAACAACTAATCGTGCCAACTGATATGACTTACTACGCTGCCCCTCAATTAGCTAAAGATCCAGCTAACCCAGGTAAATTTATCGAGCGTCCGCTATATGCTCAAGTAACAGATAGCCGTGGAACAGAAGCTGGTTGGAACTTGTCAGTTAAGCAAGAAAAGCAATTTCAAGCAGCAACTGATAATCGTGAATTAAATGGTGCCAAAATTGTCTTTACTAATGGTCAAGTTAATACCGTTTCAGAATCTAAAAACCCATCAACAGTTACAGCTAATCTTGAATTAGTTCCAGGAGCAACTCAAGTCTTAGTTGAAGCGGCAGTTAAAGAGGGTGTTGGAACAACGGTTTATCTTTTAGGTGATGAAAAATCAATGAAAGAAAGTGTTATGTTAAATATTCCAGGTAAAACAACAAAAATTAAAGATACATATAAAACATCATTAACATGGATTTTAAGCGTTCTACCTGGTAATGGTGAAGAGCCAGACCCAGAACAGTAATCAAAATCAGAGTTTTTTAGAAATGGAGAAATAGCAAATGATGAAATTTAAAAAACAGTTAGGGCTTAGCGCTCTAAGTTTATTACTTGTTAGCTCCGTGACTGTCATGGCAACTCCCCGAGAAGAGGGAGTTGCTGGTGACAGTACTTATACGAGTAAAAGCATCGTGACTTTTAGAGCAGCCGATCCGGAAGAAGGGGGCATAGTGCCGCCGGTAGATCCGATTAATCCGGAAGATCCAGTCACACCGATTGATCCAACAAATCCAGGGAAACCTGTCGCACCAGGAACAGCGGGGCCACTTAGTTTAGATTATGCTTCAAGCTTTAGCTTTGGCGATCAAATTATTAGTGCAACAGATGAAATTTATTATGCAGCACCACAAATGGTTATCGATGAAAAAGGCAACCAAATTCCAAAACCGTCTTACGTTCAAGTAACAGACGTTAGGGGAACGGAAGCGGGCTGGTCACTTGAGGTCGCCCAATTAGATCAATTTAAAGCGGGAGAACGTGAAATCGCAGGAGCAGAATTAACGTTTAATTTGGGCCAAATTGCGACTAATTCCGTTTCTAAAAAACCAAGTCACGTCACGACATCACTGACCTTACCAGTTAATGGTGAGCATACGATGTTGATGGCAGCGACCCAAGGAGAAGGGGCTGGCACATGGGTTTATCGTATGGGTGATGAGGGGACTATGGCTAAAGGGGTTGAACTAAAAGTTCCTGGAAGAGCCGTTAAATTAAAAGAAAAAAAATATGAAGCGACATTAGTTTGGACATTAAGTGCGATCCCAGGAGTATAAAAACCTCCCTCGCAACGTAAAATTTATTAGGGCGTTTAACTATTGCATAAACACCTGCGAAAGGAAACAATGATGAAATTGCCAAAGAAAATAGTTGGTTTGCTAGTTAGTGTAGTTTTTCTCAGTCTCAGTTTTAGTTTAGGAGCGAAGGCTTCAGAGTTGAATTTCGGGATTTCACCAGTTATTCCAGAAAACCAAAGAGACCAATCTGAAAGTTTTTTTGATCTCAACGTGTTGAATCAAAAAAAACAAATTTTGGAATTGAAAGTTGCTAACCGGACTGAAAAGGTTGTCACAATTGAGACCGATTTGAAGCGTGCAACAACGAACGTAAACGGGATTGTTGAGTATGGCGAAAATGAAAATAACACAGACGAGTCATTAAAGATTAATATCGAAGACATCGTAACTGTCCTGGATAAAGAGAAAGTTCTAGAACCGAACAGTGAAGATGTTATTCGAATTGAAATTAAGGCAATCAATCCGGAGTTTCCAGGTGTCTTAGCTTCAGGGTTAACTTTTAAAGAAAAACCTAATGAGGGTGAAGAAGAGCAGCAAGAAGACCAAGGATTAGCGATAAAAAATGAATATGCTTACGTAGTCGCCTTATTACTCCAAGGAAATGTGTTACAAAAAGACATTACTAGTGAGTTGCTACTAAATAGTGTTCAACCAGATCAGTTAAACTACCGAAACGTCATTGTTGCTAACTTACAAAACCCGCTACCAAAATATCTTAATAAAATTAAAATAGATGGTCAGGTTACTAAAAAAGGTAAAACGGAAAGCTTGTATTCAATTAAAAAAGAAAACTTGCAATTTGCGCCTAACTCTAATGTTGATTTCCCAATACCTTTAGAAGGAGACAAGTTAAAAGCTGGAACATACGAGCTGACTTTAGATGTTGTTTCTGATAGTGGCAAGTGGCATTTTACTAAAGAGTTCACCGTAACTGCGGAAAAGGCAAAAGCTTTAAATAAGCAAGATGTATCAATTGAAGAAAATAATAATTGGCTCTATCTGTTAGTTATTGTTATAAGTCTTTTATTAATTGCATCACTCGTAATGCTGTTAATCATGGGGAGAAAAAACAGAAAAAATAAAAAAAATAGTGAAAAAAATACCTAGAGTGGCCAATAGACGAATAGGTTTAATAAGCTAGGAGGTTGACACTGCTTAAGTGAAGGAAGAAGGAGTTTAATAATGATTAAGGGCATTAGTAAAAAAAAATATTGGGCGGTAATAGTGATTGCTCTATTTTTAGCGATAACAGTTAATTTTAGTGGGAGTCAAGTTAAGGCCGAAGAAATTAGCAATATAAGTGATGAGGCTGGTGATTTTTCGAATAGTGGAGAAATTGGGCCGATGCTCTTACCAGAAGTAGGTAAGTGGGAGGCTTCTGGTAAATTACGTTTTGGAATAACGAATCCAGGTGTCCCTAACGTACGCTTTGGTAGGACCATTGATCATATTTATGGGATTGTCGGAACAGGTAATTTAACAACGACACCGGGCTTTCAATTTATTGACCCGAAAAATCCAGATGATCCAGTCTCGATTTTCTTTGAGAACGGTGAAAAAGGAACTGTTGATGGATTTCCAGCAATTATAGCGAAAGCTAAAAGTACCGCAACTGTTGGTTCAAGTGAAATCAATGCTAAAATTGAAATGGTTAGTATAAAACCTGGTGTCGTTCAACATCGCTATACATTGACGAACGCTTCTAAAGGGATTTTTAATCAAGCAGATTTTTACCCGTATAAAGTTGTCGATACAAAGTTAGCTGACAATGACCAAGTGCCTATTAAGTCATTAGGCGAAGGCCGTGGTGTCTCAATTGAAAGTGAAGGTTATTTTTTAAGTTACTTGATGAAAGGTGACGGCCGAGCGACATCGTATAAAGGTATTAGCTATGATTTATCACCTAAAATGGTTTTCTTAAATCTAGCTTCACCAGATAAGAGCCAATTGTTAGCACCAGAAGGTCTGACCTTATTTAAAAATGGGGATACAGCGATTTATCAAATTTGGCCTCGTGAGAAGCTAGGAATTGGCGAGTCAGTCACAGTGATTTATGATGTAACGATTGAAATGATCGACCAATTAAAAATTGAAAAAACAGGTCAAAATTTAACTAACAGTGAGATGAATACTGTAGGGGATAACTATGAATACGCAGTCGAATTAACAACTAAGAAAGATCCGTTCACTAAAATTAAATTAGAAGATACATTGCCTAAAGGGTTAGCTAAGCCATCAAAAATCGGCTTAAAAGATGACGCGACAGGAGAGATTAAAGACTACGATGTGTCAAAAGTTTACAGTGATTTGACCCGTAAGATTACCATCTCTAATATCGACATTCCGAAAAATTCAGGGAAGACGTTGATTTATGAAACGGTTATTGAAGCAGACGCTAAAGGTCAAACACTAACTAATAAAGCGAGTGCTAGCGGTAAAGATAAAGAGGGTACGGCTTACACTGAAACAACAGAATATGATATTTATGTTGAGGAAGCTGTCTTGGGCCGTGTCTTAGTTAATTATGTAGATTTAGAAGGTACAGAACTGGCTGATCAAGACATTCTGGCTGGTGAAGTCGAGACACCTTACCCAAAGATCGAACCGAAAGAAATTCCCGGTTATGTTTTAGTTGAAACAGAAGGTCCAGTCGAAGGGGATTACCAAATCGAAGACCAACAGGTTACCTTTACTTATTTAGAAGTTAGCAAAGGTTTTGAATTGAAGCATGAGGGAACGAATAGTAATGGTAAGAAGTTGTCTGAGGGGATTAAGGTGAAGCAAGGAGAGGAATTGACTTATACCTTAAGTCTTAACAGTCTCGATTCGATAAATGAAGTTCAAGGAAACTACGCTAAGGCTAACTTTGCTTTGAAACTCCCAGAGGAATTAGAAAATATTTCTAATATTCAAGTCTTAGACAATGAGGGGAAAGTCATTGGGCAAGGAGCTTATGATGAAGTGTCGAAGATGATTACCGGCGATTTAACAGCGAAAGATGTAGCCATCCAAAAGACGGTTAATCTAACTTATCAAACAACTGTAAAAAAAGAAACGGAAGTTGGCGCAATCATCAAAAGCTCAGGTCGAGTTAATAGTGAGGTGACTCTAGGGGAAGAGTCACTAGTCATTAAAGAATTAACTTCTAATGAACTAGCCAATGAAATTGAAGCAGGCATGTTAGAGTTTATCTCAGCGCCAACGACGCTTGATTTTGGTAAAGATTTACTTATCTCACATAAAGCTGAAACCTATGGTGTTAATGAACTTGAAGGCGAGGCACTAATCGTTCAAGATAATCGTAGTCCGGGAAATAGTTGGGAAGTAACGGCGGCGATTATTACGGAATTAACATCAAGCCTAGGCGTTCTGGATGAGTCTCTTTACTATGCTAATGGCCAAACTGATCTTAAATTAACAAAAGATGAGCAAGTTGTTGAAGCTCGGACAACTGAGGATGGTAATGCTGTTAACTTATCAGAAGGTTGGAATGAAACAAAAGGCATTCGCTTAAAAGTTAAGGCGGGACAAGCAAAAGCGGCGAGTTACACTGGGGAAATCCGCTGGACCTTACGTAACGTACCTAACAAGTAAGACTTAACTAACCAAGGCTGTTACGATAGTAACGTGCCGTCATAAATTAATGATAATTTGAGCAGAGAAATCTGCTCTTTTTTTGTGTGTTAAGATCAAGTCCTTCTATATTAAGTGTTCTCCTGTTGTGATATTTTTACTTTTTGTTAGTCAAATGACGAGTGTCAAAAAAACCACTAAATAAATAAGCAGAAAGGAAGTAAAAGCATTGCACTTCCCTAGGAATTAAGTTAAAGTAGACAAAGAAAGCTGTGAAACAATTTATGTTTCACGAGAAAAGGAAGGATAAAGAGATGACTCCTGAAGAATTTAAAGTTGCTCTGGCAGCTAAAGGTATCGATTTAAGTGAGGGGCAGATGGGACAATTTGCGACTTACTTTAAGTTACTCGTTGAATGGAACGAAAAAATGAATTTAACGGCAATAACGGAGGAAAAAGAAGTCTATTTAAAACACTTTTATGATTCATTGACATTGGCTTTTTCTCACGATTTTAAGGAATCAGCTTACAGTCTGTGTGATGTTGGCTCAGGTGCAGGTTTCCCAAGTATTCCTTTAAAAATAATTTACCCACAGATGTCAATTACAATTGTTGATTCTTTAAATAAACGGATTACTTTTCTAAATACTTTAAGTGAGGCGTTAGGCTTAACTAATGTTTTTCTGTATCACGATCGAGCAGAAACTTTCGGGCAGAATCAAGAATTCCGTGAGAGCTTTGATTTTGTCACAGCTCGTGCCGTTGCCCGACTAAACGTCTTAAGTGAATTATGTCTGCCCCTTGTTAAAAAAGGTGGCTCATTCTTAGGGATGAAAGCAGCTAAAAGTGATGAAGAGTTAATTGAAGCTAAAGGGGCGATTGCCACCCTTGGAGGTCAGTTTGTCGGGGAAGTTGATGTGACACTACCGATTACCGAGGATCAACGGTACATTATTCAAATTGATAAGAAAAAAGAAACCCCAAATAAGTATCCGAGAAAACCTGGAACGCCGAGTAAAAACCCTCTGAAATAGCATGATACCTTAAGAATGAACGAAGAAAAAAATGCTGTTTTATGATACAATAGGAATATTGAGAAACAATCAAAAAAAGCAAGTAAATTGTAAGATAGAAGCGGAGGAAAAAGCATGGCACGGATTATTTCGGTGGCTAATCAAAAAGGTGGCGTTGGCAAAACCACAACAACAGTAAATTTAGGTGCTTCCCTTGCGTTCTACGGCAGAAAAGTCCTTTTAATAGATATTGATGCTCAAGGAAATGCAACAAGTGGTATTGGCATAAAAAAATCTGATGTCGATAAAGATATTTACGATGTCTTAGTGAATGAACATCCAATGGCTGATGTGATTCATCATACAACGAGAGACCAACTAGATATCGTACCAGCGACGATTCAATTAGCTGGGGCAGAAATCGAGTTAACACCGATGATGGCCCGAGAATCACGGTTAAAATTAGCAATCAAAGAAGTTGAAGATTTGTATGATTATATCTTAATTGATTGTCCCCCGTCACTTGGTCACCTAACAATTAATGCCTTCACCGCAAGTGATTCGATTTTGATTCCTGTCCAGTGTGAGTATTATGCCTTAGAAGGGTTAAGTCAGTTACTAAATACCGTTCGTCTCGTCCAAAAACATTTCAATCCTGAACTCCGGATTGAAGGGGTCTTATTAACGATGTATGACGCCCGTACGAACCTTGGTTCAGAAGTTGTGGAAGAAGTGCGCAAATACTTCAGAGAACGGGTATACGATACAATTATTCCGAGAAATGTCCGACTGTCAGAGGCACCAAGTCATGGGTTGTCGATTATCGATTATGATCCACGATCAAGAGGGGCCGAAGTTTACCAAGCATTAGCAAAGGAAGTGTTAGCACATGAGCAAAAATAGTAAAGGTTTAGGCCGTGGCATTGATGCGTTGTTTCAAGATTTTGCTAGTTTAGAAGAAGTGGATGTCCAAAAGGAAGTCATTGTTGAGTTAAATTTAACTGAATTACGTCCGAATCCTTATCAACCCCGTAAAACCTTTGATCAAGATGCTCTGCAAGAGTTAGCCCAATCAATTAAACAATCAGGGGTTTTCCAACCAATCATTGTGCGTCAGTCTGATGTTAAAGGCTATGAAATTATTGCTGGTGAACGTCGTTTTAGAGCGTCAAAAATTGCTGGTAAAGAAACCATTCCCGCAATTGTCAGAGAGTTCGATGAAGCAGCGATGATGCAAATTGCGGTCTTAGAGAACTTACAACGGGAAGATTTAAGTCCTTTAGAAGAAGCGGAAGCTTACGACATGTTAATGAAGAATTTAAAATTAACCCAAGTGGAGCTGTCAGAGCGACTAGGTAAGAGCCGGCCCTATATAGCTAATCACTTACGGTTATTAACGTTGCCTGAGACTGTTAAAGAGTTACTGCAACAAGAAGAGTTATCAATGGGGCAAGCCCGGACGTTACTTGGCTTGAAAAACCGTGAATTGATCATGGAAGTTGCTGAGCGAGCAATGAAAGAAAACTTAACAGTTCGTCAATTAGAACAGTTAGTAATTGAGTTAAATGACGAAAAAGAACCAGAACTTAAAAAGAAAAAAACTAAAGAGCAACTACCAAAACCTTACTATATTCGTGAAAGTGAAGATCGCTTAATGGATAAATTTGGTACCTCAGTCTTGATTCAAGAAAAAGAAGGCAAAGGTAAAATCGAAATTGAATACCTTTCAGCTGATGATTTAACCCGGATTTTAGATATTTTAGAAATCAGTTTTGATGAAGCTTAAAGATAAGTGAGGGACGAGAGATGTATGATCTAGGTGATGTTGTCGAAATGAAAAAGCCCCATGCTTGCCAAGCAAATGCTTGGGAAATTATTCGTATGGGAATGGACATAAAAATTAGATGTACAAATTGTCAGCATATCGTGATGTTGAGTCGTCGTGATTTTGATAAAAAGATGAAAAAAATTCTTGAGAAGAAGCAAGAAGGCTAGACCTTTGGCAAATGACAAGAAACTATTAAAAACGAAAGAGTGAATGTAAACTATGGCATTAACAGCAGGCATCGTTGGTTTACCAAACGTTGGTAAATCAACTTTATTCAATGCAATAACGAAAGCAGGAGCAGAGGCAGCTAACTACCCCTTTGCAACAATCGATCCAAACGTTGGGATGGTTGAAGTACCAGACGAGCGTTTACAAAAATTAACTGAATTAGTCCAACCGAAAAAAACAGTTCCAACAACTTTTGAATTTACCGACATTGCCGGAATCGTTAAAGGGGCCAGTCAAGGGGAAGGCTTAGGAAATAAATTTTTAAGTCACATTCGCCAAGTTGACGCGATTTGTCACGTTGTCCGTTGTTTTGATGACGAAAACATTACCCACGTTGAAGGTCGAGTGGATCCCTTAGCAGATATTGATACGATTAACTTAGAATTAGTCTTAGCCGACTTAGAATCTGTCGATAAACGTCATACTCGAATTTCGAAAATCGCTCGCACAAAAGACAAAGAAGCCGTAGCTGAACTAGCCATTCTTGATAAAATCAAACCGGTTTTAGAAGAAGGAAAATCAGCTAGAACGATTGAATTTACAGAAGACGAACAAGAATACGTTAAAAATCTATTTTTATTAACAACAAAACCGGTTTTATATGTGGCTAACGTCTCTGAAGAAGAAGTTTCAGATGCTGAAAGCAATAACTACGTAAAATTAGTTCGTGAATTTGCAGCTGGCGAAAACGCTGAAGTGATTGTGATTTGTGCTCGTGCTGAAGAGGAAATTGCTGAACTAGACGATGAAGATAAAGACGATTTCTTAGAAGCTTTAGGCATTGAAGAGTCTGGTTTAGACCAATTAATTAAAGCAGCCTATGATTTACTAGGTTTTGCAACGTACTTTACAGCCGGAGTTCAAGAAGTTCGTGCTTGGACTTTCGTTAAAGGCATGAAAGCTCCTCAGTGTGCAGGAATTATCCATACAGACTTTGAACGAGGCTTTATCCGGGCTGAAACAGTCTCTTATGAAGACTTGAAAGAGCATGGCAGTATGAATGCTGCTAAAGAAGCGGGACGTGTCCGTCTTGAAGGAAAAGAGTACATCGTTGAAGATGGGGATGTTATGTTATTTAGATTTAATGTATAATATTCGTTGTAACCTAGATCGTATTGTTTAACTCCCTGATAGGGCTAAACAAGTAGGAGGGAAAGTTTTTGGAAGAATTAGCATTAAGAGAAATGGTTGCACAAAACCGTGAATTAGAAGCTCAATTAACAAAACGTAACGAACAATATATTTTTGATTTAAAAAAATCATTAGTGGCTGGTAACTTATCAGATGAGTTACAAGCAATTGCCTTGAGCAGTATTTTAGCCGAGTTAGTTGCTGGTCAAAAAACCGGAAAAACTGCCCGCCAACTATTTGGGACAGTCACTGAGCGGACGGATATTATTTTAAACGCACCGACGCCAGCTAAAGAAAGTAACTGGAAACAAATGTGGTTAGCTAATACTTTAATGATTTTTGGTTTCTTGTCACTGTTATCAGGTGCCCTACCTTTATTAAGTAAAGCCAACGCGACTGGTCAGCAACAAGGAATCTTAACGATTATTATTGCTTCAATTACTGGTGGCTATGCTTTTTATGTTGCTTATAAAAAGATTTATATTTATGACCGACCAGGCGCTGATCAAAGTCAACGTCCAGGTACGTTAAAATCGATGGGAATGATGGTCGGAATTATGTTAGTTTGGATGGTCTTCTTTATGGGGTCAGCCTTAATTACACCGACGATTAATGTCACCTTAGAACCTTTTGTTTATTTAGTTCTAGCAGGAATCGGGTTTGCAACACAGTATGTCTTGAAGAAAAAATTCAATATTCGAGGCAGCTTAGCCTCCCGTTAAAAGGGAGCTAATAACAACCTAATGAGAGATTAAGAATGATTCTTAGTCTCTTTTTGCTATAACCTTAGAGAACAATGATAAAAAGTTAGTAAATCAGTCTTTACCATTGACTAATAGTGATTTATTTGATAAGTTTGTAAGTAAAATTAAAGCAGAGGAGTGGTTTGTTACAATGTCTAACTGGGAAACTAAATTCGCGAAAAAAGGGTTAACATTTGATGATGTGTTGCTAATTCCAGCAGAAAGTCATGTCCTACCAAATGACGTCGATATGAAGATTAAATTAGCTAAAAATATTACTTTAAATATTCCATTTATGAGTGCGAGCATGGATACGGTAACTGATAGTAAAATGGCAATCGCAATGGCTCGTCAAGGTGGTCTAGGAGTCATTCATAAAAACATGAGTATCGCTCAACAAGCTGATGAAGTTCGGAAAGTAAAACGATCAGAAAGTGGCGTCATTATTGATCCCTTTTTCTTAACACCAAATCATTTAGTTGCTGAAGCTGAAGCCTTGATGTCAAAATACCGAATTAGTGGTGTACCAGTTGTTGAAACTATGGAAAACCGTAAGTTAGTCGGGATTTTAACGAACCGTGATTTACGTTTTATTACTGATTACCAACAAAAAATTGAACAAGTAATGACGAAAGAGGATTTAGTCACAGCACCTGTCGGCACTAAATTAAAAGATGCTGAAAAAATTCTCCAAAAACATAAAATCGAAAAACTACCAATCGTAGATGCTGATAATCATCTTAGTGGTTTAATTACAATCAAAGACATTGAAAAAGTCATTGAATTTCCAAATGCTGCTAAAGATGAGCATGGTCGCTTACTAGCTGCTGCCGCTGTCGGTGTGACAACTGATACGTTTGAGCGGGCACAAGCCTTACTTGATGCAGGGGCGGATGCAATTATTATTGATACAGCCCACGGTCATAGTGCAGGGGTTATTCGTAAAATTAAAGAAATTCGTGACACTTTCCCTGAAGCAACTTTAATTGCGGGAAATGTTGCCACAGCAGCTGGCACGCGGGCGTTATATGATGTTGGTGTTGACGTAGTTAAAGTGGGAATCGGACCTGGTTCTATCTGTACGACTCGGGTAGTAGCTGGTGTCGGTGTGCCTCAATTGACGGCGATCTATGATGCAGCAGAAGTTGCCCGTGAATACGGCAAATCAATTATTGCTGATGGCGGTATTAAATACTCTGGCGACATCGTTAAAGCTTTAGCAGCTGGTGGACATGCAGTCATGTTAGGTAGTATGTTAGCTGGAACAGACGAATCACCTGGTGAATTTGAAATTTATCAAGGCCGTCGTTTTAAAACATACCGTGGCATGGGTTCATTAGGTGCCATGGAAAAAGGGTCAAGTGACCGTTACTTCCAAGGTAGTACGAATGAAGCAAATAAACTAGTCCCTGAAGGAATCGAAGGCCGTGTGGCTTATAAAGGCAGTGTCTCTGATATCATGTTCCAACTAATTGGTGGCTTAAAAGCTGGCATGGGTTATGTTGGCGCAGCTGACTTAGCTTTCTTACGTGACGAAGCGCAATTTGTGCAAATGAGTGGTGCTGGTTTACGAGAATCACATCCTCACGATGTCCACATTACGAAAGAAGCACCAAATTACTCTGTCGAATCATAAACTAAAAAGACTGACTCATCGGGATGATTGTCATCCTAGATGGGTCAGTCTTTTATTTTTTCGGATTAATAGGTCGTTGATCGTTAGCGGCGTAGTGAACAGTTAAAGGTTTTGCAGGATTTTGCAGTAATTCTGAAATAGTTACAAATTCATAACCGTCTTTTTTTAAGTCGGTAATAACTTTATCCATTGAATCAATCGTTTCTTGATGGATGTCGTGAGTTAAAATAATACTATTTGCTTCAGTTGTTTTAATTATTTCTTCGACAATTTTCTTTTCGTCTTTTGATTTCCAGTCTAAAGAATCAACCGACCAGTTAATAATTGGTAAGCCGATGGAAATAGCTGTCTCGTAATTAAAACTGCCGTAAGGGGGGCGGACATATTTAGGTAAAACCCCACTGGCTTGATAAATCGCCGACTGAGTTTGGTTAATTTGTTGCCGGACTTCTTCCCGGTTAAGGGTTGTTAAGTCTGGGTGGTTATAAGAATGATTTGCTAATTCATGACCTTCTTGGCTAATTTGTTTCACAATATTAGGAAATTTCTCAACTTGTTGCCCAAGCATAAAGAAGGTAGCTGGGACTTGATGTTTTTTAAGAAGTGTTAGTAACTCAGGTGTCGTCTTTTCCCCAGGTCCATCATCAAAAGTTAAGGCAATCTGTTTATTTTTAGCAACAAAGAGCGGTTCTTCTGAAGTGGTGACAAATTCTTCGGCAATTAAGTCAGGATTTACATATTGACTGTAATCAAGATAGTTTAAAGGGTAGTCAGGTTGGTTTGGTAAATGGACAAGAACATGGTCCTCGTAAAAAGTAAAATTCGTTTCTGTCGCTAAAAATTGTGGAAAGTTGAGAATTTTATTGATGGCCTCTGGTGACTGGTCAGAATTCGCTAAATGTTCTTCTTGGATGTGGCGGTTAATCATTAATAAATGCTGTTGACTAGTGAAAACATCTCCTAAAGTCAGTTTTTTATTAGTTAATTTATTAATTAGGACTTTGTTAGGTAAAGTTTTAGTTGTTTCTTGCCAAGTCTCTTTTCGTGGCACCCACTGGTAAACTTTCTGAGTATAAACGTAAGTAGAAAGACTGTCCTTAAGAGGTTGTTCTTGAGTGTCAAGAACGATTTTAGTGACGACCTCCTGACTCGTTTCTTTTTCAAGCTCAGCTGCAATTTTTTCCAAATCAGCTTTGATCTCAAGATAGGGCTCTTTTTGCGAGTTTTCCGGAAGGTAAATAAAAATTTCAGTTTGGTGTTTTTTAGTTTTTATTAATTGGTTGTTTTTTGGAGAAGATTGATTTTCAATCGTACTGATAATGTTTTTTTCAGCAGTTTCAAAGATTTCGATTTTAAGTTTTTGTTGGTTTTTAATGAAATAAAAACCATATATAAGTAAAGCTAAGCAGCCTAAGCTACCTAAGATGATTTTTCCTTGTTTAGTCATAGTTACGACGTCCTTTAATGGCATTTGATACTTTCTATTGTAATATGTTTGTTACCTTATTGCAATAAAAGGCACCTGAATGTAAACAAAAAAACCCTTCTTAATAAAATATTAAGAAGAGCTGTTAATTGTTATCTAATTAAGAGTTAGTAATTGTTTTTATACCACCCATATAAGGAACTAACACATCAGGAATCGTGACACTACCGTCAGCATTTTGATAATTTTCAAGAATGGCAGCTACGGTTCGGCCAACAGCTAAACCTGAGCCATTTAAAGTATGAGCGAATTCAAGTTTACCTTCAGCATTACGGTAACGAATTTTAGCCCGACGCGCTTGGAAGTCTTCACAGTTAGAGCATGAACTAATCTCGCGGTAAACATCTTGAGCAGGAATCCAAACTTCTAAATCGAAGGTTTTGGCAGCGCTGAAGCCCATATCGCCAGTACATAGACTTAAGACGCGGTAAGGCAAGTTTAATTTTTGTAAAATGGCTTCAGCATTAGCGGTCATTTTATCTAATTCTGCATATGACTCTTCGGCCTTACTTAGTTTAACCATTTCAACTTTATTAAATTGGTGTAGACGAATTAAACCACGAGTGTCGCGACCGGCGCTACCAGCTTCAGATCTAAAAGAAGGGCTTAAAGCGGTAAAGTAGATTGGTAAGTCTTCGCCTTTTAATATTTCATCCCGGTAATAGTTAGTTAAAGGGACTTCGGCTGTGGGAATTAGGGTTAAGTCAGAGTCAGCTAATTGGAAAACGTCTTCTTTAAACTTAGGAAATTGACCAGTTCCATACATTGAAGCGCTATTAACGATGTAAGGTGTCATCATTTCTTGATAGCCATGTTCCATTGTGTGAGTGTCTAACATAAAGTTGTAAATCGCCCGTTCAAGGCGAGCTCCTAAACCTTTGTAAAAGACGAAGCGACTACCTGAAACTTTAGCACCACGTTCAAAATCTAAAATCCCTAAATCATCAGCAACGTCCCAATGAGCTTTAGCTTCAAAGTCGAAGCTCTTAGGTGTTCCCCATTGACGAACTTCAACGTTATCTTCTTCATCGGCCCCAACTGGTACAGATTCATGAGGGATATTAGGTAAGCGATCAGCGATATAAGTAATATCTGTGTCAATTTGGCTAATTTCCCCATCTAAAGCTTTAATCAGACTGCCGACTTCTTTCATTTCAGTGATTTTTGTTTGAGCGTCTTCTTTGTTGCGTTTTAATTGTGAAATTTCTTCAGAAACCGTGTTTCTTAATTTTTTCTTTTCCTCCACTTGGACTAGCAATTGCCGACGACGTTCATCTAAAGTGATAAACTGTTCCAGTGTCTCACTGTCTACGCCACGATTGGCAAGTTTTTCTTTGACGGTATTGATGTTTTGACGAATCATTTTAATGTCTAACATTTTTTCTTCCTCCTCTATAATATAAAAAAGCCTTCTCATCCTAAAGAGCCATAGCTCCTTGGGACGAAAAGGCGTAAAATTCGCGGTACCACCCAAATTCAACATAAATGTTGCACTTGATTAAAGGCTGTTAACGGTAGCCACCGAAATGAATTATCTCTCCATTTACTTTACTGGGATGGATTCTGATAAAAACTTTATTGGCTTGCACTATCCGCCAACTCTCTGAAAAAGTGAATTATCCTACTATTTCCCAAACGTTTACTATTAATATTTCATTTAGCATACCTAAAATTCGTGAAAATGTCAACAATTGCCTTTAATTATTAACTGAATAATTGGTTAAAAAAAGCTTTAATGGCGCGACCAGAAGTTACGAATAAGTTGGCTTTTTCAATCTCTTCATTAGCGAGAACACCGACTTGATATGTATCAGTTGCATCAGTTAGATAACCTAGTTGGTCAGTTAATGTTAAATTTAAGGTCGCTAAAGTTTCGCTCTCATGGACAGGTGCTTTGACATGTTGATTTTTATCAAGTCTTTTAGCAGTTGGGGCAAGGGTTGTTTTAATGTCTTTTAAAGCTAAGTTGTTAGGCAGCCAAGTGTTAATGGTTTGGTCGCTAACGACGGTTACGGTTTCTTTTTTACCCCTCCTAACGTCGAGCTTTGGCAGGCTTTCGATTTCTTTGCCCATTTCAGTTAAAGAGCCATAAGTCCAGTTATCAAAGACGTAGTTCATTAACCAAGCAGTATCAACAAAGCGATTACCTTGGTCTTCATCAAAAGGATCGGAATGCATGACAACGGAAATTAAACGTTGGTCATCTTTTAAGATCGTACCAGCAAAAGCAGTTCCAGCTAACTCGGTTGTGCCGGTTTTGAGACCGTCAACCCCTTCTAAGTAAAAAGCATAGCCTGGTAACATTAAATTAGAACTGTAAAGCTCAACTTCTTCGTCAGTTCCAGGGGAAAAGGTGACAGAAGGCTGACTTGTTAAGTCTAAAATTTCTGGAAAGTCATTAATCAAGTGACGAGCGACAATCGCCATGCTTTTGGCAGACATTAAATTCTCTTCTTTTGCGCCAGAACCAGGGTAGGTCCGGCCACGGGCATCTTCGTTATTGATGCCAGAAGTTGAGATTAGGTAGGCATCATTAATGCCCCAGCTTGTAACTTTTGCTCGCATCAAATCAACAAAGTCAGCTTCAGAACCGCCAGCAACGGTTTCGGCTAAAGCTGTAATTGCTGCATTAGCTGAGATTAACGTACTAGCGTTAAAAAGGTCTCTAACAGAGTAAGTGCGACCTTCGATAAACATAATGTTTGAAAGGCTTAAATCGTGACTGATTTTAAGTAAATGATCACTAATCTCGATTTGATCTTCCCAAGCAATTGTCCCTTCGGAAATGACTTCTAAAATCAGATACAAAGTAAGGACTTTAGTCATTGAGGCAATTGGTAGTGGTTGCTCAGAGTTTTTCTCATAAAAAATTTTCCCAGACTCCCCATCGATGATAATCGCAGCTTGGGCGGAAAGATCATCAGTGTCAGCAGCTTCGACAGCAACGCTGAATAAGCTCGTAGAGAAGATTAAAGTACATGTGGCTAAAGTGACAATTAGCTGAGTGAAAGGGTGTTTAGTGTTCATAGTTGTCTCCTTACATAATAAAAAACTAGATAATCAATTCTAACGAATTATCTAGCTTATAGCAATTTATTCAGATTAAAATAATCAACTTCTTTTCAAAGGCAGGTGGATCACAAAGGCAGTCCATTTGTCATCAGATTTAGCGTAGATGTAACCGCCGTGTAAAACAACGATGCTTTGAGCAATCGCTAACCCTAGACCGGTTCCGCCAGTTTCTTGGCTACGGGACTCTTCCACACGGTAAAAGCGATCGAAAAGCTGGTTCAGGGAAGCTTCCGGAATTTTCGGACCATCATTTTTGACAGTAATAATCGCTTCGCTGCCGACTTTTTCAACAGCTAAGATGATTTTCTTGCCTTGTTTGCCGTATTTTAAAGCGTTGGTAATCAAGTTATTAAATAAACGAACCAGTTTTTCAGTGTCCCCTTCCATATAAAAAGGCGAAGGTGTCGATTTAACATTTAAAGTCACACCTTTTTTAGAGGCGTCTAACTCAAAATCTACCGCCAATTGCTCTAGTAACTGAGCCATGTCAAATTGAATTAAATTTAGGGGGGTGCTAGGTTGGCGAACTTTAGTATATTCAAAAAGTTCATCGACTAATAACTTCATTTGTTTGGCCTTAGAGTAAGCAGTATGAGTATATTTCAATAAGTCTTCTTGATTACGATATTGTTGGTCTTCGATTAAGCCTAAATAGCCAATAATCGACGTTAAAGGGGTCCGAATGTCATGACTAATATTTGTAATTAATTCGTCCTTTGATTTTTCAATCTTACGTTCTTCTTCAATCGCTTCAACAGTGCTATCAACTAAACCGTTAATACTATCAACTACTCGGCCAAGATCACCTGCTAAGTCGAAAGGAATCCGGTGGCCGTAATTGCCATTAGCGATATAATGAAGTTCACTAATAATATGGCGAAGTTGCATTTGGCGGTAGCGTCGAATTAAACGCCAATACAACACGATTAAATCACAAATGATAAAAATGATTAAAGCCCCATTGCGAAATGAATAAAAAGCAGTGCTAAAGAATGTTTTTACTAAGACACTCTTAATACCGAAAATTAAATTTTCCATAGTTGTGTTGTCTTCGATTAATAAGCGAGCCACTGATAAGATGGCAATGTTAAGTAAAACTAGTAAGATAATAGTAGCGATTCCTTCTATAATAAGTTCGCTTTTTTCTTTAGACGTTAATTTTATCCGGGAAGTCCGTGGCAACGATTGTTTCTTTTTATTAGTTATCATCAATTTTATAGCCAACTCCCCAGACGGTTTGAATGACTTTTTCGCCCCCGGTAGCTTCCTCAATTTTATCTCTTAAGTGACTGACGTGAACCATGACGGTTTTCGCTGAAATTAAACTTTCTTGTTGCCAGACCCGTTCGAAGATTTCATCGGCACTAAAGACACGACTAGGATGACTAGCTAAAAGATGTAAGATTCCAAACTCAAGAGCAGTCAATTGTATTTCGATGCCTTCGTCGGTTTTAACTTCATGGGAATCTTTCTTAATAACAAGGGGACCGATTTCTAAAACATCAGGTTCTTGGCTAGTAATTTGTAATTTTGTACGACGGAGTAAAGATTTTACCCGAGCCATTACTTCAAGGGGGTTAAAAGGTTTAGTCACATAATCGTCAGCGCCAGCGATTAATCCTTGAATTTTATCCATGTCAGTTGTTTTGGCAGTCAACATAATAATTGGGATTTGTGATTCTTTTCTTAGCTCTTTAACGACTTGCATGCCGTCCATCACTGGCATCATAATATCAAGAATCATTAAATCGATATCGGGAATAGTTAAAATCTTTGAGACAGCTTCCTTGCCGTCATAGGCTTTAATTACTTCGTATCCTTCATTATGAATATAAATACTTAGTAGTTCAACAATCTCTTTGTCATCATCAACGACTAAAATTTTCATCTTAGTTACCTCCATATAGTTAGTTCTTAATTTTAATTTAATTGTAGCAAAGAATTACTAGAAGCCCAAAGGAATCGCAAGAAGTTAACTTAAATTTATCATTTGAGCTATTAAAGGCGAAATAAAGCAGCTATCTACTATATAATGGACTTAAAATTCAACTGAAAAAAGAACGGGGGGATTGAGAGTGGCGATCGCCGTTAAAATCGATTAACTAAGGTTTAAAAATAAGTTTTTAAAAAAACGAAAAAAAGATTGCATTTTAACGCTAGTCTTGGTATATTATTACTTGTCGCTGAGATAACTTCTTGAGACAACAAATGAATAAAAACTTTTAAAACTTGTTGTTGACAAGTGAGTCGAAGCTGTGTTATTCTAATAAAGTTGTCGCTGACAAAGAAATCAATCATAAGCGAGTAACAAAAAACATAAAAATAATTGTTGACAAGTTCAACGATTAAGGTTATGATATATAAGTTGCTAAAACAACATTTCAAGTTGGCGAAGAGCCAATATGTAGACCTTTGAAAACTGAACAAAGTAAGACGAACCAAATGTGTAATAGTTCTTCTTTAGTAGAAGAACACACAAAAGATTTTACAATTTTTTATGAAAAATTGATATAGTGAAGTAATTCGCTAGCAAACAAAATGAGCGAGACCTTCGGGTCTTATCAAAACTTTTATTGAGAGTTTGATCCTGGCTCAGGACGAACGCTGGCGGCGTGCCT
>NZ_NGJU01000002.1 GCF_003987495.1 Vagococcus salmoninarum
TTTAAACACCGCATTCTAATCAGTTTTAAAGTGACACAAAAAAGCAACTTCACCATTTCTGATGAAGCTGCCTAAGTAACTATTTATTCGACTAAATTTTAGCCATCCACACAATTTGACGTAGAGCCAGTTTTTCTAATTCGTTTTTTAGTAAAGGAACATCTTGACCTTGATTATCAAAGAAAATCGTTTGAAAGCCAATTTCCTTAGGAATCTCAAGATTTTTCAGTGTATTGTCGATAAAAACTGCCTCTTCTGGTTGAACGCCAGCTTCATTTAAGACATAGTGGTAGATCTCAGGTTGATTTTTACGACTGCCGACATGAGCAGAAATACCTAAAACATCAAACAGCTCTTGCCATTGATGGTGATCAAAGAGTGTTTTCATTCGATCAGCTTTATTATCAGTAATTAAGCCGATTTTATAGCCACTAGTTTTCAGCTCTTTAATTAAAGCGATCATCTCTTCGTTAATGGGGGTAGCAATAAAAGCTTCCTCAATTAAGGACACAGGTAAGTCAGCATTCAAAGCCTTGTTTAAATCTGACCAAATATCTAGGTGATTAACTTCCCCAGTTAATAATCTTTGGCCGAACCCTCGGTATTTTTCTAAAAAAAGTGTTTTATCAATGCCAGTTTGACTAACAATATAGTTCGCAAAGCTCAAAGAACCTTTAGCATCAACCGTAATCACTCCATCAAAATCAAAAAAGATGGTTTTAATCATGGAAATCCCTCCTAAATCAATTACTCCTATCATACCATGAGGGGTTAATTAACTTTTAAAAGAATGCTCAAAAAAAACAAAACCTAACAAGGTTTTGTTTTTAATTTTTTATTATCTATTTTCATCCATGGCTTTTTGAGCAAGTAAGTTCAAGTAGTTCCAAGGTCTATCAAAATAAGGTTGGAAGAAGAAGTCGCTAATTGCTAAATCTTCAACAGTCATTTTATTTTGAATGGCTAATGACAACGTGTTAGCCGATTGAGTAATGTCATACTTAGACATTAGTTGAGCACCAAGAATAACATGGCTATCTGCTTCAAATACTAGTTTCATTTGGACGTTTTCTGTCGTCGGCATAAATTCTGGACGATAGTTATCTTCCATGTAAGTTGCCTTAACATTTAAACCTAAGACTTTGGCACTTTCTTCAGTAACCCCTGTAGAACCAATGTTAACACCAAACAAGTGTAAGCCAGAAGTTCCTTGAGTACCACGGTAAGCTAAAGTCGGTTCAACGATGTTTCGACCGATTAATAAGCCTTGACGAACAGCGTTAGTTGCTAGAGGAATGTATGAGTGACTGTTTGTTGGGTTGTAGTGAACAACTGCACTATCTCCACCAGCAAAGATGTCTAAATTACTTGTTCTCATGTATTCATCAACGATAATCGCACCATTCGGTAAACGATCGACTTTATCGGCTAATAAGTCTGTCATTGGTCGGAAACCGATACATAAAATAACTAAATCAGCCTCAATTGTTTGTTGACTTGTTTTAACGTGAGTTACCTTGTTATCTTCTCCTATAAATTCGGAAACTTGTTGGTTAAGAGCGAGTTTAATCCCTCTTTCAACTAATTTATCTTCGAGAACATTAGTAAATTCAGGGTCCAAATATTTATTTAAAATTCGATCTAAACCATCGATTAATGTCACATCTTTGCCTGACATTTCAAATGCTTCCACTAGTTCAATGCCAATGTAACCAGCTCCAACAATCGCGATTTTCTTAGCATCATCGGCTTTAGCAATGATTTCTTTCGCTTGATTGAAGTTTTTACATAACAAAATGTTTTCTTGCTTAATACCTGGGATTGGCGGTGTTAAGGGCCAAGAGCCAGTAGTCATAACTAATTTATCGTAAGAGTCTTCTAAGACTTCGTTTGTTTGTAAGTTGCGAACAGATACAGTTTTATTGTCTGTATCAATATTTAACACATCATGTTCCATATTGACACTAGCACCAAGACTTGCTAACTCCTCAGGGTTTGAATAGAAAAGACTATCTGAATCTTTTACAACTCCACCAACGTAAAGAGCGATTCCACATGATAAGAACGAGACATTATCATTTCTTTCGTAGATTGTTACTTGGGCACCGGGCGCCTCTTTCAAAATATTCTTGACTGCTGAAGTCCCAGCATGAGTACAGCCAACGACGATAACTTTCATAAATTAATTCCTCCTAATATTTTTTTAGTACAGTCTTAATTTAACATGGGTACAGCTTTAAATAACAGTTTGATGCTTGTGAAATAGGTATGTTTTTTTAAAGAGTAAACATTCACAAACTTATGATATTCTAGCTTATTTTAACAAGGTTCAATGTTCAGTTTCTCAAAGTATTATTTTTCACAAATGAAAAATTCACATGTTCATATTAATGAAAAAGACATATTTGTACAAAAAACTTCTGATTTTTTTTAACTTTTGTCTTTTCTTTCGATAAATTGTACAATATAAAGTAAGAAAGAGGTGGCGAAATTGCTTAAAAAATTTACCGAGACACCTGAATTTGAAAAAAGTATTGCTCTCAGTGCTTACGCTTTTAATGCTGTCCCTTCAAAAGAAGACATCGCTAAAAATCAGGAACTATTACAACACACTACTAATTGGGGGATTTTTGATGGCGACCTGTTAGCTAGTCAAGTCTTAGTCTTGCCATATCAAGTTAATTTAGCTGGCAAAGAGCTTAAAATGGCCGGTATCGGCAATGTGGCAACGTATCCTGATTACCGGGGGACAGGCAGTATTAATCAGTTATTTACTGGGATTTTTGAAGATTTAAAAAATAATCAAACGGTTTTATCTTACTTAAATCCTTTTAACCAAGAATTTTATCGGAAATACGGCTACGAAGTTATCTTTTATTTGCAAGAAACGGTCATTCAGCAAAAAGAGATTGCTCAATTACCATTTGAAAAAACTGGATCAATTCGTCGGAGTGACAAGACCCAAGCCAACGTTCAAAGTATTTTAAAAGAGCTCTACCGGCAGACGTTGCAAAAAGATGATGGTAGCTTGATTCGGGAAGACTGGTGGTGGGACTTAAGCTTTAAATATCAAACAGAGGAGCTTTTAGCAATCAGTTACGATGATAATAACTGTCCTAATGGCTATCTGATTTACCAAATGACTAAAACTGAAATGGAAATAATTGAAATTGTTTACCTTAATCAGTCAGGTTTAAATAAAATTTTAGGCTTTATTGCCTCACATCAACCGACTTTTAAGACTTTCCGTTTTAAAAAAGACTTAGGGGCATTACTTCCCTTAGTAGCTACGAATAATAAAGAAGTTAAACAAACTCTTATCCCAAGTATGATGGTTAAAATTATTTCTTTTAAAGGTTTAATTGAAAAGATGAGTTTTAATGTAACGGGTTCACAGCGTTTCTACCTTGGAGTCAGTGACGAGTATAGTTCTTGGAATCATGGAACTTGGGAAATTACAATTAAAGCTGGCCAAGCTCAGGCTGAGTTAATCGATACTGATCTAGTTTCAAAAAATCATTTAGTAGCGGACATTAAAACATGGGCGCAAGTCTTGCTTAAAAGCACTGCAGTCTCTAACCTAGTCTTATTGGAGCGTTTAAAGATTAATGACATCGAAGAGGGCAGTCAATTTTTAAATAGCCTCAAAGAAACACATTTAGGTTTACATGATTTCTTTTAGTTGTCGATAAAAAAATTATGTAAACAAGTGAAAGGAGTCACTGAAAAATGATTAAATTTAAACATGTTAGTCTACGGTACCAGGACTCCTTCTCATTAAAGGATGTCTCTTTTAATGTTCAAAAAGGTGATTTTTATTTTATTATTGGTAAAAGTGGGGCAGGCAAGTCAAGTTTGTTAAAACTTCTTAGCTCAGAAATCCCTCCGACTGAAGGTGAGTTTACAGTTTTAAATGAGCAATTCAAACCAAGATCAAAGGTTAATCACGACCAGCTAGCAAATTATCGCCAAGACATTGGGATTATTTATCAAGATTTTCGTTTATTAGCTGACTTGACTGTGTTTGATAATCTTGCCTATCCTTTAATCGGACGTGGCCTTGATAAGGAAGAGATTACGACGAAAATCAAAAAAGTTATGAGGGATTTAGGCATAGCAGAACTGAGCCAGCACTCTCCTAGGGAAATTTTCGGTGGGGAACAGCAACGGGTGGCAATTGGCAGGGGAGTGATTACTGAACCAGACTTATTGATTGCTGACGAACCGACAGCAAATATCGACGAGAAAAATAGTCTGCGGATTATGAGCCTTCTAGAAAACTTAAACCAGCAAGGAACTACGATTATTATGGCTAGTCATGACGTTAAGCTAGTTAATAATTACCAACATCCAGTGATTGAATTAGCTGCTGGACAAGTCCTTCGGATCGCTGACCAAGGAGGTTATTACGATTCTGAAAAAGAGAATTAATACTAAAACAGTGACTGCCTTAATTACTAGTAGCTGGGATTTAAGAAAAAATAATTGGCTCGCTTATTGTTTAAATGACTTGAAACTAGCTGGCTTTACGTTCATTAGTTTGTACTTAGGTTTGTTAACTACTTATTTAATCGGAATCAATCAATATGAGAAAGCCTTAACTGCTAAACATTTTGACCTTCAAGAAGTTAATACGTCACCGATGTTACTTTTGTTACTAGGAGCGGGTTTATTTTCCCTCTTTAGCTTAACTCTAATCATAATTCTTTATGGTCTAACAACGGCTTTGATTGAGTTAAAACAAGAACTTATCTTAAAAAAGAGTGAGCATTTAACTAAACTCCTGCTGGGCCGGACTTCCCTTCAATTAAGTCAAGAAATCTTAATGGAAAAATTTATGATGATGCCTCTTATTTTTTTCTGTAGTGGCAGTCTTAGCTTCTGGCTGTTTAGTTTAACTGCCAAAACTTTAAAACAAACGTTCCTATTAGCTAGGGAAAACTTTCCTCACATCATCAAAACTAGCTTAACTTTTATTAGTTTGTGGTTAGTCTTGATGCCAGCTTCCCTCATTTGTTACTATTATTGGTTAAAGAAAAAAATTAATACAACTGCCTAAAAGCCAAAAGTGCTCCTGACTTTTGGCTTTTTAATTTGTTGATTGGTATTTTTTTAAGCCTTTCTTCCATATGATAAAACACATTCTAGTTAAAATTAGTAAATAACAGGCGAAAAAGCCAAGCTGCCAATATGAAAACTGACCTTTAAGAACTTCTACTGGCCCATTAATGGCAATAAGAAAAGGACTGAGCCAAGTTAAGATAAAAGCTAGGCCTTGGGGGAAGATAACTTTTGGTCGAGTTGTCATATCCGTCACATATTCTGGTAGGCCCAGAATTTTAGTGGAACGCTCATACCAAAAAGTCACCATGACAACTAAATGATTCATTAAAAATAAAAACCAACAGCTCCCTAAGAGCCATATAAAGTAGAGCAGCATGGCTCCCCAAGTCACAGTTAGCTGTTGAAACATTAATAACAAGCCGCTTAAAACGACGATGAAATTAATTAAGCTTGCAAAATCAAATCTAAAAAAACTGTAAAACCAAAAAGAGTTAACCGGTCGGACAAAAATATAGTCTAAATTGCCTTCTAAAATATCGAAAGCTAAATTTTCGTGGGCGACGGAAAAAAACATTTGATAACCGTTGGTGATTAAAGTTCCAGTTATAATGAGTAAAAAATAATCAGTCCGAGACCAGCCAATAATACTGTCAGTGTAACTAAATAGTAACCAGCCAGTTAATAGCTCAATACTAAAGAAGAGCAAACCAAATACTACACTAGTAACGCCTGTTAATCGATACATTAATAATTCTTGAAAGCTCTGTGACAGTAGTTTAGAGTACAACTTTAACATTTAATGACCCACTCCTTCAAAGCGTTTCAGACCAGCTTTTAAACTGGCACGGTAACTAACGTATAAAACTACCGACCAAAGACTAGCAACCCCGATACTGTGAATCAGCTCCTCAAAAGGCAGCAAGCCTTGGAGTGATTTAGTTAATAAGTGACCGGCTAATGCAAAAGGGCTCTGTTTTAAAAACTGGTAGAGGGGCTCTGGCAATAAGTCTAAAGGGAAATATAAGCCCCCTAACAATAAGTAAAAACCGTTTAACAAGGGACGTAATGGCCACATTTGAATCACCCAAAAACTTAAAGTGCTAATTAAAGAAAGCAATAAGAAGAACATCGTGACACTCGTAAATAAATAAACAAGCAGAAAAAACCAATAATAAGGACTTAAGCTAGAGTAGTGACTTTGACCGACTACAATCAAACTACTTAAAGCAATCACAACAATTAGGCGATTGCCTAAATAAACGGCAAATGACTCTGCTAAGAGACTAATTGGGCGACTAAGAATCATCGTTAGTTTGCCACTTTTAATGAGCTGACTTAAACGCAACAAATGATTAAAACTAAAAAGTAAGGCTAAAAAATTAGCGATGATTAAATATTGCAGAAGTTCCCCTTGCTGATAAGGAATCTGCGCTGTTAAGGCGCTACTTTGATAAATACTTCGCCAAAGAAAGAGGGTGGTGATTAAAATTAAGCCTTGGCTTAAAAGTCCTACGAGAAAATCAAATTTATAAAGGAAACTTCTTTGAACTTCCATTAACATAATAATTAAGTATTTAGTCATGATCAGAACCTGCCTCATTAAAAATCTGAAAGATAATCTCTTCAATTGAGGGGCTGACATGGTTGATATTAGTAATATTAGCTAAGTTTAGGGCCTCATAATGGCTATGGTAATCAGTGGCTAAAAGTTCAACTGACGTCGGTGTTAGGGGAATAGAAGGGGGCTGAGGGATGGAAAAGGGGCGACTGCCAAGTTGAAAATCAATCACAATCCGCTCAGCTTGCTGATGCTCCTTCTTTAAAGCGGGGATGGACGTATCTAAGGCTAATTGTCCTTTTAACAGAATAGCTACTCGGTTTGTTAAACCTTCAATGTCTTTTAAATAATGACTCGTTAACACAATTGTTGTGTCAAAGGATTGGTTGATTTCTAATAAAAATTGATGTATGACTCGCTGACTAGTAATATCTAAACCAATTGTCGGTTCGTCGAGAAAGAGAATCTGAGGTTGATGAATTAAGGCGCAAATTAATTCAAATTTGACTCGTTCGCCAAGGGAGAGTTTTCTAGTAGGGGTGTAGCGTTTTCCTTGAATGTTTAAGAGGCTGAGCATCTGTTCTAAACGCTGCTGATATGCTGGAAGAGGAATGCGATAAATGACTTGTAACATTTTCAAGGTTTCTTCAGGCGGTAAATCCCAAAGCAATTGACTTTTTTGACCTAACAATAAGCCAATCGAACGTAAGTAGGGATGTTCTCTTTGAAAAGGCTGATGACCGCCACAAGTTAGTGAGCCTTCTGTCGGTGCTAATATCCCAGTCATTAGTTTAATTAAAGTCGTTTTACCTGCGCCATTTGGTCCTAATAAACCGATAATATCACCTTTGTTAATCATTAAATTTATCTGGTCAAGAGCTTTGATATCTTTGTATTGGCGTTTACGGAAATCTTTCAACGTCCCGATTAAACCAGCCCCTTTATCAAAAGAACGGTAAGCATAACTTAAATTACGACAGTCAATCATCGAATTCCTCCTAACTAAGTGATGTGATGCTTTCATTGTATGAGGAGCAAATTAAAAGTACAAGCTTAATAATTAATACGAACAAAAAACAGCCAACCTAGGTCAGCTGTTCCAGTTAATTAATTAACAATTACTAATTCTTTTTCATAAAAGCAATAATCCGGGAAATATCATTTTGGTGATATTCTAGAGAACTTAATTGGAGTAACTGATCTTGCGGTAAGAGTGACTTATCAAATGTCAGCTCAAGGGTTGGTAAAACTACAATTAATGCATTGCCTTGCTTTAGAATGGCCTCAGGGTCGGATTCTGTTGAATCAAAATCAAACTCCCAATGTAAGCCTTCCTCATTAATTTTAGTTTGAACGGCTTTAACTAACTTTTTATTATTACCAATACCAAAGAGAATGGGAGTTGGACCGTAAATTAAAATAGCTTTTTTCATCGTAACACTCCTCGAGTAAGTTGTTTTAGACTATCTAAAGTATACCACGTCGTCTCATAATGATAAGTGACACTGTTGTCAGAGACTTGCAGGTAAGTATTTAACTAAGTAGATTTTATGGGAGTTAGCTACTGGGATGTCTTTAACTTCACCAAAAACACTATAGCCCATTTTTTGATAAAACCCAGGGGCTTGCCAATTGATCGTTTCAATAATAATCAATTGACGGTCATGAGATAGGGCTAAATTTTCAGCGCGAGCCATTAAAGCAGTGCCGACACCGCTATGACGTAAGTTGCTAGTAACGGCTAACATGTCGATATGAAGATGATTCCAGACAATTTTACCAGTTAGTCCACCTAAATAAACACCCTTGTCATAGGCGGCAAACGAGACTGGTTGAGAGTCATAAACAGGGATTTCTTTTAAGACTGCCTGGTGATGTTCTTCTAACATCTTCATAAGGGTTTGGATATTCTCCATTAAGGGGTAGTCAATTATTTTCATCAGTCTTTCCTCCTCTTAATTATTAAAAGCCGCGGTCAAAACTTAAAAAGCGCGTCCCTTGATACGTTAACGTTCCTAAATCTTGTTCAGCTAACAAGGCATAATCTTTAGTTTTTATTTGAAATTCTTGACGGTGACCAGACTGTAATTCAAAAGTAATGTAATAAGTCGTTGTAGAATGAGAACTATTAGTATTCATATCTGATGAATGGTCGACGTTTGTTCTTTTTGCAACAATTCGCCCTGAAGTGGTGATTTTTTCTGAGTTGTTATTTGTGACCCAAGTTGAAATTCCACTAATAATTTTAAAGATAATTACACCGGCAATCAGTGTAAAGATTACAATAGGAATCAGATAAAAAATATCAAAAAACATTGATTTCACTCCTTAGATTTAGATACTTAATTATACCAGAAAGTTATTAGAAAAGAAGATTAACAAAAATGGTCATGACTCATGTCATAACCATTTTTGCTAAGGCTAATGTTTATTCAAAAACGTCTAAATCTTCGTTGTCACCAGCAGCACCATTAAACTGGTGACCAGAGGCATCTTCAATAATTAGCTCCTCTTCATTTGTTAAAGAGTCCTTATTGTTTGCTTTGGCTCCATTGCTAATTTGATTGTCTCTAGGAACCTCAGATTTTCCAATGTTGCCTTTTAGTCCGATAATAGTAACTAAACTGACAACTACTAAACTTGCGTATATTATTTTTTTAAACATAGTAATCAACCTTTCCTTTTAAGATAGTTTGATTATAACGAAGCAAGATGTAGCCCAGATAAAGAGACTGTAAGTTTCCCCTAAAGATAAGTGACTATAACTCAAATTGACACTTTAAGTAAGTCGTATTTCCTTGCTCATCAATGAGATGAAGAGTCAGTCGAAGAGGACGCCTTTGGTACTGCTCTTCAGGGAGAGGTACACTAAATTCTGAAGAACTCTTCGCAGAAATAGGTGCGGCAATGTAGTTCGCAGTTTTACGCTTCGCTGTCTCTTGCCAAGCTTCGCCGATTAATACGTCAAGCTTCTGATCAGTCATGATATAGCTATAAGTGACAGTGGAGTCATTAATTAACAAAAAATGAATCCTTGTATCGTCTACCTCAGTTAATTCTAGTCGTAAAGAAGCAGCGTCTTCACTAGATTGAGCTGTTGACACTAATGGCAGAGACTTATTAGTCTTTGGCGGACTTAATAAGGTCAGTCCCCAAAGCGCTAAGGGGATCATTAAAAGACTCGTTAAAATTATCAGTTGTTTTTTCATGGAAAGAAACCTTTCAATCAAATTATTTCTTAAACTTTTTAGGCAGGTTTTATGATAACATACATGCTTAAAATATAAAAGAAAGAATCTAAGTTTGGTAGGTACTAGCAAGTCCACTTATTCGTTAACATAAAAGTTATTTTGAAGGGTGCTTTCTAACAAGTAAGATTCCCCAACTAGTCAGCCAATAAACAACTAAAAAGCTACTAAACATCAGCCAAGGCTGAGAAGACAAGGCAATTATTTTCCATAAAATAAATTCAAAGAGGGTAGTAGGGTAAAGGGCATAAAATAAAACACAACAACCAATTAAAACTAAAGAAATTACCAGGCTCAAAGGCAGAGCAAAAGCTAATGAGAAAGTCAGTTTATTTTTCATCGAAAGACTCCTTTGTCATTTCTTTTCATTATACCTCGATATCATCCTTTTTAAGTGACAATATTGACAGAATGTCTAATAAACTAGTTTGAATTATTCAAGGAGAAACATTCTCTGAAAGATGTCTGAAACTCAACCAATTAATCATTAGCCAGAACTTTTTGTAAACTTTCTTGAATCAAGTCAATGTCTTCGGGATAAGTCAGTTCTAAACGAGTAGCTTCCATAATCGCCGCAGAATGGGCAGTTTGCAAAGATTGTTTGATCTCAGGGTCTTCAATTGAATCACGATAATCTTTTTGCTGACGCCATGCTGTATAAATGACATCAAAATAGCTCTTTTTACTTTCAGAACTATTGTTACTCTGGATGTCATCATTTGATTGGAGATGATTAGCCGGCTGCTCATAATTACTTTCACTAGAATTAGTTAAGCTTGCTTGAAGGTACTCAACCATCTTAACGTCATCGTTGTTTAAGCTTTGAGATCTATTAGTGAAGTCCCGGGTGGCTAAAGAAATCTTATTTAAATCATTGTAAAATAAATAGTAGGTATCTCCAATGAATTCTGATGAATCGCTCTCATCAGTAGCCATAACTGTTACAGCGGTATTAACGTTAACTTGTCGTAATTGTCCATTATCGCTAATCAAATTAAGTTTTTTAGTTGGAATAGTTGTTATGCGAATTGGGTGAAAGAGTTGGTCATCATTTGAGTACAGATAAATCCCATGGCCTTCGTCATTTAAATCTTTTGTATTTATGACGATTTGATGATGTTCATTTTTTTGTGATGTGGTGAAAGTTAAGTAGTAAGTAGTTTGTTTAGTGCCATTATCTAGTGTGATATCCTGTGCGAAATCCTCAAGGTTGACTTGGTAGGGGAAACTTTCGTCAAGAGACTCAGTTAGTGTTTCAGAAGTGAGGGTAGTAGCCGATTGAGAGGTAGCGGTACTGGTTTTTAAGGGGGCTGTGGTGACTTGGCTGCCTGTAGTTCTTGTACAAGCACTTGTAGCGATTAAACTAATTAATATCAGATATTTCTTTTTCATGTATTCACTCTCCTATAGTAGGACCCGATGACGACTAAGTGGTTGAGGGGAGGGGGAGTTTATAGAGGTGACAACAATAGTTTATTAATAAAGTTAGTGTAACATATTCTATATTTTTTTGGAAAGCGTTTTTATCAAAAGAAACAGCCTTCAAAATTAACTTTCCATTTTGAAGACAGGTTCTTTTGTAACACTGTCAATTATTTTTTAAATGATTATATTGCCGTTGATGTCCGCTGCTTTAAAGATTGCGCCAATAGCTGAAAAAAAGGCAATTAAAGCTGGGATTCCGGTCCAACAAAACAATAAATACATCACGCCAGCCCCAGTTTGACCAACCATAAATTTGTGGATTCCAAAACCTCCTAGAAACAACGCAACTAGAATGTATAGCCATTTGTTAATGAATTTCCCTGTTTGAGTGTAAGCGTAGTTAGCTTGGTGTTGGGTGTTTTCATTTACAATATTAATATTTATTTGATCTTCTCTTGTGGAAGAGTCCGTGGATTGATAGACAATAAGTTCGTCACCGTCTTCAAAGACTTCAACTTGATCGCCAACTTTTGGTCTAAAGTTTAACCATTCGTATCTGGCTCTAACAATACTTTCATTTTGAGTGGCGATAACTACGTACTCTTCTTCTAATTTGATGATTTTTGACATTAGTTAATTCCTCCGATTGAGATTAAATTTATTTTATGGTTATTTTTGCTAAAGACTTGGTAACTAATGCAATAAGCTTAATAGAATTTACTATGGTGATTATACACTTAAAACTCAGCCGTATTATTATGAAGAGAATTAGCTAAGCTTCAGACATCTATTTTCTTAGTTTCTCGATACTCACTAGCTTTAGGTACTTTATCAAAAGTAATCGTTAAGTCTTTGTATTCTAATAACTCACGTTCAAGTTCTTCAACAGATATTTTAAAAAATTCTTTACGTGAATTAATTTTATTAATTCGTTGTTTTTCAAATTTTTGATGTAACTGACGTTCCAAATCATAAGCTTCATAACTGAAAATCAGGGCATGAACATCAAATTTAAAAGGGACGGAAGCACTGCTCAATTCAGCAATGCGGTCTAGGGGATCAATACGTCTTGTAACCCCAATTTTGATAACATTCTGACCAAAAGATCCAATATTTGAAATAATATACACATAACCAGCACTAGCATGAGCAGCGCGATAATCTAAATCCTCAATTGAGTTTTGATGGTCATTTCGTTTACTTTTTAGTTCAGAAATTTGCGATAGAATAGCTTCCTTATCACCTTCATCCGTTAAACTTACTTTAATTGTTAGCTCAGCAATCATATTATCTAGGTGAGTAATTTCTTTATCAAGGACTTTTTTCTTAGCGAAAACTTCTTTAAGTAGCGCTTTCTCTTCCCGTTCACGTTCTCTTTGCTCTCTTAATATTTCTTTTTCCTCTTGTTTTTTATTTTCAAATTCAAAGGCAAGGTGCAATTAATCATACTTAAGTTCTAAGTAATGATTAGTAATTTCGATTTTATTTGTAGCATTTAGATTGTTTATTTGTGTGAAAGATTTCTCAATTCGTTTATAAATAACTTCCAAGTTACTATATTTAACTTTATTAATAGCAGCTTCACATTCGTTGTTAAATGCTCGTAAAACCATCTTCATATTATCATTATTCATTTTACGACCTTTAGATTTGGTACCATCAACAGTCCAATTAGCATTAAATAGAAGAGCAGTTTTATCTTTAATAAGCTTCTTTTGATTCTTTCTCACTTCAACTAAACGTTCTTTATAACCAGTCGATGTAGCGAAATCATACCGCGGACGATAGAGTCCATAACTTTCCATATCTATTTCATCATCTAGGGTAGTAATTTCGTTTCTAAGTTTACTAATTTTACTATTTAATTCATTGATTTTGTCAGTAGAGAGGACCTCTAAGGCAATCAAATCATTCATTTTCTGGGTTTGCTTGGCGATTTCTGTTTCCTTATTATTACTTTCATTAACTAGTTCAATAATGCTCATTTGCTCAATCGATAACACTTTTTTATTCTCTTTTTTTAAGTAACTATTTTCTTTTGAAAGATTCTCGATTTCTTTTTTTAAGTTTTTAATCTTAAATATATCTAGTATAGCCATAAAACTGATACCTCCAATTTTCTTTTTTAGTATTAAGTACTTTTGGGCTATTATATCACTTCATAGTCCAACCTCCAAAACCGGGAAATCTAGGTACGAGATATCTATTGTCACTCTTGTATTAATTAAAATAGTTGGCTCGCCGTTTTTTAAATCCTGATTTCAATAGCTACCGGCTCAACTTTTAGATCAATTTCACTATAGCCATTATAAGGAGTCCAAAAGATAAATTTTGTCAATTCTTCCAAGTTGTTTGGCAAAAGTCTTAGATGATACTCGTTGATCGTAGTCGAAGTTCCTGGTTGAAATGTGCTTGGCCATTTGACTTGACCAGCTTCATGAAAAATTGGGATCTGTTGCCGTTGGTCTGTGACAACGTACTCAAAACCTGGATGAAAGATACTTTCTTCCCGATTGTTAACAACAATTACAGTTAGTTCCAAATAATAAAAATGGTGATCCTTAAAGAAGGGTACAAGGTAGGGGGCGGTTTCTATATAGCTGGCAGGCATTTCTTCTTCGATAATTTTGATTTGGTTAATTGTTAAAGAAAAGTCTTCGTAAATTTCGACAGTTTGATTTGGTGAGCTTTGTTTGATCACTCTTTTTGAAAGTGGTTCCGGTGTTGGTAAGAAATCAGGAAACGGCTCAGTTGTGCTTACTTGAATTTGATTTTGAGGAAGGCTAGGTAAAGCTTGTTGGTGATTTTCAGTCGTCTTTATTTTACAGGCTGTAAGGCCAATGATTATTACTGTTAATATGATGATACTCTTGTATTTTTTCATGAGAACCTCTTTCCATTTAAGGCAAGTTCACTAATTGCAAAACGAAAGTTATCTCAGGGCTAATTTTTTCTTCTGTCTTGGTTTCTAGTGGGAAAGTAGTCACGGTTAATACTTCCAATATTTCGGGAGTTTTTGGGTCTAAGTGGGTTTCAAAAAAAGTTAGTGGTATCGTCGTTTGTGGTAAGCTTAACTGATTATGGGGAAGGGTTAAAGGCGATATTGTTGGGAGTGGTTGATTATTTTGGCTAAGTATCATCTCTTGAAAACCTTTAAAATAAAAGGTGTATTTTGAACTATTGACGATATTAGTAGTGAAAACTAATGCTCGATAGCTGTCATTATGAATAAAGGGCTTGAGCTCTTCATTACCATCTAACAAAGCAGGTTTGAGATTTGAAGTCGTAATAACGTTCACTGAATCAATCTCTAGGGCAACATCTGGCATTAGTTCAAAACTTTGATTAAGATCATAATGGAGCGCTAGAGTATCAATTGATTCGTCATAGCGGTTACGTTGCGAGTCACCAGGACGACTTAATATAACTGGTTCCAGTAAGGATGTGACAGTACTCTGTTCAGTTGTTTCAAGAGCAGGCAGTGGATCACTTGAACGTGGAGCATGAGTATTTGAATTAGCTGTACAGCCCGTCAATAAAATAATGAGACTGGCTAGCCTTAACTGGTAGATCCGTTGTATCATTGAAGTTAACCTCCAATCTTGCCAAGGACGAACTAAAAATTTGAAGTAGTATCGTTAAGGACAAGATCAATCTTGAAAGCTTTGAACGCATCTTAATTATTATAGCAAAAAATAAATAGATGGATATGTGATAGTATCCTTGCTAAATTTAAAGAACTAGTAATTTTTAACAATCCCCTTGGTTTAAAGTTGCTGAGTCTCATTTTTAACTAAGGTACCATAAACTAAAAGGAGTGAAGAAAATGATTCCACTAGGGGAACGTCTCTTAAAAGTAGTGATTGCTGAAAATGTCGAAAGGTACCGCTTAGAGATAGCTTTATCGAAACGAGAACTAGCTGATCAAGATGATTATTTTTTGTTGTTTCGCGTCGTTATCAGCATCACTAATGTAGCAAAAGCTATTATTAGTGATATGGCTTCAAATACGGTCACGCTTACTCCTTTTGTAAAAAGTCTATCCGTTATTCTAGCATTTTAATGCGTAGAGATAAGGGACAACCAAGCCGTAAGTCGTAGTGCCATCATCTTTTACCTAATTACACACAACTATTTTAGCATAGGTTTTTGTTCACTATTAGTAAGTTGATTTTAAAAAATAACTACCTTAAGGGAAATTTGAGGGATTTTTAAGGGGAATAGTACGGATATCGTGATATACTATTAGTGTGTAGAAGTGTGGAACAGCTACAACTCCTTTCAATAAGACTGGTCGCAAAAGCAGGTGGTCTTTTTATTTGATATTGTACACAATTGTGTTACAATAAAAAAAAGGAGTGAGTTCTATGAGTACAGTGACGTTTAGAGTATCAGAAGAAGAAAAACAATTTATGCAGAGTATGGCTGAATTACATGGTTTATCTTTATCTGAATTAGCTCGTAAGAATATCTTGGAAAACCTTGAAAATCAAGTGGACTTAGCAACGTATCGTAGGTTAATGACGGAACATCAAGTAAAAGATACAAGTATCTCACATGCTGAAATGTTAAAGGAACTTGATCTATGAGTTCTCAAAATTATCGAGTCAGATACGAACGGGTAGCTCAAAAACAGTTAAAAAAAATGGATCGTTTTCAAGCCCGATTATTAGTTTCTTGGATTGGCAAACATTTAGAAGGTTCAGATGATCCTCGAGCAATCGGCAAAGGGTTGGTGGGTAACCGCAGCGGTGAATGGCGTTATCGCGTGGGAGACTACCGTATTATTGCTAATATTGATGATCAATTAATCACCATTTTAATTTTAACAATCGGCCATCGCAAAGATGTTTATGAAGGTAAAGACTAGTCGCAAGTACTAATGGTTTTTCTTACCGTAACAATTTGTATAACTTAAATACTGCAGCCAATCGAGGAATTTCTTATCGTTTGCTTGAATTAGGCTTTATAACTAATAGTGGTGATCGACAAAAAACAATTGGTAATATGGATAGTTTGGCCCGAAAATTAGCCGAAGCCATCATTAATCGAAAGCTTAGTGCAGCACCTGCTCAAGCAGTTCCAACGCCTAGTGGGTCCAGTAGTTCCGCAACCTTTCATACAGTTGTTAGAGGCGATACTTTATATAGCTTATCCCGTCGTTATGGTTCAACGGTTAATCAGATTAAAACTTGGAATAACTTGACTTCTGACACGATTGTTATTGGTCAACGCTTGCGAGTCACTAGCGGTAGCTCCAGTCAATCACCCCAAGCCAATTTAAGCCAAAATTATTACACAACTAATCCTCAACGGGTTCGTTTATTAGTAAGGGCAGGCCTCTATGGAATCAATGATGTTGGGTTTACTGGTGGACATGTTGGTGGAACTTACAATGCGGGAACAATTTTTGTGATCCGTGGCATCAAACACTCTGCTAGTGGCATTCCTCGTTTAATTACTCAAAGCAACTTTCTATTAACTGCTAACCGCCAATACGTCGTCAAACATTAACTAAATAACCGCTCCTTTCAATCTAAGTTAAGAGGGGCGGTTATTTTAGTTTTTTTGTTTGGAAGTGACTAAATTACCATTGGGTTTTTGACTAAGCTTTTGACTAAGTTTAAGGTAAAACATAACCGCAAATTTAGTCTAACAAAAAAGTAGAAAACCTATAAAATCAAGGTTTTCTACTAATTTCTTGTGTTATGTTTGGTGATTATGGAGATAAGCGGTCTCGAACCGCTGACCTCTTGCATGCCATGCAAGCGCTCTCCCAACTGAGCTATACCCCCGCAACTAGAATCGTCAGACTCTCAACAACTATTCTATCTAATTTCTTGAAGGCTGTCAACTCAGGAAATTAGATCTCAGAGAGTTAGTCTCACAATTAATCTTTCGGTGTCAGTCACCCTCTTAGTTTTGGGGCGGGGTGCTTCTTAAACACTAGAAGTTACTGACAGTTCAAAGAATATTTCATTGTTTGACATCACTTAACTACAAGCAAAACGGCTGACTCAATTTTTCGAGTCAGCTAATTTAACTCTTAAACCATTAGTTCGTAAGATTCTTTGACTTTTTCAAATAACATAGAGTAGGGCGGGATACCTGTATAAGCTGTAATCGTTTGGTCTAACCCTTTTTCTTTAATTGATAGCTGGAGTTTTTGGGCTTCTTGATCATCAGGATCAGTGAAAAGCAGAGCAGCTGCAATGGCATTTGACAAGCCTTTAGGAACTTCGTTAAAAGCTTCAACGAATTGTTTAGCTGGTCGGACAAAGCGGTCATTTTCACTAATTTTTCTAATCGGGGAACGACCAACCCGAACGACATAATCAGAAATATAAGGATTTTTAAAGCGTTCAATAATTTTATCAATGTATTCTTGGTGTTCCTTATGGGAGAAAGCGAATTTCTTTTCTAATAAGGCACCAGTTTCTTCTAAAGCACTGCGAACAGCATAGACGATCCGGTCATTATGAATGGCGTCTTCAATTGAAGCAATTTCTTTCATATAGCCATAGTAAGCTGTGACAGCATGACCAGTATTGACAGTAAAGAGCTTTCGTTCAATATAAGGTGTGAGGTCCCTCACCTGCTTCATGCCAGTGACCGTTGGAAAGAGTTCATGTTCTGTTGGCGGTATTTCCACAACCCATTCGTAAAAAGGCTCAACCATGACTGTTAAAGGATTATCGTTATGTTGGTCTGGTACAATCCGGTCAACGGCTGAGTTAGGAAATTGGACGAAGTTCTTAACATATGCTAATCCTTCTTCAGAAAGCAGTGGTAGGATGGCTTCTTGTAAGATTTCTGAGCCGCCTATCATATTTTCACAAGCAATAATTGACAATGGTCTCTGGCTAGCTTTACGTTCTTCAAGGCCAGCTGCGATACTTGGTGCTAACAATGGTAAAATCGTCGGTCCAACAGCTGTCGTGATTAGTGTTGCCTGCTTAATCAAGGCCGTTAATTCAGCATCTTGTTTCTGACTGTTAACAGCAGAGACATCTGTAACGGTAAAACTTTCTTTGGCTTCATTAGCTAATATCACCGTGTATGTTTGTTGTTGGTTAATTTCTTTGACTAACTGGTCATTAACATCTGCGAAAACTAAGTCATAACCTGATTCTTTTAATAACCAACCGATGAAGCCGCGGCCAATATTACCAGCACCAAATTGAATCGCTAGTGGTTTACTCATGATCATCACCATTTTCTTTAAAGATTTCGATAATTGCCTCTGGAGTTTCAGCTTGAACGATAGCTTCCACGTTAGCTAAATCAGAACAGACAATAGCGATTGTCGATAATAATTCGAGATGTTCCTCACCAATCCCGGCAATGCCGATAATAACTTTGACTAAGTTACCGTCAAAGTCAACTCCCTCAGGAACTTGGGTAATCACAATTCCTGAGGCTTTAATTAAAGGTTGGGAGTCATCGGTTCCGTGAGGGATGGCTACTAGATTGCCAATGTATGTGGAAGTCAGCTGATCGCGCTTGATCATCTCTTCAATATAATCTAACTCAGTGTAACCATTTTCTGCTAATAAGTGACCAGTTCCGTGAATGGCACTAATTTTATCGGGAAAGTGTTGCTTGATTTGAATGTCTCTTGCTTGTAAATTTTTCATAGTTATTGCCTCCATGTGAATTAATTGTCGATGAATGAGACGAGTCGTTGAATAACAAAATCAGAAATTTCTGAGATTTTACCTGATTGAATTAAAGCAATTGTTTCTGGGTCTTCAATCAAAAGTGAACTGATTTGACTCATGACTTCCAGTCCTCTACTGTCTAGTTTTTCTGGTGCTAAAAGTAAGACTAAGGTGTTAACCATGACTTGGCTGCCATCCATCCCTGGGATTTGAACCTCATTTTTTAGAGGGAAGAGTTGAAAGACAGGTGCTTTAATTTCTGCCGTGCGAGCATGGAAGAGGGCAATCTTAGTATTAGTAATCCCAAAACCACTCCATTCTTCACGAATTGTTAGGGCCTTAACTAAGGCTTCAATGTCTAACGCCGGTTGGTGACTTAATAAGTTCGTACACATGGCTCGAATAATACTATTAGGGGATAGTTTCGTCTCGGTAATTGGAATCACCTCAAAACTATCAATTAAAGAAATAACCGTTTCAATGGCTGAGTGTTTGGTTTCTAAGAGATGAACCGCTTCACGTTTTGATAAATTTGTTTGTTGATTTTCTTGGCGATTTTTGCGACCGTAAGTTGACCCTTTCGATTGCAAATAGACTTCAATTTGCGATATTTCCCGTTCCGTTAAGATCGGGGAGACGTGGATGTAACGGTAAGGAACTTCACCTAAATCAATGGTTGATACTATCACATCAAAGGGTTGCTGTTCCAAAGTTCGTTCTAGCTCAAATAAAGAGATTGTTTTGAGCTGTTTTAATTGAGGAATCGCTTTTCGCAAACGAGTAACAAGCATTTTCGACGTGCCAATCCCACTGGCACAGACAACTAAGGCTGACAGTTGAACTTGTTGATCGTCTTGTAAAATGGCTGCGCCAAAGTGCAAGACTAAGTAGCCAATTTCTTCATCTGGCACAGGGATGTCTCGGTAGATGGAATCAAAACCTGCTCGGACAATTTTAAACAACTTAGGATAATCTCGCTGGATACTTCCTAATAGGGGATTATTAATACTCAGTTGATTTGTTAGGCGTCTTAAAGTCGGCCGTAAGTGAGCCGTTAAACCTTTTAATAACATTTCGGAATTTAAGTCCCGGTCTGTTTGTTCAGAGACATAGTTAATTAGTTGGGAAGCTAAGGTTACCGCTTGAATTTGTTCATTTTCACTAAAAGTTCCAGAGTCAGTTAAGTGCTTAGCCCCTCGTAAATGAGTTGTCACAAAAGCAATTTCACTTTCTGGGACTTCTAAAGGCGGAAGGGAGAGTAAGCTAGCAAGTAACCCCCTTGTTAAGGCAAACTCTTCATGCTCTCGTAAATCAGCGATATCTTCAGGTAAAGCTAAGGTTTGACCACTTCGGATACGATCTACAGTAATCGTGATATGAATGACTAAATTAAAGTAAGCATCATCGGACATGTCATAAGAAAGAGCTTGCCGAATGTCTTCTAAACTATCTTCAATGGTTTCTATACCGATTTGTTCAAACAGATAACTTAATCGTTCTTCTGATAATTCATCCACGTCTTTTTGATTATAAAGTTGAATAAATTGGTTTCGGGGAATCTTTTCCCAAAAAAGTTGACTCATTAAACGGCGTTTAACTTTTTCATCAACATTTAAAGAGATGCCTAGACCAGGCTTGCGAGTAATTTGTTCCGTTAATAAATAATCTTCTTCGATTTTTGATAGATCATTACTAACTGTCGCCACTGTCACGTTTAAGTCATTGGCTAAGGCGATTAATTTTAAACTATCATCACTTTTTAAGAGTTCCTTTAAAATATAATGTTGGCGTTCATCGGGGGTGTATTCGTTATAAGTTAAATCCAATAACTGCCACTTAAAGGCTGCTAATTTATCTTCAGAACCGTGAATCCCGTAGTATGCACCAGCTTTTTCTAAGCCTAAATCAAATGATTTTAACAAGGCTTTAATTTCTTTGAAATCACGGCGAATGGTTCGTTCGCTAACTTCAAAATCACTTGCTAAGTCACTTAACAAAACAAGGTGTTTCGTCATTAACATTTTTTCTAGAATAAGGCGTGAGCGGGCAGTTACATACATAGGTATCACAGTTCCTTTCATTGATACTAGCCTCTAGCTTGGAGTAAGTCAGCGACTAGTTCATCGTATTTCGGACTTCCTAAGAAGTTATCGACAGAGATATGGTACGCTGTCTGATTTTTTTCTTTAGCTCGTGGTGTTAAGTCTTGATGGGTAATGACAATATCAGCACTTTCTGGTAACTGAGCAATTGCTCTATTGATGACTTTAATCTCAAGTCCGGCTTCTTTGATTTTTTTCCGTAAGACAGAAGCTCCCATGGCACTTGATCCCATGCCAGCATCACAAGCGAAGACGATTGTTTCAACCCTGGCTAAGGTGTCGATCGTTCCTTGGTTTGTGTCAGATCTTGTGACTTTTAGATTTTTAGATTTCACTTGGGCTTCTTCTAAAGAATCTGTCTCTTTTGATGTTTTTAAAATGAGAGCGGAAACGAAGAAAGAAACAGCCGTCGCGGCTAAGACGCCAGCGATTAAACCTAGATAATTTCCCTTAGGCGTCATGGCTAACAGGGCAAAGATACTCCCAGGTGAAGCAGGGGCAACTAGTCCGATATCGAAGAGTGAAAAAGTAAAGATACCAGCCATCCCACCGGCAATTGCTGACAATAATAGGGCCGGCTTCATTAAAATGTAAGGGAAGTAGATTTCGTGAATTCCCCCAAGGAAGTGAATAATAATTGCGCCTGGAGCAGTTTGTTTGGCTGTCCCTTTACCGAAGACCGTATAGGCTAATAAGATTCCTAAACCTGGCCCAGGGTTCGCTTCGACTAAGAAAAGAATGGATTTACCAATTTCCGAGGCTTGTTCAATCGCAATTGGCCCAAGAACTCCATGATTAATGGCATTATTTAAAAATAAAACTTTTGCCGGTTCAACGAACAAACTAACGAGAGGTAGCAGTGAGTGATTAATTAAGAAAGCGACACCAGTTGCTAAAGAACGGTTTAAGACTTCAACGGCTGGTCCAATTGCCCAGAAGGCTAAGATGGCTAAAAGGGCCCCTAAGATTCCGGCTGAAAAGTTATTGACTAACATTTCAAATCCTGCTGGAATTTTACCGTCAACAGCATCATCAAATTTCTTCATTAACCAAGCGGCTAGTGGTGCAACAATCATTGCGCCAAGAAACATCGGGATGTCCGTTCCAACGATGACCCCCATCGTAACCATGGCAGCAACAACCCCACCACGTTTATCGTAGACTAATGTACCACCGGTATAACCAATTAGAATCGGTAATAAATATTTGATTGTTGGATCAACCATTGAACTAAGTGCTTCATTTGGAAACCAACCTGTGGGAATAAAGAAAGCGGTTATAATTCCCCAAGCAATAAAAGCCCCAATGTTTGGCATAATCATGCCACTCAAGAAACTACCAAATTGCTGGATTTTTACTTTAAGACCTTGCGATTTTTCCATTATGTATTCCTCCTAATAAACTTTTTCAGTGAATGTAACGTTCATAAAATCAGCAGAAGTATGAGTTCTTCAGTCTGACTTTGTGAAATTCTTTTGCGCAAAAGAATTAAGGAGCAACAGCTGTGTTGCGTAACTCTATTGTAATCGGTTTCTAGCCGTTAGTTCAATCAAATGAAAGTATCATTTTGTCAAAAGCCTTTGGACAAAGTTTTTGGACTCTTCTTGATAGAAGGAAAAAGAAAAAACTAACCAGTTAGGTTAGTTTTTATTTATTGGCAATAGTCACTAATAATACTAGCTACATTAGTCGTTAATAAGTTTTTAGCTTTAAGTTTAAAATACAGATGAAACAGAAATAATTTAACGGACAAACGAGTATAAAAGTGGGGGAGTTCGCCACGATAAACTGGTAGAGAAGCTAACAGATTTTCTAACCAGATACTTAGGATTTCTACTGGTAATTTATCAGTCTCTAATAAACGAACAATTACTGGCACTAACCGTTGTTCTTCGTCATCGATGAGTGGGGTGGGGCGACTAGTTAATAAGACTATTTCCAGGACTTTCAAGACATTTTCAACTTGAATTCTTGGAAAATCTTCATGGCCAACGGCACTGCCTAAGAAATCTCCCCCATGGGCAATGCTATGAGCCCAACCTTTGATAGGAACATAGCCTCGATAATCATGTTCTTGGATTAAATAGTCTTGGGAATTTTTAAAGAGCCACTCTTTGTCTGTCTCTGATAAGTAAGCCTTGTAAGGGGGCTGCTTATCATAAGTTAAGATGAGAGTCCCTAATAAGGCGGTAAAACTGCGAGTAAAGACCCCGTCAGCTTCACTTTGATCGATGTCACGATAGAGGTAATTCTCATTAATGATTGTCTTAGTAATTGTTTGAATTTGACTAGGAGTTAAGACCCCTTCTGAAAAGCCACGGTAAAACAAAGAATAAATAATCCCGTCTCTTAATTCAGGATCAACTGAACCGATATTAGCTAACATAAAGGTTAGTTCTTCCTCCTTAAACTGAATCGTATCTGCTGCTAAAACTTGTTCTAAGTGATTTTTCAACTGGCTCCAACTCCCTATAATTAGTTTCTTTAATTAACGATAGCACACTTGCTTACAATAGGATAGTTTTTCCGACTAAAAAGGTGACATAATAGACTTTTTCGTAATTTTTTAAGGATAATAGGACCATAAAACTAGTAAGTTAACGTGATAGTTGACTTGAGCTAGGAGGGGATATATGTTTTCTAAACTTTAATGAAAAAACGAAGGGGAGCATTACTATTTAATAAACACCTGGACTACGTTATAATTGAAGTTACCTTAAAAATCCTAGGATATTTTTAATTTTTAAGATGAAAGATTACTGTAATAAGAAAGAGAGTGTTGTATGAAGATCAATCAAAAGAAAAACCATTCCGTCAATTGGTTACTATTAATTGGAATTATGTTAATAGCTACTAATTTACGTTCACCTTTAACAGGGATTAGCCCCTTATTAAGTGCTATTAGCCAAGAGCTAAACTTAAGTTTGGCCATTTCTGGTATGTTAACGACGATTCCACTGATTGCTTTTGCGGTCTTTTCCCTAGTCGCCCCTTACACCGAGCGTCGGTTCGGAATCGAAAGGGTCTTATTTTTTGCCATTATTTTACTTGCAGCTGGAATTAGTATCCGCTCTATGGGCAGCCAGCTAACATTGTTCAGTGGAACTTTATTAATTGGTATCGCCATTGCTCACTGTAATGTTTTAGTTCCTAGCTTAGTTAAGCGGGATTTTAGTGCCCATTCAGGTCTAGTAACCGGTTTATATTCCGTCACGATGAATGTCTTTGGGGCTTTAGCTTCAGGATTAAGCTTACCTTTAGCGACTAAATGGGGCTTAGGTTGGGAAGGTGCTTTACGGGTTTGGCTAATTACTTGTCTCTTAGCTTTAATTGTTTGGCTCCCACAATTAAGAAAACAAACAATTGTCAAAGTCGTTCCTTTAGCAACAGCTCAAAAATCATTATTTGGTTCCGCCTTAGCTTGGAAAATTAGCTTCTTAATGGGAATCCAGTCATTAATATTTTATACAATCGTCACATGGTTACCGCAAATTGTGAATTCTAAAGGTCTTGGAATTGAGAACGGTGGTAGTCTGTTAGCTGTTTTACAAATCATTTTAGTGCCAGTGACGTTTATTGTTTCAGTGATTGCTGGTCGAATGAAAGACCAAGTCCTATTAGCTTGGGTTGGGACACTGACTTTGCTAAGTGGGATTTTAAGTTTGTGGGTTAGTTCTAACCTAGTTATTAGTTATTTAGCAATGGCCTTACTAGCAATTGGCTGTGGCTCATGTTTTAGTTTAGCAATGATGTTCTTTAGCTTGCGAACGAGAGATGGGGCTGAGGCGTCTCAATTATCCGGCATGGCACAAGCTCTAGGTTACTTATTAGCTAGTTTTGGACCAATTGTACTAGGCAGTCTCTTTGATTATTCAAGCTCATGGCATAGTAGCTTTATTTTACTAACAGGTTTAGCCTTAATTCAAATTTATGTAGGGGTTTCAGCATCAAAAGAAGGCTTCGTTTAACAAGACTTAACTGATATAGTTCCTCATATGGTATAATCATATTATATTTAAAGGAGGTTAACTATTATGAATAACAAGAAGAAATGGATTATCTCGCTATTATCAATCCTTATCCTAGTAGGTGTCTTTAGCGGTTTTTCAAGAAACCCCAAACAAGCTTATATTACTCAAGTATTGAATCATCCCGAAAGTATGCAAAATGGGGCTGTTTACACGTTACAAGATAAAAAATTAACTGTCTTCAAACGTTTCATTTTATTAAGTAACCCTAATAGCCAACCGACTGAAGCCGTCACTGAAGAAATTAAAGCGCAAATTGAACAGGAAAATAAGCGTTTAAAGGCTGAATTTTCCGAAACATTATTAAATCAAGGAGACTTTGAACAACCCATCGAAAAAGTTGTAAACAATGCCAAAATAAAAATCGATAATAAAAAGCGAACAGTTCGCTTAATAGGTAAGAATTATCAAAAAGAGTTTAAAATGGTTGAAGACAACAATTTCCGGCTAGTTGATGATGCTGGTATTGAATATGAATTAAAACTTCAGTAAAATAAGGTGTGACTCCAGTCACACCTTATTTTATTGTCTTGATAGTTAGTATGGCTTTAAGGAGGAAAGAACATGGTTAAATATGTTGCCCTTTTAAGAGGGATCAATGTTGGTGGCAAAAATAAAATAAAGATGGTGGAATTAAAAAGGGCCTTTGAAGAAACTGGTTATGGCGAAGTCATTACTTACATTAATAGTGGTAATGTCCTTTTTACTTCAGATAATTTAGATAAATTAGCCTTAAATCAAGAAATTCAAAGCTTAATTAAACTTCATTTCAGCTTGGATATACCGGTATCTGTGATCTCAGCCAATGACTTAACTAGAGTCCTTAAAGTGGCACCAAGTTGGTGGAACACTGACTCAGAAGCTGTTAATTACGTTATTTTTTTAATCCCACCAATCAGTGGAGCAGAAGTCCTAGTAGCTGTAGGGGAACCCAATGCTCTTTATGAAAAAATCGAAATTTTTGAAGAAGTTATTTTTTTATCTGCCCCCCGGCAAACCTACACTAAAAGTCGCTGGTCAAAAATTGCCAGTTCAACAGTAAATCAACATGTCACCATTCGTAATGCTAATACTGTGAATAAATTAAGGTTACTGACAGAATCATAAAAGTGCTTAATTAGCCGACATCAAAGGCGGTCTCAGAGTTATCTGGAGGAGAAGAAGTCGCTATTATAGCCTGTTTAGGACTTACTAATTAATGAAGGGGAGGCTCTTAATGCATATAGTTAATTATGATGGCATCTATTTAGAGGAAATTTTAAGTATGATTAAAGAATCCATTCAGAAAATCAATTGTGATGATTATTCTGAAAAACAAATAAAAACTTGGTCCACTATCGACAAAGCGTCATTTGAAGGTTCCATTCCTCTTTATTCAAAGGTGATGCTATCTGAGAAAAATGCCGTTATTGGTTATGGTGATATGACTAGTAATGGTTATTTAGATCGATTGTTTGTCCATAAAGATTGGCAAAGGAAAGATATTGCAACTAAATTACTTGATTCATTGGAAAACAGTTCTAACCTAACTACTTTTGAGACTTATGCTTCAATTACTGCTAAACCTTTTTTTGAGAAGCAGCATTATTATGTAGTCAAAGAAAACATCGCCACACTTAAAGGGCTAAAATTTATCAACTATTACATGAAAAAAGAGCTCGCTAAAGATTAACAGACATAGTCTAAAAAAAGATCTTCTTCTCTTGTGGAATGGCATTGCTATTGATTAGTTTTGTTAACGTAGCTTCAGCATCAGAAACAACCAATAACAATGTTCCACCAAATCGTTTATTCGTTTGCACTATAATTGATTATAAAAATGATTGGTTCTTAATATGCAGCTACAATTAGTTTGTTTTAATGAATATACTCAAATTTAATACATAAACAAGACGTCAATTTAACGTCTTGTTTTTCGCGAAAACTACTTTGTATAATATGTATTATGTAAACTAAGATTAAATTATTTTTTAACTTGAGTTATCCAGCCCATTCCCTATCTTACATCACCAAAAAACAGCTCTCAATTCATGCGCTGAGGGCTGTTTCGATGATTACTGCTTAATTGCTTCGTTAATATCTTTTAATTCTGCTTCAGTTAAGTAACGCCATTGACCTTCGCCAAGATTACCTAAATGGACATTCATAATGCGTTTACGTTTCAAACTAACTACTTTATAGTTTAGTTCTTGACACATTCGTCTTATTTGTCTATTTAAACCTTGTTTAAGTGTTAAGTTAAAGCTTGTGGCGCCAATTGGCTCAACTTTACAAGGCAGTGTCACTTGCCGTTGATCTGCTACTAAATTATAGATTTCAACACCATTTTTCATTTTATGAATAAAGTCTGGGGTACATTTATGATCAACCATCACTTGGTACTCTTTGTCATGGCCATTTTCTTCCCGTAAAATTTTATTAACAATGTCGCCATCGTTTGTCATTAACAATAAACCAGTCGAATCTTTATCTAAGCGACCGATTGGGAAAATCTTCCCAGGATAGTTCATAAAGTCTGTTAAATTACCGGGAATATTTTTATCCGTAGTACAAGTAATTCCAGCTGGTTTATTTAAGGCAATATAGACCATTTCTGTTTTAAGTGTTAAGACCTGACCATCAACGGCTACAACTTGTCCTGGCAACACTCGTAAGCCAATTGGTGCAAGTTCGCCATCAACAGTCACTCGGCCGGCTTCAATCAGGCGGTCTGCTTCTCTTCTTGATGAGAAGCCAGTATCACTGATGTACTTATTTAATCTAAGACTTTCTTTTATTTCATGTTCAATCGGTGATCCTTCATAATTCTTTTTAATCGATTGTTGACGTGCATGTTTCATTTAGCTTCCTCTTATCTATGTTTTATGATGCTCCTCTTCCATTATAAAGGTTAGCAGCAAATAAGCAAAGTAATTCCTTAATTACTTAATAGCAGCTAAATACAGCCGCCGACTGTTTAAAACGATGACTTTTACGATACCATATAAAGGAATACAAATAATCATCCCAATAATACCACCAATACTACCGGCACCAATTAAGATTAAGATAATTGTTAACGGATGAATACTTAGAGACTTAGCCATTAAAAAAGGTTTAATTAAGTTGGCATCTAATTGTTGAATAATAAACAAGCCAACAGCAGTCCAGAGAACTTGCCAGCCTGAAATAAAACAAGCGATCAACAAAGCTGGTACTGCGCCAATAAAAGGCCCTAAATACGGGATTATATTAGTCACACCGCAGAAGACACCTAACAGCAAGGCATAAGGTTGTCCTAAAATAGTAAATAAAGCAAAACTAAGAATTCCGATTAACAAGGCATCTAAAATCGTACTAGTAATATAAGCTGATAAAACCTCATCAATTTCACGACAGACTATTTCTAATTCACTTTTGATTTTTTTAGGAAAAAAAACGGATAAGGCTTTTAAAAAATGATCGCCATCTTTAAACATAAAAAATAAGATAAAAGGCACCGTAAAAAGTGAAATTAAAAATGTCATTAAGAAACTGGCGAAGACAGATAAACTATTCGTTAAACTGATGATTGTAAAATTCAACAGATTACTAATCGTTAAATTCATTTGATTTAACTGCTCTTGGACATTGAACCCCCCGAGACTCTTAGGTAAATCAACTTGATTCAACCATTGGCTAAACTGACTTGAATATTCAGGAATCATTTGACTTAAAGCGACAAATTGGTCAACTAATTGTGGCAAGAGACTGATAACTGACAAAGAAATGAAGCAAATTAATAGTAATAAGCTTAAAGAAAAGCTGATTAAGCGATGAATCCCCTTCTTTTCAAAAAAACGAATCAAAGGTTTTAAGACATAAAACAAAAATACTGCAATTAGGACCGGGCCAACAATGGCTGAAAAGACTTTTTTGATTGGCAGCAAGATAAATGGCATTCTCGATAATAAAAACACCCCTATTATGATCAACAGAATTTGAACTGTCCAAAAATATAGCCGTGACTCTTTAAATTGTGAATTCATCAAAAACCCCCTTAATATTTTTCAGTTTAACACGATTTTTCTGCGCCACCAACTTTTTTACACAAAAAAAAAGAGACAGTTTCCGCTGCCTCTTCCCTATAGGATGAAAAAAATTTAAAAACAAAATTCCTGAACATTTACATTCTTAATATACCACCCCTAGCTCCTGTCATCCACTCAATTTCTGCATCATATTATGCAAAAATTGATTTTATTCCGATGAGTTTTCGGAAAACTTGCTATCAGCGTCTAGATTCGCTACACTAAAAAGAAATAAGAAAGGAGTTAGTCTATTATGACCTTACTTGCCCTTGATATTGGTGGTTCAGCTGTTAAATATGGCCTTTGGCATCAAGAAGAATTGCAACAAACAGGTGAATTTACCACTCCCAAAACCCGACAAGCTTTTTACGATAAAATCATTGAGCTAAAAAGTGAGACTTATCGCACTTATGACATTAACGGCATTGCTCTTAGTTGCCCTGGGGACACTGATGAAGAGACTGGCTTTGTGAATGGGTTTAGTTTTGTGCCTTTCCTTCATTTAGGTGAATTCCAGCAAGAATTTTCAAAGACTGTCGACCTACCTGTCCGGATGATTAACGATGCTAACAGTGCGACTTTAGCGGAATTAACTTATGGAATTGGGAAAGACGTCAAAGATGGTCTGTTCGTGATTATTGGCACCGGCATCGGGATTGGCATGGTGGCTGATCATCAATTAGTAACGACAACGAGTGATAAAATTAATGATTTTGAAAAACTCATTGCTGATAGCATCAAAGTCTTCAACAATTCAAAAGTTTCCTTAGTTAAAATTGCCCGCCGAGTCTCTTTAAAAAAATTAAAATTACCTAGCACATTTAATGGTAAAGATATCTTTGAGTTAGCTGATCAAGGAGACGACTTAGCTCAAAAAGAGTTAGAACAAATGTATGTTGCCTTATCTCATGTCTTAATTAGTTTAAATGCGGCATTTAAACCAGAAATGATTGGCTTTGGTGGTGGCATTAGTAATAATCCTGCCTTGATTCCCAATTTAGAGCAGCATATGACAGAAATGATTAGTGAGAACCCACCCTTTTTAACGATTTTAAATAGTCTTTTTGCAGTAGAATTAACCGATTTTCCCTTACCTGTCTTAAAAACTTGTCACTTTAAAAGTGAGGCTAACTTAATCGGAGCAGTCATTCATTATCAAAACAACTGTAAGGACTAACGATTAAGTGACAGTCTCCTCTTCCAGGATTACTAATTCTTGAATCGGTCCTAGGTCGGCTAACACTTGGCTAATTAGCAAGTGTTTTGCTAGTTCTTGCTGCCAGTCTGACTGACAAGTCTTGAAAGAGTCGTGACAAACAGTCTGAAGCCGATTTTTCACTTGATTGACCTCTTTAGCTAAGTTTTTGCTAGTCACTTTAAGCAGCGGCTTAGCTAAAGTATTTGTCCGACCGATCTCAGCTAAGTAATCCATTTCAAGCAAGGTTCCCATAATAATATTATGTCTACTTCGCCGAATTCGTTCTTGGTTATCGACCATTTCTAATAATATTCCACTAGTTTCAACAAAATAACTTGGATTAATATCTCCTAATAAGGAATAGACCTTTTCTTGTAAAGGAGTTCCTTGATAATTAGCAAAGAAATTAGCCACTCCTTGGCCGCTATTAATTTTATTAGCTTCACAATATAGATATCGCCCTTCTTTAATGATAAAACTTTGGTAAAGCTCGTCATAGTTTAAGGGTGACATTACATAAGTTAATCTTGATTCCGCTCTTAATTCCTGACTGGCAATGGCACTATAGACCTTTGTTAGTTTTGAACCTTCTAGTCCTGCTAACATTTTCTGACTGACTTCCTCAACCATTCCCCCTAGTTCCATGAGCTCTTCCCTTAAAATTAAAGGCAGTTGACTCGTATATTTTCCTTGTTCACGGTTGTATAAGGCTGATTCCACATATAACCCCATATCAACATCAACTGACTGCCAAGCTGGTAAGACTTCCTTAATTTCTCTTAACGTAATGTGAGGTTTGTTGTTAACTTCTTGCCAAATAATTAGTTCTTCCAGCCATTTAAGTTGCGCTGACTTAAATTTTTTCTGCTTTTCTCCAAAATTAGCTAAAGTAAAGTTTTTCATAGTGACTCCATTCTAGTTGACATAATATAATTATTGCCTACTTTATAAAAATAAGGCTGAAACTTTAGCTTCAGCCTCAGAGAATTCTTATTTAAATGCAGCTGTTAATTGTGGTACAACTTGTTTTTTCCGAGAAACTACTCCTGGTAAAATAGCTTGATTATTCGTTAATTTAGTCTCAAAGGCTTTTTCAACTTTGTCTTGATCAGAACCAATCACTAAAATCGCTGAATCACTTGCTAAAATATCAGTAATGACTAAAATAAACAAATCAAAGCCACCTTCTGCATTTTGTTTAGTCATTTCCGCTTCCAACTTAACTTGGCGAGCTAAGACTTCATTCACGTCAACAGTATTTACTTGACCGATACGGACATTTTTATCTCCCATTGGGAAACTTTTAGCATCCATGTTCAGTAAGTCTGCTTCAGATTTAGTACTTAAATTTGTTCCAGCTTTTAACATGTCTAAACCGTAACTTTCTAAATCAGTCTTAGAAATAACGGCTAACTCTTTCGCAGCCGCCACATCTTCTGGGGTACAAGTTGGTGATTTGAATAATAATGAATCTGAAACAATGGCTGATAACATTAAGCCAGCAATTTTTTCAGGAATAGCAATGCCATGTTCTTTGTATAATTTCAAAATAATAGTGTTCGTACAGCCCACAGGTTCCCCTCGGTAATACAATGGGTTAGCTGTTTCAAAGTTAGCAATTCGGTGATGATCAACGACTGCTAAGACTTCTAAGTCAGCAATATCAGCAATGCTTTGTTGCGCTTCGTTGTGATCGACTAACATGACTTGCTGAGTTTCATTGGCCGCTGTTGTGACGATCCGCGGTGCTGCTGTCTCGAAATGATTTAAAGCATAAGCTGTTTCTTCGTTAACTGGACCTAAAGCGACAGCTTCAGCTGCAACCCCTAATTGATTTTGTAAATAAGCGAATGAAATCGCTGATGTAATGGCATCTGTATCTGGATTTTGATGACCGAAAACTAAAACTTTTGACATATGATTACCCCTTATAAATGATTTATTATTTTGTTAAACGAGAAATATAATCCTCGGTAGACACGTAAGACATAAATTCTTTGAGAAAATGACTAATTCGCGGAATTTCTAATTTTTCTTTGCGATAGACAAAAGATAAGTCCATAGCAATTGGCGGATCAAAAGGAATCGCTTCTAATTGGCCTTCTTGCCGATGAGCTTGGAAAAAAGACCTTGGTAAAGCTGTATTAGTACCTGTTTCATTACTGAAACGGAACATTTGATCTGGTTTCGTAAAGTGTGCCACCCCTTCAGGTTTCGGCAGACTTTGATCGGCAAAGGCTGATTGAATGACTTGGGAAACGAAATAACTTTTCGGATAAGTCACCCAAGGAAAAGCTAGGGCAGCCTCGTAAGAGATCCGTTGTAATTTTTCTAAGGCTTGATTGTGGTGTAAGAACAGTAACTCGTCTTCAATAATATTAATGGACTCGTAATCTCGCCACTTTGATAACACTTCTTTTGGTAAATATAAAACCGCAATGTCGATGCGATTTGATTCTAAAAACTCCCAGACTTCTTTCCGACCAACCATTAATAAAGTTACCGTAATATCTGGATATTGCTTATAATAATTAGTAATAAACTCCGTCATGACTTTATCTTCTACGGAAGCTGAAATACCAATTGTAATTTTACCTGTCGTGCTTAAGTTTTCATCGTGAATTTTTTCCGCTGCATCAATTAAAATATCATAAATATTTTCTACAGCATCACGCATGATTTGACCTGCTTCAGTCAAATGGAGTTGTTTACCATTGGTGGCGAACAAGGTTGTTTCTAATTTTTTTTCAAGTTTTTTTATTTGCTGTGTCAGGGCCGGCTGTGAAATCCCCAATAAACTAGCTGTTTTCGTGTAGTTTAGTGTGTCGGCTAATTGTAAAAAATAAGCAAACGCCCGTGATGAAATAATACTACTCGGTTGATCTTTCATCTGGTAAAAACCTCTTTCTAAAATTACTGAATACTTATATATTGTAACACAAAGACTAGTAAAAAATAAAAGAAATCAAGACTTTATCACTACTGAGAGCCAGCCCTTGATGATTTCTTTTATTATTAAAGACTTCTTTAACTGTAAGTTACATGATTTTCAACAAACCGTAGATCAATGTTGCCACAACTACCGTCACCATAGCAATAGTTGCTTCATAAGGGATTAACCTTAATCTTTCTTTAAAAGTCATATCGATTGGCCCTGAGGAAGCATGAAAAATACTGCCATGGGGTAACATATCGATAACAGTCGCGCCGGTATGAATCATAACCGCGCCACCGACAGCTGATATCCCTGAATTGACAATGGTGTCACTAAAAACGGAACCGGTAATAGCGGAACCAGACGTAGTTGAGGCGGTAGCAGCGCCCATCAAAATATCAGAAATAGGCGCTAACATATAGACTGGCAACCCGATGTATTCGATCCCTTGAATTAACAGTTCACCAATCCCGGAATGACTAACGATCCCAGCTAACGTTCCTGTTCCTAATAAAATCAAAGCCACGCCGGACATTTTCAGCAATCCTTTTTCAGAATAAGGGATTATTTTTTGATGGCTGTCGATTATTAAACAACCAATCACCCCACCGAGGGGCAACGCAATAATCGGATCAATTTCAATCCCAGCTAGGGGCCTTAGCATTAGTAAAAAAATCGCAATCCCTGCTGGTGACATCGCCTTAATAAAACTCAATTCAACCCTTTCCACTTCTTTGACACTTACTGTCTTTAGATAACTGCCACTTTTAAACGTCCTTTTAGCCATGAGATAGGTAGCGGCTAAGCCGAAAAGAGCTGGAATAATCCCCCCTAACATGACTTGGGACAAAGGAATGTCAAAAGCTTCTGCAATGGCAATTGAATTGGGGTTTGGTGAAATAATATTGCCAGCCTTAGCCCCACCCATCATCGCTAATAAAATAGCTGAGCGACTAAAACCAGCTTTTTGCGCAATTGAAAGGGCAATTGGAGAAATAGTAATAATGACCACATCAAGAAAAACTCCTGAAGCTGTTAAAATCATCGCCGCAATTGATAATGCTAAAAGGGCTTTGGATTCTCCGAGCTGTTTAATAATTCTTTCGGCAATCACAATCGTGCTTCCTGACTCGATTAAGACACCTGCTAAGACACCGGCGGCTAAGATTCGTAAAATGGCTGGTGAAATTCCTTGAACACCGACAATCATGATTTCAACAGTTCTTGTTAAAGAAGCACCGCCAACTAAGCCACCAAAAATAGCACCACTAATTAACGAATAAACGGGAGTGACTTTTTTGAAAATTAAGAAAACTGAAAACAACAAACCAATGATGGCTCCTAAAGCCGAAATATCGCTAGTCATAGTTAATCCTTTCTAAACAATTCCAAATGACAACAATTGGTAAGGACAATTTTCTAGTCTAAAATCTGAAGTGACAACTTAAAAATAGTGTAATATCTGACTGGCACAAAGTCAACAACTAAGCAATTGACAGCGTTTTATAAAAATGGTAGGATTGTTTTGTATTTTCCCAATTGCCTTCAGCCCCTTCTGATTCCCCCTACTACAGACCTTTTTGCCTGTCTCTTAGTTTTACTTATAAAGGAGAATTATTATGAAAGATATTGGTTTTATCGGTTTAGGAATTATGGGCCAACCAATGGTCAAAAACCTCTTAGCAGCCAATTTCCGTCCCTTTGTTTACGATATCAATCACAACCAAGCCCTAATGGTGGAAAGCTTAGGCGCTCACATCTGCGACTCGCCAACTAATTTAGCCTTAAAAAGCCAGATTATCTTTATTATGTTACCGACAAATCAAATTATTGACGACCTCTTCTTTAGTCCAACTGGTATAATTAATGTCATCAAACCAGGTTCAATTGTGATTTGTACGAGTTCCGTCTCACTAAGTTTAATTACTAAATTGGCCAAAGCTCTAGCAAAAAAACAGATTGCTCTCCTAGACGCCCCTGTCAGTGGTGGTGAAGTTGGTGCGATTGAAGGCATCCTCTCCTTTATGGTCGGTGGGCAAGCAGAAGTCTTAAAAGAAAGCCGTGAGCTGTTTGAGGTCTTAGGTCACTCAACTGTCTTAATCGGTGATGTTGGTGCAGGCACAATTGCTAAATTAGCTAATCAAATTCTCGTTAATACGACTATCGCTGCCCTCTCAGAAGCCATCTTTTTAGCATCGGAATTTCAAATTGACACAGCAAAAATGGTCGAAGCTATTAGTCAAGGCTTAGCTAGTAGTGCCGTCCTCGAACAGAAAGCACCGATGATGTTACAGCGAAACTTTCAAGCTGGCGGCCGGATTGATATTAATCAAAAAGACATGGCCAACGTCTTAGCTGCTAGTCGGGACTTGCAAATAGCTTTACCCTTATCCGAGCAAGTTCACTCTTATTTTGACCGCTTAACTTCCGAAGGTCTCGCCCATGAAGATCACTCCGCCTTACTTAAATATTACGAACTAAGTAACCCCCTTAAAGGAGCCACTGATGACTAAAAAAAATCCTTCCCCGACAATTGCCAATGCTTACCCGCTACCGAATAAAAAGGTAATTACTTACTTGCTCAAAGAGGAACTCAAAAAATCCCAACACCAAATTATCGTCCTTGACGATGATCCTACTGGAACCCAAACCGTTCATAGTGTCAGCGTCTTCACTAATTGGTCCCTTAAAAGCCTGAGAAAAGGCTTTAACGATAGTAATCGGCTTTTTTATATTTTAACTAACTCTCGCAGTATGTCCCCTGCTGAAACAGAAAAAATTCATCAAGAGATTGCTAAAAATATTTTAACTGCAGCCGAGGGCCGACCATTCTTAATTGTTAGTCGCAGCGACTCCACCTTGAGAGGTCACTATCCTTTAGAAACCCTGACTCTCAAAAAGACTCTTGAAACTGAAAGTCCTTTAAGTTTTGATGGGGAAATCATTTGCCCTTTTTTCTTAGAAGGTGGTCGTTTAACGATTAATAATCACCATTACTTGGCAACTAATACGGAATTAATTCCAGTAGCTGAGACAGAATTCGCCAAAGACTTAACTTTTGGCTATCAACATTCAAATCTCGAGGAGTGGTTGAAAGAAAAAACTTCCCCGCCACTGACAGATGAGCAAATTCTCAGCTTTGACTTGGCAACTATTCGTCAACTAGATTTTGCCACGCTTTCAGTCCAACTAACACAATTAACTGATTTTAAGAAATTGATTCTTAACGCCATCCTGAATGAAGACATTGCTGTGGCAGTCATCATTATCCTAAGAAGCTTAAGAACCGGTAAAAACTTTCTTTTTCGAACCGCAGCTAGTTTTCCTCAGATTTTAGCAGGCATAACGGACCAACCTTTATTGACAGCCTCTGATTTATTACCAAGGTCCGCTACTAAAGGTGGCTTAATTATTGTTGGTTCCCATACCGACTTAACGACAAAACAATTAGCCGCTTTGTTAGTTAACAAAGGGGTTTCCAGTTACTTACTAAAGACAGAAGTCATTTTAGATCCCTTACTCCTGGCTGAAGAGTCCCAAAACTTATTAAGGAAAATCAGTGGCGACATTAACCGAGGCCAAACCGTCTTGATTTATACAAGTCGGACAGTTGTCAACGCCCCCCTAAACCAAAAACAGACCGATTTGGAGATTGCTTTATTAATTGGTAATGCGCTGACTGAGTTAATTGAGAACTTAGAAGTCATTCCAGCTTACCTTATAACTAAAGGGGGGATAACTTCTAGTGACATCTTAACTAAAGCATTAAAAATTAATCACGCTACTGTCAGAGGTCAAATAAAACCAGGAATCCCTGTTTGGCAGAGCGTTGCTCCCACTAAATTTAACCAACTTCCTTGTATTATTTTTCCTGGTAATATCGGCCATGTTACAACCTTAGATGAGATTGTTAAAGCTTTGGAAGACCAACGCCATAACACTCAGCAGTGAGACTTGACTGATCGTTCTGCTAGTTTCCTAGGAACTAAAGTCTTTATAAAGGGAAAAAAACGGTGATCTATTTCTGAATTTTCTTCAGAAATAGATCACCGTCCTTCGCTTAAATTATTCGAGCCAGCTATTAACTTTCTCAGGATTCTTTTCAATCCATTTCTTAGCGGCTACATCAGGGTCTTCCCCTTTGTTAATTTGCAACATGACTTCTTCCATATCAGCTTGATCCCATTGGAATTTTGAAAGCACGCTATGAACTTCTGGCATGTCTTCTTTTAGGCCGAGACGGGCAATCGTGTTAATTGACTCTTCCCCACCAAAGCTTTGACGAGGGTCTTCTAAATATTTCAAGTCATGTTTTGCGAATTTCCAGTGCGGTGACCAACCAGTGACAATAATATCCTCTTTGTTCTTAATTGCTTGGTCTAAGGCCACAGTCATGACTCCTGATGACGATGTATCAATTGTCCAGTCTTTCAAGTTAGGGTAGTCTTCTAAGGCTCTTTCAGTAGCCATTACTACACCTGCTCCAGGTTCAATTCCGACAATTGTCTTTTTCGCCTGATCATCAAGGTCTTCAATCGAATCCACATCCATATAAGTAGGAACAACTAAACCAACTTGGGCAGAAGGTAAATTGACACCTAAGTGATCAATTTTATCTTCAAATTTCTCGTAATGAGCACCACTCGTATTTGGTAACCAAGCAGCGACCATTGCATCGGCTTCGCCTTTAGAAATAGATTCCCACATAATGGCATTATCTAAAGGTGTTAATGTTACATTGTAACCTAAGCTTTCGATCACTTGACCAATGACATTCGTCGAAGCTAGTTCTGTATCCCATTCAACGTAGACTAATGACACATCGCCTTTGTCGCCGGTTTTTTTCTCACTCGTGCCACAACTGATTAAAAAGACACTAACTGTTGCTAATAAAGTTAGTAAACTAACAATTTTTATTTTATGTCTCACAAAAAGACTCCTTTGATTAATATTTATCTTTATTTAAGTATTGAGTAAAGCGGTCGATAATAATTGCTAAGACAACAATCGCAACCCCACTGACAAAACCATTGCCGACTTGTGCACGTTGCAGTGCTGACAGTACGCCACGGCCAAGACCTGGTGCACCGATCATTGAAGCGATAACGACCATTGATAAAGCTAGCATCACCGTTTGGTTAACACCGGCCATAATCGTATTTTTAGCTAAAGGCAGTTCAACTTTAAAGAGTTTTTGCCACCCAGTACTACCAAATGAGTCTGAGGCTTCTACTAATTCTGTCGGTACTTGACGAATCCCTAAGTTAGCAAAGCGAACCGTTGGTGGTAAGGCGAAAATCACTGAGGCGAAAACCCCTGGGACAACACCAATTCCAAAGAAGGCTACTGCTGGAATTAAGTAAACAAAGCCCGGCATTGTTTGCATAAAGTCTAAGAATGGTGTCACAATCGCTTGAGCACGATCACTTTTCGCCATTAAGATTCCTAAAGGCACACCAATGACGACCGAGACGACACTAGACACAACAACTAAGGTGATCGTATTCATTAAGTCAATCCATAGTCCTTGGTTTAAGATAAACAATAAACCAAGACCACTAAAGGTGGCTAAGCCCCATTTTTTATTAGATAGGAAGAAAGCCGCAGCCACTACCGCAATAATAAACACAACAGGTGGGATCAAAATCAGGAAATCCGTTATTGAGTCCATAATGAATTGGCCAATCACTTGAATAATTCTAAAGAACCCAGAAAAGGCTTCGGTTAACCAGTCGACAAAACTAGTCACCCATTTTGCTACTGGTAATTTTGCTACTAATAATATACTATTCATTTACATTCACTCCATTTGATTTAGTCAAGGCGCCGACAATCGCACCTCTAATAATGATTCCTAATAAACGCCCATTGTCAGTGACGGCAACTGGTGCTGGAGAATCATGAATTAAATCAAATATATCGTTAAGTAAAGTATCTTTAGAAATTTCGATAATATCTGTCCTAATCACATCTGCTAGTTTTAATTCTTCTTTTTTAGCTCTTAATGCATCATCAACCGTTACGTAACCATGTAACTTACGAGATTTATCGACGGCAATTAATAAACTAACACCAGCTTTTCTGATTTTACTTAAAGCCACGTTCGGTCCATCCACATCAATATTAGTGGTGATACCAGGAATCATAATGCTTTCAGCTGTTAAGACTTTCGAACGGTCGATGTCTTCAATAAAACTTTCAACATAATCATTGGCCGGGTTTTTCAGAATTTCTTCCCCAGTTCCGACTTGCATAATTTGACCATCTTTCATCAAAGCAATCCGGTCACCTAAACGTAAGGCTTCGTTTAAATCATGAGTAATGAAAATAATGGTTTTCTTAACATTTTGTTGCAAGTCTAATAATTCATCTTGCATTTCATGACGAATTAAAGGATCTAAGGCTGAGAAAGCCTCATCCATTAATAAAATTTCAGGATCATTCGCTAACGCTCTAGCTAAACCAACCCGTTGTTGCATTCCACCAGATAATTGATTCGGGAATTGGTCCTTGTAAGGCAATAAGCCAGAGTTATCTAAAGCTTGTAAGGCAACTTTTTCCCGGTCGGCTTTTTCAACACCACGAATTTCCAAACCAAACTCAGTATTCTCGAGAATTGTTTTATGAGGAAACAATCCAAAGTTTTGGAATACCATACTCATTTTTGTGCGACGTGCTTCACGCAAGTCATCTTTATCTAAAGTCGAAATGTTTTGTTCATCAATGAAGATGTTACCAGCTGTTGGTTCAATCAAACGATTCAATAAGCGAATCAACGTCGATTTCCCACTACCGGAAAGTCCCATAATAACAAAAATTTCTCCTTCCTCAACTTCGAAGTTAACATTATAAACGCCAACTGTTGCACCAGTTTCGTTTAAAATGTCTGTTTTACTTCGATTCTCTTGAGTCATACTTAACGCTGTTTTTACTTTTTTTCCGAAAATCTTCGTTAGATTTTCTATTTTAACTTTTGGCAAAATAGCCCCTCCAAATTAATTCTTCTTATTTGTCTTCACAAAAAGTGACCTCTTAAGAGTATAACTAAATGGTCACTATGTCAAAGTTCCTTAGCTGGAAACTAGATTAAAATAGTAATAAATCAGCATTTATCCGCTTACAAACTTGAGGTAACGCCCTTATTAAAAAAGACAAAAAGTGACTACTTATCACTTTTTAAGGGTGTATAAGTAGTCACTTTAATCATTAGGATAAAAATAATTTTCGACCCGTTGGATTGAAGCAGCTGTGCCAACGAAGTATAATAAGTCCCCTTCTTGGATCTGAGCATAGGGTCCTGGCGAAACAACTAACTCGCCTTGGTGATCAATTGCTATTAAAGTAGCATAGGTTTTTTGCCATAAGTTTATTTCGCCAATAGTTTCATTTAAATACTCGCATTTATCAGACACTTTTATCTGAAAAGGATTCATAGGATTGGCTGTATAAAAATTATTTGTTTGGACTAAGAGATTATCTAAGACACCTGAAAAAAAGCTTAATTCTTCTTGTTGTCTAATCATACTTTGCTCCATCATCGTCTTTAAATCTTGAATTGACTGAACGTCTTGATACTGCTCTGTGAACTCTTTAGCTAATGATGCCGAGGCAACGGAAAAACCACTGCCGTGTTTAACAGTCACAATGTCTAGGTCAACTAAGATCGAAACGGCCTTTCGAGCTGTTTCTGGTGATACTTTATAATATGAGGCTAATTTGGAACGGGCGTGCAGTTTATCGCCGACTTTAAACTCATTTTGGGCAATCCGGTTAGCCACGTCAACAGCTACTTGTTGATAGCGTGGTAAACGGGTTTTAGGTTTGTTAATCATACTAGGACTCACCTTTCTTTGGCTACATATTGTCGTAAACCATTTTTTATATTATATCATAGCCAAAGATATTAGACTAAACCACGTAACCTTTGACTACTACTATAACCAGTCAATTAAAAATAACCATAAATCAGGAGGTAAACTTATGACTAATCGAGATGACCCTCATTTGACACAAGAAAAAAGCCGTTTTGAAGAAAAAAAGCACCGGCCATTAAGCTCCCTAAATGACGCTCACCACAAAGCTAAAATAGGTTGTCTCACCGACTTAACTAGTTCCCTGAGCTTGACAGCGATTTCGATTATTTTATGTCTCTTGTTACTGATTGTATTTTTTGTTTTTAAGTAGTGTTGATTCTGCCTTCATATTAAAAAGCCCTGACTCATCAACTAACTTGATGAATCAGGGCTTAACTTTATTTTTGGTAAGTTTGAGTTAAATAGCCTTGGTAATCGTGAACATGGAGGATATCTTGGGCATTTTTAACCCGTTCTTGCGTTGGCGGATCAATGCCTTCTAATGGATATTCTAAGTCCAACTCTTCCCACTTGTATCGACCCATCGTGTGATAAGGTAAGATTTCAACTTTATCAACGTTTTCTAACGTTTCAATAAAAGCATTCAAACGAATTAAGTACTCGTCGTAATCGGTTCTTTCAGGCACTAAAACGTGACGAATCCAAACTGGTTTTTTAATGTCTGATAAGTATTTAGCCATTTCCAAAATGTTGTCATTCGTATTTTTAGTTAATTGTTTATGACCTTCAGCATCGATATGTTTAATATCAAACAACAACATATCCGTATACTTCATTAGTTCTGAAAATTCACTAATAAAAGGTTCTTCATGACTGAAAGGCTTGCCACACGTATCGATTGTTGTATGAATGCCTAGGGCTTTCGCTTTTTTAAAGAGATCGGTTAGGAAATCCAGTTGTAATAAAGGTTCGCCACCACTGACTGTAATACCGCCCTTTTCGCCCCAATAGCTACGATATTTTAAGGCTTCTTCTAATACTTCATCACTAGTCACTTCACGGCCGCCACCGATTTTCCAAGTGTCGGGATTGTGACAGAATTCGCAACGCATGCGACACCCTTGAGTAAAGACGATAAAGCGGACACCAGGTCCGTCAACAGTACCAAAACTTTCTGTGGAGTGAATTCTACCAACTACAGGATTTGCCATAATTATTCCTCTTCTCTTTATTTAAAAAGAAGTGACTTGGCTTAGTCACCTAGTCACTTCTTTAAGTTATATTTATTGTATCGCTTTTATAAATACTTCACAAGCTTTATAACTCTTGCTACTTATTTACTGTGAGTCTTGCAAATTAAAATTACTTTTAATTTACATGTGATCGTGTGAAGTTCTTGCAATGACGTCTGCTTGTTGCTCAGCTGTTAAATCACGGAACTTAACGGCATAACCAGAAACACGGATTGTTAAGTTAGGGTATTTTTCAGGATGAGCTTGGGCATCTAATAATAACTCATTAGTGAAGACGTTAACGTTCAAGTGGTAACCACCATTGTTGAAGTAACCATCCATCACATTTCGTAAGTTGTTAATTCTTGTTGTATCATCTTTACCTAAACCATTCGGGTTGATTGTTTGTGTATTAGAAATACCATCTAGGGCATTTGTATAATCAAGACGAGCAGTTGAGTTTAATGATGATAAAAGACCATTTTTCTCACCTAAGAATTTACCATCTTGGTAACTTGGGTTAGCTCCTGGCGCTAACGGTTTACCAGCACGACGGCCATCTGGTGTGTTACCAGTCGCTTTACCGTAAACAACGTTTGACGTAATTGTCAATAATGACGTTGTTGGTGTTGAGTGACGGTATGTGTGTTGACGTTTGATTTGAGTCATAAAGTATTCTAAGATCCAGTTTGCAGTTGCATCAGCTTCTGCTTGATCGTTTCCGTAAGTTGGGAAAGCTTTCGTTGGTTTGTAATCAATTGCTAAACCAGTTTCATCACGGATAACTTCAACTTCACCATGTTTGATTGCCATTAAACTATCAGCAGCATGAGAAATTCCAGCAATACCAGTTGCGAAAGTACGTTTTAAGTCACTTTCCATAAAGGCTAATTGTGGCGCTTCATAAGCGTATTTATCGTGCATAAAGTGGATAACATTTAAAGTATTTACATACAATTCAGCTAACCAATCCATAATATCAGTGAAACGCGTTAAGAATTCTTCGTAATCAAGTGAATCACCAGTCATCGGACGGAATCTTGGAGCAACTTGAGCTTTCGTCATTTCATCGACACCACCATTGATGGCGTAAAGAACAGCTTTCGCTAAGTTAGCACGGGCACCGAAGAATTGCATGTCTTTACCCATAACTGTTGCAGACACACAACAAGCGATAGCACAGTCATCTGATCCCCAGTTAGCACGTAGTAAGTCATCATTTTCAAATTGAATCGATGAACTTTCTTTGGCAATTTTAGCTGCATAAGTTCTGAAGCCTTCTGGTTCGTGTGATGAATAAAGGACTGTTAAGTTTGGTTCTGGTGAAGGTCCCATGTTTGTTAATGTATGTAAGATCCGGAAATCACTCTTCGTAACTAATGAACGACCGTCTAATCCCATACCAGCGATTGATAATGTTGCCCAAATTGGGTAACCAGAGAATAATTGGTTGTAATCAGGTGTCCGAGCAAATTTAACCATTCTTAATTTCATGATCAAGTGGTCAATCATTTCTTGGGCTTCAAATTCAGTAATTACACCATTGTCTAAATCACGTTGGATAAAGATATCTAAGAAGGCAGAGACACGTCCAATTGACATTGCCGCGCCATTTTGTGATTTGATTGCTGCTAAGTAACCAAAGTATAACCATTGGATAGCTTCTTGAGCATTTGTAGCTGGTCCAGAAATATCAAAACCGTATGAAGCAGCCATTTCTTTAATTTGACCTAAGGCTTTATATTGCTCGTTAATTTCTTCACGTAAACGAATAATATCGTCAGTCATAACTTTGTTACCTGTGTTAGCATGATCTTTTGCTTTTTCAGCCATTAAGAAATCAATACCATATAAAGCTAGACGACGGTAGTCACCAATAATCCGACCACGGCCATAAGCATCTGGTAAACCAGTAATGATTTTGTTTTTACGTGCTGCACGCATTTCTGGTGTGTAAGCATCGAAAACGCCTTGGTTATGAGTTTTTCTCCAGTTAGAGAAAATGTTAGACATTTCTGGGTCTACTTCATAGCCATTAGCTTTTAAAGCATTGTTTGCCATGTTAATTCCGCCGTAAGGCATGAAAGCTTGTTTCAATGGGACATCTGTTTGTAATCCAACAATTTTTTCTTCATCTTTGATTAAGTAACCAGGACCATGAGAAGTCACTGTTGCAGGGATATTTGTATCCATGTCGTAAACGCCATTTTTTTCATGTTGCACTTCGAATAATTCTTGTAATTTAGTCCATAATTTGTCTGTACTTGGTGCGATAGGCTCTAAAAAGCTGTCGTCACCTTTGTATTCTGTGTAGTTAGCTTGAATAAAGTCTCTTACGTTGACACTTGTTTTCCACTGTTTGCCTTTAAATCCATTCCATGCTTCCATTTAAATAGCCTCCTTAAAATTATATGACAATAAATCATATGTAACAGGTTTATAAACTCAGTATAACACAAGATAATTAAATCACAAGCTTTTTTTGTCAAAAACTATACAAAGGAGCTGTTTTTTAACATAATTATACTAAAAACGCTGTTTTAACAACCTTTCAAGTTTGAATATCTTTGAACAATCTTTTTCGCAGATCCAGCATTATTTGAAAAAACACCTCTTCCTCTGTACTATAACAGTTGCAATGTAATCGTTTTTTTGTATAACAGAGCAGTTGGAATAGCACAACAAAAAAACAGATAAGGGCAGCCCCTTACCTGTTAAGCTTATTTCGTTTCTGGTTTTTCTTTAATGACATCCATGTCAACTAACTTATGAACAGAGAATACTTCCCCATCTTTTTTCTCATCAGTAATAAATGAGCCATTGGATGTTCGGTCACTCATTGGGAAATCTTTCCCTTCAAAAGTGTAGCGGGTATTGTTTTGAGTGGTTATTTCGAGAGTCTGTCCTTTAATCGTTTCAGTCATATAAACTACGCGATGAGGATTATTTTTCAACTCACGAATGACCATTAAGCCTCGTTTAGCTCGACTTAGTGGCGGTATTTCTTGAGCTAACATCCGCTTAACTGCTCCCCGTTGAGTCACAATGACAATTGGCGTGTCGCCCTCAGGATAAACGAGTAAACCATTAATGACATAATCGCCATCTTTTAAGTTAATTGATTTAACCCCAGCTGCTCGGGCGCCAACTGTTGTGACTTCATTTAAAGGATAACGTAAGCCGAAGCCCCGGTTACTGACTAAGAAGACATCTAGTGCCACATTATCATCAACTAAGTAACAGTCAACAATCTCTTCATTGTCACCTTTCAAGTTCATACACATCGTTGGTCGGCCTTTATATGTGCGCCAAACTGCGAATTCTGACATTTTGGTTTGTTTGATCATGCCATCTCTAGTAATAAAGACAAAAGACTTATCTTTCGCTATTTCTTTATAATCAAAGACACTAATAATCGCTTCATCGACTTCTAAGCCTGAAAGATGTTGGGAGATATGCTCGCCAACGTCTTTCCAACGAATATCTGGTAACTCATGAACCGGTCGGTAAATCATATTCCCTTGGTTTGTCACCATTAAAATATGTTCTAACGTATTCAATTGTTTTGCGTAAATTAATGTGTCCGTTTCTTTCATGCCAATTTCTTCTGGACTAGAGGCACTGAAAGAACGTAAGCCACTCCGTTTCATGTACCCTTCTTTCGTGACTGTGACAATCACGTCTTCTTGAGCGATTAAGACTTCGGTATCTACGACAATTTCTTGAATCTCCGTTTCAATTCTGGTCATTCGCGGCGTAGCATAGTTTTTCTTAACATCTCTTAATTCCGCTTTCATGACTTTGAAGAGTTGGCTTTCGTCGTTTAAAATTAATAATAACCGACTGATTGTCTCAGCTAGTTCTTGGCCTTCCGCTTCTAGAGCGGTAATATCAGTATTCGTTAAACGGTACAATTGCAATGAAACGATGGCTTCAGCTTGTTCTTCCGTAAATTGATAAGCTGCCACTAAATTCATTTTAGCGTCTTTTTTATCTTTACTGCCACGAATCGTTGCAATCACTTCATCTAAAATTGATAAGGCTTTAATTAAACCTTCTACAATATGCTGACGTTTGCGGGCTTTTTTCAATTCAAAATCACTACGACGAGTAATGACATCTTTGCGGTGATCAACATACGCTTCTAAGAAGCGACGTAAACCAACTTGTTGCGGACGTTGCTTATCAATCGCCACCATGTTGAAGTTATAATTGACTTGCAACTCAGTATTTTTGAAAAGATAGTTTAAAATCCCTTCAGCATTGGCTTCTTTTTTAAGTTCCACCACAATTTGCAGGCCTGTTCGGTCACTTTCGTCACGAACTTCAGCAATCCCGTCAATTTTTTTGTTTAAACGGATTTCGTCCATCTTCTTAACGAGACTAGCTTTATTGACTTCATAAGGAATTTCATTAATGACGATTTGTTCCTTACCGCCCTTAATCCCTTCAATCTTCGTTTCAGAACGTAAGACGACCCGACCTTTACCTGTTTGATAGGCTTGTTTAATTTCTTTAACCCCTTGTAAAATACCACCTGTTGGGAAATCTGGTCCCGGAATAAATTCCATTAATTTATCTAGACTAGCATTCGGATGGTCAATCAAATAGATTGTCCCATCAATCACTTCACCTAAATTATGAGTAGGAATGTCCGTAGCATACCCAGCGGAGATCCCTGTAGACCCATTGACTAATAAGTTTGGGTACTTAGCAGGTAAAACCGTTGGCTCTTTTTCAGTGTCATCAAAGTTCCAAACTAAATCAACTGTTTCTTTTTCAATGTCTTCTAAGAGTTCGCCACTTAATTTTGACAAGCGGGCTTCCGTATAACGCATCGCAGCTGGTGGATCACCATCCATACTACCATTGTTACCGTGCATTTCGATTAAGACGCCTCGAAGTTTCCAATCTTGGCTCATCCGAACCATGGCTTCATAAATACTACTGTCTCCGTGAGGGTGATAGTTACCCATAATATTACCTACAGATTTAGCTGATTTTCTAAAAGCTTTATCATAGGTATTGCCATCATGATCCATGGCATATAAAATCCGGCGTTGAACAGGCTTTAAGCCATCTCTAATATCTGGCAACGCCCGTTCTTGAATAATATACTTTGAATAGCGACCAAAGCGATCGCCCATCACTTCTTTCAGGGCAAGTTCTTGAATATCATCCCGTGCAGTCATCTTGATGTCACTTCCTTACTCTTCTAACTCGAATAGACTAATTTCTGTCTCGTTATCTGTTTCATTAAAGCCTTCTGTTTGATAATGATCTTTGCGAAGGTCTTCTTCTTTATTTTCTAAAATACTATCAGCTTCTTCTAAAGTAAATTCCACATTGTTTTCAATCCAACGGCGGCGACGATCGACCTTGTCCCCCATTAAAGTTGAAACAATCCGTTCATTACTTCCCGCTTCCCCATCTTCTTCGTCTAACGTCACTCGAATCAGTGTCCGAGTTTCTGGGTCCATCGTAGTTTCCCACAATTGGTCGGCATTCATCTCACCTAACCCTTTGTAACGTTGTAAGATGTAACCTTTGCCCATTTTTGCCGCAATTTCTTCCATTTCTTCATTGGTCCAAGCATATTCCATTAAGGCTTTTTTACCCGTTCCTTTACTAATCTTATACAAAGGCGGTAAGGCAATATATACTTTACCAGCCTCGATTAAAGGTTTCATAAAGCGGTAAAAGAAAGTTAACAGTAACGTTTGAATATGGGCACCATCGGTATCCGCATCGGTCATGATAATAACTTTATCGTAGTTACAATCTTCTAATGAAAAATCAGGATCAAAGCCTGCGCCGATCGTGTAGATCATCGTGTTAATCTCTTCATTTTTTAAAATATCAGCAATCTTAGCTTTTTCCGTATTAATGACTTTTCCTCGTAAAGGTAAAATCGCTTGGAATTTTCGATCACGGCCTTGTTTGGCTGAACCGCCGGCCGAGTCTCCCTCCACTAAGTAAAGTTCGTTACGCTTAGGGTTACGTGATTGAGCAGGTGTTAACTTCCCAGATAACAACGACTCCCCTTTACGACGTTTTTTACCACTGCGACTTTCTTCCCGGGCTTTCCGGGCAGCATCTCGAGCTTCCCGAGCTTTAATGGCTTTCCGAATTAACATATGACTCATCTCACTATTTTCTTGTAAGAAGAAGCCCATTTGTTCACTAATGACATTCTCGACGATTGAACGAGCTAAAGGTGTCCCTAGCTTGCCTTTCGTCTGACCTTCAAATTGAAGTAAGTTTTCCGGAATCCGAACGGAGATAATCGCCGTTAAGCCTTCACGGAAGTCACTACCTTCTAAGTTCTTGTCTTTCTCTTTAAGTAAACTCGCTTTCCGGGCATACTCATTATAAGTTTTCGTCATAGCTGTTTTCATCCCGACTTCATGGGTTCCCCCATCTTTTGTCCGGACGTTATTAACGAATGATAAGATATTTTCAGAATAGCCGTCATTGTATTGGTAAGAGTACTCGACTTCAATGCCTTCTTTTTCACCAGCGAAATAAACGACCGGTGTGAGATCATCTTTGTCTTCATTTAAATAGCTAATGAACTCTTTAATGCCTTCTTCATAATGATACGTTTCAGTGACTGCTTCTTCCGGTCGTTCATCGCGAATCGAGATTTTAACCCCTTTTAATAGGAAGGCTGACTCTCTTAACCGTTCTGCTAAAGTATCGTAAGAAAACTTAATCGTTGAAAAGATCGTATCATCTGGCAAGAAATGAATGAATGTACCATTCTTTTGTTTTGTCTTGCCGATTTTTTTTAAGTTGCCATCAGGCTTACCGCCATTGATAAATTTTTGTTCGTATTCAATGCCATCTCTGACAATTTTTACATTTAACCATTTCGACAACGCATTAACAACACTGGCACCTACACCATGTAAGCCACCTGAGGTTTTATAACCCCCTTGTCCAAATTTACCACCAGCATGGAGAACCGTAAAAATCACTTGGACTGTTGGCACACCAGACGCATGCATCCCAGTAGGCATTCCCCGACCGTAATCTTGAATACTAATACTGTTGTCTTTATAAATAACGACATCAATTTCGCTTCCGTAACCTGATAAAGCCTCATCGACAGCGTTGTCGACAATTTCATATACTAGGTGATGCAATCCTCGTGAGTCCGTTGACCCAATATACATCCCTGGTCGTTTTCGTACAGCTTCTAAGCCTTCTAACACTTGAATGGAAGCATCGTTATATTCATTGTTTATTTTCTTTGGCATTATATAACTCCCTTGTCTCAAACTAATCAGGTAACTAAGGCAACGTGCTCTTCCGCCACGATTACCTACACCATTTTTAATAATACTCTATAAATCGAAAATTGAAAAGCTATTTTGTACTTCTTATAGTTCTTGCTAAAGGCTTTTCCCTTTAAGTACACCTCATTGTCAGAGTCTCATGTCAGCCTTCTGCTCTTAATAGAAGTTAAGTTAGCGTATCATAGAATAAATCAAGACGCAACTGGCTACTAACCTTTCAACTTGGGCTTTTACTGACAATTTGTTATGATAGAAAAGAATAATCGCAAGTTTAGCGAGAATGGAGCAATTAAATGAAAAAAATCTTAGTCTTAGGTGGCACCCGCTATTTTGGTCAAAAAGTCGTTCAAGAGTTTATTACTGCCGGTCATGATGTGACTGTCGCAACTCGAGGCCAAAGGACTGATCCTTTTGAGAATCATGTGACACGGGTCGTAATCGACCGTCACGATGGGGAACATCCTAGTTGGCCAATCCTAGGCGCCCAACAATGGGACGTCGTTTTCGATAATATTTGCTTTACTGAAAATGATGCTAACATCGCCTTAACTTATTTAAAAGAAGTCAAACATTACTTAGTGACTTCTAGCTTAGCTGTCTATGAAGGTGAGTCTACGAGTACTGGCTTTAAGGAAGCTGACTTTGCTCCTAGTAGCTATCGTTACACACCTAGTCCTGAAGTCAGCTATGGTGAAGGCAAACGCCAAGTCGAAACTTATTTTACTCACAGGGCTACTTTTCCAGTCACCTACTTACGCTTTCCAGTCGTTTTAGACGATGACGACTATACTGAACGGTTACATTATTACATCCGCAAAGTCTTACAAGGAGAAAGCATTACTTTCCGACGGTCTGAAGGGCTTTTTGGTTTCATTCGCGCCTCAGAGATTCCCCAAGCGATTACTTTTGTCATTGCTAATAACGTCTTTGGTCCTTTAAACATTGCTTCTGACGCACCTTTTACAACAGAAAGGTTCTTAGCCACTTTAGCAAACACGACTGGCAAAGAACCCCTCCTTAGGATTGGTTCTGAAGATATTTCCCCTTTTTCTCATTACGATTCTGTTTTAGACTTAAGTCGTTTAAGTGAGGTAGGTTATCCAGTCACTTCTTTAGCTTCTTGGTTACCTGATTTAATGAAACGGCTAACAGTCCAAGAACAGCAAAATGTAACTAAATAAAGACAAATGAAAAAACCATTGAGACATTTCAATGGTTTTTTGGCCTTAATTAATCACGACTCCGTTTTTTCTTTTTACGTGAACTACTACTACTTGAATTGTGAGTCAGTTCCTCAAGTTGATCTTCTAACTCTTCGATGCGACTACTAAGTCCGTTTGCCTTAAGAAAAGCGATTAAACTAACAAGAAGTGCTAGTAAGCCTGCAACTAGACCGATTATTTGCATAATATTGCTCATTTTTCTGCCTCCATCTGTATAATATAACGCGAGATTACCTTTTAAGTAAGGTCTGCTATTTATAATACTAGCATACTTAGCTTCTCATTCATTCTAACATATAAAATATTTTTTGTTAACTAAATACCCGATTAAATTACAAGGTCCGTCACATCATCTAACTGACTATCCAAGAGTCTTTGAAACGCCTCTCCTTGCTTTTTCAAAAGACTTTCCTCACGGGAAACTTGATATTTCCCGAATGTCTCTGCCCCTAAGATAAGAGCTTCGAAGGTGACAGGCTTCGAACTACTTGTACTACTCGTAATTTCTTTTAGTAGTGCCTGACTGTCAGTCACACATAAACTAGTAAATTCATGAATAAAGCTGAGATCTAAGTCTTGGCTTTTTTTGTCATTTAAATTCTGGGCCTTAATGTATTCGTTTAAATAACTTAAGGCAAAGGCCACTTTTTCAACTTGATGTTCTCCTGGCCTTAAGTCAATCGCCGTGGCTTGGATGAAATCAGTCATTTCGCCTTGCCAATCCCTTGGCTCTTGCTTGTTTTTTTGTCGTTTTTTAAACCATTTCACCACTAGCTAGCCCTCTTTCTGCGTTCCTTCGTGAAGTAAGCGTAACTCGATATCAATGCAACGATTCATAATCGTATTTTCTCGTTGCGCCGCTGTTAAAATATCGGCTGCTGCTTGGCTTTCTAAACCTAACTGAGCCCAAAAGACTTTAGCCTCAGTTTTGACAAATTCTTCCGCCACTTCAGCTAAAAATTCACTGCGGCGGAAAACATCGACGATATCAATTTCCCCTGGTATATCCGCTAATTGGGCATAAACAGTTTCACCTAAAATCTCTTGTCCTGCTAGGACGGGATTAACTGGGATAATTTCGTAACCATAGTCTTGTAAATTAGCGGCTACTCGATAGCTTGTGCGATCTGGTTTATTACTTAAACCCACTACGGCAATTCGTTTGGCTGTTCTTAAAATATCAAAAATTCTTTCTTGGCTTGGATTTGTAAAGGTCATCTGATTTCCTCCTCTAAAATTAACTACTGTCTAACTGCTTTCTATTTTAGCCTATTTCTATTAATTGTTAAAGAATTAGCCCTTTAAAACTAAATTGAATTGCTAAATTTTATTGAAAATTAGCTCGCAACTGTGATACTATATATAGTATTGATAACTAAATAAAAAACTATATATAGTGCAAGGAGAATGTCTAAATGATTAAAAATGTTGCTGTTTACTGTGGTTCAAACACCGGTAAACGACCTGATTATACAAAAGCTGCCATGACTTTAGGTAAGTGGTTAACTGAAAATAATTACGGCCTAGTTTACGGTGGTGCAAGTCTCGGCTTAATGGGAACACTAGCGGAAACGGTCATGGAAAATCAAGGACACGTGATTGGGGTCATGCCTGAGATACTAACTAAGCGAGAAATTGCCAACCCTAAAATTAATGAATTTATTACTGTGCCGGACATGCACGTCCGCAAAAAAACGATGATTGAGCGCGCCGATGCCTTTATCGCAATGCCTGGTGGTTGCGGCACCATGGAAGAAATTTTTGAAGTCATTACTTGGTCCCAAATTGGTGCCCATCAAAAACCCTTTGCCTTTTACAATGTGGCTGGTTACTACAACCATTTAGTTGATTTCTTAAACGTCATGGAAGACGAAGGCTTTACAGCCCACAAACACCGTCAAGACATTATTATTAGCGACTCCCTTGAGACAATTAATAATCATTTTAACAACTACGAAAGTCCTGGTGTCAAAACTTATTAAAGCTATTTCAGAAATAATAGACGAAATAAACTCAGATGATTGTTCCAATTATTATTTCATGGTAAAATGATGCCTAGTCTTATTATGAGGAGTTAATTATTGATGAAAATTGCACTAGTATTTTTAATCGCATATTTATTAGGCTCAATCCCTTCAGGTGTTTGGGTAGGAAAACTATTTTTCAAAAAAGATCCCCGAGAACATGGCAGTGGCAATTCCGGGACAACGAATACTTTCCGAGTCCTTGGAAAAACCGCTGGGGTCACTGTTTTACTGATGGATATTCTCAAAGGAACTTTAGCAACGATGTTACCACTATTCTTTAATGTTTCAATCAACCCGATGTGGTTCGGTTTAGCAGCAGTCATTGGACATACCTTCCCCATCTTTGCTAACTTTAAAGGTGGCAAAGCCGTGGCAACTAGTGCTGGCATGTTATTAGCTTACAACCCCCTCTTCTTTATTTATTCTGCAAGTATTTTTGTTGTAACCTTATTAATAACTAGTATGGTTAGTTTGACTAGTATGATTAGTGCTTTACTCATTACTTTGTCGACTTTCTTACTGCCTTTAGTCTTCCCGCAAATTTTGCCAGGATTTGACTGGCTCTTAACTTTAATTGCTTGTGGCTTAACTGTTTTTATTTTTATTAGACATAAAGACAACATTACTCGGATCAAAAACGGCACGGAAAGCCGTGTGCCTTTTGGTTTAAATAAAAAATAAGTTCCCCTTAAACACTGTAGAAGAAACCGCCCTTTCTTCTACTTTTTTTGTACAATCCGACATTATGAGAATATTTTAATCAATTACATGTTATAATAGTCATGTAGTTATTTAAATATTGAAAGTAGGTTGTAAAATGTTAATAGGAATTCCAAAAGAAGTTAAGAACAATGAAAATCGCGTTGGTATTACGCCCGACGGTGTCGCTCGATTTGTTGCTAATGGACACGCAGTTCGCGTAGAAAGAGATGCTGGAACAGGTTCTGGATTTTCTGATAACGAGTATGAAGAAGCTGGTGCAACCATTCACCAAAAAGCCGCTGATGTTTGGGCAGCTGATATGGTTATCAAGGTCAAAGAACCTTTAGAAGAAGAGTTTGACCATCTAAGAGAAGATTTAATCTTATACACATACCTCCATCTAGCTCCGGCTAAAGAACTAACTGAAGAATTAGTTAATAAAGGCGTCACAGCCATCGCTTATGAAACCATTCAACTGGCTGACCGAACATTGCCCTTACTTGTTCCAATGAGCGAAATCGCTGGGCGCATGTCTGTCCAAATTGGTGCGCAATTTCTAGAGAAAACCAATGGTGGTAAAGGGATTTTATTATCAGGAATTCCTGGAGTTATGCGTGGCCACGTCGTCATTATTGGTGGTGGGAATGTTGGAGCTAATGCGGCTAAAATCGCAACTGGTTTTGGTGCTAATGTCACAATCTTAGACATTAACCAACAACGTTTAGCCCAACTTGAAACTATTTTTGGAAATAGTATCCAAACCTTAATTTCCAACCCGGCTAATATTGCAGCCGCCGTTGCTGAAGCTGACGTCGTTATCGGTACAGTCTTAATTCCTGGGGCTCGTCCGCCGAAATTAGTCACTGAAGAGATGATTAAAACAATGGACCCTGGTTCGGTGATTATCGACGTCGCAATTGATCAAGGTGGTATTTTTGAAACCATTGATAAAATCACCACTCACGCAGATCCAGTCTATGTTAAACACGGTGTCTTACACTACGCTGTTGCTAATATGCCTGGGGCTGTTGCTAAAACAGCAACGATGGCCTTAACAAATGCAACTATTCCTTACGCAATCACGATTGCTAACAAAGGACTAGTGAAAGCCCTGAATGATAGCCTACCTTTACAAAAAGGGGTTAACACTTATCAAAAACAATTAACTAATCGGGCAGTCGCTCACTCGCAAGACAGTGAATACACCGACTTATTAAACTTAATTTAAGCCAAAAAGGAAAGTGATGCTTAGTCACTTTCCTTTTTTTATTGCAAAATAAAAAGTAGCTGACTTTTAAGTCTTAGCTACTTTTTGTTTACATAATATTTTTATCGTTAATTAATCTCAATCGTGTACTGGGTTTTGAAAATTTCTTGACTGGCTAAATGATTAATGCCTAATTTTTCTGTTAACTCCCCAGTAGCCTCTACAGTGTCAGCTACGCCACACCAAGGTTCAATACACACAAACGGTGATTCTAAGGGATAAGGGCTCCAAATACCTACATAAGGCATGTTATCGTAGGAAACAGTCACACTGTGTGGTGTTTTATCCGACTTAATGCTGTAGCTATTCGTTCCCACTGTTTCATAAACAATCGCATCGTTTTTAAATAAGGCTCGTGTTAAGGCGATGTCCGTATTCGTTTGCCCTAACGTTTTGTTTGCTAAATCAATGTATGGCCCTTTTAAAGGCAAGACTAAGCGGGATTTTTTAGGTGCAAAACGTAAGAAATAGTCTTCAAAGTTTCCTTGATTTCCTAGTGGCACGTTAAAGGCTGGATGTCCGCCAATTGAAAAGTACATCGGTCCTTTTCCAGTATTTTCAACGTGGTAACTACAAATCAGTTGATTGCCAACTAATTCGTAACTTAAAATCAATTCAAACTCAAAAGGATAAACCTTTCGGCTCTCTTCATTACTCAATAAGCTAAAGGCAATCCTAGTTGCGGTGTGCTCTTTAACAGCAAACCGTTGATCCCGAGCAAAACCATGTTGTCCTAGGTAGTAAGTCACCCCTTCATAACGATAAGAATCGTCTTTTAAACGGCCAACATTTGGAAACAAGACTGGGGCTTGACGTCCCCAAAATTCCGGATTTCCTTGCCATAAGTATTCAATGTTGTCTTCTTGATTCTGAATACTCGTTAATTCTCCTCCTAATTCACTAAAGGAAACTTTTAAACACTCATTTTCAATCATTAATACCATTGCAATAATCTCCTTTTAAACGGACTCTTTTTCTAGTTCTGCTTTAAATTGACCGTTTATAATTTTTATAAAAGTCCCCTTCATACCTAAAGACCGTGATTCAATAATACCAGCTGATTCTAGTTTTCGTAAAGCATTGACAATGACAGAGCGGGTTATCCCAATTTTATCAGCAATATTAGAGGCAGTTAAACGCCCTTCATCTCCTTCTAATTCTGCAAAAATCGCTTTAACCGCCTTTAATTCACTATAAGAAAGTGTCCGAATCGCCATCTGAACAGTTGTTGAACTGCGGATATTTTCTTCAATGCTGCGGGATAATTGATATAGCATTTGCATGCCAACAACTGAGCCACCATATTCAGCTAAAACTAAGTCATCTTCATTAAATTGCTCTTGTAATCGGCCTAAAATAATCGTTCCTAAACGTTCCCCTGCACCAAAAATCGGCACGATGGTTGACAAGGCGTTAGGAAACATCTCTTTCAATTCAACCGGAAAAGCAGTTAGTTCATTCGTAATTTCAATATTAGCTTCGGTATAACTAAAACGTAGGACATCCGTCGTATACTCTGTAGGGAATTGTAAGACTTCTAACATCTTTTGTACACGGGCATTATTAATGTCGTGTAAAACATAATAACCTAAGACGGTCCCATCTTTATCAATAATGTACGCATTGGAATCTAAGGTATTACCTAAGACTTTAGCCATCTCATTGTAAGGAAAGGAAACACGATCGGTAAAGGTGTTTTTCTGTTGTAATAATTGATTAATATCTCTCGTCTTTTCCAACAAACTTTTCATTTATAGCCCCTCCTAAGTTTTATAAAATGTAGCGACTTAAATCTTGATCTTTAACAATATGACCAAGTTTTTCCTCAACGTAGCTTTCAGTAATCATGATTTCACCCATTTGCATTTCCGCTGATTCGAAGAGTAAATCTTCTAATAATTTTTCTAAAATTGTATGTAAGCGACGAGCACCGATATTGTCCGTTTCACTGTTGACGCTATGAGCGATCGTCGCGATTTTTTCAATCGCCTCGATTGTGAAAGTCACTTCAATATTTTCAGTCCCAAGTAAGGCAATGTACTGTTTAATAATGGCATTGTTCGGTTCTGTTAAAATTCTAACAAAATCTGCTGCCGTTAAATCATCTAGTTCCACTCTAATTGGAAAGCGTCCTTGTAATTCAGGAATTAAATCACTAGGTTTACTTAAATGGAAAGCACCAGAGGCAATAAACAAGACGTGATCGGTATTCATTACACCGTACTTCGTCGTCACTTGGGAACCTTCAACGATTGGTAAAATATCTCGTTGGACCCCTTCACGAGAAACTTCACCTGACTGTTGGGATTTAGACGTAATTTTATCAAATTCATCAATAAAGATAATCCCGTTGTTTTCGGCTAATTTGATGGCTTCACTGTATAAATCACCTTTATTGACAAGTTTTTCTGACTCTTCGCGAATTAATATTTCCCGGGCTTCTTCGACAGTTACTGTCCGTTTAATCCGTTTTTTAGGGGAAAGGGCGCCTAAAGTGTCACCTAAATCAATGCCCATTTGTTCCAAACCATTGTTCATAGCTGGGACAGCTTTTTTAGGTTCATCCATTTCAATCGTCACTTCACGTTGCTCTAAATTGCCATTGGCCAGTTCTTCAGCAATGGTGCGACGGTTAGTTTTAATCGTATCAGTCACTTCTTCTTTTTCTTCTTGAGGGTTTTGCATGGCATTCACCATTTGCATCATGGCGTCCATTTGATTTAATGATTTTTTCTTTTCTTTTTTGATACCTGGTACGAGTAGTTTAACTAAACGTTGATCCGCCTGTTTTTTCGCCTGCATATAAACTCGGCTATATTGCTCTTTTTCGACAATTCGTAAACTAGACTCGACTAAGTCACGAATCATTGATTCCACATCTCGACCGACATAACCAACTTCAGTAAATTTTGTCGCCTCGACTTTAATAAAAGGCGCTTGAATAATTTTAGCTAAACGCCGGGCGATTTCCGTTTTACCAACTCCTGTCGGCCCAATCATTAACATGTTTTTAGGTGTGACTTCTTGTTGCATCTCTTCATCAAGTTGCATCCGGCGATAGCGATTTCTTAAAGCAACTGCTACCGCTTTTTTCGCTTGGTGTTGCCCAATAATATATTGATCTAATTCTGTAACGATTTCTCTAGGTGTCTTATTGTATTGATTCATTCGTCAGCCTCCTATAATTCTTCCACAATAATATTGTGGTTAGTATAGACACAAATATCACCAGCAACCATTAAAGCTTCTCTGGCAATGTCGCCGGCACTTAATTCCGTTTTACCATGTCTTTTCATCGCTCTGGCAGCAGCTAACGCATAATTGCCTCCAGAACCAATCGCTAAAATCCCATCATCTGGGGCAATGACTTCCCCAGTACCAGAAACGACTAACATTTCTTTGTCATTCATGACAATTAACATTGCTTCTAGTTTTTGCATCATTTTATCAGAGCGCCATTCCATCGCTAACTCAACTGCTGCTCGCATTAAGTTTCCTTTGAATTCTTGTAACTTAGCTTCGAACTTCCCTTCTAAGTTAAAGGCGTCTGCCACACTACCGGCAAAACCAACAATTACTTGATCGTTATAAATTCGTCGGACTTTTTTGGCTGTCCCTTTCATAATAACGGACTCGCCCATTGTTACTTGGCCGTCTCCAGCCATGGCAAATTTGCCATCTTTTTCCACTGCACAAATTGTTGTTGAATGAAATGTTGTGTATCCCATTTTTTTCCTCCTGTTTTAAGCTCGTGGGTGAAAGTTTCGATAACTTTTCTGTAAACTTTCTTTGGTGACATGAGCGTAGATTTGGGTTGAAGATAAGCTAACATGTCCTAGTAGTTCTTGAACCGTGCGCATATCTGCCCCATTATTTAATAAGTGAGTAGCAAAGGAATGTCTCAGCATATGGGGATGGATATCTGAAGTTAAGCTACTCTTTTTTATAATTTGTTTTAAAATATATTGAATACCTGTTGGCGTGATCTGGTCTCCCCGATGATTGATAAAAAGATAGTCATGCTCTTTCCGGTATTTTTTCATTAAAGGCGTTCGACCAGAGCTAAAATAAACTCGCAACGTGTCTTCTGCAAATGAGCCAAAAGGCACAAAACGTTCTTTATTCCCCTTCCCATGAATGAGCAAGACGCCTGTTTCAAAGTCAATGTCCTTCAGGGTCAAACCTGCACACTCACTTACCCGAATCCCTGTACCGTAGAGAACTTCCAGTAAGGCTAAATTCCGGTGATCTAGTGCTGTTTCCCCCACAGCCGCCTTAAATAACACATCTAGTTCTTTTTCATAAAAAAAACGTGGCAAGCGTAATTGTTTTTTCCGCATTTGCACGTAGGAAAAAGGATTCTCACTCACAGCTTGATTTTTTAATAAAAATTGATAAAAAGAGCGTAAGCTTGAAATTTTACGACTGATTGAATTACGGCTGTAATTATGATCATAAAGATGAGCTAAATAAATTCTAATGTCTTGATGATTAATTTCTAAGTAATCTTCATTGCCAGTTTCTGCTAAAAAAAGAAAATAATCCCGAAGGTCATCATGATAAGCTTCCTTCGTCTTTTGTGAATATTGTTTTTCTACAACTAGATAGTCGATAAAATCACTATACCAATCTTTTTTCCCCATGTTAACGCACCCCATTTTTCTTTCCCATCGTAAATGTATCACATCAAAAAATCGATTACAATTAAATTGTCAGAATTTAACCAATTTTTTCAAATTTAGACACACTTTAGTCATAATTTTTACAAAAGGTAGATTTAACAGTCGTTACAGCACTATCCCGCCTAAACAAAACAAGCCCTTTTTCGGACTAACTAGGACTTACGCAAAAAAAGAAGTGTGACTTTAGCCACACTTCTTTTTGAGAACTCTTAACGATTAACTTAACCATTCTTCCCGTAAGATACCATACTTGATTGAGTCGTAATATGTCTCTTGATAGTAACGGACTTTTCGTAAGCAGGTTTCTTGAGTCATACCTAATTTATCCCCAATCCTCATCATTCCCCGATTACCAGACCACGTTGTAAAACCAACCCGTTGAATATGAGGCAAAGTTGCAAAAAGATGGTCAATCCAAAGGCGACTAACTTTCGTACCAAGCCCACTGCCCCAACTACTTTCAACAAATAAAACTAAGCCATACTCCAACCACTGTTGCAAGCTACCATCTTCCCAATGCCAGGTGGCAATCCCGATTGGTTGGTCCTTTAAGAGGACTAAGTGCATCTTAGCACTATTTACCCAACTAGGGCCGACGTCAGCCATAAAGACTTCGTAAGTGTATTTAGGGTCATTAAAATAGGGCCCGTTCCATTTCATCCACTCTGGCTCAGCTTCTTGATAAGCGATTTGCCATAAGTTAGTTAAATCACTGATTTCAATCTTCCTTAAAGTGACATCTTGATCGTTAATTTCCAAGTATAATACTCCTTTTAATTAGTTATTTTAGTGTAAATCGCCGAAACAATCCCATTCAGACTGCTAACTTCTTTCAGCTTTAGTTTTAAGGAGTGACTTTGTTCAGCAAATAAAGGAATGCCTTTGCCCAGAATAATTGGTAACGTTGCTAAATGATATTCATCAATCATGTTATTCGCAACTAATGGGGTAACTAAACTACTCCCCCCAACAATCCAAATGTCTTGCCCTGCTTCCATTTTTAGCTTTTGAACTAAGCTTTCCACTGCTTCATCTGTAAAAACGACTTTTTCTTTGTTAGCTGTTCCACGAGAAGTTAAAATATAAGAATCACTGTCTGCATATGGATAATTATCAACGGCTAATTCATTTACGACTTGATCGTAAGTTGTTCGTCCCATTAAAACTGTGTCAACTTGACGATAAAATTCTTCGTAACTGTTATCACTTTCCTCATAGTCAGTTGCTGTACTTAACCATTCAATCCCACCTGCTTCATCTGCAATAAAACCGTCAAGACTTGTTGCAATGTATAAAATAACTTTTCTACTCATAGTAAGAACCCCTTTCACTAGCGCCTTATTAGTTAAATAAGGTACAATTCTATTATATAATGAATCCTAAGTAGATAATAGGTTCATTTAAAGACAATTAGTTAGTTAGCCGACAGATTTCCCTTTTTGTCGGTTAATTGACTTTGAAAGGAATTAATTATGGATGTCAGAATCACCCGTTCACAACGAAATTTATGGCGAGGCTTTTTTGAGTTAATGACTGATGAGAAACTCCCTTTTTCAGCAATTACAATCAATCAGATTTGCGAAAAAGCCTTAGTTCACCGCTCGACTTTTTATCAACATTTTAGTGACAAATATGCTTTACTAGACTACGGCTTACAAATTCTCTATACTCCTTACTGGGAACTGGCTAGCGAAGCTAAGTTACAGGCACCTTTTGTGACAGCGGCTAGTTTTTTTTAAGGTTCCCAAGCAGAGGGGTTACTGGAAACACAAAAACAAGATGCTGTGTTTCAGCAATTATTACAAGAAAAAAGCTCTCAATCAATGGCAGCCGACTTTTACGACTACTACCAAAAATTGGAGCTAGATGAGCTGCCGACTAGTTTGTTAGTCCAACAAACAGTGGCCACGATTTTTGCTTTAAGTCAGTGGCAACAAGGACAAACTGACAACATTTCACCTGAAACCATGGATAAGTATTTTCAACGTTTAAAACCTACTATTCAGTAGGTTGGCTCAAATAATATTGATACAATTGATCAATATAATAATGAGTCATTAAGGAGCTATGACTTGAATTAATGTCAGATTCCGTTTTAGTTTCTACTGCTTCGATAAACCCTAAAATCAAGTCTTTAAAGCCTCTTTTAGTCAAAGTGTTTTCCCAATCACTAAAACTTTCGATTGTATTGACACCTTGCTCTTTTTTAGTTAAGGTATCTAAGTTTTCAACTAAGTAAGTCCCTGCTAAAGCTTGAACTTCCACCGTTTCAGTGTGGGCCCCAGCTTCCATGTTGATACTAGCAATTGCTGTCGTTTCAGCTGTTTCAAAAGTAATCATCCCTCTGCGTAAATGCCCGGTTTGATTGGCATGAAGGGAGTAGCTGACTGAAGTGATTTCTCCTTCATCAAGGAGATATAAGGTCGTATCGACAACGTGAATCAACATATCAAATATTTCGAATTTTACAGGGGCTTTCGTTGCCAGCCGATTTTTTTGCGCAATAATTAAATTTTTCCCAGGAACATTTTTTAATTGTTGGTTCATTGGTGCAAAACGGCGGTTAAAGCCCGTCATTAAAATTAAGTTTTTGCTACTTGCTAGTTCATGGAGCTCACTAACTTCTTGAAAATCATCACTGACAGGCTTATCAACAAAGACGTGAATACCGGCTAATAACAACTCTCGAATCAATTTGCCGTGAGTTGCTGTTGGCGTGTGAATAAAACAAGCATCAAGACCACTAGCGAGAAAACCCTCCCAATTAGAATAAGTGAATTCCCAATTAAAGTTTTTTCCTAATTCAGCCACTTTGTTTGCTTGACGGGAATAAAAGTGCCACTCAACCTCACTTCTTAACTCATTCATCACTGGTATATAAGCCTTTTGGGCAATATTTCCTAATCCCATAACTCCGATTTTCATTGAACAGCCTTCTTTCTTTAAATAAAACTTTGACTCTCTTATTGTACCTTAGAACTGAGATTCAAGCATGTTTTAGGGCTGACCAGCTTACAAAAAAGCGTCCGCTGACATCAGTCAACGGACTACTTTAACTTTCTTGAATTGGAATCAAGACGGAGACACGGGTTCCACTTTGTAATTGACTTTCTAAAGTCAGCTTACCATGTAATAGTTGGGTGTAATGACTAACAATTGATAAGCCTAAGCCAGAGCCGCCAACATTTCGTTGCCGGGATTTACTGACCCGGTAAAAGCGCTCAAAGATTCTCTCTTGATCACTTTCCGAAATACCAACACCAGTATCAACAATCGTAAAGAGTAGTTCACCCCCTCGACGTTTTAAAGATACGTGTAGTTGACCTTCCTCGCCAGTATAAGCAACAGCATTCTCAATTAAATTTTTGACAATCGGTTGAAAATAATCGACAGGCAAACTAACTTCGCCTAAGTCGTCATAACTAACGGTCACTTTTAAGTTCTTACTTGTCATTTGGGGCTGATAGCGTTGCAGCTCCTCTTCGATAACACTGACAGGAGGCACTGACATAATATCGGCTTTCCCTTCACTCGTCTCTGTCCGCAGTAAAAGTAAAATATTTTGAATTAAGGCGTACAAACGATTGGCTTCTAATTCAATGATTTCAACAAACTCTGTTGCGACGGTTTGATCCCCTAAAGCACCATCTAATAAAGTTTCTGCAAAGCCCATAATTGATGTTGTCGGTGTTTTTAGTTCATGAGAGATATTACTAATAAAATCTTGATGGATTAATTCGAGTTTGCGAATATCAGTAATATCGTAAAGCACACCAACATACTCCGGTGCTTGCTGATTCCCTGGTTCTAGTTTTCGCAAGACAAGTTTCAAGTCTTTTTCACTTGGCTCTAGGAGCTTGACTTCAGCTTGGATTTCTTGTCCATTCCTTAAAATCTCTGCAATTAACTCTTTAATATCCCGCTCTAAAAACCATTCTTGGTAAGTTTCCGCCCCGATTTTAGGTTCGAACAAATCAGACATGACGGGATTCGCTGAAAGAATGTGACCTTCTTCATTCATAATAAATACTCCGATCGTCAAGCTTTCTAATAGAAACTGTAGCTTTTCTTCGTTAAATAACTGTTGGTAATAGAGTTGATTCGTTTCCCGCATCAGTTGATTAACAGACTGATACAATTGATTCCATTCCACTGAGGTTGTGTCGATTTCCGACATTTTTTCTGGGTGATTAATCGCCGCTTGGAGGGCTGGCAACATGAATTTTAACGGTTCATTGGCTTGCTTAAAAAAGTAAAAAATTAGCCCTAAAATAATTGAGACTAGGCCAATTAAGGCGAAAGTCACTATTCGTTGAAAACGAATAATACTATTAGAAAAACCCGTGTACTTTTCAGATAAACGCATCACTCCGACTAATTGATTATCAATTATTAAAGGTTTCGCCACATAAAGTAACTTTTCATTTAACGTGTGACTTTCTCGTAAAGCTGTCCCGATTGACGCCTCGCCTTTTAAGACATGGGTCACTTCGGGTCGTTGATCCCGTTTACCGATTGCTTCTTTATCATGGGATGAATCATACAAAATCACTCCATCTTGATCTAATAAAGTTAAACGTTCCCCGTCATTGACTAAGTAGTCTAACTCTGTCGTATTATGATACTCAGTTACTTTGCGTTTTTCTTTTTTAATGACAGAAATCATTAAATCAATTTCTTGCGCCAGCTTCGTCTCTTGTTGTTGAATAATTTCTCGATTAAAAAAACGATTAGTAAATATTGCCCCTGCAACGCAGAGGACAATAAAACTAACCACTATCATAATTTTTTTGATGTTTTGTTGTTTATTCATCTTATTTAGGCTCCTGAAATTTATAACCAAACCCTCTAATTGTAATTAAATAATTAGGGTTTTTAGGATCATCTTCAATTTTGTCTCTAAGATGGCTAACGTGAATGTCAACTGTTCGCGAATTGTTGTACAGTTCTTCTTGCCAGACTCCTTGAATCAACGTGTCACGATCAATGACGCGATTTTTTCGCTCCATAAAATACACAAGGAGTTCAAATTCTTTTTTCGTCAACGTAATTTCCTGACCGTCTTTATTGACTTGGTAGTCATTTGGGTAAGCAGCAAGTAAGCCTACTTCAATTTTCGCGACTGCTTCAACTGGCCCTTGGGGGGAAGCGCCGGCTGTCGTAGTCATCCGGCGATGAACAGCCCGCATTCTTGCTAGTAATTCTCTGGGACTAAAAGGTTTCGTTAAATAATCATCAGCGCCTATTTCGAGACCAATAATTTTATCAATCACTTCATCTTTGGCTGTCAGCATCAAGATTGGCGTATCAATTTGCATCTGCCGTAATTTTTTAGTGACTTCAAAACCATCAAGTTTCGGTAACATTAAATCTAAGACAATAAAGTCAAAATTAGTTTGACTGGCTTGACTAACAGCTTCTTCGCCATCGTGGGCGACAGTGACTGTTAAGCCTTCTTTTTCTAAATTATACTTCAATAAAGTAGTGATTGAAGGTTCATCGTCAACAACTAAGACATGTTTCATAGAAGGTTTATCCTTTCATCATCAAGTAACCCTTCGTTACTAGTGATATAGTTTATCAGCAATTAGCTAGTTTTATTGATTATTAATGACTTGATTATAACATAGGTGGGGCTAAAACCTTCTCGAAACGTTTCTATTTAACTGTGCCGTCTAAGCTTCTTTCGATCTTCATTGAGGTAATTGGAATGTAGTTTAATTTCTCAACAACATTCTTTTGGACGTCATCAGTTAAAATGTAATCAATAAAAGCCGTGACTTCTTTTGGTGCATCTTTAGCAGTATACATATGTTCGTAAGCCCAGATTTTCCAATCATTTGTTGTGACATTCTCAGAAGTTGGCTCCACACCATCTAATGACAACCCTAGTAAACTATCATCAATGTATGAGAATGATAAGTAACTAATCGCTCCTGGTGTTTCAGCAACTATTTTACGGACCGTTCCTGATGAATCTTGTTCTTGTGATTGCATGGCTGCTTCGCCTTTCAATCCCCATTGTTCAAACGTTGCTCGTGAGCCACTTCCTGCTGCTCGGTTAACAACTAGGATCTCTTGATCTTTGCCGCCAACTTCTTGCCAGTTCTTAACTTTACCAGTAAAGATGTCTAGCAGTTGCGCGGAAGTAATGTCCGTCACGCCGACTTCTTTATTAACAACTGGTCCCATTCCAACAACGGCGATTTGATGATCTGTTAACTTACTAGCATCAATGCCGTCTTTTTCTTCTGCATAAATATCTGAGTTACCAATTTCAACGGCACCGTTAGCAACTTGACTTAAACCAGTACCACTTCCGCCACCTTGAACTTCAATGGAATAATTCGGATTGTCTGTTTGATAAATTTCAGCGATGTTCTCGACTAAAGGTTGTAACGCTGTGGAACCAACTGCAGTAATTTCGACTTTTTTAGTTGAAGCAGCCCCTCCTTTTGATGAATCTGTTTCTACGCTTGGTGACCCGCAAGCTGTTGCTACTACTAATAGTCCACTTAAAAGAACAGTTAAGCCAATTTTTTTCATGATTATCTCCCTTTATCTTTAAAATTATTTTGCTATCTCTGGAACATCTCTAGAATATCAAGGTCATGTAAAAATTATGTAAGCTTAATTGTAAAATTTAGGTAAAGTTAGTTTAATTTATGACAAATTGAGAGATATTTCCCGAAACAACTGACTTTTAAGCTAATTTTAAGGAACTAAAAAGGAGGTCGCTGATTAAATCAACGCCTCCTGTCTAATAAGTTATTTGATTAATTGTTAATTTTTTAATTCAAGTTCTCGTTTAACTTCGCCAATATCGGCTTTATTACCTGTGAAAATTAAGTGATCCCCAAGTTCAATCATCGTATTACCATGTGGGGTAATTAATTCTTCCCCACGGCGAATTTTACTAATAGTTATCGCTTGAACAAACGGTAAGTTCTTAATTGCTTGGCCTGTAAAGCGACTATTATTAACAGTTGCTTCATAAAGACCGGTTTCAGTATCGTCAATAATCTTAATAATCGACGGTGTTTCAATCATTGCCCGGAGTAAACTAGCTTGGGCGTCAAACGTACTAAAGATTTCAACAGCCGCTGCTTTTAACTCTGGATAATTGTCTTCTAAAATATTATTTGTATCAAAATGGACTAGCACTCGTTCAATTCCATAAGCTTTGCCTTTAATCGCTAGCTCATGTTGTAAGCCTTTATCTTGATGATTAATGACTAAGATGTCTGGCGAGTTAAAGTTCTCGATTTGCCCGAAATCACTGCCTAAGTCATCTAATAAGACTAAATCACTATCACTTTCAAAAGTTTGATAATTTTCAATGTTGTCCGTAAATAAGGTCACATCGTAATCTTTTTTCTTTAACTGATTGGCAATCGACACAGTTAAGGGATTAGCCCCAATAATGTTCACTAAAATTGGGGTAATGTGTTCTTCCTCTTTAACATACAACTTATTATACAGTAAAGGAAATAAAACACAGGTTAAGACTGCTGATAAAATCAAGGCCCCTTTTTGATTGTCATTAACCGTGCCGATTTCTTCAGCAACTTCTAAAATTGGTAAAATTAACGTTAACGTTGTCGCTGATAAAAAAGTCCCTGCCCAAGCATTTTTAGTTTTAAATTGACGATTCAAAATCGGAAAAACTAAGATTCGGGTAACAAAGAAGGCCATAAAGAATAAGGGAATTAACAGTAAGGTTTTACTGTCTTGAAAAATCGCTGATAAATCTAAATTAATCCCTGTCACTAAAAAGTAAATCGGAATAAAGAAGCCATAACCGAAAGAATCAAGTTTTTCAACAGTGTCCTCCCGTGGTTTCAAGAGTTTCATGACGATCCCAGCTAAGAATGCCCCTAAGACACTTTCAGCCCCCGTCCCTTCAGCTACCATCACTAAAGTGAAAATAATGAAGAACGCTAAACGAATGTCTAATTGAGTCGTTACTTTATCAATTTTCTCAAAGAAGACATAGACTTTTTTGAAACGTAATAACAAAGCTGCCGCGCCTAAAATTAATAAAATCATCCATAAGTTACTATCACCTGAGCCGAACACAGAAGAATAAACTGTTAATAAGACTAAGGGGGTGATTTCTCCTAACACGGCAATTAGGAGGACTGTTTGGCCAAAGGGTTTACTTAATAGTTCCCGTTCTTTTAATGAGGCTATGACAATCCCTAATGCGATTGAACTGAAGATAATGAATAAGAGCCAATAATCAGTAAATAACCCGCTAAAGTGGAAAAATAAGCTGACGGCTAATGAAACTAAGAGCATTGAGACATAAGAATAAACCGCCAGTTGTAATGGATTAGGCTCATTTTGAGGTGTTTGACTACTGGCTTTCTTTCCTTTAAATAAAGTGAAATCAATTTCCATCCCACTTAGGAAGACTAAGAACACCACACCTAATGAAGAAAATATTTCTAAATACTGATCGACTTCGACAATGCCTAAAACACTTCGTCCTAATAAAATACCAACTAGAATTTCAGCAACAATCGAAGGAAAGACATTCACTTTAAAGCGGCCCATTAATAAGGGGATCATTAAAGCTGCTAATAAAACAATAACTAATGATAATTTTTCCATCTTTTCCTCCTACAACAGTTATTTGATACTAAGAAACGTCATTTAAATAAACGACGATCTTATAGTACAAATTACGCTAATCAGACTTTTTTGTCAATTATTTAATCAATATTGACTTACTATTTTACGATTAAAGACTGAGGCCCTTCTTAGCTATTGCTTTTCTCTTCACTGTCTTTTAAATAAATCGTTTTATTTTCCCAATCGATTTTCAACGATACGGCCCAAGACATCTCTTGTATCTCAATCGTATTACTTGAAATAATCATCGAGAATAAGGCTCCTGTATCATCTTGATCTCTTATGACATACTCATCCACATTTTCAATGTTAGTGAATACTTTAATTTTAAACTGATCCTCACCAAAAATTTGCCAATTGTGGGCTATCTCCATCACAACCATCCTTTCTACCTTGTTTTGCTATTACAACTATACGTAAAGTATAAAACAGATTAATTATGCAAACAATGACTTACCTAATAAACTTTACTTACATTCTTGTAAGTAACATCAACTTATTAATTGCCAACAAAAAACTTCACCATTTCTGATGAAGTTTTTAAGCTAATTATTTTAATGAGGCTTTTAAAGTAATTCTTTCCGTAAACTTTCGACTGATGCCGCAGATAAGTACTTCGGTGCAATATCAAAGACCGTATAAGCTCCTTGGTGACCTTCAGAACTTAAGCGAGCCGCTGCCCTAGCGTAAGCGACTAAGACACTAGCCGTAAATTCAGCATTGTGTTCTAAAGCTAAACGGTACTCAATGACTTGTTTCGTTGAACCATTTGTGACCCCAGTATGCAACACCGTGCCGCCATGAGGCATGCCTTTATGGTGTAAGTTCAGTTCTTCTTGACTAATGATAGTAACTTCTGTGTCATAATCAGCAAAGTAGTTAGGCATTGTTTTAATCGTCTCAGTAATGCCTTCAGCGTCGGCCCCTTCAGTTAAAACGATAAAACATTGACGTAAATGTTTGTCTCGAGTCGTTAACTCAAGTTTCTCCCCGTTACGAAGTCTGGCAATTATGTCTTCATTCGGAATCGTGTATTGCGTTGCATCGCTAATTCCTTCAATCCGTCGTAAAGCATCAGAATGACCTTGACTCACTCCTTTACCCCAAAATGTCTGGGTTTCCCCTTGTGGCAAGATGGCTTGGGCGTAAAGACGATTTAAACTAAATAGTCCGGGGTCCCAACCAGAAGAAATAACCGAGACAGTGCCATTCGCTTGAGCAATCTCATCTACCCGCTTAAAATGATTAGGTATTTCAGCATGGGTATCAAAACTATCGACAGTATTAAAGTGAGCGGTAAAGGCTGGTGTTTGCTCAGGCAAATCTGTAGCTGAGCCACCACATAAAATACAAACATCAATCTCATTTTTTCGTTTTAAAGCTTCCTCTAACGTAAAGGCCGGTGCCCCTTCAGTTTGAATTGTCTGTGGATCCCGACGTGTAAAGACACCAACTAAAGTCATGTCTGTTTGTTGTTTAATTGCTTGTTCCACACCACGACCAAGATTCCCGTATCCAATAATCGCTATATTAATCATTAATAAACCACTTCCTTCATTTGGATTATGAAAAGTATAACAAAAAAAAAAGACTATTTCCATTTTAAGCCTTGGAAACAGTCACTTATTTAATTATGCCAAATGGTCCGATCTTTTAAAGGATAAACCGGCCGATTATTATTGACAGGTATTTCTTTTTTTGCCTTTTCAACGATTTCACGATTGGCTAATTGGACAGTATCCATCACAAACCATAAGACTGGTCCGTTAAATGGGGGTGTCGTTAAAGAGCCTATAAAGTGATAAAAGGTTTTTTCTTTCGGTAAATATTTTACCGGGTTGAAAAACATATCTGCTTTAGCACTAAATTCTGACATGATCGCAAAACGTCGTAACTCATTTTTAACTAAAAATTTCTCATCAGTTAAATCAAATAACAACGCCACTACTAATTTATTGCCCTCAGCATTTTCATGAACAAAATGAAACTCAAATTCCGTATGGCGATTATCAAACATATGCTCACTTGGAAAATGGACGTGAATATCAATTAACCAGAAATCTTCTTCAAAAGATAACCGACTTTTCTTTTCTTTCGGTACTAAATGAAAGGCATTAGCAAAGATTGCTTGCTCAAACACTTGTTTCTGATAATCAAAAGTCAAAGCTAATGAACTATCAGTTTGGACCTTGGGAAGTGTACTAAAATCAACTGGTGATTGATAATGATACAACCCGGCATCAGGTAGTAGGTCACAACAAACAACTTGTTGACCTAATGAATGTTTCTTGACACCTTCTGCATAGATTCTTTTAACTCCCACTGGAACCCCTCCTTAAATCAACTTAATTTTGCCATTTAGAGGGATTTTCTTTCCACTCTTCAAGTAATTTTACATCATCACCTTTGATGTAGTCAATTTCTAAGGCTCCGGCAATTAACACGGAATAATTCGTTAAAGTTACTAGTTTTATCCCTGCTTTCGTAAAGTTCTCAACACCAACTGGTAATTCATAAGTAAAGATTGCGGCAACGCCTAGAACATTTGCCCCCTCACGAGTAGCTGCTTCAGCTGCCTCTAGAACACTGCCACCAGTTGAAATTAAGTCTTCAATAATGACCATTTTTTGGCCTTCACTAATCCGCCCTTCAATTTGGTTGCCTTTGCCATGTTTTTTAGCTGCTCCACGAATGTAGACCATCGGTAAATTAAGGATGGTCGCTACCCAAGCGGCATGAGGAATGCCCGCTGTGGCTGTTCCAGCAATAACTTCAACCTCAGGAAACTGCTCTTTAATTTGAGCAGCTAGCCCTTCGGCGATTTTATTTCTAACTTCCGGATAACTCATTGTCACCCGATTATCACAATAGATTGGGCTTTTAATCCCACTGGCCCAAGTAAAAGGAGTTTGGGGTTTTAAGCTTACCGCCTCAATTTTTAATAAATCTTTCGCAATCTCTTTACTTAACTCAGTCATTTTAATAGTCTCCATTCCATTGATTTTTAATCTCTTGATAAGCTTCATAAGGCTTCACCGCTTGGGTAATCGGTCGACCAACGACAATATAGTCTGAACCGATTTCCCGGGCTTGGCCAGGCGTCACAATTCGTTGCTGATCGCCGATGGCACTACCTGTCGGTCTAATTCCCGGCGTTAAACAAGCGAAGTTTGGGGAAGTTCCGGCTTTGATGGCTTGAACTTCTAAAGCAGAACAAACCACCCCATCTAAGCCGCTGGCAGCTGTCATTTGCCCATAATGAACCACACTTTCTAATAAGCTTACTGGAATTAGCTGGTCTTTTTGCATCTCACTTTCAGCTGTCGAAGTTAACTGAGTCACTGCGATTAACAAAGGTCGTTCCTCGCCTAGCCTGGTTCCTGCTTCTAAGCCTTTTAAGGCGGCCTTCATCATTTTCTGACCACCAGCCGCATGAACATTCGTTAAGCTGACACCAAGCTTAGCAATGCCGGTCATCGCACTTTCTACTGTGTTGGGAATATCATGGAGTTTCAAATCTAAAAAAACATCATGGCCCAGAGATTTTAACCACTGAACAATTGCCGGCCCTTCTTGATAAAATAATTCCATGCCGACTTTGACGTAAAGTGATTCATTTACTGGAAAATGCGCAAAAAAGGTGATAATACTTTCTTTGTTTGGAAAATCTAAAGCAATAATTGGTCGATTCATTTTAACGGGCCTCTCTAACTTCTTTAATTAATTGGGCTAAACTTTCAATTCCTAGCTCATCCATCCGCCCTGGTAAGGCTTCAACTAACTTAGGACAGACGTACGGGTCAGTGAAATTGGCTGTTCCAACAGCAACGGCACTAGCACCAGCCATGTACATCTCTAAGACGTCATCCACGGTGTAGACGCCACCCATGCCGATAATTGGTAAGTCGATGGCATGAGACACTTGATGAATTAAGCGAATGGCAACTGGTTTAATCGCTGAACCTGACAGTCCCCCAGTTTGATTGGCCAGCACTGGTTTGCGAGTTTTAACATCGATTCGCATGCCAAGTAACGTATTAATCATGCTTATGCCGTCGGCTCCACCAGCTTCAATTCCTTGGGCAATTGGGACGATATTCGTCACATTTGGTGATAGTTTGACGTAAACCGGGACTTTTGCAACTTTTTTAACAGCTTGTGTTAAACGAAAGGCTACGTCTGGGTCAGTTCCGAAGGCAATTCCACCTTCTTTGACATTAGGACAAGAGATGTTTAATTCAATGGCATGAACATTGGGCGCATCGCCAATTCGAGCGCAAACTTCTACGTAATCTTCTAAGGTTGAGCCAGCTACATTGGCAATAATTGGCACGTCAAACCGTTCTAAAGCAGGTAAGCGTTGAGACATCACTGCTTCTAAGCCAGGGTTTTGTAAACCGATGGCATTAAGCATGCCACTTGGCGTTTCTGCTACTCGTGGCGTTGGGTTGCCGGCCCGTGGTTCAACAGTCGTCGCCTTGACCATAATCGCTCCTAATTTTCCTAAATCATAATACTCGCTATATTCTTCCCCGAAGCTAAAACAGCCACTGGCAGGAATAATCGGGTTTTTTAACTCCAAGCCAGGAATACTAACAGCTAAACGGTTGTTACTCATAGTACGACCTCCCCTGTTGCGAAAATTGGTCCTTCATCGCAGATTTTTTTCGATGCTTTTTCTTTTTTCAAATCACAGACACAAGCGTAACACGCTCCCATGCCACAAGCCATCCGGGCTTCTAAAGACATATAAGCCCTAGGGTGATTTTCAAAGTTCCGATCCACAGCTTTCAGTAAGCCATTTGACCCACAGGCGTAAACAGCGGCTGGCTGGTACTTTGTTAGCAAGTCGTCTAGTAAAAGACCTGCATGACCATGAGTACCGTAACTGCCATCATCAGTTGAAATATGAACCTCGCCTAATTCAGCAAATTTATCCGCGTAAAAAATCACTTCGGCTTTAGCGAAACCAAAGATTTGAATGATTTTTGCCCCTTTTCTTTGGAGCTGTTGGGATAACTCATAAAGAGGTGGCACGCCAATTCCGCCACCAATCACAAAGACGACTTCCTCCGCTTGGACAGCTTCAATTGGAAAGCCATTCCCTAAAGGCCCCATCACATCTAGTAACTCTCCCGGTCGGAGCTGGCTCATATTTTCAGTGCCATCCCCTTCCACTCGGTAAATCAACGTACATTCTAAGTTATCAGCATCGATATTCGCTAAACTGATCGGACGACGTAACAATAAATCAGCACGAGGAACTTTAATATGGACGAACTGACCGGGAATCGCCATTTCTCTGACTAATTCACCTCGCAAAATTAGTTCGTAAATTTTCGGTCCTAATAACTTCTGACTAACAACAGTCATCATCTCTTGTTTCATTATTGTCCTCATCCTCTCTTACTCTTTAAAATACTTATTTAACTCCGGCTTTAAAGGCCCTTAACACACCTTGATTTGACGGGTTCTAACGGGCAAAGCCTACTTGCTTTCCAAGTCTTTGGCTTTAAACGACCTTTATCACACCTTTTATAGCGGATTGACTTGGAAGGCTTGTGATTCTAAAACTGATAAAATCGCACTAGCTGTGTCTAATGAGGTAAATAAAGGAATCCCATGTTCCACTGATTCTCGGCGAATTAAGAAGCCATCAGAAGCGACTGCTCGTTTTTTATCCATTGTGTTTACAACGACTTGAGCTTCCCCTTGCCGAATCACATCTAGGACTGTCTCACCATTCTCGTGAGCAATCTTCGCTACTGACTTAGCTTGTAAGCCATTTTCATTTAAGAATTTTGCAGTTCCTTCAGTGGCAATTAAACTGTAACCAATCGCTTTGAAGCGACGGGCTAAAGCTAAGGCTTCATCTTTGGCTTCGTCAGCAATAGTGAAGAGGACCGAACCGTAAGTTGGTAAATGTAAACCACTAGCTTCAAAAGCTTTATAAAGGGCTTTGTTTAAGTTCACATCAGAACCCATAACTTCCCCTGTTGATTTCATTTCCGGCCCTAAGTAAGTGTCAACTTGTTGGAGCTTAGCAAAGGAGAAAACTGGGGCTTTCACATGGACCCCTTGAGCTTCTGGATAAAGCCCATCTTCGTAACCTAGTTCTTTTAAAGTTTTACCTAAAATCAGTTGCGTAGCAACTTGTGACATCGGAATCCCCGTAACTTTACTTAAAAAAGGCACCGTTCGGCTAGCTCGCGGGTTCACTTCAATCACATAGACTGTGTTGTTGTTAATCACGAATTGGACATTCATCATCCCTTTACAGTTTAAACCAATCGCGAGACGTTTCGTGTAATCAGCGATTGTTCTTTGGATTTCCGCTGATAGACGTTGTGGTGGATAAACTGCCATCGAATCACCTGAATGGACGCCAGCTCGTTCAATATGCTCCATAATCCCCGGAATTAAGACGTCCCTGCCATCGCTAATCGCATCAACTTCACATTCTAAGCCAACTAAGTAACTATCGACTAAGACTGGATGTTCTGGAGAGGCTTTAACTGCTTCAACCATGTAGCTTTCTAAATCTGCCTTGTTTTCGACAATCTCCATGGCACGACCACCTAAAACATAACTAGGCCTCACTAAGACTGGATAGCCAATTTTTTCTGCAATTAGCACAGCTTCTTCTTTACTAGTCGCGGTATCCCCTGGCGGCATCGGAATCTTTAATTCCGTTAAGGCTTGCTCGAATAAGTCCCGGTTTTCTGCCCGGTCTAAGTCTTCGATACTTGTCCCGATAATTTTGACTCCTCGTTTAGTTAATGGTTCTGCTAAGTTAATCGCCGTTTGACCACCGAACTGAACGATGACTCCCATTGGTTGCTCTAACTCGATGACGTTCATTACATCTTCTAACGTTAAAGGTTCAAAGTAAAGTTTATCTGAGACTGAAAAATCCGTTGAGACTGTTTCTGGGTTACTGTTCATAATAATCGCTTCATAGCCAAGTTCTTGGATTGCTTTCACAGAATGAACTGTCGCGTAGTCGAATTCAACTCCTTGACCAATTCTGATTGGCCCAGAACCTAAAACTAAGACTGAGGCTTTGTCAGTTCGAAGACTTTCATTTTCTTGCTCGTAAGTACTATAAAAATACGGTGTGGCTGATTCAAACTCCGCCGCACAAGTGTCGACCATTTTAAAGACTGGTTGTAACTTAATTTCTTTACGGAACTGGCTAATTTCTAATTCTGTTTGGTCCCACAGTTCAGCAACTTTTTTGTCGGTAAAGCCATTTTCTTTCGCTTCTTTTAAGATCTCTTGATCATTGATGTTTTCCCCTAAAGCTGTTTCTAATTCGATAATGTGAAGTAATTTATCTAAAAAGAGCAAGTCAATTTTCGTTAACTCTGCTAATTCTATGATTGAATAGCCCCGACGCAGAGCTTCTGTTAAGTAGAATAAGCGATCATCTTGAGCTTTAATGATTTTTTCCATTAAGACTTCTTCTGAGACGCTATTTAATTCTTTCAACTCCACATGATGAGCGCCAATTTCTAACGAGCGCACAGCTTTTAAGAGGGATTCTTCAATGTTCCGACCAATCGCCATGACTTCCCCAGTGGCTTTCATTTGGGTTCCTAATTTACGTTCGCCTTTTTCAAATTTATCAAAAGCCCAACGAGGAATTTTTGAGACGACGTAATCTAACGTTGGTTCAAATTCAGCGTAAGTGGTTTCTGTTACTGGATTTTTCATTTCATCTAAAGTTAAACCAACAGCAATCTTCGCTGCTAACTTCGCAATTGGGTAACCTGTGGCTTTACTCGCTAATGCTGAGGAGCGACTAACTCGAGGATTCACTTCAATCACGTAGTAATTAAAACTGTGAGGGTCTAGTGCCAGTTGGACGTTACAGCCCCCTTCAATTTTTAAGGCGCGAATAATTTTTAGTGAGGCATCTCGTAACATTTGATTTTCAATGTCCGATAAAGTTTGACTAGGGGCAAAGACGATTGAGTCCCCAGTATGAATTCCCACAGGATCAAAGTTTTCCATGTTACAAACAACAATCGCATTGTCAGCTGAATCACGCATGACTTCGTATTCGATTTCTTTGTAGCCGGCAATACTTTTTTCAATTAAACACTGGGTAGCTGGTGATAGTTTTAAACCATTACTAGCAATCTCGATTAATTCTGCCATCGTGTCGCACATGCCCCCACCAGTTCCCCCTAAAGTAAAGGCTGGTCGAACGATGATTGGAAAGCCAATTTCTTCAGCAAAGGTAACTGCGTCTTCAACGTTATTAACAATCACACTTTCAGGAATCGGTTGGTCTAGTTCTTCCATTAATTGTTTGAATAAGTCTCGATCTTCCGCTTGGTCAATGGCACTTAATTTAGTTCCTAATAATTCAATGTCTAACTCTGCTAAAATTCCTGATTGGGATAATTCCATTGCCATATTTAAACCTGTTTGGCCCCCAAGTGTTGGTAAAATCGCATCTGGCATTTCTTTTCTTAAAATTCGTGAAACAAATTCTAACGTAATCGGTTCGATATAAACTTTATCGGCAATTTCTTTATCCGTCATGATCGTTGCTGGATTTGAGTTAACTAAGATAACTTCATAGCCTTCTTCACGTAAGGCTAGACAGGCTTGAGTTCCTGCGTAATCAAATTCTGCGGCTTGGCCAATCACGATTGGACCTGAACCAATTACCATAATTCGTTTAATGTCAGTGCGTTTTGTCATTAGTTCTCCTCCTTAGCAGTCCAAGCATCCATCAAGTCCATGAATTCATCAAACAAATGAACACCATCATGGGGACCTGGGGCAGCATCTGGATGAAACTGAACGGTAAAGGCTGGATAATTCTTATGTCTTAAGCCTTCGACTGTGTTATCGTTAATTTCTTTATGGGTAACTAGTAGTAACTCATTGTCAATTGACTCTTCCGCCACAGCGTAACCGTGGTTTTGAGAAGTGAAATCAACTCGACCAGTGGCAATTTCGCGAACGGGATGGTTTAACCCTCGGTGACCAAAAGGCATTTTATAAGTCGCTGCCCCATTAGCTAAGGCGAATAATTGATGACCTAAGCAAATCCCAAAAATCGGTACTTTCCCTTGAATCCCTTGAATCATTGCAATGGCTTCAGGCACATCTTCTGGGTTACCAGGGCCATTACTTAACATCACTCCGTCTGGTTGTAAGTTTAAAATCGTTTCAGCACTCGTGTTGTATGGTAGGACTGTAATGTTACACTCTCTTTTACTTAATTCTCTTAAAATACTATGTTTCAAACCAAAGTCCACGACTACTACATTGCGACCAATTCCCGGACTCGGGTAAGCCTTCGTCGTTGAAACTTGCTCGACTTGATTCGTCGGTAAGACGGTAGCTCGCAATTGATCAAAGGCATGTTCTAAATCCGTTGTGACGTCGACAAAACTGCCTTTCATCGTACCAGCTGAGCGTAGTTTTTTTGTTAACATGCGTGTATCAATACCAGAGATGCCAGGAATGTTTTTACTTTTCAAAAATTGATCTAAAGTCATTTGGCTCCGCCAGTTTGAAGCTAGACGAGCATGTTCTTTGACAATGACTCCTTGACAAGTTGGTTCAATTGATTCAAAATCATCTCGGTTAATGCCGTAATTACCGACCATTGGGTAAGTAAAAGTGATGATTTGACCGTTGAAACTTTGATCGGTAATGGTTTCTTGGTAACCGGTCATCCCCGTTGTAAAAACAACTTCTCCCGTAATTGTTTTATCTGCTCCAAAAGCTTTGCCTTCAAAGACAGTACCGTCTTCTAGTATTAATAATCGTTTCATTTGCTATTCCCCTTCACTCCACGCGATTTGCCCATTTACTAAAGTTAAGATGGTTTGGCCTTTCACGGCTTTCCCAATAAATGGTGTGTTACTAGATTTCGATTGAAAGTCTTGACTGTCAATTTGGTAGCTCTCTGTGAGATTAAAGACTGCTATATCAGCTAAACCGCCGACTCTAATTTTTCCTGTTTGTAAACTAAAGATTTCCGCTGGTTTAATTGTCATCCACTCAATGACTTGCTCTAAAGTAAAGATGCCTTTTTCGACAAACTCCGTATACATTAAAGCAAAAGCTGTTTCACTCCCGACAATTCCGAAGGGTGAATCAACCATTGACTGATTTTTCTCCTGATGACTATGAGGGGCGTGGTCCGTCGCAATACAATCGATGGTGCCATCTAGTAGCCCATTGATTAACGCTTCCCGATCCGCAGTGCTTCTTAAAGGTGGGTTCATTTTAAAATTGCCATGGTCATGAGTAATGTCTTCTTCCGACATAATCAAGTGATGAGGGCAAACCTCACAGGTTACATGAACCCCAGCTTGCTTCGCCTCACGGATAATCCGGACACTTTCTTTCGTTGACAAGTGACAGACATGGTAATGAACCCCTGTTTCTTCTGCTAAGATTAAATCTCGAGCAATTTGTGATGATTCTGTGGCGCTCATAATCCCAGGTAATCCTAGTTTTTCAGAAACTTTCCCTCGGTGCATACAGCCACCGAATAATAAGGATTCATCTTCTGTATGAGCGACGATTGGTAAACCAACTTTAGCAGCTTCAGTCATCGCTAAGTACATTGTCCCCGCGGTTTGGACACCGACTCCATCATTAGTAAAAGCGAAGGCCCCTGCGGCTTTCATTCCAGCCATGTCAACTAAAGTTTCACTTTTTAACTCTTCGGTAATCGGAGCGTATTGTAAGACTTTGACGACTGCGTCTTTTTGAATAATTGCTTCAACCTCTTCAAAGCGGGCGACTGTATCTGGTACTGGGTTTAAGTTAGGCATAGCACAGACTGTTGTGTAGCCACCTCGGGCTGCTGCTTGACTGCCTGTTTCAATGGTTTCTTTATGAGTGAAACCTGGTTCTCTAAAATGGACGTGGACATCAACTAGACCAGGGGTAATTAAGCCCCCTTTAACATCAATAATTTTATCAAAAGTCGTTAAGTTAGTTGCTAAATCAACGCCGATTGCTTTAATGTTCATGCCTTCAATCCAAAGATCTGTTTCAATTAAGTCGTTATGGCGATCAATCATCTTGCCGTTTTTTACTAGTAAGTTCATCTTATGCCTTCCCTTCCAAAATCGCTTCTAATATTGCCATTCGCATGTAAACACCGTTACTCATTTGCGGAACGATCCGTGATTGCAGACTCTCTACTAACTCGTCTGCTAATTCGACATCCCGGTTAACTGGGGCAGGATGCATGATAATCGCTGAGGCTTTTAACTTTGCACCGCGAGCTATAGTTAAGCCGTATTCTTGATGATAGCTTTCTTTCGAAAAACTTTCAGAACCATCATGGCGTTCGTGTTGCACTCTTAACATCATCATGACATCGACTTCGCCGATTAAGTCATCTAGTGGTGCGTATGTACCATAGGCTTCATACTTGGGATCAAACCATTCTGCTGGGCCTGAAAAGTAAACATCAGCTCCTAAGCGTTTTAACATTTGCATGTTTGATTTCGCTACTCGTGAATGGGTAATGTCACCAACAATGGCGACTTTTAAATTTGTAAAGGTGCCAAACTCTTCATAAATGGTCATTAAATCTAATAAACATTGGGAAGGATGTTGGCCACTGCCATCACCGCCGTTAATGATTGAACTGCGAATTGTGTTACTTTGAATCAGTTGATGGTAGTAGTTTTCATCTTGGTGACGAATGACACACGCATCAACCCCAATAGCTGACATCGTTAAGACCGTGTCGTAAAGAGATTCACCTTTCGTCACTGAACTTGTGCTCGTATCAAACTCAATCACTTCAACGCCCAGTTTACGTTCGGCAACTTCAAAACTTTTATGGGTGCGAGTACTATTTTCAAAAAAGAGATTCGCGACGAAAAACTGCCGTTGGGGTTTTTGCCATTGGGCCCCTTGTTTAAATTGCTGGGCTCTTTTAATTAAACCCATGACTTCTTGGTCACTTAAAGCTTCTATTGTTAAGAGATGTTTTAAACTAACAATTTCATTAGTAACAATCATTGATTTCCTCTCCTTTTCCGAGCTGCTTGCAGTTAGGCTTTTTCACTTAACGCTTCTTGAGGTAAGACTAAGTTCATCACAATTCCAAACAAGGTAGCTAAGGCCATTCCTGATAAGGCGAAGGCGCCTGCTTCAAATTTCAAACCACCGATTCCCACAACTAAGATTACTGAAGCAATTAGTAAATTGCGTTTTTTATCTAAGTTAATTTGATTGTCAATTAAGATTTTCAAACCACTTGAAGCAATCACTCCAAAGAGGACGAAGCTAATCCCGCCAATGACAGGGTTAGGAATACTTTGGATAATCGCACTAATCTTACCAACGAAGGCCAGAATGATTGCTAACACCCCTGCGCCACCTAAAACTAAGACGCTGTGAACTCGAGTAATTGCTAAGACGCCGATATTTTCACCGTAACTAGTAACTGGCGGCCCACCGACAAAGCTGGCAACGATTTGAGCCAAACCATCACCGAACAAGGTTCTTGAAAGACCAGGTGATTCAAAGAAATTACGTTTGGTTAATTTATTTAAGACTGTTAAATGACCGATGTGTTCAGTCATTGTGACAAAGGCAATCGGTGCCATTGTTAAAATTGCCCCTAAGTGCAACTTCGGGGTGTAACTTAAGAAAGGCACTTGGAATTCAGGCATGGCAAAAAGTGGCGCCGCCTTGATTAACTCAGTATCAACGATACCAACTAGTAAGGCGACTAAGTAACCACCAACGATCCCTAGTAAGATCGGAATTAAACCGAGAAAACCTTTAAGATACATATTGAAGAAAACTGTTAAACCTAAGGTTACTAAGGCTACCATAATGTATTTAACACTATAATCTCCAGTCGGGGTGAACATGGCGTTTTGGGCCGCATTACCTGCTAAACCTAAACCGATGACCATGACAACAGGCCCAACGACGATTGGCGGTAATAAACGGTCAAGCCACTGAGAGCCGTTCCTTTTAATAAAGTAAGCCACTACTAAGTAAACCAAACCAGTTGTTAAAGCTCCTTGGGCAATAGCGGGATAACCTGCCCCTTCATCTGCCATTAACATTTGCATTGCCGTAATAAAAGCGAAGCTGCTACCTAAGTACGCTGGGATCTTGCCTTTTGTGACGATCATATAAACGATTGAGCCTAAACCGGAACTTAATAAGGCGATCCCAGGGTCAATTCCGACTAGCTTGGGAACTAAGACTGTTGCGCCAAACATCGTGAATAAGTGCTGTAAACTTAAACCAAACCACTGTAGGGCTGGTGGACGATCATTAATATCTAATACTGCATCGGGATTTCTAAATTTTTCTGTCATGAATTTCGCTCCTCTTTCTTAACTAAAAAACCCTCATGTCTACTTTCGACATGAGGGTTTCACTAAATTTCCCTAAAAGAGCTTAGTTTTCAGCTCTCCTAGGTCAGATTAATGCTCTTCTCAGTCTCTCTGGACTCAATTAAAAAGCGCTATTTAATTTTCTTTTAAAATGCTGATCCGGTCTGTTTTATCAAACTCAACCATTTCAACAACAACTTCTTCTTTAGCCGATGTCGGTAAGTTTTTACCAACAAAATCCGCTCTGATCGGCAACTCTCGGTGGCCTCGGTCAACTAGAACAGCTAAAGAAATTTTTTGTGGTCGCCCAAAATCCATGACTGCATCAAGAGCAGCCCGAATTGTTCGACCGGTATATAAGACATCATCAACTAAAATCACATGTTTGCCTTCAACAGAAAAGGGAATCCTTGAAGCTGACAAATCTGGTTCAACCCCTTTAGCCTGGCCTTTATCATCGCGGTATAAAGTAATATCTAGTTCACCAACTGGTAACTCTAAATCTTCTAATTGTTTCATTCGTTCAGCGATTCGTTGGGCGATATAAATCCCACGGGTTTTAATCCCAATTAAGACAACATCTTGAACCCCTTTATTGCGTTCAATGATTTCGTAAGTGATCCGGGTTAAAATACGTTTCATCGTGACACTGTCGATAACTTCTTTTTCAATCATAGTGATGCTCCTCTCAGACTATTATAGTAGACTAACAACGATTACTAAGGAAAGGAATGGGAAGAAACAAAAAGCTCCTGCCTTCAATAAAAAGGCAGGAGCACAATGTCTCATCTCAGGATAGCTTCGACTAATAAAAGCATTACTAGTTTCACTATCAGCCTTTTTAGCCTCTCTGGACTAACTTTAAAGGTAACGTGTTATTCAATTTACTTCTTACATAGTTTAACCTGTCTACTAACAAATTGCAACTATTTTTCTAATGTTTCTAAAGTTTCAGCAAACAAGGTTGGAATCGGCACTTCAAAGAACATTTCTTCCCCAGTTGTTGGGTGAGTAAAGCCTAAGGTTTGAGCGTGTAAAAATTGCCCTTTCCCTTCTAGGGTTTTACGTGGTCCATAAGTTGGATCACCAGCTAATGGGAATTTAATGTACTGCATGTGAACGCGAATTTGATGAGTCCGACCAGTTTCAAGTTGACACTCAACTAAAGTAAAGTCTTTATAGTTTTCAAGCACTCTAAAGTGGGTCACAGCATGTTTGCCACCTTCTAGCACAGCTTGAGATTTACGATCGACTTTTGAACGGCCAATTGGCGCGTCAACGGTGCCTTTCTCATGAGGAATTTCGCCATGTACTAAGGCGATGTACTTCCGAGTGGCCGTTTTATCTTTTAATTGTTCGCTTAATGACTCATGGGCTTGATCGTTTTTAGCGACCATTAATAAACCTGACGTGTCTTTATCAATTCGGTGGACAATTCCTGGACGAATGACGTCATTGATACTTGATAAATTTTTGACATGGTACAATAAGGCATTGACTAGTGTGCCATTTGGGTGTCCAGCTGAAGGGTGAACGACCATTCCTTGAGGTTTGTTAATCACAACCACATCATCATCTTCATAAATGATTTCTAGCGGAATATTTTCAGCTTCAACAGTCATTTCAACTGGGGCAATGCGGGTAATTTCAACAACGTCACCAGCTTTAACTTTATAGTTAGCTTGAGCAACATCATCATTAACAAGAACTAAATCATTTTTTAACCATGTTTGAATTTGCGAGCGTGAATGCTCTGGAAATTTGCTAACAATCGCTTTATCTAAACGACCTGTTTCATCTGTGATAACCATATTTAACTTTTCTAACATTTTATTTCACCTTATTTAATCTTTCATCGAGGATTATGTATATAAAGACGCAGCCTACACCGAATGTTAATGCCATATCAGCTACGTTAAAAATTGGAAAATTAAAGAATTCGACTTGAAACATATCAACCACATAGCCTAAGCGTAGTCGATCGATAAAGTTACCTAAGGCACCACCTAAAATCAAGGCGAGGCCAATTGTTAACCACTTGCTTTCATGACGATGTTGGTATAAGAAATACAACACAACGATACAAGTAATTGTCGTAACAATGTAAAAGAACCACAGCCGGCCTTCTAAAATACTCCAAGCGGCCCCTTCATTATGGATTTGCGTCAAGGAAAGGACTGGATTATGAAAAATCGTTTCACCTAAAGCCACATTATTAACAATCCACCATTTAACTAATTGGTCAACACCGACAGCTATTGCAGCAATGACTAAATAAACAATCATCACAACGCTCCTTTTCTTTCATAATATTTCTCAAAAACATCTCGAGGGCGGATAATACCAATTAAGTTACCATTCGGGTTCCCATCTTTTGTAATTAAGATAGTTTCAATCAGCGGGTCTTTTAAAAAGACTTCCAGGGCTTGGTAAGTCATCGTCTGCTCATCTACAAAGCGATAATTATGACGTTTGCGGTCACTAGCTAAGACATCGGCGACTTTTTTCCCTTGAATTTCGATCACATTTTTGTGATCTTGGGAAGCCATCCAAATCCCTAACCCGTGGGCAGTAATCAAGCCTAAAAATTTCCCTTGTTCATAAATCGGGAATTGGGAGTAGCCTTTTTCGGCAATAATCGATAAAATATCACTCAAATTGACATTTTTATCAAAACCCGTCACCGTTTTTTGAAAGCGCGGAATGACGTACTCAGGTTTGATTAAATCAGCTTCGATTGTTTTTAAACGTGAAATCACCCATTCATTTGGTTCCGCAATAATAAAATCTGGAGAAATCCGATCATGTACGATGGCATTTCGTAATTGGGCGATTTCTAACAAATCGTCTTGGTATTTTCTGACTAGTAAATCCGAGCGTTTACTTAACCGACGAACGAGTTCACTAAATCCCATACTTCCTGGCTGATCCATTTCATCACGCAGCCATTTTTCGACTCGATTGAAAGTTGCCAAAAAATCATTGCCTTGAGCACCCACTACTCCTGCTCCTCAATCACATAAAATTTTGGTGCCATCACAGCAACAAAACCAACATAGATGATTAAAATTCCCACGCCTAAGACCCATGATCTAAAAATCAGCGGTAAAATAAAAATTAAAGTAAACAAAGACATATACAATTTCAAAATATTCGGATTAATTTTAATTTGTAATTCCTTACTCTCAGCATTATTTTCCAATGAATAAATTTCGCTTTTTAAAAATGAAAATTTCCCTTGAATGGTTGTTTCTTCAGTTATTTCAAACTCTTTAGACCCATCATGGTTTAACAAAAATGCTTGTTGGCCATTTTTCAAAATTTTTAAAGGACTTCCCATACCAAAAAAGCCAGTTTTACGCGTTAATTTTACTTTCATGATTTTCACCTTTTCTTTTCAACAATTAATCTTTTCATACTTACCTATAATAACAGTAAAAGCAAAAAAATGCCAAGAAGATTCGCAAAAAGCTTTCTTCTAGACATTAAGTACCTTAGATTTTTTTACGATTAAATGGTAAATCACGGACTAGTTCATTTTTTAGCGATTTCGGATAATAAATAAATAAGCGACCAATTATAAACCCACATTTATACACTAGAAAAACAGCTTGCTTCATTTTGCCACGTCCTCGCTTGTAATTACTTATAGTATAGCTTATCTTAGTTTTGAAAAGTAATCTTTTCGTCTTTTTTAACATCTTTTTATTATATTTGTAACATATTTAATATAACTAATAGAATAGTCTGACTATTAGTGATTCTTCCCTTTATTTTTAGCGACTCATTAAATAATTAATTAATACTAAGATTTATCTTTGTCCAGAGTTTGACCTTTGGACAAATAATACTTATAATGAGTTTAGACTTTATTTTAGTGATGGGGGAATGTAAAATGACTGATGGCGTAGTAAAGTGGTTTGATACTAAAAAAGGTTACGGATTTATTACTTACAATGAAACCGAGGAAATCTTTGTTCATTTTACAGGAATCGAAGGTGACGGTTTTAAAACACTGAAAGATAACCAACCCGTTCGTTTTGAAATTAAAGAAGGTCATCGTGGTTTACAAGCAACAGCCGTTTCGGCTTTAGAAGAATAATAAAAAAAGTGTCTGCTAATTTAGCAGGCACTTTTTAAATACTGACAATTTTACCTTGAAAGGCTGTTTGGTCTTCTAGTGTTGCAATAAAGGCTGTCATAGTTTTTGGATTCATTAAAAAAGATCGCTCTTCTTCTTTCAATTCCTCAAAACCAACCACACTGAAAGTTAAACCGTATGCGCCGATTGACACTTTTTCAATCGCCTCTACTGGAAAAATCAGACTATTCTTTTTTAAAATTGCTTGACAGACTAAGAATTCATCATTAATCAGGAACTCTCGGCGACTTGCTGCCCAGACTAAGAAACAAAATAGTCCAAACAAGCCTATGGTTAAGAAACTAAGTCCCATTTGTTCTAAAATTGAGGTTATCATTAAAAAGAAAACCCCTGAGGTCAGAGACCAATAAATAATACTTGTAGCTACTTCTGGTTGCCATCTATAAACTTTTTGTTGTTTTTTTATCGTCACTGTTATACCTCACAAACTTTATGGTAATATATCTCTATACTACCATATCTCATGTAAAATAAAAAATATTAGTCGTTGGAGGTTACCATGTTAAAAATTTATATTGATGCTGCCACAAAAGGCAATCCTGGACCAAGCGGTTGCGGTGTATTAATAACTGGTGATGGTCTATATCAACAATTAAGTTTTCCACTCAGCATCTTAACTAACCATCAAGCTGAGTTTGCCGCCTTAGAATGTGCATTAACCGAAGCACTTGCGCAAAATTTACAAAATCAATCAATTTTTTTATACACGGATAGTCAAGTCGTAGCGCAAGTCATTGATCAAAACACTACAAGCAATCTTGCCTTTCACCCTTATTTATTACGAATTCAAGACTTACTTAAACACTTTCAACTAGTTATCATTCAATGGATTCCTGAAAAGGATAACCGGGGAGCAGACAATTTAGCTCGCCAAGGTCTCCAAAAAGCATTAAAAAACGCGTAAACCTCTGTCATAGCGACTAGTTTACGCGTTTTATTATTTCTCCCTAACTAATTGGGCTAATAGATCAATTAAACCAGCATCATCGTTGAAAGGATGAATATAGTTAAATTCTTTACCACCATTTTCCATAAAGTATGTCCGATTCTCATCTTCGATTTCTTCAATTGTTTCGATACAATCTGACACAAAGCCTGGGGTAATGACTAAGACTTTTTCAACCCCTTGACTTGGTAAAGCCATTAAGGTTTTGTCTAAAGCTGGTGTTAACCACTCAGCTGGGCCAAATTTCGACTGATAAGTCATCATCCAAGGGATATCCAATGATAGTTTCTCAAAGATGGCATCTGTGGTGGCTTGGCACTGGGCTTGGTAAGGGTCACCTTTTTCGACATAACTAACAGGAATCCCATGATAAGATAACACTAAGCGATCTGGTTGATACTTTGCCACGCCTTCTTTGATTTGCTTAACTAATAAATCAATGTATAAAGGATGGTCTGTAAATTCCCGAATCAAATGCAAACTAGGCATGTTTTCTTGTTTTAAGTAATGACGGAAAACCGCATCATTAATTGAAGCGGTCGTTGTCGTGGAATATTGAGGATACAAAGGAATTACTGTGATATCTTCAACCCCCTCTGCTTCCATCGCTTTTAACGATTCAGCGATGGTCGGCTGACTATAAGCCATGCCAAACTTAACCGAATAATCTGGAAAGCGATCTTGAAGCTGCTCTGCTTGAGACTTCGTATAGACTAATAAAGGTGATCCTTCTTTCGTCCAAATTTCTTTATATAACGCAGCCGATTTTTTCGGACGGGTATTTAAAATAATGCCATGTAACACTGGTAACCAAATCATACGATGAGTATCAATTACCCGATGATCCCCTAAAAATTGTTTCAAATAAGCTCTAACTTCTTTCTTTTCAGGCTTATCTGGTGTTCCGATATTAGCAATTAAGATGCCTTTTTTCTTAGCCAAAAAAACTCCCTCTTTTCTAAGAAATTCAATAACTTATCATAGTATAACAAAAGCCTTCCAGACTTCCTAGTCAATATTGGCTCATCGTATACATTAAATGAAAATCAAGCTATAATAACATAAAGACTTCCCGATTAGGAGGAATAACAATGAATTTATCTAGAGAAACCCGACAGAAACATTTACGTATTATGACTGAAACCCCTCTCGACCTTTTAGTTATTGGTGGTGGGATAACTGGGGCTGGTATTACTATTGATGGCATTAGTCGTGGTCTCGGTGTCGCTTTAATTGAGATGGGGGATTTTGCTTCTGGGGCAACTTCGGCTTCCCATAAACTGCTTAGAGGCGAAATTAGTACAAATAACGGCGAGCGCAAAGGATTACTAGAAAATGCTCCCCACTTAACGAAAGCCATTAAAGTATTGACGCCGATTTTTAAACAACAAGAACTTTCTTTATTAAAATCCGCTGTCGCTTTGAAAGCTTACGATTTTTTGAGCCAAACTGACAAAGATTTAGCTTTTTTCACTTTGAATCGTTCTGAAACCCTTAAACGTGAACCTTTATTAAAAAAAGAAAACTTAAAGTCAAGTAGCATCTACACCGAGTATCGAACGAACGACAGTCGTTTAACTTTAGAAATCATCAAAAAAGCCGTTGATTTTGGGGCCTATGTTGCCAATTACACGAAAGTCGTTAAATTTTTATATAACCACCAAACAGGTAAAATTATTGGCGTTCGAGCTATCGACGGTCTAACTGGTGAAGAAATTGCCATTTATGCTAAACGAGTCGTCAATGCTACTGGTAGCTGGTCTGGAGAATTGTCACGTTTAGACAAAGGAACGCCTTTGCCAAATCCTTCACTTAAGGAACAACACTATATCGTTTTATCAGCTAAGGCTTTGCCAGTAACAAACGCTCTTAACTTTCTTTCTGAAATAACTGATCAGTCTTACTTCGTGATTCCCGTTGGTGATAAAATTTATGTTGGTCCCCATGTCACATCATTAAATCAGCAAACTTTAGCTCAACAACAACTTCTCGATGCCTTGAATGACTTTTTTACAATGCCCCCAATAGAGTTAAAGTCGATTGAAAGTTCTTGGACTGAACCTTCAGTCCAAGACAGTCCTTCTGATAGCTACTCTTTAAGTAGGTCTGGCCTAATTAGTGTGACTTTGACTGAACTTTATACATACCGTCTACAAAGTAAACTAGTTGTCGACCGACTATTACGCTCCATCTGTAAAGAATACCACCGCCTCTTTATTAAGTGTCGGACAAAAAACCTCAGTGTGGCAGGTGGTGATGTTGGTGGTTCAACAGGCTTCCACCGTTATCAAAAAGAATTTATCCGCATTGGTGTTGAAAAATTTCACCTGTCCCACGGTCACGCTAGTTTGCTAGTTAACCGTTACGGATCTAACGTTATTGATCTTTATGCTTATTTATTAAATGTCCCACCTCATACGAATTTAGCCGATCTTGATTACGTCATGCTTCGCTATGCTCTTGAAGCAGAAATGTGTCTGCATCCTTTAGATTTTCTAAAGCGACGAACTGACTATTTTTACTTCAACAAAGAACAGGCGATTGCCATTGCGGATCATGTGATTGATGAGATGGCAAAATATTATCAATGGTCAAAAATTTATCATGAACAAATAATTACCGAAACGTGGCTAGCACTTGCTAATTGAAAAAACTGGGACTTAGTGACGGTGATCCGTTACTAAGTCCCAGTTTTTTCTCTTTATAACCCAGAAACAATGTTCCACTCCAATGTTCCATTGTAAACACCTGTTTGATTTCCTGGCTGTTGTCTAATAAACAGACCTTCCTTATTTGCTGCTAGCCAAGATAAATTAATCTCCCCAGCTCTCAATTCTTCGCGCTCGTAGACCCCTTGGCCAGAGCCGTTTAATTTTAATAAGCCCTTGTCTTTTCTTTTAAAATAGACCGCCCCAACTAAAGGACTTTCCCCTACTTTAAAATCACTGGCTATTCTTAAATTCAAGCGCCAGTCTCCTTGAAGCTCGTCGACAATTTTAATGTGAGTGTCTGTTGTTGGATAAATATCTTTAGAGCCTAAAGTGATCAAAGGTTGGTTGCCAAAGTCCAAGGCTTCTGTCCCTTCAATAAGCCCCAGCACCCCAGGGCGATATATGTAACTTACTTCAATTGTTCGGTCTTCTTTTCCGGTGTTTCCATGAGCCTCACCAATTAAAGTCGTGAAATAGTAATTTAATTCTTGGGCTTCTTCTAACCGATCATCGGTTTGATAATAAGTATTATATTCAAGCTTGATTTCAGTCGATGGTAATAGCTCACTCTCATCCTCTTTTAAATAATGAGTAATTATGGTAACTACGCCTTTTTTGTAATAATATTTAACGAGAACATCTTCATTAGGAATAACCCCACTGACTTGCCCACTTGTTTGACTTTCGTCTAAAGTCAAGCCAAGACTTGTGTAGTCATTTGGCTCAGTCATATACTCATGCCCTGGCGTTCCAAGAAAGCTCGTTTCAGATAACTTATTGCCACTAGGTCCATAATGTTCTGTTTTAATTGTTACGGTTTCAAAAATAGTAACTTCTGTCGTAAAAATATCCGAGGTTACCCCTGTAGTGTCAACAGCTTTAAACGAAATACTATCACCATTTAATTTAAAGTCAGTCGCCGCTAATTCTAAATTAAAATCAAACCATTTTTCTCTTTCTTCCTCTGAGTCTTGGCGTTCATCTTTTTTAAATTCAATCCAGCCATTTTTTTCTTGGCTACCAATTTGATAATACAAAGTCACATTTAGACTATCGTAATCCCGCCACTGACCATTAAATGCTAAAGTGTTGTCTTTATGAACTGACTGATTTAACGATTCTTCCATTAATTTTATTTCTGGCTTATAAATCGGTAAGACGTTAACGTCATAAGACATAATCGCTTTTTCACCAACTTCCGGGGGTTGACGAGGGTTCCATTTTTGAACGTACTGGGTATCGTATCCCTCATCGGTCCCTGAAAGAGGGGGACGTATCCCACTTGCTGGCCAGACACGTTCATCTAAAGGGATTGTTTGGCTTTCATTACCAAAGCCATCTGGCCTTTGCTGAAAAGCACCGTTAGTTTTACTAAAAATCGAATTAAAGGATTGCCCTTCATAATTATCTGCTCCTCCTTGGCTTTGTTTCAATCGAGGGAAGGCTACGCGAAACAAGTCTAATTTATTGGCAATATAAACACCTTTGTTCGTTCCTAATGAGAAAATCGGGACATTATCAATGGTGTTTAACATTGTATCTTCTCCAATCATAGCACCAAATGTTTTTCTTGGAAATTTATTTTCCGCTCCAAGTCGCCAGCCAGTATTTTTTACTTCATTAACAATTCTAATACCGCCATCATCTGTAGGAACCAACGTTTTAATTTGTTGGAAATAAAAATCCAAATTATTTATTCCTTGATTAATAGCCGTTCGTGCTTGTATCGCAAACCTACCTGTTTTACCAAGTTCTTGAATATAAAGTTCTTTAACTGTTCGATACGATACTGGTTGCCCTCCTTGAGGCAACTCAAAGGCATTAGCTGGATCTTGTGAAATGTCATGGGTCATTCCAGGTAACTTCATATCGGTAATCGGAACCATCGTATACGTTGTATTTGTCCCTTGGTAATAGTTATAAGTATACTTAACAGTATTTTTCTTTTCTTTATCTTTGAATTTTTTAGTATTCTCAACAACAAATACGAGATTTCGTAACTGTTTAGACTTATCCGTTAAAAATTCACCCGTCTCCCCGTTAACGCCACCAAATCTAATATGTCCAACTAAGGTGCCAGTTTCAAAACCTTCAACTTCAATCGGAAAAGTTGTAATTGATTTCCCAGTATTGCTAAGGGAGATTGGATCCCAATTATCATCCGATAACTCAAACTCATTTGCCATCATTGTCTGACCTGGCCAGATTGTTTCAATTTGGCTCCGATTATCGAGGATTTCCGGATCATTTTTTAGTGGGTTGCTTACTTTTTCCTCAACAACATTTATATCAGAATTACTGACTGGAGAATCTCCTTCAGTTGCTTTGATTTTAAATGTCGGCATAGTTAAAATTTGAACTATTCCTAATAAACAGATTAGGCTTAGTGTAATCTTTAATCTTTTATTTGACATGCTGTCACGAACCTTTCTTAAAACAAACAACTTTAATCACTAAATTCAATTGATTAAAGATCGTTTCCTCTCTCAATAAATAATAATATAAATCCAACCTTTATTACAGTCAGTATTTTCACTTAGCTCTGGTAAAAAAAGAGACTTTGCTGACATTAGTCAGCAAAGTCTCTCATTTTTTAATTAATATTATATGCTTCAAAATAGATTTTTTTCATGTAATCTAATAAATACTGAGGATTTAAGTTTTCGCCAGTGGCATCCATAATTAAGCGATTCGGTTTCCGAGAGCTACCGTATTGGTGAATATGCTCAGTTGACCACTCACGAATTTTAGAATAATCTTCTGAACCTAAGATTTCTTCCACGTCTAAGTCTTTTGCCATTGCATGATGCAATTGAGCGGCATACATGTAACCTAAAGCGTAAGATGGGAAGTAACCAAAGCTGGCACCTGACCAATGAACATCTTGTAAAATACCTTCAAGATCATTTTCCGGACGAACTCCTAGATACTCTTCGTATTTAGCATTCCAGATTGCTGGTAAATCAGCTAACTTCGCTTCACCGTTAAAAATCATTTTTTCGATTTCGTAGCGAATAATAATATGTAACGGGTAAGTTAAAGAGTCAGCTTCAATTCTGACTAAACTAGCTTTGGTTTGTTTTAAGCCTTTGTAGAATGTCTCAAAATCAACATCAGCAAACGTCTCACCAGTGATTTTTTGCAAAGTGCCGTATTGTTTTTGCCAAAATGACTTACTACTACCAACAATGATCTCATTGAATAGGGATTGTGATTCATGGATTCCCATGGAAACTCCACCTGCTAAAGGTGTGTAGTCAAATTTAGCGTCGACGTTTTGCTCATACATTCCGTGGCCAGCTTCATGAATTACGCCAAAAGTCGCCATAGCGAAATCATTTTCAGCCCAACGTGTCGTAATACGAGCGTCGTTCCGATTTAAGTTCAACATAAAGGGGTGAACGGTATCGTCTAAACGGCCCCGAGAAAAATCATACCCTAATTCAGTGACCACTTGAGTGACAAATTCTCGTTGTTGTTCTTTCGAGACAAAACGATTTAAAAAGTCAGTCTGAGGTTCTGTGCCTTTTTCAGCAATTTCCGCTCTCAGAGCCATAATCCCATCACGAACTTGACTAAAGACTTCATCAATAATTTCAACAGTCATTCCCGGTTCGTATTGATTTAGTAACACATCATAGGGAGTTTTTTCATCTTTTTGCCACAAGGGAATGAATTCTTTAGTGAATTCAATCAGCTCGCCTAATGATTTTTCAAAGAGGCTGAAATCTTTCGCTTCACGGGCAGCTACCCAAGCACTATGGGCCATTGATTGTACTTTACTGAAAGCTTGATAACGCTCTGCCGGAATGTTTTTATTTAAGTCGTAGCCTTCTTTCGTTTCAGCAAAAACGGCTGCTCCAAATTCAGACAATTCACTTGGATTCTCTGTAAAATAAGTCATAAAATCCGTCATTTTTTGGCCAGTCATCATTTCAAAGGCTTTACCACTTAAATAACTAGAGACTTCTGCTCGGTGTTCGTTGCCTTTAGCCGGCATTCCTGTTTGGCTATCCCACTCCAACAGTCCTACTGACTCACTAATTAGGGCTATTTCTTTCAAATAAGCTAAAAATTCTTGTTCTTTAGTCATAGACATCTAATCCCTACCTTCATTTTTTATAAAATTATTTTCCTTCTTCAACTCGTGGAGCACGGGGAGGTCTTGTTCCCCAATATTGGAAATAATCCGTTCTTAAGGCACCGTTATAAAGTTTACGTTTTTTCGTCGCCCGAGCCCGGTAATGAGTTTCAAATTCTAAATCACTCGTTAAAATGTATTTACTCCATGTTTTCAAGGGGCGATAAGTCTCACCCATCTCACGGTAAAGTTGTTTAACCGCTTCTTCTTCACCAATTCGTTCGCCATAAGGTGGGTTAGCGATGATCACACCGTATTCTTTTTCCGTTGTGAAGTCGGCTAAGTTTAATTGTCTAAAGTCAATCGCATCACCTAAACCAACTGCTTCGGCATTCCGTTTCGCAATTTCAATGACCCGAGGGTTAATATCTGTTCCTAAAATATCAAGTTTAACGTCATAATCAGCTTTTGTTTCAGCTTCATCACGGACTTTTTGGAAGACATTCGCATCAAACCAATCCCATGATTCACAAGCAAACTCCCGATTAAAGCCAGGAGCAATATTGTGACCAATCATCGCTGCTTCAATACAGATTGTCCCTGACCCACACACTGGATCGTATAACGGTCGGTCTTTACGCCAGTTAGTTAAGATAACTAAGGCAGCTGCCATGTTTTCTTTTAGTGGCGCCCCACCTTTTTCTAAACGGTAACCACGTTTGAATAAACTTGGTCCAGTTGTATCAAGGGTAATTGTGACTTGGTCTTTCAATAAAGCCACTTCTAAGGCAAATTGAGCACCTGTTTCAGGTAAACGGCCATAACGAGAGTAAGTCTCGCTTAAACGGCTAACAATCGCTTTTTTAGTAATAGCTTGGCAATCAGACACACTGAAGAGGGTCGATTTAATTGATTTACCGGCTACAGGAAATTCCGCATCCATTGGTAAAATATCTTCCCAAGGTAAGGCTTTCGTTTTTTCGAATAATTCGTCGAAAGTCACAGCTGTAAATTCACCGACAATAATTTTTACCCGGTCAGCTGTTCGTAACCAAAGATTAGCTGTAGCGATTGTTTCCATGTCACCATGAAAAATCGCTTTGCCGTTCTCGACTTCACATTCGATTCCTAAGTCCCGTAATTCTTTACCGACTAAGGCTTCCATCCCACTTGCCGCTGTTGCTAATAATTTAAATTGTTTCATAATTTATAAGACCCCTTTCTAGGGTTATTGTTACGTTTAAAGTTATTTAAAAAGTGTTTTTGGAACATCTACTCTCTTTGTTCGTAGTGTTTCATTTACGAAGGAGACAACACATTTTTCGTTGCACTCAAAATCTCTTGTGCTTTTCAACATCTACTCTCTTTGTTCGTAGTGTTTCAAAGCAAAAAATCCTCCCACAATTTGTCGGAAGGAATATCCCTGATAAGTTGTAGTTTTCTATAAGCCATGTTCTGTATTGATGTTTCTCAGGTAAAAAACATCAACGATAATCATCTGTCTACAGATTAATCTGTCTCTTTTCTTCGTTCATTATTCCTTGAAAAAAGTGCCCCGACCTTAGTTTGGGTTGCTCGCTCGAGGGGTTTACCGCGTTCCACCAATTTCATTTCTAAAATTGCTTCGTCACTGTGGCACTTTCAAGCTTACTCCAGCATAGTCCGAAGACCTTAGCTGTTTTGGCTGCCGTTATCCTATAAAATAGAATACCTTAGCTTATGGTTTCACTAAGCACGAACACTACAAGCATCGCAGCTTGTGCGAGCATGGACTTTCCTCAGCCTAGTATAAATACTAAACCGCAATTATCCGAAAACTACAAAAATCATTAAATTTTAAATTAAAACTGTTTTGTATTACCTAAATCTTCATCATCTAAATCTAGTTTGCTTCCAAAAACGGTTTTTTCTAAGTTAGAAATTCGTTTTAAAATATCGAAATTCGTGACTGCCGTTGTTTTTGGCGTTTCTTGCTTAATTCTTGATAACGTTGCTTGACTCTTTGTCAATTGATCAACTTTAGCAATTAAACGTTGATTTTCTTCTTTAAGCGCTAAGATTTCTCGGCCAAAGCTTTCGTAATCTTTGATAACACCATCTAAAAATTCATCAACTTCTAATGGATCATAGCCACGCATTTTTGTTTTAAATTCTTTTTGTAAAATTTCTTTTGCCTCATAATTTAGTCTTGCCATTTTTAAGCACCTCATCTATTTCAATTCATAGTTTTGACATTTTAATCAATTCTCTTTTCTATTGTAACTAAAATAGTCATGAAAATCAAACACTACCGCTAATATATTTCATAATTCTGTAAATCGTCCATTGTTATCGTATCAATTTCATACTCATTACCTTCTTGAAAGCGCCGACTGTCTTTTAAAAAGAACATCGTTTTACCTTCAAATTCCTCGTCATACAATAACAAACAGCCATCGGTATGGTTTAAGATAAATTGGGTGTGATTTTTTAATTGACTAGGGTTACTATAAGGCATATGGGAAGTAGCATTGACATAATCAGCTAACGTTTTCATTGAAATCAAGGATTGCTGATTCGATTCATTCCAATTAGCGCCAAATTCTTCAAATGGAAAGATTACCGAATACTTTAATTCTGGATAATCAGCTTGTAATTCAACAACAACTTGACTGGCCCAAAACTCAGTTCCTAAATTCCCGCCAATGATGACCCATTCCAAGCCTAATTCAAGATGAGCAATGATTCGATTTTTTAAAACATTTTTAATAATTGTGATTTTAGGGTCTTTATCTTGAAATATCCCTAATTCAAAACTGCGATAACCTGTAATATACATCCTTTTCATAGTATTTAGTGACTTCCCTTTCCATTCTAATTTTTTTTTTGGTATAATGTTGTCTAGGAGTGTGAAGCATGATGAGGATCAACTATCCAAACGGTATGTCTTCTTCTAATAATGGACTGACTTCTAGGAGAAAGCAAGGAAGTAATTTAAAGAATTCGACTTCTTTTGCTAACCGAGGAATGACCTTTGAAGAACATATCAATCAAAGCAATGAGTATTATTTACAACGCAATCTAGCAGTGATTCATAAAAAGCCTACTCCTGTCCAAATCGTAAAAGTAGATTACCCTTCACGAAGTGCCGCTGTTATTAAAGAAGCTTATTTTAGTCAAGCTTCAACAACAGATTACAACGGTGTCTATCGTGGTTACTATATTGATTTTGAAGCAAAAGAAACTAAAAATAAGACTTCATTTCCTTTACGAAATTTTCATGACCACCAAATTAGTCATATGAAAGCTTGTCAAGAACAAGGCGGTTTAGCGTTTGTTTTATTATGGTTTTCTAGTCTAAAACGCTGCTTCTTCTTTAGTATCGACGACTTACTAGCCTATTGGCAAAATCAAGAAACTGATAGAAAATCTATCCCTTTAGAGGACATTAGTACTAAAGGCATTGAAATTTCTTTAGGTGTCGCACCAATTGTTCCATATCTCAACGCTTTAAATGACTTTATAATAAAGGAGACTCAAACTAATGGACACTCAAAACCAAGGGCCTAATCAAACTTCCACTGAGGAAACAATTGCTTCAAGAGCCCAGAACATCCATAAAAAACCAAAAAAGAGCAAAAAGAAAATTCTGCTTTATTTCTTTCTAGGATTACTCTTTCTGACACTTTTAGGCGGTTTAACTGTTGCTGGGGTTGTTTATTCAATTGCTAAAGATGCCCCTGAATTAAAAATCGAAAAACTCGGGGATACCCTTTCTTCTAACTTTTTCGATATCAAAAAAGAAAAATTTTATGAGCTAGGGGAAAAGAAACGTGAAACTGTCGATGTTGATGAAGTTCCGGCTATTTTAAAAGAAGCTATCATCTCAATTGAAGACAAACGTTTTGAAGAGCATATCGGTGTCGACCCGATTCGGATCGTCGGAGCCGCCCTTTCTAACTTGAAAGGAAATGATCGCCAAGGTGGTAGTACTTTAACCCAGCAGTTAATCAAATTATCTTTCTTCTCTACTGACGTTAAAGACCAAAACTACAAACGGAAAATTCAAGAAGCTTGGTTATCGATTCAACTTGAAAAAATCAAAACTAAAGATGAAGTCTTAAACTTCTATATTAATAAAGTTTACATGTCTACTGGCTTTTACGGGATGGAAACTGCTTCAAAAGGTTATTTCGGCAAAGAACTCAAAGATTTATCAATTGCCCAAGTTGCCCTTCTAGCAGGTATTCCCCAAGCACCAGCAGACTACGATCCGATTTTACATCCCGAAGCAGCTAAAAAAAGACGAGATACAGTCTTATCGGAAATGTATAAAGACAAAAAAATCACTCAAAGTGAATACGATTTAGCCTTTAATGAACCGATTGAAAAAGACTTAATTAAAGATCAAGGCTTGTCAAAAGAAGCTAAAATTATTGATAACTACGTTCGTGAAGTCATTGAAGAAGTCAAACGGAAAACTTCCCGAGATATTTATTCTGAAGGCTTAGACATTTATACAAACTTAGACTTAGACGCTCAAAAATACATTTATAACGTTTTAAACACTGACGAATATATTGACTACCCCGACTATGAAGGGGTCAAAGAAGTTGCTGGTAAAGAAGGCTTACAAGATGAAAACTTCCAAGCAGCTATCACTGTTATGGACCCTAACACTGGGAAAATAACGGCTCAAATCGGCGGTCGTAAAGTGCCAGACGATGTGCAACTTGGTGGTAACTTAGCTGTTTCGGCTAAACGTGACTTTGGTTCCACAGTTAAACCGATTACCGACTATGCCCCAGCTTTTGAGTACTTAAACTATTCAACGGCTCGGATTGTCTCAGATACGCCTTATAAATACCCAGGTACTGAAGATCAGATTTTAAACTACGACCGTCAGTTCCGAGGCAACATCACTTTAAGAGAAGCTTTAGTTGACTCCCGCAATGTGCCGGCTGTCAAAACCTTAGATGAAGTTGGCTTGAAAGATGCTCAGAAGTTCTTAAAAGGTCTTGGCATTACTTATGATGAATTTTATTTATCTAATGCCATCAAAGGGGACCCTTCCTCATTACAAATGGCGGCAGCTTATAGTCCTTTTGCTAATGGTGGAACGTATTATGAACCTTATTACGTCAATAAAATTGTTATGCCTGATGGAACGGAAGAAAACTACAAACCGACTGGTAAACGTGCGATGAAAGAGTCAACAGCCTTTATGGTAACTGACGTCTTAAAAGATGTTATTTTAAGAGGGACTGGGATGAATGCCCAAATTCCAAACTTAATTCAAGCAGGTAAGACAGGCACCTCAAACTACGATGATAAATCCTTAGAAAAAGTTAAATTCGATACGTATGCTGGTGTACCAGATATTAGTTTTGTTGGTTACACCCCTAATTACGTCGTTTCGATTTGGACTGGCTATGAAGATTACTTCTACCCAATTATGTTAGAAGATCAACAAATTGCTAGCACATTGTACAAATACATTATGTCTTACTTATCACAAGACCTCGATTCTAAAGATTGGGAAATGCCAGAAGATGTCATTCGCATCGGCTCAGAATTGTACGTCAAAGATCATACAACTGATCAATACACTTGGATTCCTTCCTCAAGTACTTGGCAGTCAGAAACTTATAACAGTACGAAACAATCAACAGCCACTTCTAGTAGTCAACCACCTGAAACTAGTGCGACGAAAGAAGAACCGGTAGCGACTTCAACACCGCCGACAATCGCTCCGCCTGAACCTTCGGCTACCCAAGATCCAGAACCACCTGCTTCTACTAGTGAACAACCACCTGAACCGCCAGAATCAATTGCGCCACCGGAATCAGGGGAATAAAAATAAACGTCTGAGACTAAGTAACAATCGTCTCACACGTTTATTTTATTTTTTTATTTTTAGACGGGTCTTGCCTTCTTGGCATAAATTTAATAAGGGGCAGACATCACATTTCGGATTACGGGCTAAACAATGGTAACGACCGAAAAAAATCATCCGGTGATGGGTTTTCGTCCACATGTCTTTAGGAATTTTCCGCATTAACGCTTTTTCAACTTCTAAAACAGTTGCAGATTGTTTAACGATTCGCAAGCGTTTAGAGACCCGCTCCACATGGGTATCAACAGCAATCGAAGGCACACCAAAGGCTTCTCCTAGGACAACGTTGGCGGTTTTGCGACCTACGCCAGGTAACTCGACTAATTCTTCCATCGTTTGCGGAACTTCCCCACCGAACTTCTCAATTAACATCTCCGAACAAGCTTTAATATTTTTGGCTTTGTTCCGGTACAAGCCAATCGTTTTAATGGCATCCATAATATCCGCTAACGGGGCTTGGACGAAGGCTTCAGGAGTTGGGTATTTTTCAAACAACCCTGGCGTAACTTTATTGACTGACACATCTGTCGCTTGGGCACTTAAAGACACCGCAATCACTAGTTCAAAAGGATTGCGGTAAGTTAACTCACAGTGAGCTTCTGGAAACATCTCTGCCATAACGTTAACTACTTCTAAAGTTGTTTCTTTCGATAACATTTAATTAAATTACCTCACTTCTCTTTAATCATTGTCAGGATTCAGCCAATTATACAATGGGACTTTAGGCAAATCTTCTTTTGACATCTCACTTTGACGAGGGGCTTGATTAGCCAGCTCAGTCTTACGCTTTTGTTGTTGTTGTTGAATTTGAACAGGGGATTTTAAGTTTTTCCGTTCCCAACTCAATAAAATGCGATCAACGTATTTCAAGTTATAGACTTGATTTAAGACTGACTCTCTTAAAGCTAGGCGAATAATTTCTAACTCATACTTATCTTCAACGATCCACATTTTGATCGTTTCAAGTTCCATCGGTGACAAAGGTCTGCCAAACTCTTTTTCAAACATTTGAAACAGTTCTTGAATGCCTAACTCATGCTCGACTACCGCTTCTTTTTTGATCTTGCTTTGTAACAATTGTTGAATTTTAACGTAAATTGGCGATAGATCATAAGAATCACCGGTCCGTCCTTGAGGATCTTGGATTCGTTTAATTTGCATAAACCCTTTTCCTAGTAGGTTTTCCATGACTGTAAAAATATCATCATTAGAAATACCCATCCGCTGGCTAATTTCTTGTAAATCCGGGAAGCTATTCCCCTCCTGTTGGTAATGTAACAATTGCAAATACAGTAAAAACTCTTGATTCGTCATTCCTAATTTGTTGTAATAAGTCATTAACAAATTGGAGATTGTCGTCGTTCCCGCGTTTAAATAGTCCTCTAAATCCATCATCTAGGTCACTCTCTCTTTTCAAATACTCTTTTCCTAATCATAGGACTTCTTTTTAATTATACCAAGTTTATCCGTAGATTGTTACCTTTAAGGCGCAAGTCACCTTTTCAAAAAAACAAACTACGACTAAGCGTAGTTTGTTTTTAGTTTTTTATGATACGTCACCCATTCAATTAATAATTTTAAACTAATTGAAATAACGACCATGACTATCAAGAATGGCCAATTTTCGCCGACAAATAAATCAATTTCTAATAAGTGATGGAACAACATAGCTGCCACATACGTTCCTAAGGCTGTTGTGACAATTAAAAAGCCTCTTAGCAGATTTAATGGTAAACAAGCTTTAATAACTGCCATAACACTCACTGCAATTAATAAGTAGTACATCAAGGTCGTCGTCGCCATTGGTGTTAAGTCGTTATGTTGCCCATAGAAATAAACAGCGACAATGTTCATGATAACTAGTAAGGCGTTAGGCAAAGCATTGCCTAATACTGTTGGTAAAAATTTCCCCTTAACTTTTCGTTGATCTTTTTCAAAGGATAAGAAGAAAGCTGGATAGCCTTCTATCGCTAAATCTAATAGCGTAATTTGAATTGGAATAAACGGAAAGGCTAAAGCGGTAATTGCACAAATGATTGATAGGATCAACGAGTAGATCGTTTTAATAAAAAAGACACTGGCAACTTTCGTAACATTATTAACAACTCGTCGACCTTCAAACAAGACATCTGGCAAGCTCGTAAAATCTGAATCTAATAAAACTAAATTAGCGATTTGGCGGGTGGCACTGTCACCTTCTGCCATCGCAATACTACAATCGGCTTCTCGTAAGGCTAAGATATCATTAACGCCATCACCAGTCATAGCGACGACATGCTCTTCCGCCTTCAATTGATTCACTAATACCCGCTTTTGTTGAGGTGAGACACGACCAAAGACAGCGTACTGACTAACGAGTTTTCTAACTTCCGCTTCATCAGTATAATGTGATAAATCCACATAAGCTTGATAGTTAGGCAAACCTGCTCGTCGAGCAATATTTGAGACAGTCAGCGGATTGTCCCCTGAGATAACTTTTAAATCGATGCCTTCAGCATTTAAATAAGCTAACGTTTCAGCAGCATTTTCCCTAATTGGATCATCGATTAGAAAGACAGCCAGTGGCTCAACGTTAGTCAAGGTCACTGCATCTTTGAGCCTTTCTGTCGTTCGACCTAACATTAATACTCGATAGCCTTCTGCTTGTCCTTTTGACACAGCTGCAGGTAAGTCTTCAGCTGGGACGAGCTTTTCTGGGGCCCCTAAAACAACATTGCCGTAAGCTGCCAAAGTCATCCCCGCCCATTTTCGTTCCGAAGAAAAGGCTCTAATATTCGACCCTTGATAATCATTATTTTCTGGATAGAAGTCTCTTAAAGCAGCAATCGTAATATTATTGTCTCCTGAGGCACTTAAATAACTACCCATTAGTTGATTGATATCTTTAGGATGATAGTCATCCATGACAACGACTTCTTGAACTTTCATCTTACCTTGAGTAATTGTGCCGGTTTTATCTAAACACAGAGTATCTACGTGAGCTAAAGTTTCAACTGAGTACATGTCTTGGACTAAAATTCTTTTCTGCGCCAGTTTCGCCACAGCTGTCGCTAAAGCAATACTTATTAAGAGAACTAAACCTTTCGGTAACATCCCTAAAAGGGCTGCGGCGGCTGCGACAACAGCCATTTTCGGTTCACTTTGGCGGATCAACAAGCCTTCTAGTAATAAAATCAAACCTAAGGGTAAAATAATAAAACTAGTAAATTTAGTCACTTTTCGAATGGAATTAACTAGTTCTGATTGAATTGGTTTATGGACTTTAGCTTCTGAGGCAATTTTACTTGCATAGTTCTCTTGCCCAACCCGAATAACTTGGCCGTAACATTGACCACTAACTAAAAAACTTCCAGACAGTAGTTCTGACTCGCCTTCTTTAACAATTAAGTCCGATTCACCTGTCAACATCGCTTCGTTAACTTCAACACTACCTGCCAAAACAAGCATATCACTTTGGACTTGTTCCCCGGCTTGGATTAACACTAAGTCATCTAAGACTAGCTCGGTCCCGAAAATTTTAATTTTTTGACCGTTCCGGATGACTGTCGTTTTTTCTTTTGAGACAATTGATAATTTGGCCACTAAGTTACGGGCGTGAATTTCTTGATAAATCCCAATACTAATATTTAATAAAATAATAACTAAAAAAAACAAGTTAGAATACGCACCAACTAAGGCTAAAGCGACACCAATCAAGACATTTAATAAATTAAATAGTGTCCAGACATTGTCTTTGATAATCTCTTGGGTTGTTTTAGCAACATTCTCTTCATAATTATTGACTTGTTCCTTGACTAGCCGTTCAGCGACTTCCGCTGTTGTCAGCCCACTAGCTGTTTGTTCAAACTCTTTCATATTTACAGGACATCTCCAATTTTGATTTTATTTAAAACGGTAATTTATCAACAAACTGAATGACTTTCAAGTTCCAGCGAACGATCTCCGCGTAGAAAAAATTGCCGCCATTTTGATATAAATGCCCACGGTTGTACTTTAACGCTCGGGGAGTTAAATAACGATATTGTTTGCCTTCTGAGTTTCCTAAAGCTGGGGCTAAAACGTTTTTAGAATAACTTTCAGCTAATTCTACTGAATTTTTGCCACCGTGACTACTCGTATAATTAATATAATTTAGCCCAAAGTTATAAGCTTGAACAGCTGTCCAAACATCTGTTTTTTGGTTCAAAGATTCCTTAATGACTTCTGCTAAATGCTCCACACCTGAATCGATGCTTTCTTTAGAGTTAGTAATTTGATTTGTTTCGCCATACTTGCTTTCACTACTTTGCATTAAATCGATATGGTCACCTTTAGTTTCAGTTAAAATAATCGCTAAGACGACATCTTTATAAGCAACGATGTCATATTCTGTAGTTGCTTCCAAAACATTAGCTTCCCAACGTTTGACTTCAGTGACTTGCTTCTTGACTTGCCATAAGTAATAACTTCCAGCAGCTAATAAGAGACAGAGGACGAATAAAAATAACTTTCTAAAGATATATCTTTTACGTCTTTTCATGTAATAGTTCAAACCTTTCTTTCAAGTGACCTCACTCTAACCTGTCACAATCTTTGTGACCTTGAATGAGTCAGACTAACATCATACTATGAAATTATCATGATTCCTAGTTATTTCCCTCTTTCTTTAACAAATATTAATCGCCAAAAAAGCAGTCAAACTAATCTTAGCTGACTGCTTCTGTTTGCTTATTAATATGACTAATGTTTCATTGGGGATAATTCATTTTGGTAGGCTTGTTTGTCCATCTTCATTAAGAAAGGTAAGTAACCAAAATAACTAATGACAATTGTCAGTAATTGAAAAACAGCCCAGCGCCAACCACCTTGTAAAAAACCGCTTAAAATAATCGGCACCCCTAATGGCACATGAATGCCAGGTAATTTCGGTAACATCCCTGTGATCATTCCTAAATAACCGAGAACTAAAATCACTAACGGGATACCGATAAAAGGAATGGCTAAAGTAAGATTCATAACAATCGGCATTCCAAAAATTAAGGGCTCGTTAATGCCACAAATATTCTGCACAATCGCTAATTTCCCTAAGACTTTGTATTGTTTTGCCTTGGCGCGAAACATCGCTATCGCAAGTCCCAATGTTGCCCCAGAGCCCATGGCTGATGTCATCCCAAACAAGCTCCCTGAAACTAAATGAGGAATCCTTTCACCTGCATTATAAGCAGCTAAATTAGCGTTCCCAATCGGCGCCCAGATGGCTGCAAAGACTGAGTACACAATTAAAGCGCCGTGGACACCAAAGACCCACAAGACTTGAGAAACGATTGTCGCTATTACTAAAGACGTAAAGCTTGTGCCTAATTGGGTCAGTGGGGCTGAAATTAAGCCGAAAATCAACTGATGAAGATGTTCAAATGGGGTCAGCCCTAAACCGTAACGGATCATAATCGCCACAATCGCGACAATGAAACCGGGCACCAAACTTGAGAAAGACTTAGAAATCGTTGGTGGCACTCCTGATGGCATTTTAATAACCCAGCCCTTTGTTACAAATAAAATGTAGACTCGGGCCGCTAATAGAGCAACAATAAAGGAAGTAAATAAGCCTTGGGCACCAAACCAAAAAGTCGGATACGCTTCTATCCTAAAGGCGCCTTCAGGTGATGTGAAAGGGGTAATGATAAAGAAAGCCATTAAACCGATACTCCCAGCTGGCGTTCCGTCTATCTCATAGGCTTCAGCGTACTTAGCAGCAATTAAAAAAACAACGTAAATGGCTAATAAGTTGGTCGTCACTTCGGTCGGAATTGACAAAGCCCTTTTCAAGCCTGAGTCTAGTAAAAACTCTTGATACTTGTCAATCGGGATGCCATTTAAAAGACTTCCTAAGGCTCCCACAATTGTAATTGGCATGGCGCTCATTAACCCGTTCATAATAGCATTGACAATTTTATTTTTTTGAATGGCAGCAGCAAGTTTTTGGACGCGCATCTGAACAGTCGTTAAATCAGCCATTATTCACTCCCCCATGCCCCTTGTGATAAAGAGCCAAACTGTCCGCTAATACTTTTTCACCGTTCATCATGCCATAATCTATTGAGGCAATTACGCCAATTACCAGCTCTTTATCTTGATATTTTGATTTTAAAGCAGCTTCTAAATAACTCACTTGGGGACCAAGTAACAACACATCCAGCTGATTGACTAACTTATCAATTTTTCCTTCGGCAGTTGCAACAATCTCAACGTCAATGTCTTGTGCTTCCACCGCTGCTAGCATCCTCTCAACTAACATACTTGTCGAAAAGCCACCGGCACAAGCTAACATAATTTTTAAAGCCATCTTACTACCTCTTCTTTCAAGTTTATCAAAGTCACTTCCTTTTGCCTGATTAACCTTATCATTCCAATTGGCTCAGTCCTTCATCTCTTTAATAGACTAGCAACATTACTAGGAAGACGTATAACTTTCAGCAAATTTCTTTTATAAAACCAAAACAAGCAATTAGCAAAGGAGGCCAAGTCAATTGTTAATTGCTTGCTTGTCTAATTTCTTAAAAAATGGCAAATAACCAAAATAACTTAAAATAATGCTTAACCCTTGAAAAATCGCCCATTTCCAACCGCCAGCCATGAGACCATTAATAATAATCGGGACACCAAGGGGGACACTAATTCCTGGTAAATAAGGTAATATTCCAGTAACCATACCTAAGTAGCCAGCAATTAAGATGACTAAAGGAATCGTTATAAAAGGAATGGCTAAAGTAAAGTTCATAATTATTGGCAAGCCGAAAATAATCGGTTCATTAATCGCACAGGCATTCGGCACTAAGGCTAACTTCCCTAACATTTTATATTGTTTTGATTTCGACTTTAACATCGCCATCGTTAAACCTAGGGTTGCCCCGGATCCCATGGCGATTGTCATTGCGAATAAACTACCAGTGACTAAATTAGGAATCGCTAAACCAGCGTTATAGGCTGCTAAGTTTTCTGTGCCTAAAGGGGTCCAAATAGCAATAAAGACGGAGTAAGTAACTAAGGCACCGTGAACCCCACATAACCATAAGATTTGGCAAGCTAAAACAGCAATAATTAAGGCCGGAAAGCTCCCCCCTAGGGCTTGTAAAGGAGTAGCGACTAAACCAAAAATCAGCTGATGTAAGTCACCAAAGGCCGTTAAAGATAATAGATAACGTATGACTAAACCTAAGATAGCCACAGTAAATCCTGGAATCATACTTGAAAATGATTTAGTGACTGTTGGTGGCACACCCTCTGGCATTTTAATGACCCAGCCCTTTAAGTTGAAGACAGTATAAATTTTAGCGACGATTAAGGCCACAATAAAAGCAGTAAACAAGCCTTGGGCGCCGAACCAAAAAACAGTGTAAGCTTCAATCGAGTAGGCTCCCTCTGGTGAAACAAAAGGCGTGACAATAAAGAAAGTCATTAAAGCTAATAATCCAGCTGGAATCCCATCAATCTGATGGCTTTCCGCAAATTTAGCTGCAATTAAAAAGACAGCATACAACGCTAATAAATTGGTAGTAATTTCCGTGGGAATAGCTGTAATAACTTTCAGGCCACTGTTAATTAAAAATTGTTGATAGCTTTCAAAAGGCAAACTATTGATTAAACTGCCGATGGCGCCAATAATTGTAATCGGCATTAAACTCATCAAGCCATTAGTAATCGCACTGACGTATTGATTTCCTTGAACAGCCGAGGCGCCTTTATGTAACTTCAGTTGAAATTCTGTCATAGTAGCCATTAGCTATTCCTCCACTTGTAAGCTAGCATTTAAAGCCATAGCGTCATTTAACACTTTTTCACCATTCATCATGCCGTAGTCAATTGACACTATCGTCGAAATGGCTATTTTTTTCCCACGGTACTTTTCTTTTAAACTTGCCTCTAAGTAACCAACTTGAGGTCCGAGTAATAAAATATCCGTACTGTCGATATACTTATCTAGTTTCCCTTCAGCAATTGCCTCAATCTCAACATCAATCATTTGGGCCTTCGCCGCTGTGATCATCCGCTGAACTAACATACTCGTTGAAAAGCCGCCCGCACAAGCTAAAATAATTTTCTTTGTCATCTCACTTACTCCTCTATTTTCTTTTTTAAGTCAGCAACTAATTGATGTAAACGAATTAAGCTTTCCCCTAAGTCACGAACGGTCATTGCGTTCATTACGTGGTCTTGAGCATGGACCATCAATAAGTTTAGTTCGGAACCTTCCCCTCTGATTTCCCCTTGAATCAATTTTGTTTGCACGTCATGAGCCCGATTTAAGGCGGTCTTACCTGAAACCATCAATTCTGTCGCTAAGTCAAACTCTTCCCGACTAGCTGCTTCGACTGCTCTAAGAAAGAAGGAACGACCGTCACCACCATTCATTATTAATGCCATGATTCTTTCTTCTAACTCTGTATTCATTTGTCACCTCCTCCTTCACCGTACTAACTTACTAAAGCAATAGTCGTGCCAACACAGATTACCTAGTTAGACTCGCCTTTCTTCATTATTGTGTCACAAGCTCTGACCATTTATTGTGTGTCATTAATTTGTGTTAAACAAAAAAAGTTAGCGACTAGCTAACTTTTGTTTTAGTTACGTTGGTTAATGTAAGACGCTATAGGCGACAAAGTTCAAGTGATCATCGCTCATCGACTGGAAGTATTGACTGAAACTCTGGGAAAAAAGTTTTTTTATTTCTTTAACTAGGGGGTCTTCGGTTTTCATCACCTGACTATTACTATTAAAGGTCGGAACCGTTTCTTGCCGTTGGTCTTTAATTACCATCCCCATAATGTGAAAGGCAATCGTTAATAACTGATGGCTGTTTAGACGTAGGTCGAGTTGTTCTTCTATTTGTTCTATAAACTCAAAAATTTTCATGACAATCACTTCCCCTTGTTGGACATCAAAATAACGATGAATCCTTTCAGGCATTTGCCGGTAAATTTGTTCTTGGTTAATACTGTCTGTGATTTCTAGCAAAGATTTTCCATTTAAAAGACTAAATAAATCAAAGCTAGGAATCTTCGTTTTAATTTGAAAGGTACTAACAATACAAATAATCCGATAGGACTGACTTAGCTTATCGATTTGTTTTTGAACACTTTCTTTCGCTAATAGACTTAAAGTTAACACCTTAATGTCATATTGAGCCAAGCCAAGTTTATTTTCTAAGACACTTTTAATCGTCAAGGCTGTCCCTTCCCCACTTAAACAAATCGCCAAGATACTTAATGGCTTCAGTTTAAACCCAGGCAGTCTAGAACTATTAGGCTTGACTTCCACTTCCTGCAAATAAAACTCATCCATATAGCGATTAATCCGCAACATCTCTTGGAAAAGTTCTGCTAAATTTTGACCTAACATCGCTTTACGACTAGCTTCAATAACGTGAACGGTACTAACTAAAGGCACAGCTTTAACTTTGAAAGAGAAGTCTTCCATTAACAGCTTTTCAAATGTCAGTAAACTGCCCATATCAACTAATAGCAAGACATCCTGATTAATGTGACGATGAACAATAATTTCTTTTAATTGATTATAAATTTCTTGGGGGTTCTTATCGAGCTTTGCGTTTATCCCAATCACCCCTTGGTTTCCTAGTAAACTGTTGGCAGTTTCACTTAAAGCACTCCCAGTTTTCTCCCCATGGGCGATGACAATAACTTGTACATTTTCTGAAAATAATGGCTTATTTAAGTCATCATAAGCATAAAATAAGATCAAATAATGGGCCTCTTCAGGAGGTATCTCAAGGGTTAACCTGTCTTCTAACAAAGCCAAGGCTGCTTGTGCTGTTTGATACAACTGAGGATACTCTCGGGAATAGTTTAAACTAGCCTCGTAATCTAGAGTCTGAGACTTTCTTAAGCGTTCTAATAAATTAAAAACATGAATAGCTAAGGCTTGATGAACTTTGCGACTAAACACATTAGCTAGTTCGATTTCTGAAAAACGAATCATTTCTTCAATAATCGCTAAGTCAGTCCTTGGAATAACACTCAGTAACAACTCATTATCGCCTTTTTTAAGTTGATACTTTTGCTGCTTAGTCATATAGAGACTTAAATCTTTACTAATTTCCTTTTGAATCGCCTCAAGACTTAAATTAGCTTGTTCTAACGATTTAACCCGTTGAGTAATTTCTAAGTAAATCGACTCTGACTCTTGCTCTTGTCCCTCGCCTTTAGCTTTTAACGTAATAAAAGGCTCACTTTGACTACTCAAGGTTTGCCATAATTGGCGATGAACGGTTTCTAAAAACAACCCCTCTTTGATATGAACTGGTAAATCTTTTGAAGTAATCATCACTTCAGGCTTTTTACCAGTTAAATAATCCCCATAAGCTTTGGCGAAAACTAAACGGATGTCACTTTTTAACTGGCCAATATTATAGCGACAGTCATAACTTAAAAATGCTCTTAAAACGTTATGACTGATTTTCACATCTAACTTTAGCTGATCGATTTCTAAGCCTGTAAATGTTTCAAATAAAAAGTAACGTTCTTCAAGTGTTCGCTCTTTCAAATTTGGTAATTTAATGACCATCGGAATTCTACGACTGAACGTCGGTGGAAAGCTTTCTTTTGATTCTGTCGTTGCCCCAATCAACATGACTTTGACAAATCGTTCAGTCAGAGGATCCCCTAAGGCTTTAAAGTACCCTTGGTCAATATAAGTAAACAACATTTCTTGTCCTTCAATCGGTAAACGATGAATCTCATCTAAAAACAAAATCCCCCCATCGGCTTGCTCCAAAACACCTCTGCGATTGTCTTCAGCTCCCGTATAGGCCCCCTTGACACTGCCAAATAATTGAGCCATTAATAATTGCGGAGTCTTAGCATAATCCGCGCAATTAAAACGAATAAAAGGCGCTCCTTTAATAAAACGCTGAACTTCGATTCCATAGTCGTGAAGTAATTTTGCAAACATTGATTTGCCAACACCAGAGTCGCCTAAAATCAAGATGTGCATTAAATGGGTGGGATACAAAATTGCCGACTTACCTAATTCAATTTGTGATAGTAAACTTTGATTAGTTAGTGAAAAATTATCCAGTTCCGTTTGAGTTGTAACGATTTCATTTCGTCTGACTGAATTCAAACTAACATCTTCTTCCTCCTTCCTAGAGTCGCCTTCTACTGGAAAAAACAAGACCGGCCGACTTTTCTTTTTTACACACTTACCACTTTTAACTAAGATATTTAAATCTCGAGAAACATTACTCCGGTCATAACCTAAACGATTAGCTAGCCCGGCGGCTGTTATTCCTAATTTATTCAGCTGGTACATTTCTTTTAACGCTTTTTCGACCACGCCTATCCTGTTCATAATAGACCCCTTTACACTTATTTTTCAAGGATACTATAACATAGGCAAAAATAAAAAAGCAATCACCTTTTTTCGCGGCTAATTAACTGTTTTAGTTCAAATACATTATTGCACTGCTAATCATAATTCTTATTGACTTTAAGCAAGACAAATGATATTTTTAATAAGTTGTTTAATTTTTATATTTAAAGGAGATTACCATGGAAAAGCAAGAAATTACAGTTACACACAAGCTGATTGATCCTTCAGCAATTGGTTTATTTGGATTAGCAATGGTCACTTTAGTGGCTTCATCACAAAAATTAGGGTGGACTGAGGGTGTTGGTGGCGTTATCCCTTGGGCACTATTTTTAGGCGGAGCAGCTCAAATCGTTGCTGGGATTTACGATGCCAAATGCAATAATGTCTTTGGAGCAACAGCCTTCTTCGGTTTTGGTTTCTTTTGGTTAGGAACGGCCAGTGCTTGGATGATCCAAAATGGTTTACTAGGTGAATCATTAGCAGCTAGCTACGATCCAAAACAATTAGGTTTTGCCTTTATTGGTTACTTAATCTTTTCAGTCTTTATGACAATCGGTGCCGCTGAAACTCACAAAGTGTTATTTACAATTTTTGTCTTAATCGACTTCTTATTTATCGGTTTAGCATTATCAACTTTAGGCGTAGCCGTTGACTTCTTCCATACAGTCGCTGCCATCGCTGAATTTTTAATCGCAATCTTTTCTTTCTACGGTAGTGCAGCTGCCGTCTTAAACAAACATTTCGGTTACACTTTCTTACCAGTTGGTAAACCTTTAGGGATCTTTACAAAATAAGCAAAAAAAAGTTGTTACTTCCAATTGGGAGTAACAACTTTTTTTATTTAGTCTAAGACCGTTTAGAAATCCATTAAAGTTAAAATGTCGTAACCTTTAATCTTATCTCGGCCATTTAAGTCTAATAATTCAACTAAGAAGGCACAACCAACGACAACTCCACCTAGTTTTTCGATTAATTGAATAGTCGCTTCAATTGTTCCACCTGTGGCTAATAAGTCATCACAAATTAACACTCGTTGGCCTGGTTTAATCGCATCTTTATGTAAGGTTAATGTCGCTTCACCATATTCTAAGCCGTAATCAACTTCGATCGTTTCACGGGGTAATTTGCCCTTTTTACGAGCAGGAGCAAAACCAATCCCTAACTCATAAGCAACTGGACAGCCTATAATAAAACCACGGGCTTCTGGTCCAACAATCATGTCGACTTGTTTTTCTTTGGCATAGTCAACAATTTGTTTAGTGGCTTCACGGTAAGCAGCGCCGTCGCCCATTAATGGTGAAATATCTCTAAAAACAACACCTTCAACTGGGTAATCGGGAATACTTGCAATATAATCTTTTAAATTCAATTTTCTTCCTCCTGTGTTAAGAGCCATTGAACTAAGTCATCATTGCTACTGTATAACAAAAATTCTTCGGCTTTAATTTTCAATTCACGCTCTTGATAAGTTTTACTGGCTGTTAGTGGCTGATTCGTTGGATTTTCAACTTGGTTCATCACGCCACCCTCTATTGTAACAAATCCGAGCTCAAAAAACACTTGAATCATAAAAATAAGTACACTTTCCTGAACTTTTAAGAAGTTCGCAATCTCTTTCGTTTTATAGCGGACATCGACTTGTTGGTGGTGTTTAATAAAGCCAAATAATTTACCGAATTGCTCGCGGGAAGGCATCCCATTCAAATAACATTCCTCAAGGGAGATCCCGTATAAATAAATGCGGGAAAAATCAAACGCTTGAAAGACTGTTTTTAACTCTTGGGCTTCCACCGGACAATCTAAGACGACTAACTGCTTAATTTTGCCTTTTAAATTAGCTATGTTAGCTAATGCTTCTGTCGCTAAAAGGACTGGGGCTGTTGTTAATTTTTGATAATGTTTAACTGTTTGTTCTGAAAAACCAATAATTAAATTTGACTCTTCGGAATACTGATTAAGTTCAATTTTCTTTCCTCGTAAATCGAAAAGTTGAAACCCTTCAACTTGGTAGTCTTGGAGGAAGAGCTGAGGTTTACGATTGCCATTCCATTCGTTGATTCCTAGTTTACCGACAACAGCTAAGTCTTCACCAGGACTAAATTCCCCAATTTGAAACCCAAAATCAAAGCCAATACAGTCTAACTCTGCTGAATGTTGCTTTAACGTAAATTTCAAATGGTTTTTACCGGCGCCGATTTGTTTTAAGTCTGTTGCACCACTCTTTTCAAATAGAAAGACCGGCGAGGGGTTGTCCGTGCCAAATGGTCCTAATAATGCTAACTCTTGAATAAAATTAACCGTCACATCTTTAACTTCCAACGCTTCTTCCACTCGTAACTGAGGGCCTTCTGAAAAATCAATCCCCTCAGTAACAATGTACTCATTAAGAGCCCCTTGTAATTCTGTTAAACGTGAGGCTTCTAAAGACATCCCTGCTGCCATATGGTGCCCACCAAAGCTTGTGAAGATTTCACTTGCAGCAGACATGGCTGTAAATAAATTAACTTGTTCAACACTACGTCCGGAACCTTTAGCGATTTGCGTTTCCTGATCAATTCCTAAAACTAAGGCTGGGCGACCAGTTTCTTGAACAATCCGGCTAGCGACAATCCCTAAAACCCCTTCATGCCAACCGGCTTTTGCTAAGACATACATCCCTTGAGCAGGCATCTCTGCTACCATTTCTAAGGCTTCAGCAGTAATCTCTTTAACAATCCTTTGCCGTTCACTATTTTTAGTATGAACCATCTCAGCTAAACTGATTGCTTCTCCTTCGTCAAAAGTACTAAGGAGGGTTACGCCCGGGTTAGCATCACCAATTCGCCCGATGGCATTTAACCTAGGACCAATTCCAAAGCCAATATTTTCTTCAGTCAAGGTATTTTGGACAATCTCGGCCTTTTCACATAAGGCTTGTAAGCCTAGGCGATCACTTTGTTTAATAATATCTAAGCCCAGTTGAACTAAGGCCCGATTCTCCCCTGTTAACGACACTAGGTCTGCGATAGTTCCGATTGCGACTAAATCTAACATCTCCATCGGAACGTCATCTAAAAGGGCTGTAGCGACTTTAAACGCAACTCCTACTCCTGCCAAATCCCCAAAAGGATAATTACCAGCTGGATGGCGGGGATGAATCACGGCATAGGCTTCTGGCAAACTTTCAGGTAACTCGTGGTGGTCTGTAACTATGACATCAACACCAACGGAATTCGCATAGGCAATTGCCTCATGACCTGAGACGCCATTATCAACGGTAATAATTAAATCTAGTTCATATTCCTCAATTAATTCTTGATATTTTTGCGGATTAGGGCCATAACCGTCTTTGAAACGGTCTGGCAAATAAAATTCGGTCTCCCCGCCAATCAGTTCAATCGCTTCTTTTAAAACCGTTGTACTTGTGATGCCATCAGCATCATAATCGCCGTAAATTAACATCCGCTGCCCATTTTCCACAGCTGCTTGAATCCGACTGACAGCTTTATCCATCTCGAACAAGGCGAGAGGGTCATGAAGTAATTCTAAAGTTGGATTAAAGAAGGCCTTGATCTGCTCTTCTGACTGCAAGTCACGGTTCCATAAGAGCTTTGAGAAATAGCTCGGTAATTTTAATTGTTCTAAGATTGGCACTAATTGCTGATGTTCAGCTGAAACTTCAGGTATCTGCCAATTATATACTGATTTTTTCAAATCATCTCTCCTTTAAGACTTCCATTTAGGCCATTGCCTGCTCTATCATTATAGCAAAAATAACTTAAAAACGTTAGTCATCTAACAAACAAAAGACCGACAATCAACGTCGGTCTTTTGCTTTAGCTATCTAATTGACTTGGGTCATTGATTAATGGGGCTTCTACGAAAACTTCCCCGTGTAAGTCTCTTAATTGACTTTCTAAGTCTGCGACTTGGCTTTGTGCTTGAGCAAGTTCTGCCTCGAAAGCCAAACGTTCAGTTTGAAGTTCTTCAGCAACTGCTCCATCAATGTTTTCTTGATAATCACTGACTTGTTTTTTTAACTGCTTGACTTCTTTTCGTTGACGCCAAAAACTAGAAAACCATGTGACAAATACAATCAAGGCTCCCAAAATCGTTGACCCTAAAATAATGAAGATTAAAGGCGATTGAACAATGGCAAAACCAAAGTTAACAGCAACTTTTTCCGTATTAATAACGGAGAAAACAACGACGATAAAAACTAAAACAAACCCAACAATCAATTTACTTTGATGTTTCATAAGACACCCCTTACTATTTATTGTTTAATAATGACCCGGCAAAGTAATCGCCTAAGCGGGGAAATAAGAAATAAGCTTTACTAGCTAATTCCATCACAAATGGCGCATTTAATTCTCGCACATTTGACCCAAAAACATTCACAATTCGGTGAGCAAGTGGCTGTGGCTCTAGTATAAAACGGTCCACTGCTTGGAGATACTCCCCCGTCTCATCGGCTTGATCAAAGAAATCCGTTCTGATTGGTCCTGGATTAACCGTCGTCACTTTGACTCCTAAAGGTTTTAACTCAAGACGTAAGCTATTAGAGAAGCCTAAGACCGCAAATTTAGTCGCAGAATAAACACTTGATTTAACTGTCGCCATTTTACCGGCTTGAGAAGCAATATTAACAATATGCCCCTCTTTCTTAGTAGCCATTCCTAAGGCGACTTTTTGGGTTAAGTACATTAAACCAAGGACGTTAACTCGGAACATTTGCTCAACTACTGCCATATCAAAATCATTAAAATGACGGAATAAACCAAAACCAGCACAGTTGACTAAGACATCGACAACACCAACTTCATCAGTTATTTTTTGATAGACTTCTTCAATGTTTTCAGGATTAGCCATGTCTAACTGAAAGGCATAAGCTGCTTTACCTGATAGTTCACTACATGTTTCTTTCACACTGCCGATGAGATTAATGCGCCGAGCACAGACAATCACAATTGCCCCTTTTTTAGCTGCTTCGTAAGCGATCATTTCTCCTAAACCGGCAGAACCTCCTGTAATTAAGACGACTTTATTATTCAAATCCTTTGCCATTAGCGAACCACCTTTCATTTATTTCCCTTTAAAAGGAATATCCACACAATCAAAATCTTTGACTAGTTTTGTCGCTGGAAAGAGCACTTGGGCTTCTTGTTCTAACTCTTGGGCTTCTTTTCCAATATAGCGAGCACTAATATGAGTTAATAATAATTTTTCCACTTGGGCTTCAATGGCGACTTCCGCGGCTTGAGTTGTCGTTGAATGATAATACTCTCGGGCTAATTTACTTTCCCCCTGATTAAACGTACTCTCATGGACAAGAAGGTCAGCATTTTTAGCTAGTTCAACACTATTAGGGTGTTTACGAGTATCCCCTAAAATCGTGACAATCCGACCTTGTTTCGCCTCGCCCACAAAATCTTGACCATTGATGACACGACCGTCTGGTAGCTCTACACTTAAGCCACTTTTCAATTTGCCATAAATCGGACCTGAAGGAACTTGAGCGGCTTTAAGTTTTTCAACTTGGAGTTCGCCTTCATGGTCTGCTTCGACAATCCGGTAGCCATAACACGTAATCCGATGATCCAATGGTAAACAAGTGACGGTAAATTGGTGATCTTTAAAAATCACGCCTGTCTCATCGATCTCGTTAAAGATCAGTGAATATTTCAAATGGGATTCTGATAACCGTAAACTCGTTTCAACGTATTTCTTAATGCCTTTAGGTCCAATAATTGTTAAGGGACTTTCGCCACCTTGGAATGAACGGCTACTTAGTAACCCGGGCAAACCAAAAATATGATCCCCATGAAGATGAGTAATAAAAATTTTCTCAATTTTACGTGGTCGGATATTCGTACGTAGTATTTGCTGTTGGGTTCCTTCGCCACAGTCAAATAACCACACTGAATTTCGTTCATCTAATAACTTTAAAGCGATACTTGTAACATTTCTTTGTTTAGCAGGAACACCTGCGCCTGTACCTAAAAATTGGATTTCCATAATAAACCTAACTTTCTATATAAACTTCTTATTTATTGTAGGGCAATCCCCTCAGAGAAGCAACACTTTTTCCCCATTAAGGCTTTGTCTTTTTTTCTTCAACTTCTGCTTCTAACGTTTGGGCTTTGGCAATTTCCCCTTCAACATCTTCCACATCAAAGCGGGTAATTTGGCCCCCTAGTTGATTAAAGACTAATTGATTCAAAGGCCGATTATCTTTTTCATCGGCTAATAAAAGTAAACCCGTTTGACCTTCCGGTAGTTCTTTACCAATGAATTCAAAGATACTTGCGGCTTGACTTAACTCCTTAGCGTCTTGAGCCCCACCTAGAACACTGCCAGCAAACCAGCCAAACATCATCCCTAAAGGCCCACCTAAGATTCCCAGGAACATGCCAATCGTACTATTTTTAGCTGTGTGATTTTTACCAGTAAAATCTAAAAAGTCTTTCATTTCGAATTGGTGATCCCCTGTTCCGCTGTGATAGACAACTGCCATTTGTTCCACAGTTAATTCCTTTTTACTATGAATTCTTTTGATTTCTGAAAAAGCTTGATAAGGTAAGCTTTCAAGCTCAAAGGTTAAAATAATCACTTTTTTACTCATCTGTCAGTTCCTCCTATAAGTTAATTAGTTGTGGGCTTGCTTCATTAATTCTCCTCTATTGTACCAATAAATCCGCTTCTACGGAAAGATTTAGAACAGTAAATCAAAAAAAGAATAGCTAGATTTCAGTTAAGACTGAAATCATCGCTATTCTGAAGATTATTAATCTACGAATTCAAAGACAAATTCACCAATTCTGACGAAATCGCCATCTTTAGCTCCTTTAGCACGTAACGCTTCATCGACACCCATGCCTCGTAATTGACGAGCAAAACGCATCGTACTTTCATCGTGGTCAAAGTTAGTCATCTTGAAGAGTTTCTCTAAGCCTTCACCAGACAGAACCCAAGTCGTGTCATCATCACGAGTGACATCAAATTGTTTCTCTTCTGGGGTAAACTCATAACGAATCGTTTCTTCTTCCATTCCTTCATCATAAAGAGGAAATTCAGGAGTCGTTTCGACTAAGTCCACAGTAGCGCTTAGTAATGGTTCAATCCCTTGATGGGACGTTCCAGAAACAGCAAAGACTGGAATTTTATCAGCAAATTCATCTGTAATGCCTGCATATAGCTTTTCCTTGAAGATTTCTAAGTTTTCAGCAGCATCAGGCATATCCATCTTATTAGCAACGACAATTTGTGGTCGTTCTAATAAACGTAAATTATGAGCTTCCAACTCTTTGTTGATTGCTAAATAATCGTCGTAAGGATCGCGGCCTTCCATGCCACTCATATCAATCACGTGTAAGATAACCCGAGTTCGTTCGATGTGGCGTAAGAATTGTGTTCCTAAACCAATGCCTTGTGACGCCCCTTCAATTAAACCAGGTAAATCAGCCATAACGAAACTACGGCCATCTTTAACAGTAACCATTCCTAAGTTTGGTACTAACGTAGTAAAGTGATAGGCACCGATTTTCGGACGGGCTTTTGAAACGATTGACAGTAATGTTGATTTACCAACTGATGGGAAACCAACTAGACCAACGTCTGCTAGTACTTTTAATTCTAATTCAATTTTATGCTCATCACCAGGTTCACCATTTTCAGCGATTTCTGGTGCTGGGTTTCTTGGTGAAGAGAAACGAATGTTCCCACGTCCACCACGTCCACCTTTAGCCACACATAAGGTTTGACCTTGTGTTAGTAAATCACCTAACAAAGCCCCTGTTTCTTTATTACGGACTGTTGTGCCGGGCGGGACTGGCACATATGTGTCTTCAGCTCCACGACCATGCATCCCTTTACTCATACCATTTTCTCCGGGGATTGAACGGAAAAAGCGATTAAATCTAAAATCCATTAATGTACGTAAACCTTCTTCAACAACTAGAATAATATCGCCACCACGACCGCCATCTCCACCTGCTGGCCCGCCGTCTGGTACATATTTCTCTCTTCTAAAAGCAACCATGCCGTCTCCGCCTTTGCCGGCTTTAACGTCGATTGTTACTTGATCTAAAAACATGGACATTCTTTTGTCCTCCTAATCTAATTCAAAATCTTATTTCATTTTAATGGTTATCGGCACGTTTGTCCAATAAATCCGTGCTTTTTCACATAAAAAAACTGCAGAATCGTAAATTCCACAGTTTTCTCTCATAATCAAGCTGAATATCAGCTATTTTTATAAAATTGTAATTGTTACTGAGCGACGACCCCATTGAATGGCATCTGCTGTACTCATATTTAAATCAATGATATTTCCTTGAATCGCACCACCAGTATCGGCAGCAATCGCTGTTCCGTATCCTGGGACATAAACGGTACTACCTAATGGAATAACATTTGGGTCAACGGCAATTACTTTATCACCATAACCAGTAATTTGGTAACCAGTTGCTGTTAAGCCACCTAAACTAATACCATCGTAAGCTGTTGTTTCAACTGTAATCGTCCGACCAGCTGGTGCTGACTCTTGAACTTGTTCAACTTCTTGGACTGGTTCAGCTACTGGTGCTTCTTCAACAACTGCCGGTGTTTCTTCAACGACTGGCGTGTTCTCTTCAATAACTGGTGTCGTTGCTTCTTCAATCGTTGCAACTTCATCTGCTGTTGCTTCACTAATTTGACCATCTGCTGATAGTTTTAATTTTTGTCCGACATAGATTAAGTCAGCATTTAAAATGTTGTTTGATTGAGCGATTGTTGTGTATTGGTCTGCTGACCCTAAGTAATCATAAGAGATTTGTGAAAGCGTGTCTCCTGATTTAACTGTATAGATACTATCTGCAAATGCAGTAGCGCCAAATCCCATAGTTGTTGTAGCAATTGCGACGATTCCGACTAATTTTGTCTTTACGTTCATTTTGTATTTACTCCCCTTGTTTTGTAAAAAGATTTTTGTTCCCTGTGTGTTGCTTACTTGAGAACGAGACAAATCATAACAAGGCTATGTTACAAAGCAATATCAATCTTGTTAATGTAAGGTTAATGTTTTCATGAAAATATTTCAGAAAGCTTATTTTATAAGGATTCCTTTAACACCTAGCTAAGAACACCTGTTTTTATTCAACTAATAAACCCTTAATAAACAGCCTTGTAATATTGAAAAGTCCTTCTTACTAAAAATAAGCATTTTCTCTGCTTATGTTACAGTTTAACGTCAAATATTATCAGCCTTTTTGACCTTAAAAACTTGCTAAAAGTGCTTAAGGACGGCTTTTAACCCCCTTATTATGAATGATAAACAATAAAAAAAAGCCTTAAACCGGCTTTTTTTGACTGAGCTTTAGTCCAGTACTTGCTTTTTAATCGCTACTTTTTGCTTTTTATTGAAATACCGTGTCAGTAAATACAAATGGGCCACATAGACGATGACTAAAATACTTCTAACAAGTAAACTATCTACTAAAATAAACGGTATGAGTAAAATGAAAAAGATACCAATAAACATTTTACGTTGATCACCTTTAGACATTTTCTTTTCGATAATCATTTCTTTGATGTACTTATCGTAGTATTTACTATTAACAAAAAAATCATGAAGCTTTTCAGAACTGTTTAGCCAAAGAAAGGCTGTTAATAAATAAAAAGGCGTTGTCGGTAAGATTGGTAAAAAGACACCTAGTGTTCCTAAAATAAACGTTACAAAACCTAATATTATAAAACTAATTTTTTTCATTGAAAGCCTCGCTCATCTTGATATTCTTTTTAATTAAAGATTTCTAGTAAACTTTAAAGTCTTTCCTACTGTTTGTTTCATTAAAAAATCCGTTTCCTTCTATATAAAGATACAATTACAAGTCTTTAAAAGAAATCACTGAGACACCATGTTCTTTTAATTTAATAATTAACTTCGGACTAGTCAAGACTTCGACTTCCTTCATCCGCGTTAAATTATAACTACTGCCGTGATAAATAGCTTCATCAAGATAAGCTGGGTGAGTCATGACTTCGATCGTCAGATCTTCAGTTGTTAAAAACTGATCAAAAAACGCTTCTGAGACTTCCTCTTGGTAAAAATTTGGCGAAAAGCCATCTGGACAAGCTAAACCTTTAACTAGTTGACGATAGTTGGCAACCTCTCGCGAGTCCACCATCTCTTCATAAAAACGAATAGCTAACTGATGCTCATTGACAATTTTAGCGTAAACCGGAAAAAATTGTGGTGACATATGAATGTGGTGATGGGAATCAGCATGACTAGGGATGACGCCGTTTATTAACTGTTTAGCTAATTGCAAGCGCCACTCACTTTCAAGTTCCCCTTGAGAAATTGCATTAGCGTAAAAATAATCATTACTATGAAAGTTACCAGCCCCATCGACTAAGGTCGGAACAGTCTCTGGATCTGATAAAGGTTTGCCATGAGTCGCCACAAAGTGAATACCAACGTCTAACTCTGGGTAACTTTTGGCTAATTGGTAAGCATGATTTGCTCCTGGCATAGTATTCATTAACGTTGTAGAAGTTAAAATTCCTTCTGTAAAACTATCTAAAATCCCGTAGTTATGACCACGAGAGTAGCCAAAATCATCGGCATTAATTATTAATTTCATTCAGTCTTCCCACTTTATTCATTATTTTTTAATTCAAAGGCTTGACGTGCTAACATTTCAATAATGTGAATCACTGGCACTTGGGTCGTCACGTTATGGATTGGCCCTTTTTTTTCAATCGGCATATAATAACCGACTGTTCCATCTGAAATTTTCGATAAAGTTGATGAATCACTATTAGTAATACTAATGATATTAAATTGTTTTTCTTTGTATTCACTGACCCGATGAAGAACCATTGATGTTTCGCCAGAAACAGATAAAACGATTAATGTCGGCTTCGTATCTGGTAACTCCGGAATCGGATAAAACGGGTCGCTAATATGGGTCGCGTAAATCCCCATGTTCGATAAATATCTGGCCCCATATTGACCAAGAATACCACTACTACCTATGCCATAAAAAAAGACATTGTTAGATTGGGCAATAATTTTAGCACAATGATCAATTTCATTTTTAAAGGCGGAAGTGTTGATTTTCTTAAAGAAATCCATCATCGCTACAGTGTCATCAGTATATTCAGTCGTAGCTAGTGACTCTTGATGAAGTTTTAGCTTAACTTTAAATTCCGAATAACCATCACAACCAATCTTGCTACAAAAATTTAACACCGTTGTCGTTGAGACATGGGCTTTTTCTGATAGTTCGCGAATTTTCATTGTCTTGACTTCGTCAATATTTTGAATAACATAATTATAGACACCTAATTCTAAATCATTTAAATTCTGGATTTGTTGATAAGTAAACATTTTTTTCCTCCTAAAAAGACTAAGGTTAGTAAAGGAAGTAACATTTCTTGGATCATTTGCTACTTGCCCTTATTCTATCACAGTTACTACAAAAATGAGGAGTAAAAAGGGAGTAAAAAGCTACTTCACAAAAATGTTATGAAGTAGCCAATTGTTTTTTTTAGTTATTTTTAATTAATTTGAAGTTTGACCATGGTTTTAAGAAATCAAGTAAGAAAAGCTCATCAGGCGTAATTTTACCGACAACATTGACTCTGCCATCATTTTTCATCTCTTGTAAGGCAATTTGGGTTTCACCTTTGTATTGGCCAAATTCGACATTATCTATTAAAACGTCCCCTTTAACCATATCAACTGTATTATGAGCTGGGAAAGGTAAATCTTTGAAAGTGATTCGGGTCATTGTCGAGCGTAATAAATATTCTGAACGATCCCCCCGGTAACTATGTAAACTTTCAAATAAGACTTTTTCCTCGTCAGCGGTAATATCCGCTGCCACATCAACTTTAACTGTTGGATACTCTGCATTAAAAGCTTCTGACATCGCTTTAAGTTCAGCTTCTGACGCATAGGCATTACCGACTAAGATGTCGTCAATCATCCCTGTTAAGACTAAATGCTTCACTTGTGTGCCGATTTCCAGCTCACGATGGTCTTCTAATGAACACAAACCATCTTGTGTTGGCCACGGTCCGAAGGTTGCGTCATGAGAATTAACAAAAGCCATCGTATTAATTCCATATTTAGTAAATTTCTCTGTACACATCACAAAGTGGTCATAACCTAGACCAGAATAACGGTGTGGGTAAAAGTTATGTGACCCTAGTAAGTTGTTCAAGTTTGGTGAGTAACTCATAATATTGTCAACATAGCCTGTGCCAGTACTCATATTGATTTCGATTTTAATGCCGTAAGGATTACGAGTCATCCGGGCTTCTTCTTGACCAGTAAAACCGATATCTAAACGAACGCCATCCGCTCCCATGTCATGGAAAAAAGATAAGTCATCATAAGAAATTCCTAATTGTTCAAACAAAGCTGGGTTAATATCAACCATAACTTCCATCTCTAAACTATTAGCATAATCAACAACTTTTTTAAAGCCAGCTAAAACTGTTTCTTTATCGTCACTTATTTGTAAGAGACTAGTAAAGACCCGCTTGAATCCGTATTTGTGTGCTAAATCTAAATATGCTTGATCTTTCTCAAATGTTGACCGTTCTGGATAAATTGAAATACCTAATTTTCCCATTGTCTTTGTCCCCCTAGATTATATTATCTTTCGTAAACATTATAACAATTAAAAAAATCATTGTCTAGACCATTTTATTAAAGTTTTTTTATTTAACCCGTCCTTATTCTCAGAATTCCTCCTTTTCTCTATGTTAAATGAATAAAATTTGGTATCATTGTGAAAGACAAATAAATAGGATAAAGAGGTTGGAAAATGAAAACTAAAAAATTAATACTAAGTGTGACAACATTAGCACTAGCAACGCTACTGATCGCCGGTTGTGGTAAAGCGGCGAATCAAGAAACAAGTAAATCATCAGAGACAACAGCCACATCGACAAAAGAAGCAGTTGATTTAAATGCCTTAGACTTACCACAATTAAATAAAGAAGTTGCTGAAGACGAGACTTTAGTAGAAATGGTTACTAGTCTTGGTTCGATTAAACTTAAATTATTCCCAGCTGAAGCGCCAAAAACTGTTGAAAACTTTGTAACTCACGCTAAAGATGGCTATTACGACGGCTTAAAATTTCACCGTGTCATCAATAACTTTATGATCCAAGGTGGCGACCCTGAAGGCACTGGCATGGGTGGCGAAAGTATTTGGAAGGAAGCTTTTGAGGATGAGTTCTCAGACAAACTTTATAACTTACGTGGGGCAATTTCAATGGCTAACAGTGGACCGAATACTAACGGTAGTCAGTTCTTTATCGTTCAAAGTACTGAAGACTATTCTGACGGCTTACTAATTGATGACTATCCTGAAAAAATCATTGAAGCATACAAAAATGGCGGAACACCTCATCTTGATAAAAAACATACGGTCTTCGGTCAAGTGACTGAAGGTTTAGACGTTCTTGATAAAATTGCTAGCACGGAAGTTGGAGCTAGTGATGTGCCAACTAAAGATGTGACTATTACATCAATTAAAGTTCTCCAAGAAGCGAAATAAACGATTAGAAAAAAAGCCAAAGTCTTGTAAAGGACTTTGGCTTTTTTTATACTTTTTCGATCCAACCAGCTGGTGCAACAATGTCACCAAACTGAATACCGACTAATTCATTATAAAGTTTTTCTGTAATTGGTCCGACTTCTGTTTCTGAATGAAAAACATGGAACCGGTCTTTTAGCTGAATCCCACCAATTGGTGATATAACTGCGGCTGTGCCACAAGCGCCTGCTTCGACAAATTTATCTAACTCATCAAGGCGGACATCCCCTTCAAAACTTTCTAAGTTAAAGCGTTCTTGAGCTAAGTGCAACAAAGAATACTTTGTAATACTCGGTAAAATCGAAGGTGATTTTGGCGTAACAAATTGATTATCTTTAGTGATACCAAAGAAATTTGCTGCCCCTACTTCTTCTATCTTAGTGTGGGTTTCCGGATCTAAGTAAACACAGTCAGCAAAGGCTTGTTTTTGGGCTTCCGTTCCAGGATAGAGACTTGCGGCGTAATTGCCACCAACTTTAACGGCACCTGTTCCCATAGGCGCGGCACGGTCATAGTCCGAAACAATAAAGTTAGACGGTGCTAAGCCGCCTTTAAAATAAGGACCAACTGGGGTACAAAAAATCGTTAAAATATATTCTTGGGCTGCTCTAACACCAATGTTTTCACCAACACCGATGAGTAGTGGCCGGATATATAAAGTCGCTCCTGAGTCATAAGGAGGCACATAATCAGCATTCGCTTTAACAACGCTTTTCACTGCTGCCACAAAGTCCGCTTCTGGAAAAGCCGGCATTCTCAAACGTTCCGCACTGCGGTTAAGCCGTTTGGCATTTTCAAAGGGACGGAACAAATTAATTGAATCATCTTGACAACGGTAGGCTTTCATTCCTTCAAAACATTGTTGGCCATAGTGGATTGCTGTTGAGCCTTCGTGAATATGCAACGTATTATCTTCCGTCATCTTGCCTTGATCCCATTGTCCGTCTTTGTAGTGGGCAATGAAGCGTAAGGGTGTTTTTATATAATTAAACTCTAAATTATTCCAATCAATATTAACCATGTCACTCACTCCTTATCTATTAAATAATCATAGCATATTTTTGATTATAAAAAAATCAAAAGCTGGATCTCCATGGTTTTTTTACTGAATATGTTTATCTCACAAAGTCATAAGAATTGTTAAAGAGTTTTCGACTTTGTTCCTATCTTTATTTAATTACGTTAAACTAGCATATAATAGGTAGAATCACATACTAACTAATCTTTTCCTTAAAAATTGGAGGTTCTTATGGAAAAACAAAATGAAACAGTTTATATTTGGAACGATCTCGTCGGTCTTAAAGATTTAAGTCTAGCTATTGGCTTGTCAGTTATAACGACTATGGTTGGCTATTTCTTAGCCCCAGTGACGGATCCGACTAAGCAATTATTCTTCGGCTTAGCCGGAGCGATTGTCGGCTTTTTGATAACGACTTTTTTAATTAAGCCGAAGCGTAACATCAAGATCCAAAAATAAAGAATGTGAAGGAGTTTGGTAGAAATGGATCTAAGTCTTTTGATCCAGATGGTTGGTGGCTCTTTAGCTGCCATTGTCTTATATATTTTTATTGGTTTTATTCCCGGAACAGATGAAACATCAGTGCTAATGCCGGTATCATTAGCTTTAATTTTAGGTGGTGTTAACCCTTTAGTTGCTTTGAGTTTTTTCGTATCAGCCTTTGTGACTTTAGGTTTGATGAATCTTATGCCTGCCTTAATCGTTGGACTACCTGGTGGGGTATTATCGACACCCCTCGTTGAACACGCCTTATTTTTAAAAGCTCGGGGTGAGACTACGACAGCGATAAAAAAAGCGGCGATTGGTAGTTTGATTGGTGTCTTAGTCGCTTTACCTACAAGTTTATTAATTGCTAATCTGATTGCGCCTTATGCGGAACAATTAAAAGCTTACAGTGCTTGGTTATTTATTGGCGGCGCGATTTTTTTATCTCTCATTAGTAAATCAAAAATCATTTCATTAATTAGCATCGTTCCTTTAGCCCTTCTTTTCCAAGGCTTACGAACAATTTATTGGGAGATGGGCGCTGTCCCAGTGGGGAAAAACATTACGACTTCTTTCTTTCTTGGCATTACCGTAGCCCCATTGTTACTTTCTTTAATTTCCCTCTTTAATCAAAGTGAACGAGAAAAATTAGTCAACCGCGCAGAACCTTTAACTTTATTACCAGTTATTCGTAAAGAAAGTTTAAACCCTTTAAATGTCCTCTCAAAAAATGAATTATTCGGGAGTATCGGTTCAACTTTTCTAGCTAGCTTTTTATTTGTTTTAAGCCCTGTTGGTTTAACAATTCTCTTTGGAGAACTAGTGAGTAAACGGGAAACTGACCCGCAAAAAAAAGCGGAAGCCGCTATTGTCATAATGAGCGCCTTAGCTCAAGGGACTTACATCTCAGGCCTAGTCATTTGTTTTGTCGCTTTAGGAATCCCCTTAGCCCCTGCGGCGATTGGTCCGGGAGCAGCCTTTTTTGAAGCAGCCCCTATTTTTAAAATCGGTGATACGATTACGAATCAATTTCCTAAATCTCAGCTCATCGTTGCCTTTATAATTGGGAGCTTGTTAGCTATCACCGTTGTGTATGTTGTTGCGATGCGTTTCGCCTCAAAAATTACTTCCTTTGTTTTACGGAAGATTCCCCACGAAGCCATTTTAGGCTTGTTTATTGCCTTAGTCATTTTACTAGGCTACATGGATGCTGGTCTCATTAACGTTTTCGGAATCTTATTAATTGCCTTCGCTTGTGGAACACTTAATCGTCTCGGCGTAAACTATGGCATTCAGTTCATGACTTTATATGCAGCACCAGCCATTATTGCATTATTTACTAAAATACTTTAAACTAAACACTCGATGAAATCGTCATAGTGATGATTTACGAAAGGATCAACTTATTATGTCAAATACAACTGGCTTCGGCCAAGCAAATGGAAAAATTATTTTGATGGGAGAACACTCTGTTGTTTATGGACAACCTTCTGTGGCGATTCCCTTTCCAGCAACCCAAATTAAAACAACCGTTACAAAATCAACGAATTCAGAAACTGAGATCGATTGTCATTTTTATACTGGTCTGTTAAAAGATATGCCTGAACTGCTAGAAAGTTTAAAAAAAGTCATTGAAGTTTCTTTAATTACTCTAAAGAAAGAACATGATGTCCTTTCATTAAAGATTGAAAGCACCATTCCAGCTGAACGTGGGATGGGTTCAAGCGCCGCCGTAGCCGTAGCTACTACTCGGGGAATTTTTGATTACTACCAAGAGCCCCTCAGTCAAGCTGAGTTATTAAGAATTGTTGATATTGCCGAAAAGATTGCTCACGGTAATCCTAGTGGCCTTGATGCCTTGATGACCAGTAGTAGCCAACCTTATTACTTTATTAAAGGCCAACCTTTCACGCCAATTGACTTACACTTACAGGCTGTTTTAGTCGTTGCTGATACTGGTAAAACAGGTCAGACAAAAGAAGCTGTGGCAAGTGTCGGTTTAAAAGTTGCCGGGAAAAATCACGAATTATACGAGCATAAAATTGCCGAGCTAGGTGAACTTGCCCAAGCCAGTCGCGAGTTTCTAGTCTCTAACCAACCGATAGCTCTTGGGGAAGCCATGAACGCTGCTCAAGTCTTATTAGCAGAGTTAGGGGTTTCTAGTTTAGAACTTGATGGCTTAGTAGTGACAGCCCTTAGTAACAAAGCTTTAGGCGCTAAATTAACTGGTGGCGGCCGTGGTGGATGTATGATAGCATTAGCTAGAAACCTTGAGGACGCTGAAAAAATCGCAGCGGCCTTAGAAAAATCTGGAGCCAAGTCAACTTGGTTATATGAAATGAGTGAACAATAATTGAAAAATAGTGCCACGGCCAAAGCCCACACTAATATTGCCTTAATCAAATATTGGGGCAAAAAAGACGAAAGGTTATTTTTACCAATGAATAGTAGCCTCTCTTTAACGTTAGATGCTTTTTATACGACAACTACTGTTAGTTTAGCTGATCAAAGAGAGACAGATTCATTTATTTTAAATAATCAACAACAAACACCTGCAGAAACAGTTAAAATATCTAAGTTTCTTGATTTATTCCGCCGGGAAGCAGATATAAAGACACCCATTCAAGTCATTAGTGAAAATCATGTCCCGACAGCTGCTGGACTAGCTTCCTCTGCTTCAGCTTTTGCTGCTCTTGGGGCGGCCATGAACTCACTGACTGGCTTAGACATGCCGCCTAGCCAATTATCAACTTATGTCCGTCAAGGTAGTGGTAGCGCCACTCGCAGTGTCTTCGGTGGCTTTGTTGAATGGCAAATGGGAACTAACTCCCTAGATAGTTTAGCAGTCCCTGTGGATGATGCTAGTTGGGACATTGGCATGATTACCGTTGCTGTTAACACTCACAAAAAAGCCATCTCAAGTCGCCAAGGAATGAAATTAACGGTTGATACATCACCTTTCTACCCGGCTTGGGTGGAAAGTGCTGGTACAGATTTAAGCAATATTAAAGAAGCCATTCACAAACAAGACTTTCAACTGTTAGGGGAAATTACCGAATCTAGTGGCATGAAAATGCATGGCACGATGCTCGGAGCACAACCGCCATTTACTTACTGGGAGCCGTTAACTGTGCAAGTTTTAACAAAAGTTCAAGAAATCCGTAGACAAGGATGGTCTTGTTACTTTACAATGGATGCTGGACCTAATGTCAAGATTCTTTGCCGTTACTCAGAAACACTTAAAATTCAAGCAATGCTCCAAACCGCTTTTCCTGACAATCCAGTTATTATTTCCAAAGTCGGCAGCGGTGTTGAACTATTATCAGATAGTTTGACAATTTAGAAAGGAAGATACAGATGATAGAAGCTAGTGCCCCTGGAAAACTCTATATAGCAGGCGAATACGCTGTACTAGAACCAGGTCAACCTGCAATATTAGTCGCTCTCGACCAATATATTACAGTCAAATTGAAGGAAGCTAAATTTCAAGGTAGCATTCGTTCAAGCTACTCAAAAGGTTTTTCAATTCCTTGGACTAGAAAAAATGGTCAACTTTTTATTGACGAGCGTGAGAATCCTTTCACATACGTTGTTCAAGCTGTGACTACTACTGAAACATATTTAGCCGAACTAGGCAAAAAATTAACTTTCTTTGATTTAGAAATTGAAAGTGATTTAGACAATAAAGATGGTCGTAAATACGGCCTTGGTTCAAGTGGGGCTGTGACAGTTGCCACAATCAAAGCCTTACTGACTTATCATAAAGTCGCCTTCGATCCGATTTTAGTTTATAAATTAGCAGCCCTCACCCACTTATCAATTAAGAGTAATGGTTCTTTTGGGGATTTAGCAGCTAGTTCTTTCGGTGGCTGGATTGCTTACTCTTGTTTTGACCGTAACTGGGTTCAAGACACGTTAAAAAAGACGACTTTACTAGAACTCCTGGCTGTCGAATGGCCTAAATTAACGATTGATTCTTTAACACCACCACCAAACTTAAACTTACTGATTGGTTGGACAGGTAATCCGGCTTCAACTACCCACTTAGTTGATTTATTAAATGAAGAAATCAGTGAAATCGATCATTACTATTCGATCTTTTTGAAGAACAGTTTCCAATGTGTCTCAAAAATTATTGATGCCTTCAAAGATAATGACTTACCGACGATCCAAGCGGGCATTCGCGAAAATCGCCAGTTATTACAACATTTAGGCGCTAACAGTGGCGTTCATATTGAAACAGCTACCCTCTTCGATTTATGCGAAATCGCAGAAGATTATTGCGGTGCCGCTAAATCTTCTGGTGCTGGTGGTGGCGACTGTGGGATTGTCTTAATCGACAAAACCTTAGACTCAACCCCCTTAATTTCACAGTGGGAAAAAGCTGGAATTAGTCAACTACCAGTTGCTGTCCATTATGAGCCGGTTCACTGGGTTGCAAATTAACTAATTAGGAGGAAATGTTATGTCTATTCATCAACATCGGAAAGATCAACATGTCGAAATTGCTGAAAAACTATATCATACTCACCCTGTGACTGATTTTGAAGCAATGCGCTTTGTTCATCACTCTTTTCCTCAAATGAACCGCAGTGATGTCTCTTTAAAGACTAATTTCGCTAGTTTTGACTTACCAGTCCCCTTCTACATTAACGGCATGACTGGTGGCAGTGATAAAACTAAAAAAATCAACCGGGACCTAGCCTTAGTTGCTCGTGAGACTGGACTGGCCATGGCTTCTGGTTCCGTCAGTGCTGGTTTAAAGCATCCGGAAACAGCAAGTAGCTTTACAATTATCCGGGAAACTAATCCGAATGGTAAAATTTTTGCTAACTTAGGGGCTGAACATTCTCTTGAAAATGGCAAACGAGCCGTTGAGCTCTTGCAAGCAGACGCCTTACAAATTCACGTCAACGCCCCTCAAGAATTAGTGATGCCTGATGGTGAAGGGGAACGTAACTTTAGTCATTGGTTAACCCAAATCCAACACATGGTTGAAGGCGTCGGGGTCCCCGTGATTGTCAAAGAAGTTGGCTTTGGAATGAGTCGTGAAACGATTCAACAATTAGCCGCAATCGGAGTTAAAACCATTGATATTAGCGGTCGGGGTGGCACTAACTTTGTCTCTATTGAAAACGCCCGCCGTAGTCAGCAAGAATTTTCCTTTGCTGCCAATTGGGGCCAATCTACTGCGATTTCTTTAATCGAAGCCGCTTCGACTAACTTAAAAGTTGAAATATTAGCTTCTGGTGGGATCAAAACACCTATGGATATGCTAAAATCTTTAGCTCTAGGTGCTAAAGCAACGGGACTTTCTGGTCACTTCTTGCATCTCATCCAAAATGAGGGTGTTGAAAAAACGATTCTTGAAGTTGAGGCTTGGAAAGAGACTTTACAAACGATGATGACTCTTCTAGGTGCATCAACTATAGCAGACTTAACTAAGACTGATCTTATTTTAACTGAACCAATTAATTCATGGTGTGACGCTCGTCAAATTGACTGGCACTATTACGCCAACCGCCGTTAGAAAAATTAAAAGGGGCCGTGACATTAGTCATCGGCGCCCTTTTTTGAAGAACGTTATTTGATTAACGGGTTCCAAAAGCCAAATACTACGATAATTTCAATAAATCCGCACAATCAAAAGAACTGATTGTTCGGATTTATTTCCAATTACTTGTATTTAAACGACTTTTGTCACACCTCCTTTTTGCTATTCTCTGCTTTAAATTTAGTCTTCTAATAAATATTGGACCCGGTTAGCAAAGGTTCTCGTCGCTTCTTGGCTTTCCCGTAAGGCAATGCCTAAGTCTGGATGATTAGTGATAATCCCATCAATATCTAAACGTAAATATTTCTTCAATAACTCTTCTTTATTAACAGTCCAGACAAATAAGTCCTTGTCTAATTCTGCTGCTTCATTAATTATACTTTCAGTAATTGAGAAATCCTCTACAACATAAAAATCATGAACTGACTGAGGGAGACTACCAATATTTAAGGGAATAATGTAACCTGTCTTAATTTTAGGCTCTAATTCTTTGACTTCATTCAAGATTTTTAAATCTAAGGATTGCACTAAAAAGTCAGTCACCACTTCTTTTTCATTTAAAAATTCCACTAAATTAGCTACCATTTCAGGGCTTTCATAGCCATGAGGTTTAATTTCAATTAATAATTTAATATTAGTTTCTCGCGCCACCTCAATAAATTCAGCTAAAGAAGGTATTGTATCAACAAAGCCATTTTGTTTAATCTCAATTTTTTGCAGCTCTGCTAAAGTTAACTTACGAACTTCTTGATTAATGCCTGCCAACCGTTTTAAATTGTAGTCATGCATGACGACAAATTGCTGATCACTAGTTTCTTGAATATCAAGTTCAACAAAGTCTGCTCCTGTTGCTGCTGAGGCCCGTAAGCCACCAAGAGAATTTTCCACCCCTTTAGACATAAAGCCTCGATGAGCAATCATTAAACTTTGAGGTTGGTAAATTATCGCCACTGTTGACCAAATATTAAAAACTAATAAACCAATTAAGCCGATACTCGTTATGACTCTCAATTTGCGGTGCTCATTCAACCACTTTTTCAAACTCTTTTTTGGTTCCTTTGGCGCTGGCTCTGTCACCAAATTACTTGCTGAAGCAACGATTGCCGTGGCAATTAAGGGCTGTAATAGTCCGCCAAATAAAAAGAGCATCATTTGAATGAGTGTCATCGCTATGCCAGCAATCACCGGCGCGATGAGAGGTGCAAACTTATCTGCCCCCATGACTGGCAACATAATAATAAAGACGACTGCCCCAATTAATAAACCGAAAAGTAAGGTAATTCCCCCGAGGATAACGATATTCTGGAAACTTTTTCCTTTGGAATAATGCCAACTGTCTTTCAAGCTCTGCCAAATACTTAAAGATTCATCTGTCACAAAAAAGTAAATAGCGTAAAGTAAACGCAATGCTAGATAAGATAAAACAACTAATACCCCAATATATAAGTACAAACCACCAGGAGTCATTAATAATTCATCAATAATAAAATCTGGAACTTTAATATTTTGGATAAGTGCTGCATTTAAACCAAAAGAAACTAAAGGCAAGATCAATAGAAAGTAAAGAAACAAAAATAAGCTATGAATACTTAAAAAGAAACGGGCCTTGCTATTTAAGCGACGGACAATCTCTCTTACTTTAATGTCCTTTCCTTGAGCCTTGTTGTTAGCTAAAATAAAGAAATAGCCTAACTCGTAAAATGTAAAAAAAACAAAAAGTAATAATAAGCCAATCCCTAGGAGAATCGCTAAAGGATGAGTGATTATTTCTTGATAATTATCTTGGGTAATGCTTAAAACGTTCGCTTTACTTAACATTTTATAAAAGAGAAAGGAAAGCATAGGTAAGACAATCCCAATTCTAATCACTTGTAACACTAAAATACTTCCGAAATAATCAAACCACTGTGCTTTCATCTGACTAAACGTGCTTTTTATAATGCCAATTGCCCTCATTTATCTCCATCCATTCTCAACTATAATAAGTACTTTTTCATTATAAAGGACTTGATGTTAAATAACTAACAATAATAGTTATTTTTTATATTCTAACTAGTTTTTCATCAATAAACTCCCAAAAGACTTCCCCAACTGCCGCAACAAAATACTCATCATGAGCAACTAAAATGACCGTCCCTTGATATGCCTTAATCAACCTTTGAAGAGCTTCCATCGTCCCAACGTCGAGAAAACTCGTCGGTTCATCTAAGATTAAGACGTTGCTTTCACTTAAAAAGGTTTTAGCTAACAAGACTTTTAAATACTCCCCCCCACTCAGATTAGAAACGGCTGTTCTTAAACTAGCATGCTCAAAACCTAGATGATGGAGGACTGATCTGATTAAAGTTTCCGAACCACTCGTCTCTTTCAGGAGATAACTTAATAAGCTATCTGCTGGCGGCTGGCGAAAACTATCTTGCTCCAAGTAGCCAAAAACAACTTTCGGCGAGAGGTAGACACCAGCTTGCCCTGCCACTATCTGTTTTAGTAAGGAAGATTTACCACAACCGTTTGGCCCTTGAATGACATGAACCTTTCCTAAGTCAAATTGGAAGTCACTCTTAGAGAGTAACACCTTCTGATTTCGCACCAAACTTAAGCTTTCTCCTCTAATTGGAAAGTTATTATGTAAGGTTAACTGGTGATTAGGCTGAAAAGTAATCGGTACTTGGACAGTCCGACGAGGGGTTTCGCCTAAAAGTTCTAAGCGTTTATTGACCCCTTTACTCCGTTTATGTAACCCTTTACTCCGTTTATGTAACCCTTTAGCAATCGAGCCTTTTTCTTTCGTGCCAGCTAAACGATTTGGTTTTATCTGTCGTTGCTTTTGACTGTGGCTAACTTTTTCTGCTCCTTGGGCTTGTTTTTGCAAGTCTTTTTGTAACTGACTAAGACGGTTCCGTTCCTTAGTTATCTTGAGGATTTCCCGTTCATTTGCAAGTTCTTCTTCAGCAACTTGTTTCTGATAGTCATAGTAATTCCCTTGATAGACCTTCACTTGGTGGTCTTTAATTTCAATAATTTTTGACACCGTTTGATCTAAAAATCCTCGGTCATGACTGACGATTAGCAAGGTGCCGTAATAATTTTCCAACTCTTTAATTAAAAAATTTTTACCTTCATCATCAAGATGAGTTGTCGGTTCATCTAACAGTAGCCCTTCCGAATACGTTCCAAACACTTCCGCTAATTTTAAGCGGGTTTCTTGCCCACCACTCAGTTGCCCAATTCTTTCATGAGTTACTTTTAGTAAACTATTAATTTTGCCATTACTATCTGACTTACGCTCTCCCCGACCTAATTGGGAGAAATACCGGCTATCAATGTGGCGTTTCACGATTCCTTTGTCCGGGTCTAACTTACCGGCAATTAATTTTAATAAAGTTGATTTTCCTACACCGTTACTTCCAACAATGCCAATTTTTTCCCATTGATAAATACTTAAATGAGGAATATCTAAAATCAGGTTTCCTTGATAAGACAATTCTACTGCGGTTAATTCTATGACTAATGTTTCCATCTTACACGCTCTCCTTTATGAGGTCGCGTCTTTGACAAAACTGGTCTGGCCAACTAGTCTTTCGGGTACGCAAAAAAGAGATAGGGCTGCTATCTCTTAGTTGACAAGTTTCTTTCATAATCAATGTTCCCTTTTGTGGGCGCACTTAAATAAGGTTAGTTAATGGCAGATTGATTCCATGTTTTGTCAAATAAAACAGGACCTTTGAATGTATTCAATTACTTATTCAAAGGGTTAAACTTCAATCTCATCGAATCCATTTTCTAACCTCCTCTTCTGTTTAGTAAGTCCATCTTATCAAAGTTTAGCTGTTTCGGCAACTTTACTTTGATGATTCAGTGGCAACTCTACCGTAAACGTCGTTTCGCCTTCATGGCTTGCTACGCTGACTCGGCCTTGATGGGCTTCGATTAAATCTTTTGCAATGGCTAAACCTAAACCAGAGCCACCAGTTTCCGCTGAACGGGCCCGATCTAAGCGATAAAACTTATCAAAAATATTTTTTTGCATTTCTTTAGGTATGGTTTTGCCAAAGTTCTGACAAGTGACGATTGCGAATTCATCGCTCTGGCTTACTTCAAGTAAAATCTGACTGTCGACTTGACTGTAAGTTAAAGCATTTTTAATAATATTGCCAATACTTCGACCAATTTTTTCACCATCGGCTTCAATTAAACAAGGTTTTGTCGTTTCAACTAACAGCTCTTTGCCTTCTTGACGACTGTTTAGTTGAAATTCGTCGGCTAGTTGGGCAACTAACAAGTTTAAGTCTAAATGTTCTTTAAATAACACAACTTCATGAATATTAAAGCGGGTAATATCGAAGAATTCATTAATCAAACTTTCTAAGGCGTAAGCTTTTGTTAAAGTGATATTTGTAAATTTAGCCCGTTGTTCGATAGGTAAATCCGGACTTTCCTCAAGCAAACTTAAATAACCAATGATTGACGTCAAAGGGGTCCGAATGTCATGGGCTAAGTAGACAACTAGATCATCTTTTCGCCTAAGAGCATCTTTGGCGGCCACTTCTTTTCGTAACAGCTCTTGTTTGCCTAAATTCATTTTACTCGCTAGGCTAGCTAGTTCTAAAGGTAAACTAACAGGTTCCTGGCTATCTTCTAACATTTGGTCTAAGCCACTAGCAATCTCATCAAAGTACTGAGTAATAAACTTCGTATAGAGCCAGAAAACTGCAATTAAACTAATGACAATCACAATTAGCGATAAGGTCAATAAATTATTTCTAATTAAAAATTGGTGAAAGTAAAAAGCATTTTCTTCTGACAAATGAAAATTTTCCTGTAAATAATCAACTAACCAAGGGCCAAAATTCCCTCGTAGCAACTTTTGCAATAAAAACAAGGTTAAACCTGTGATGCTAAGGATTAAGGAGACGCGGTAAAAGATTTTTCGATTAAACAAGCTGTAATCGGCCTTTTTAGTTTTCAATTTTATAACCAACTCCCCACACGGTTTTAATGTATTCTTGTTTTTGGCTAATGGCTGCTAATTTACTTCTAAGGTGACGAATATGGACCATGACCGTATTATTAGAGCTTTCATAATATTTCTCACCCCAAACGGTTAAAAAGATCTCTTCAGCTGACATCACTTTCCCTTGATTGGCTAACAATAACCATAAAATCTTATGTTCCGTTAAGGTCAACTCAACTTTCACCTCATTGAGATGGCAGTCGTATGAGCGTTGATTTAAAACTAAGCCATGATATTCTAAAATGTCTTCTGAAGCTGGCTCTTGACTGTCTTCGTTGTAAGTCGTCACTCGTCGTAGTTGGGCTTTGACACGGGCGATTAATTCTAATGGTTGAAAAGGTTTCGTAACGTAGTCGTCTGCTCCTAGCGTTAAGCCTTGAACTTTATCAATGGCTTGATCTTTCGCTGTTAACATAATGATTGGAAAATGATAGTCTTGGCGAATCTTAGTGGCAATTTCTAAGCCAGAGATATCAGGTAACATAATATCTAAAATCGCTAAATCCATTTTTTGTTGAGCTAGACAAGCTAAACCTGGTAGCCCTTGATAAAACTTATGAACTTGGAAACCTTCTGTCTTTAAATAAACTTCAACTAAATCAGCAATTTCTCGGTCATCTTCAATAATTAATATATTTACCATTTGTTGCTCCTCCTTTAAACTCCCTAGCTACTTAATATCAGTGTAGCTAAGTCAAAGAGTAACTGCAACTTCTGCTGATAAATATAATTAAAGTTTATTATTCTAAAAGTATGCTAAAATATAGTAGTTCGATTAAATAATTTTAAGGAAGGTGAGGATTTATGAATAAATGCTTACGTTGTCAAGTCACGATTAGTGCTGATCATGAAAATTGTCCCCTTTGTCATGCTCAATTAACAGACAAACCGGCCTTTTCCTTAACCGCTTACCCAGAATACCCATTAAAAAATGATAAGAAAAAAATCAGAGTCAAGATTTGGTTATTTATTACGATTATTATTATTACCTTTTCTTTCGCTTTAAATGTCTTAACTTGGCAAGTCAATCCGATTAAATGGGCACCGATTGTTTCAATTGCTAGTTTTTATATTTGGTATTTAGGCAAAGACTTGTATCAGAAATTCAATATTAACTTAATCGCCCGTACCTTATGGCGGAATTATTTCTTCTTAGCCTTAGTCCTCTTAATAATTGACTTATCAACTGGCTTTCAGCGTTGGTCTTTAAACTTTGCCATTCCCTTCTTAGGCATTGGCACAGGTTTAGTGATGACACTCTGGTCGGTAAAAAACAAATCTATGTGGCGGGATGACATTGGCTATATTTTATTAATTTTAAGTATCAATATTATCCCCTTACTGCTCTTTTTCGTAAAAGGTGTTAATGTTCTATGGCCCAGTGTGGCTTGCTTAATTTATGGTAGCTTAACTATTTTAGGGCTTTTCATCTTTTCAGGCAAACGGCTCCTTTATGAATTACAGAAACGGTTTCACTTTTAATCCAATTTAGCAGTCCAAGGAGGCACTTATGTATAAATGGTATCGACTAGACAATGCGGCGAAAGTTTTTCCTTCTGTTACTGGGGAGCGAAATTCTTCTGTCTTTCGTTTCGCTGCAATTTTAAAAGAAAAAATAGACCCAGAACTGCTTCAACAAGCTGTTGATATCGTGATGCCACGATATCCCATGTTTTCAGTCCGTTTACGCCGAGGGATTTTTTGGAATTATCTTGACGAGAATAAACAGCCTTTAAAAGTTCAAAAAGAACATACCCCACCTAGTAAGCAAATGGACACTCATGGTGATGGTGGCTATATGTTACGTGTCATCTACTATGAACACCGCTTATCTTTAGAAATGTTCCACGCCTTAACTGATGGTAGTGGCGCCATTGAATTTTTTAAAAGTCTTTTATATTACTACTTCCAATTAACTGGCGAAAGCTTCCCCGCTGAAGGTAAAGTTAAGTTAGTCGAAGAAGCTGCTATTCAAGAAGAAGTCGATGACAGTTTCTCTAAACACTACACGCCCTTGTATTCAGAAAGCACTCGAAGCTTACGTTCCTTTCATATTCGCGGTGTTCCTTACGACAACGGTGATAATAGCTTAATTCATGGGGTGATGGACAGTCGTCAACTCAATCAAATCGCTAAAAGCTATGGTGGCTCGATTACTTCTTATTTAGCTGCTTTAATGATTTATTCCATTTACCAAACCCGGAACAATCAACGAGATGCTAAACGACCGATTGTCATTGCCATTCCCGTCAATTTACGGCCTTCCTTTCCATCGAAAACGTTACGAAACTTTTTCAATGTGATCAACGTTGGCGCCTATATGACAGACGAAATGACCTTAGCCGAATTAGTGCCGATGATGCAAGAAATGTTAATTCAAAAAACTACGAAAACTTATTTACAGTCTTCAATTAATAATAATGTTAACTTTGAGCGAAATGTTGCCTCTAAGTTTGTGCCTTTGTTTGTCAAACATTACTTTGTCCGCCTTGGCTTCGATCACTTAAGTGAAAGTAAAAAGACAATTACCTTAACAAACTTAGGACGAGTTGATTTTCCCACACCGATGTACGACTTAATTGAACACATGGAAATCTCAGCTTATCCGACCCAAAAAAGTCCGATGGCTTGTGGCTTGATTTCTTGTAATGACCGCTTGACGATTAGTTTTATTAAAAATATCGTCGAAGCTGACGTCATTCAATTTTTCTTCTCACATTTAGCCACAGTCGAAAAGCTTGATGTTAACGTCTACAGCAATGAACTGAATTTAACTTTTGAAACGTAAAGACCGACTGGTTTTTACGTTTTTTACATGTTTTGATAAATCGACACTGCGTCTTCAATGTGTAAATTAGCAAAGTCAGACTTCGTTTTAGCCCCAGTTGTGACTAAGATGTATTCCTGACCGTCAATAATTGCTAAACTAGCTAAACATTGACCGGCTTCATCTGTATAGCCAGTTTTACCACCTAAGATTTCCCCTTGGTTTAATTGACTAGTTTCCAAATTAGCAAACAAACGACTAGGCATTACCAAACCTTCTGGGTGATAGTCATTATAAAAAACATTTTCTTTCGTAGTGAAAATTGCTCGAAACTGCGGATTTTCTAAAGCGCTAGCTAACAAACGACTTAAATCAGCTACCGTTGTTTGATGCTCTTTATCATGAAGTCCTGTGACGTTAGTAAAATGCGTGTTTTCTAACTTTAAGTCTTGCGCTTTTTGATTCATTAAGGCCACAAACTTCTCTTCACTGCCTGCTAAGCCTTCAGCAACTGTCAAAGCCGCATCGGCTCCTGATGGTAACATCACGCCATATAAGAGGTCTAAGACTGGTACCGTCTCCCCTTCGAAAAAGCCAGTAACGGCAGCCCCTTCTTGATGAAGGTCACTCATCAAGCCACTAGGAATTGTTAAAGAACGATCTAAAGCTAGATCTTGTTCCAAAGCAACTAAAGTTGTCATAATTTTCGTTAATGAGGCTGGATAAATCACTTGGTTGCCTTTCTTCTGGCTAATGACTTCTTTCGTTTTTAAATTGACTAAAATCCCTTGTTTACTATTAATTTTTGGAAAACTCTTGGCACTTTCTGCTGAAACCGCAACTTCCTGACCAACTCCTCCTGGCATCACTTTTTCAATCAATTGATCTTTAAAAGTATACCCACTCAATAGGACAGCTACTATTATTAATAATTTAATTATTGGAAATTTTTTCTTTTGTTTATTTATACGTTTTTTCATCACGAACACACCTTTCTGATTCATCTTCATTTAACCACTAAAAAAGACCTAAGTTCTAAATTCCAACTTAGGTCTTTCTTAATATTTTCTTAATTCCAACAAAATCAAGGGTAATGTTCTTTAATTGTTCTATCAATATTTTCAAACATAGTTGAAACATGTTGATTAGACATATCTTTTTCAGTAGGTTTCATAGCTAGTAAAAGTTCACAGAATAGTCGATCACTATTACTTTCAACACATCCGATTGTTTCTTCCAAAACAACATAAAGCTCAATTTTATTATCCTTTATTGACAGAGGTAACTCAAAAAAATTTGATTGTGTAGCACTTAAATACACATTATTGGACTCTAATTCCGTAATATAGAAAGATTTAAACTTTAAATCTTCTTTTTTTATATTATAAATCTCATTTAAAGGATTTATTAATGCGTTATTCTTTAAATGTTCAATGTGGAAACTCGGAAAAACATTTATAGGAAAGTTTAAAATGTTAAAATTTTTTTCAAGATAATTCATTGAATTTTTATAATAATTATTCATGTCTCTCCTTAATTAATAGTTGCTATACCGCCAGAAACAACAGAAATCTGCCTTCTATGGTTAGCACTGTAAATTTATAAATTAGAATCTGATGTCTTTACTCTATTAACAGCTCTTGGAATACTAGCTGCTCCAAGAGCTAAAGAACCCACTGTAGTAGATGTGGCAGTACGGGTGATTTTTCCAATCGTTTTAATTAGTGATGATTCGTAGTAGTCAAGGCTTTGCTTTAAGCTAATTTTAATAACTCGCTTGTAATTTTTTGGCTAGCATACTCAATGTATTTAGGGTCAGTTCCTAAATTAATCCGAATATACCCTTCATACCCTTGACCAAACCACTCACCATAATCAATGGCTAAACCGCATTTATCTTCCATAAATTCTTTCGTCTCACTTGGTTTTAAGTAGGCTCTTAAATCAACCCAAGCCAGATACGTCCCTTCTTTTTCACTTAAAATAACGTGAGGTGTTTTTTCTGCGAAGGCTGTTTTTAAGATTTGGTAGTTATGTTCGATCACACCGACTAAGCCTGTTAACCACTGAGCTCCGCCTTGATAAGCAGCTTCAGCCGCCACAATTCCCATTAAACTAGTCACACCTTTATTAACCGTTACTGCATACTCGTCATAACGTTGGCCTAACTCTTTGTCAGGAATAATAATATGTGAATTTAAAAGCCCGGCTAAATTAAACGTTTTAGAAGGGGCTGTTAAGACGATTAATTGCTTGCGGTATTTTTCTGCCATGTTTAAACTACTTACGTAAGTAATATCTGGTCGGGTTAAATCTTGATGAATTTCATCTGAAACAATGATCACATTATGCTTCAAACATATCTCAAATAATTGCTCTTGCTCAGCTAAGGTCCAAACTCGACCAACTGGATTATGAGGGGAACAATGGATAAATAATTTGACTTGATGCTCAATAATTTGTTGCTCCACATCCTGAAAATCAATCGTAAACTTGCCAGCCTCATTGACTAGTTGGGAAGTCACTACTTTTCGACCCGTTTCTTTAATTGAGTCATAAAAAGGATAGTAGACTGGGGCTAAGATTAAGACACTCTCTTGAACTTCTGTGAAAGCATTAACCATCCAGTAAAATGAACTTACGACACCTGGTGAAAAGCGCAGCCATTCTTTTTGCAATGTGACTTGGTACCGCTGGGCTTGCCAAGCAAAAAAAGTCTCGTAATAAGAGTCAGGCACCACCGTATAGCCAAAAACACCATGCTCCACCCGTTCTAGCAAAGCCCTTTGGACAGCTTCTGGCGCTTTGAATTCCATATCAGCTACCCAGAGTGGCAATAAGTCTTCCCTAGCGAAATTCTCACTCATGCCATCCCATTTAACTGAATTCGTCTGCTTCCGTTCAACACCGTACTTCTTAACAAAATCATTCACTTCTATCATGACTTACCTCCCCATTTTAGTTACATTAATCATAGCATAGATTGGCTAAAAGGGAGCTTCTCAAAGACTAAAAAAGCTGAAGGAATTCTTCAGCTTTGCTTAATTTATTTAAGTGACCATTCATACAGATTAAAGTCCGCCACTAACTCACCGGCGGTAACGTCTGCCACAACACCAACTTGTTGAAAGCCGCTGTTTTGATACAAATCATTTAGAACTGCCAAGTAACTCACGCAATCTAAACGAATCACAACTTCTTCCCCTTGTTGGCTAAGATAGTCTTGAATGCTTTGAATAAACTCTTGACCGATCTTTTGACCACTGACTTGATTCGCTAAAGCTACTCGGTGTAGATAATAAATGTTAGGCTGAACTGACTCTTCCCAAAGGTCTTGGTCCCACTGACTTGGCTCTTGATACAAATAACAAAGAGCAATCACTTCCTCAGCTTCATTTTCTGCTACTAAAAGCGTCTTATTAGCAATTCTCTGACTAATTATTTCCTCTTCACTGCCATTTAAAATTTGTTGCCACTGTTGGGAGCCTTTGGCTTGTAAACGTTCTGCCACTTCCATTAACAACATAGACGCTGCCTGTTGGTCCCTTGCTATTGCTACTCTTAATTTCATTCTCTACACCTCTGAGCTATTTTCCTATAATCATACCATTTTTTTAGTCAGTCTATAAACTTTTACGATTAAATAAAATGAGACTACTAATAAACATCAATAAACTTAACCCACTAGTAACAGCTATACTTTTAATAAAATCTTTCAATACTAAGTCTTTTGTTAAGAGACCCGTACTTTGGCTGAACAATTGTAAAGGGTTGTATGGCTGACAGACTTTCAGCCAGCTTACTAACAAAAGCAAGATGACAAGACTACCTAACATTAATAAAACACTGTAAGTATTCCGACAGACAACACTTGCAAAGAATAACATCACTATCATAAACAAGCTAAACAACCATAATAAAAATAAAAACCAACCGACATGACTTAAACTTTGACCCTTGAAGTAAAACAAACTATATAAATAAGTAATGATTGCTCCTAAGCCAAAGGCCGTTGTAAAGACTGCTAAACTAACTAACAATTTACTCGTGACTACTGTCCAACGGGGTAAACCCTTTGTGACTAAAATTGTTAATGTGCCTTTTTGATACTCATTAGTTAAGGAACTACTGAACAAAATCACGACAACAAACAAGCCGATTTGGCTAACGTTTTTATAAAATTGTAGCCAACTATCAACTAAAGTTGGTTCTGGTAGAGCTTTAGCAATCTCAGGTGAGACTAACTGACTAATTAATTCTGGCGTAAATTTAGCCGTAAAAACACTTAAAATCCCTAAAGCTGTAAATAAACTAAGTAAAATTATTAAATGATAATTCTTCCAGACTTCAAGAGTTTCCTTTTTCAAAAAAGCTTGCAAACTCTTCATTTGACTACCTCCTCAAAGACCGTTTCTAAATCTGGTTGGTATTCGGTCAGCCCTTGTGGGTAACAGTTCGCCGCCAAAATTTGTTGATACAGTTGCCGTAAAGGCTCTTGGCTAGTTGTGGCTTCAATTAAGTATTCCTTTTCAGCCTTGACTGTAATAATCCGATAGCCTTCAAAAATCCCTAGGACTTGAGACTCTGTCAATTTTTCTGCAAAGGTTACTAGAAATTGTTTTAACCCATAGTCTTTTTTCAACTGGCTTAAAGGCATCGCTAATTGAACTTTGCCTTGATCAATTAAAACCACTTGATCACAGATTTTTTCCACGTCAGATAAAATATGTGTTGAAAAGATAACTGTCGTTTTTTTTCGGACTTGACTAATAATCTCAATAATTTCTTTACGACCGACGGGATCTAAGGCGGAAGTTGGTTCATCACAAATTAACAACTTCGGTTCATTTAACAACGCTTGAGCAATGCCTAAACGTTGTTTCATTCCTCGGGAATATGTTTTTATTTTTTGCTGATTATTGGCTAAACCAACCAATTCTAGTAATTCTTCCGACTTTACACTAATCTCTGCCTTTGACATGCCTGTTAGTTCGCCACATAGTTTTAAATAGTCATAACTCGTCATATAATCGTAAAAAGCCGGTACATCTGGTAAATAACCAATAAATTTATTCGTCTGATTATGACCGTAAGTGACTTTTTGACCACACACTTTGATTTCACCTTGATCAATCGGTAGTAACCCACAGATCATTTTCATCAAAGTCGTTTTACCAGCGCCATTTTTCCCGATAAACCCTAGGACACTGTGTTCAGGTAACTCAAAACTAATTTCCTCTAAGACTTGTTGACTTCCAAAATGTTTTGAAACGCCAGTTACTGATAAAATAGTCATAATTTCTCCTTCTTGCCAAAAACTAAGTAGGCTACTGGACCAAAAAATTGTAAAAATAAAACGATGATTAGCCACAAAGCTCTATTTAAATAAAAAAAACTGTTTTGCTTTAAAATTTGACGGCCCGTCCAAATCGCTAAAGACAATTGGATCAAGATTAAAGGGATTAATAACGGCAAATAATTAATGAACTGACTTTTGGTCAATGTGTTCATCTAACTCAACTCCTTTTCAAAATCTGCTAATAGTTTTATAAATTGTGGATTCTCGCCGTAAATGTCTTGAATTAACGGTAGTTCCTGGAAATATTTTAAGAGACTTTCTTTGACGATTGTTTCATGTCTAGGTGCTGTACTTGTCACTAAAGTCATTTGTTCCTCTATCCACTGGTCGAGCAAATCAAAATAGTCATCCCCTTGTATTTTGATGGGATAAGTCACTGTTTTTAAAATAGCTAAGATTTCACTTAAGACTTCAAGAGCTTTAGCCACTGCTTGTTGTTCTAAACAACAATTAAAGACATTTAAAAGAAAACTGATCACATTAAAAGGATGAAGTTTTTTGATGTCATAATTGTCAATTAACTGCCGAATTCGCCTTTCAATTTCGGCAAACTTTTCAAAATTATTTACTTCTAACAGTAGCAATTGACTACTAAGCCCCAGTAATTCTTGTAAACTTTGATAACTGGCTGCTTGGAGAATTTCCCGGCTCTTGTCGACTTGACCTAAGGCGCCATAAGCTGTCGCTAATAAACTTTCATCACTTAATTTAGCATCTAAACTGTCACTCAGCAGTTCTAACACCTTGTCAGCTTGTCCTAACTGTAAGTAACTAACAGCCATTAAGGAATTGCTTTGATTAATTAAACTAGGAACCTTCCCTTCGACTTTGACTCGTTCTAATAACTGAATACTTCTGACTAACAGCTCTTTTTGACTTTCCGGCTTAGCTAATAAGTTATAGTGATTAATATACAATAAACTCATTTGCAGTAGTAAGGGTAAGCAAGCATAGTATTTGCCAATGTAATTCTCCGCCTCTTGAAGAACGTCTTCCACTGGTTGATAAGTAAATTTCAAGGCTAATTCTTGATAAAGATTAATAATCTCAGTTTTACTTAATTGAGGTGTGTAACCTAATAGTTCATCAATCGTAATATTGAAAAAAGTCGCTAACCGAGGCAACAAAATCATATCCGGATAAGTCTGGTTATTTTCCCACTTAGACACTGAAGACTTGGAAACTGACATCGCTAACGCTAATTCCTCTTGGGTTAATTTTTGTTTTCGGCGCTGCTCTTGAATAATTGGACCAAACTGTAATAATTCCATCTTTGGCACCTCCATCTTTAGTTTAAGTCATAATAATTTAAGATTCAATGGCGACACACGCAATAAAAAGGGATTTAGTTTCTTACTGCGCTACTTATTAACGGCAAAAAAAACCTTTCTTACTCAGAAAGGTCAGTTGGTTCTTCAGTTTTTTTCCAAACAAATTTTTTATCATGAATTTTTTGAATTGTTTCAATGGCAGAAATAAATGATTTTTGCTCTTTAGCAGTTAATTTTTCCAGGTCAGTATTAATGATTGCTTCATACTTGGCCAAAATAGTTTCAGCAGTCTTTTTACCTGCATCAGTAAATGACAAGTAAAATAAACGTTTATCATCATCAGACTGATCTTTTTGAATAATATTTTCGTCCATGAATTTTTTTAGTATTCGGCTAGTATAACCTTTGTCTAAGTCCAGTTGATTTTCGATATCCTTGGCATACATTTTCTCTTTTTCAAGCAACTCAAAAAGAATTCTAATTTCATTGAAATTAAAGGTATCGTCGGACATTTCTTTTTCCAAGTAAGTGACGTAGTTTAAAAAATACTTGATAAAAGCATTAATTGTTTTCGTGTCTTTAGGCATCATTAAATATAAACCTCCTAAAAAATTACTTTCTACTACTATCATACTTGTGTTGGTTGACAATAACAACTGTTAAGTCTCTTTTTACTGTTTTTTTTTCGATAATTTGACTATAAGCCTTTGAAAATCCTTCCAAAAAGAAGTTATTTATCGAATAAACCAGCAAGATTTCTAAATAAAACTCAGTATTTTTTAAGAAATATGACATTTTTTTCATTTTCAACTAATACAAATCCTCGTTTAAATAATTATCATTATTTACAATATTCGTTTTAGGTTGCTTTATTTATAAAAAACAGCCTAGGATTTCTCCTAGACTGTCACTTAATAACGAACTACTGTAATTCTTTTCTCCGTTGTTGAACTGCATAACCGTAACTAACTGTCATTACAATAATAATTCCTTGCATTAGACCGTTATACACTTCTTCACCAGTTTGTGGTAAGACTTTATTAATGACTGAACCACCATTCGTTTGTGGTGTCTTCTTCACTAAGCTAGCCAGACCTTTTTCAAGAAGTTTTAGGCCCTCTTCGTACTGATTAGCTGCTAAAGCTGTCTGAGCTTCTTTAAGAGCCTTTTGGAAGAGCTTCCACGACTCTGCTGTATAATTCTTCTCAGCAAGCTTCAAAGCCTCTTGAATCGCTTTTTCAAGCTTTTCTTGATCTGTTAAAACAGGCGGCGTTGTAACTTTATTTTCAGCTAAAGTAACCATTGCTGCATTTAGACGTTTAGTCATTGCTTGAACGTCTTGGTTAGTAATAACTGCTCGCCTAGCATTTTGCTGCTTGCCAGCTTTATGTAAAGCTTGAGCCTCTGTTAACACTTGACTGAATTCACTCCACGCAGTTTTTTTGTAATCTTTTGCTTGTAATTTTTCGGCTTTCGTAATAGCTGCTTTCAGCTCGACTAAATTTAAGATTTCTGGTTTTGGTTCTGCTGTCACTGGATGTTCTTTGATTGTGGCAATTGCTTTTTCTAAGGCAATCACTGCTTCGTCAATCTCAGCTTGAACAATAAGTTTACGAGCATTGTTTTGATTGTCCCCTTGTTGGTAAATTGCTTTAGCTGTTTCAATGGCAGCTACGAAATCTTTCCACGGGTTAGGGAGGTAATCTTTTGCTTGTAATTTTTCTGCTTTCGTAATACTTGCTTGTAATTTCGTTAAATCTAAGTCTTCCTTAGCTGGTACTTCCTCAGAAAGCTCAGAAATAATTCGGCTACCAGGGAATTCTTCTTTGTAGGCTTCTAAGTCTTTAATTGTCATTTTCTTCAAATGATCCATTAAAACCGTGTCCATTGAAGAACCTTCTTCTTTTTCGCCACCGAGCATCGTGAAGCCATCGCCACCGGCTGCTAAGAAGTCATTCGTTGCCACATAATAATCTGCTTTTTCTTTGTCAATTTCTTTAAAGTTCCCTTCAGCATCTCTTAACTGAATACTGAAAACACGTTCCCCTTTAGTACCCTCTTTAGCAACTGCCCCTTGTTTATTAGAGTCGTATTTGACTTTAATCGAGTCAGAGACTTGCAAGAAGCCACCGTTAGCACCTAAAGCTGGTAAACCGTTACTATCTAAAATAACTTCGCCGGCTTCATTAGTGGCATGAATTGAATGTAATGACTGTTCAAACATGTCGTATATCGTTTGACCAGAGACTTTAATTTGGGTCACTGTGTTACCGAATGGCATGACACCAACGATATCACCTTGAGTCACAACTCCTGGGTTAATGTTTTGACGAATACCGCCACCGTTAACGATTGCGAAATCCGTTTTATTTTTAAAGCCGCCATTGACACCATAGTCGTAAATCGCGTCACCAATTAAGTTTCCTAAGTTGGTTTCTTTAGCACGGACAAATTCCCGCGTTCCATTTAACAAAACTGGGTTGTTGTCGATAACAACTCCTTTCATAACTTCTTTGAAGTTCGCTGCTGCTTCATCAACAATTGCTTGTACGGCTGGATCTGGTGTTAAGTCTTTTAATTCTGAGAATGGGTGTAACTTAGCTGTTAAGACTGGCTCAGCACCTGAATAGTTAGCACTAATCATGCCGACATTATTTAAGTGATTACCAGTTTGACCCATCAAGACATGACCTGATTTATGGCCATTTTTTAACTCAGAATGTGAGTGACCGTCGATAATGAAAATCTTATCATCAGGGAAAGCTTTCGCTAACTCATCAGCTAAATATTTACTTGTTTCTTTTTTAGCTGTTGTTTCATCAAAGCCTAAGTGAGTCATGAAGACAAAGGCATCCGCTTTTGTATCGGCTTTTTTAATCTCATTTATGACTTTAATTGCTTCTGGGGCTGGCTCTGTAAACTCAACTTTTTCAACATTTTTCGGATGGGTTTTAACTGACGTTTCTGGTGTTGTTAACCCAATTAAAGCAAAGTTATATTCTTTCGTACCAACTTTTTTCTTGACAGTTGTGTATGGCTCGAAAGGTCGTTTCCCAGCATTGGCACCTTGTTTACCATTGTAGTAAACGTTAGCTGAAACAATTGGGAAAGTTAAGGCGTCTTTATAAGCTAACGCCGTCTCTAAGCCGAAATCAAATTCATGATTACCTAAAGTCATTGCGTCATAGCCTGTTTCGTTCATGGCTTTGACCATATCCATGCCTTTAGTGTAATTCGAAATCGGTAGACCTTGCATTGCATCCCCTGCATCAACTAGTAAAGTCGGTTTAACTTGATCTTTAAAGGCTTTAACACGGCCCATCCCAATTGAAGGGCTGTATTTATCTTCTAAGTATTCTAAACGACCGTGGATATCATTTGTATGCATGATAGTAAATTTATCACTAGCAACTTCTTCAGAAAGTTCAGAAATAATCCGACTACCTGGTAATTCTTCTTTGTAAGCTTCTAAGTCTTTAATTGTCATTTTTTTCAAATGATCCATTAAGACTGTATCCATTGAAAAACCTTCTTCTTTTTCGCCACCAAGCATTGTGAAACCATCGCCACCGGCTGCTAAGAAGTCATTCGTTGCAACATAGTAATCTGCTTTTTCTTTGTCAATTTCTTTAAAGTTTCCTTCAACATCTCTTAATTGAATACTGAAAACTCGTTCACCAGGAATACCTAGTTTAGAATCTGCCCCTTGTTTATTAGAGTCGTATTTAACTTTAATCGAGTCAGACACTTGTAAGAAGCCACCATTGGCCCCTAAAGCTGGTAAACCATTACTATCTAAGATAACTTCTCCGGCTTCATTAGTGGCATGAATTGAATGTAGAGACTGTTCAAACATATCGTAGATTGTTTGCCCTGAAACTTTTATTTGCGTCACTGTGTTACCAAAAGGCATAACGCCAACGATATCACCTTTAGTCACTACTCCCGGGTTAATGTTTTGACGAATCCCCCCACCGTTAACGATGGCGAAGTCCGTTTTATTTTTAAAGCCACCATTAACACCATATTCATAAATCGCATCACCAATTAAGTTACCTAAGTTGGTTTCTTTGGCACGGACAAATTCACGAGTCCCATTTAATAAGACTGGGTTGTTGTCGATGACAACATCTTGCATGACTTCTTTAAAGTTCGCCACTGCTTCATCAACAATTGCTTGAACTGCTGGATCTGGTGTCAATTCTTTTAATTCTGAGAACGGGTGTAATTTAGCTGTTAATTCTGGAACTTCACCTGAATAATCAGCGGAAATCATTCCAACATTATTTAAATGGTTACCAGTTTGCCCCATCAAGACATGACCTGATTTATGACCATTTTCTAACTCAGTATGTGAGTGACCGTCAATAATAAAAATCTTGTCATCTGGGAAAGCTTTCGCTAATTCATCTGCTAAATACTTACTTGTTTCTTTTTCAGTTGTTGTTTCATCAAAACCTAAGTGAGTCATGAAGACAAAGACATCCGCTTTTTTATCGGCTTTTTTTATCTCATTTATGACTTTAATTGCTTCTGGGGCTGGTTCTGTAAACTCAACTTTTTCAACATTTTTCGGATGGGTTTTAACTGACGTTTCTGGTGTTGTTAACCCAATTAAAGCAAAGTTATATTCTTTCTTACCAACCATTTTTTTAGTCATTGCATAAGGTGAAAATGGTCGTTTGCCAGCATTGGCTCCTTGTTTACCATTATAGTAAACGTTGGCTGAAACAATTGGGAAAGTTAAGGCGTCTTTATAAGCTAACGCTGTCTCTAAGCCGAAATCAAATTCATGATTTCCTAAAGTCATTGCGTCATAGCCAGTTTCGTTCATGGCTTTGACCATATCCATGCCTTTAGTGTAATTTGAAATCGGTAGACCTTGCATTGCATCCCCTGCATCAACGAGTAACGTTGGCTTTTTCAAATCTTTGAAGGCTTTAACACGGGAAATCCCAATCGACGGGCTGTACTTATCTTCTAAATATTCTAAGCGCCCATGCATATCATTTGTATGCATAATTGTCAGTTGGTCTCCTAGCATTTCTGCAGGAATTTTTCCATCAGCAATTAACTGATTAATATTAACTTTTTCAACGTTTGGTGTTCGTCCATCACTAGAGGCCTTGATTAAATCGAAGCCTTCAGCCCCACTATTGATTTGCTCAATTACATAATCACGTAAGGGGTGGCTTAAATCAGCACCGATTACTTCAAAAGATTCCTCGATCTCAACTGCCGGATCAATCGTTCCTTTACGGAAATCTTTAATATAGTTAACAATTTCTCCTCGCAACGTGTCTGGGTCTGTGTCAGATAGCGGTACTGGATCAACATAACCATCTTTGACCATCCCTTCAAAACGGTAATTATTTATTGCGATTGTTAAGGCTTGATCATCTTTGACAGGTTCTCCTTTAAAAGTTAAATCAACGATTCTTTGATTAACAGGCTTGGAAATATCGATTTTATACTTAACTCCTGTTAACATATCGTAGTTATATACCCGAATATTAGGGTTAAAGGCAATTGTTAAATCACCTTCTTTATATTGTTGATAATAACTTGCTTGTTTTTCCATAAATTTCTTTAATTGTGCCCCATTCATACTGGCTTTAACTAAAGTATTAGGGTATTTATAAATATCAAAAATATCGGCAAAGGTAATATCACCTGCCACTAACTTACTGTCAGCTTTAAATAAAGCACCTGCTCCAATATCGGCTCCAGTCACATGCATTTGCACGCGATTAATTAAAGATATCATTGCCGTTGGTCGTAATTGTGCTTCTGGTATTCCTTTAATTTCTTGAGCAGGCAAGAAATCTCCAGTTGCCTTGCCGATGACACCTTTGACATACTCTTGGGTTTTTTCATGAGCTTCTAATGTGGCTGTTCGCACAGCTTCATCAGTCGCTTGTCCTTTCGAAGAAATAATCGAGATGTCACTCTTAGTAACTTCCCACTTATTTTCAATTGCTTCTTCATCTACTGGCGGAACTGGTAGACCTTCATCTGCTGTCGTCTCATCCATTTCAGCTTCAGGTGAGGCTTCTTCCTTTGAAACTTCTAAGTCAATCCGAACAACCCCGGATCCAGTGTCTTTTACAGCCCCAGCTGGTTTTTCTTTACCGTTTTTATCTTCAAATTTATCAGCATACTCCCGGTGATCATGTCCTAAAACAAAGGCATCGATTTCCGGCACTTCTGTAATAACATTCCGTGCTGCAGCTTCTGGGTCAGAATTATCTAAACCAGCATGAATGGAAGCAACAATCACATCGGTTTTTTCAACTTCTTGCATGATCTTCACTTGCTTCTTAGCTTCTGCTCGTAATGATTTAAATTCTAAATGTTTAACTTTGTCCCCATCCCACATCGGAACATGAGGAATCGTCATACCAAGAATTCCGACTTTTAAGCCATCCACTTCAACGATTTCGTAGGCTTGTGTTAAATTATCTTCCGTATCTTTGAAATACGTATTAGCTGAAAGCAATGGAAATTCAGCATCTGCATTGGCTTTCTCAATTAACTTTGTTCCAAAGTTAAATTCGTGATTCCCAAGAGCCATCGCATCATAGCCAATGACATTCATCGCTGCAATCACGGGATGAACAACATTTTGTAAACTTGGGTCCTTACTATAAAGGTCATCAGTTAATAATGTTCCTTGTAAGTTATCTCCCGCATCGACTAAGATCGTATTTGGCTGGGTTGCTCGAACATTTTTTACAATTGTCCCGATTTTCGCAAAACCAAAGTCCCCTTCTTTGTCATCCTCATAAGACCAATCCCAAACATTACCGTGAACATCTGATGTTCCAAGAATCGTTAATTGTTTAGTAATTGTTTTTGGTTCCGCTGGAACGCTCTTTTTAACGGCTTTTTTAGCAGCTTTTGTTTCAGATGTCGTTTCAGACGTATTTTCTGTCACATCGGAGCCGTCCAGTGGTTTTGTCACTGTCGAACTTGTTGCTAAACTCTCCTGACTACTAGTTGCTTCAGGTTGGCTTCCGCTTTCCTCAGCATCTTGATCTAACCCTTCTGTGACCGTTTTATCAGCATCTGATTCTAAAGCGTTTACATAAGTAGAATCCGAACCTTCATTTAACCCTTCGGCTACTACTACGCCGACTGGCGAAAAATTACTGAATAATAAAATCAATAAAGCCATAACATTAACTAGACGTATTCGATTTTTAGTCTGTTTCACTTTTTCTCCCCCTTGTTATTCATTAAAGCTAACGTTTCTTTTAATCACTCTCTAAAAATTCCTAAATCCCCTCCTTTTTCTAGACCATTCGTCGCTACTGACGTGACTTCATTGTACCAAAAAAGCGAGTAATGTCTAGGTTTATCAGTGATTTCTAATCAAAAAAAACAGCTAAACTAATATTTGTTTTATTGATTTAAAACTAGACCAGTTAAAAGCGAAGATTGTTCAACAATCCAAAAAAGCCCCCTTACATAGAGGGCGCTTTTTTAATAACGATAAATCATTTGAATTTGGCTAACTCCCCTATCTAATACCTGCTTTGATAACTGTTCATTAATTGGATCTTTTAGGTCTAAGTTACTGAAAGTGATTTTTTCGACATCTTGATAATCCCTTAACGATAACAATAATTCTTCCAAGAATGTTTGCCTTTCCTGAAGTACCAAAACTTGTTTAATAACAAGTCTTTTTTCTGAAATAATCGATGAATAAAAAACAAAACCAATCTCATCCTTCCCATCAGTCACTAAAGCCAGTTCACCTGGTGTAACTAGTCGATTTTGCCAAATGACGACTGGCGATTCTAGCAATTGCTGCTGCTTTGTCACTGGCACTGATTTCAGGACTAAGTGAGGCTTTTTTTGAGGGTCAACTACTTTTAAGTCGATGTGACCGTTTAGAACTTCCGTTAAAGAATTAAAACCAATTTTTTCGTATAATTTAATTGCTTTTGAATTACTTGAAATAACTTCTAACAGCAATTCATCAAGCCCTCGTGCCCTTCCTTGTCCAAGGGCTGCTGTCATTAATAATTGAGCGATTCCTAATTGTCGTTTCCCAGGAATGACTGCCATACCGCCAATCCAACCTTGTTTCTTACCTTGATAGTCTTGCTCGCCATATAATAAAATACCAACTAACTCTCCCCCTTGTACTGCCACTAGCGAAAGGCTTTTAGATAGACCTAAATGAGTAAAACGATCTGCTAACTGAGTTTGACTCATATTAATTGGCACTAAATAATCTGAAAAAGCTAAATTCCAAAGATCAGTTACTTCAGAAAAAGGTAAGTCTGATAGTTTTTTTAAATCGATTTCCATAAGAACTCCTCCTTTATTTTAGTTACTTATAAATAATAAATAGGTTTAAATAATAGTTTAACATAGTTTTTTAAAAGTCTTCACTTTTCACGACTTTCTTCATTAAATGATAAGGTAAGTTTCTTTCATATTTCTTCTAATTTTGTTAAGCTAATTTAAAGGAGCGTGACCTTATGTCAATTTATTCATTTGAAGTTGAAACTGTTAACAAGGAACTAAAATCCTTGAAGGATTATCAAGGGTCTGTTGTCTTGATTGTCAACACTGCTAGTAAATGCGGATTCACTCCCCAATTTACAGGCTTAGAAACTCTTTACGAAAAGTATCAAGATCAAGGTTTTACTGTTTTAGGCTTTCCTTGTAATCAATTTCTTCGCCAAGACCCTCAAAGTAGTGAAGAAATTTTAAGTTTTTGCCAACTAAACTATCAAGTGACTTTTCCGATGTTTGCAAAAATTGCTGTTAAAGGTAAGAATCAAGCACCACTCTTTAATTATTTAGTTCAAAACACAACAGGTAAAAATGTTGAATGGAACTTTACAAAATTTTTAATTAACCGTCAAGGTGACGTGGTCCAACGTTTCGGGTCTAAAACAACACCAGAAGCTTTAACTAGTGAGATTGAAAAACTCCTATAACTATAGGAGTTTTTTTGAGTCTACTAAATGCTCACGCCATGACTTTCCCTACTTTTTTTTCGTTAACGATATTTTTCCTTTCTTTATCTTAGATTTAAAGCTTCTTTTAAGGGCTATTAAAGATAGAATTAGTCATGACATCTTTTTAGGTGTTGTTATTATGAACTTATTGCCAGGAATGTTAGACGGTCGTCTAATAGCCCTTTTTTATTTTATCCTCATTCTTGCTTAACTTGCTTACTTAACTGCTGCCCCTCAAAAACTACTTGAAAGAAGTGGTTTCAGATGACATCTAAGACAGTAATAAAAAATTCCTTACCAATTAAATCTGTCACTTCCCAAGACCTTTTTCAATTACAAGAAACTTTAATCCAACTTCAATCATGGGAAAAAATGTTAACTACCTTTGGCACTTTTTCCACCACAACTTCCCCGCCACTAAATAAAAAGAAAAACATTCGTGACTATTACGCTAACTCCCAAGTCTTTCAACTGTTCTTACAAGATTTTTTCAAACAAACATCAACTCTTGAAAAACAAATTAGCGACTTACAAATTAGAAAAAAGTGATACGAATTCCTTCAAGTAATAACTATTTTTTAACGTTAAAAACCTAACACCTGTCCCTTGTTTCCCAGCTGATATTTTGCTATACTACAAGTGAAAAGAGAGCCTAGCTTTCGCCAGACTCCCTTTCTGTAGAACCGTATCAAACGGTGGCAATTTACGATTAAATAACCGCTAACTGGTCAAAGTTAATGAGCGGTTATTTTTTGTCATTTTTTTGCAATTTAACGATCAAAGCAATCAGAGCGATGGTAAACATACCAAAGCCTAGCATTACTTTAATTGTCTCATACGCAGACAAAAAAGTGTTTCCTTTCTGGAGTGTTTAGCACTTACTTTCATAAGCACCACCTCCTTTCTGAAAACCGCCATCCTCACAACTCTTCTACCTTTTTAACATATCATAATTCAAGGGATGCTCCTAGCATTTACTATTATTTCAGCCTAGTTATCTACCCATAAAAACTCCTCTAAATTCCTCTATTATTTCCTTAACCAGCCTTCTTTAAACTCACTAAGCTTCTTCAAAAACAATTCCCAAAGTAGGCTTTTATTATTGACATAGTGACAGGCCGTCACTTATACTATGTAAGAACAGTGACACTATGTCACTAATTATGTTAGGAGGTGTAAAAATGCCCAAAGAAACCTTTTTTAATTTAAAACCAGATAAGAAAGCAATTGTCTTAAATGCCGCACTGAAAGAATTTTCCCAACATAGCGTCCAAGAAGCTTCCGTTGCTAATATTGTTCGAGATAGTGAAATTTCTCGAGGAAGTTTTTATAAATACTTCGAAGACATCGAAGACCTTTACTACTACTTCTACCACCATATTACTCAACACGCTCACGGTACCGTTATTGAGGCAATCAAAAATGCTGACGGCGACTTATTTAAAGGCTTAGAAGGCTACTTAAAAGAACTCATTCACGCTTTCTCAGATCCTCTTTATCACGACTATTTCAAAGTTCTGTCTTTAAACTTGAACTATGTCACTGAACGTCGCATGGGTTATCAGTCACAAGGAAATCCTCATGGGATGGCAACAAAACCTGAAGAGTTTATTGAAGTGATTGACACTAACTCATTAAATGCTAAAACAAATGAAGAGCTGTTAACCTTTTTTAAAGTTCTCGTACCAGTCGTTCATGAATGTTTGAATGATTACTTTGCTAAAGATTGGTCAGAAGAACAGTTAATGGGCGAATACAGAAATCGTGTCAAATGGTTAAAATTCGGAATCATCCATAATGAATAGGAGAATATATCAAATGAATAAATTAGTCAAAACAAGTACATTTTACGCAGTCTTAGGTTTAGCTTTAGGAGTCTTTTACCGAGAGTTCACAAAAATTAATGGCTTTACTGGGAAAACCCAATTAGCTGTCACTCATACTCACGCTTTAATGTTAGGAATGTTTATGTTCTTAGTCGTTTTAGTTTTAGAAAAGAATTTCAACTTGTCACAATTTAAACAATTTAACCAATTTTATATTGTTTATAACATTGGCTTATTGTTAACAATTGTCATGATGACAATTAAAGGGTCACTGACTGTTTTAGGAAATGAAACAGGTCCTGCCATTGCTGGAATTTCTGGTTTAGGTCATATTATCATGACTGTCGGTATCGCCTTCTTATTCCATAGCCTTTCAAAAGCGGTTAAGTTACAAGTAGCAAATAACTAATAAAACTTGTAAAAAGACGATTTATTCTCGTCTTTTTTTTATTTCCAATGAAAAAACGTTTTTTTTTGAAAATAAGCCATTTTTTCGGGTCGTAACCATTGACCTTTTGACCAATAACCTATAGCATTAATAGAGAAGCATTATGAAAGGATAGGATTGTATGAAAATTGGAATTATAGGTGCCACTGGTAAACAAGGTAATTTAGTCTTATTAGAAGCGTATCGCCGTGGTCATGAAGTAACAGCCTTAATCCGTGATCAAAGTAAGTTAGTTCACGAAGTTCCCTTTATCGAGAAAGAGTTGTATGACTTGACCCCTGCTGAATTAGAAGAATTTGACGTGATCGTTAATGCTTTTAATGCTCTTGATATTATGCCTCAACTCCACCAAACTTCTTTAAGACATATTACAAAAGTCTTAAAAGATTTGGACACTCGATTGTACGTTGTTGGCGGTGCTGGTAGTTTATACATCGATGACAGTAAAACAACACAATTATTTGAAACAGATGATTTTCCAGCTGCATTCTTACCAACTGCCACTAATATGGCAAAAGCCTTAGAAGAACTGCGCAATAGCAAAGGAACGAACTGGACTTATGTCAGTCCCGCAGCAAACTTTGATTTTGAAGGCGATAAAACTGGTCAGTATCAAATTGCTGGCGAAGTCTTAACTTTAAACGCTCAAGGTGAAAGTAGCATTAGCTATCTCGATTACGCTTCTGGCTTAATTGAAATTATTGAGAGTGGCAAATTTAACAAAGAACGAGTCTCACTTGTTTCTAAATAACGTTCTCTGAAAACTCGACTCATGCAGTCGAGTTTTTTTTCTTACAAAAATGTTAGCCTTTTGTTAGGGCTTTCCATGGTCCCCTCTTAGTATTTATTAGATAATCATGTTAGCAACTACTAAGGAGGTTTAATCAAATGAAACACATTTTAAGTTTTTTGACAGTCTTAATTTTAATTGTAGGAACAGCTAGTTATTTTTATTTTTATTCCGGTCAAGATTATTACACAAAAATCACTTCTACCGGGGAATCATTCGTAACTAAAGTAGACGGCACTGAAAAAGAAATCACTGACGTCAGTTACCACCAACTAGCTTTTGATAAAAATGGCAAAGAAAAAGCCGTTGACTTCAACAGTACCCTTGGACGAGATCTACGGATTGGTGCCTATTTAAAATTAACTGTTAACCGTAATAAAGGCGTTCTCAGTTGGGAAGAAGTCACTTATGAGGATCTCCCTGCCTCAGTAAAGAGTCAGTTAAACTAAAGCTAACCAAAGGTATGAGGTCGCTTTTCTCGATAATCTATCGAAGAAAAGCGGCTTCTTTTTAAGTTAATAACAAAAAAGACTTCCGCCCTTTCATTATCCATGAATTCAGCGAAAGTCTTTTTATTGTAAAACAGCCTGAGGCAATAAGTAAACTACGTTCTAGCTTTTATTATTTAACACAATTCCTTTGTACAACCTAACTGTTACTAAATAGTAGAGCATGTAGATACAGCCGTATAAAACGAAAGGCAAGGCAATATACGCATAGGGGTCAGGAATAAATATCGTAAACATTTTCAACCCAATTAACACATGGATGACACCTAGAAAGGCTGGTGCTAAGAAAACAGCTAAGATTTCTTTGCGAATAGAATTAACTAAAAGTTGATGTCTGACACCAATTTTATGTAACATCTCATAACGTTTAATATCTTGATACGCACCTGTTAAAATTTTAAACATTAAACAGCTAGCTAACATCGCTAAAAAGGCTAAGCCTAAGAAGAATCCCATAAACATAAAACCACTAGCCATACTTTGAATTTGTTGGTACATTTGATATTTTCCACCTAGGCCATTGTTACTAGTGCCACGAGCCATCTCAAGGCCATCGATCGTTTTAAAGATCTCTGCGTCTTTTTTGTAATCGGTTACTTTAATGACTGAGGCAGTTGTTTCAGCCCCTTGTAATCCTTCAAATTCATTCCTTGGCACCAGTTGAAACTTGCCACTGTTATCTTCGTACCAGTTACTAATTTGGCTAAATCCGGTAGCGATTTGATAATCATTTTCCATGGAATAAGTGATGTGGGGTTCTAGCCCTTTAAGCTCTTTAAATTCTCCATCAAACTCACCAGGATTCTGAACTAGTAGGGGGTTTTCAGCAATTTCTTCACTAATAAAATAGGTCACTTCTGCGTCTTGTTTCACATGATATGTGACTTCCTTAGTAGCCTTCAGTTTAGTAACTTCTTGACTCATTTCTGAAGTCGGATCATAAATAACTAAATCATAAGGATTGGTTTTTAGTAAGTCCGCCGCAAAATGATTAAAGGCTTGACCGACTGTGACCGCCCCTAATGACAAAGCTAAGAGCATCGTTACTAACCCTAAAACTCTAGCTAAGGCACTAGCCTTGAAACTAAGTTGGGACAAAGTGAATATTCTAATACTTTTGTGGCTGACTCCTTCCCAGTTTTTTAAGCGCTTGACGATAATTGGGACAACTGTTCCAAAAAACAGAAACGTTCCAGGAGTAATCGTTAATATTGCGACTAAAATACCAAATAGTTGGAAGGTCATAATATTAATCATCATGTAGTAACCAACACTTAATAAGATTAATGATAAAACTACGCCTAGAATTGTCACGACTAATTTACGTTGACTCTTCTCAGATTGACTTTCACTATACAATAAATCAAGGGTTCTTGTTTTTTTGAACTGACGAACGTTGACTAACGTCGTAATAAAAAATAAGAGACTGAAAAAAGCTAAGGTAATTAATAGCGCTTTTGGAACGAAGCTTTCATAAGTATTAGACGGTAAATCAATTAATTGGCTTAAGACCGTTCCCATGACTTTAGCCAAGACAGTTCCCACGACTAAACCTAAAACCGTTGAAAGACTGCCAATAAACAAGGTTTCGATACTAATCATCTTGCCAATTTTTTGTTTCTTAGCCCCCAGCATCATATACATGCCATACTCTTTTTTTCTCATCGAAAGTAAAAAGCTATTAGCGTAAAAAATATAAACAACCGTAATAATCGCCAATAAGAAGGCCCCAAACTGAAAGACAATCGCAACCATTGAGACTGTTGGAATATTTTCTTCTAAAAAACTAGTGTTAAGTGATAAGGTTTGAAACATATAAAAAATTGAAATAGCGATGATCAGGCCCATCATTAAGACTAAGTAATCTTGCCATCTTTTTTTGATACTTGTTAAAGAAAGTTTGAGCATCATTTGCTTACACCTGACTTTCTTCAGGATCAATTTCTAAACCAGCTAAGACTGCTAAAATTTCTTGATAAAAAGCTTGCTGAGTGCCTCGGCGATGAAGTTCACGGTAAATCAAGCCATCTTGAATGAATAAGATTCGCTTACAATAGCTAGCACTTACTGCATCATGAGTCACTAATAAGATTGTCGTTAAATAGTCTTCATTTAACCCTTTTAAGGCTTCTAATAAATTTTTAGCATTCTTAGAATCTAAGGCACCTGTTGGTTCATCACCAAGTAACAAATCAGGATTATGAACTAAAGCCCGAGCCGCTGCCACCCGTTGTTTTTGACCACCAGAAACTTCTGTGGGATAACTAGTTAAAATTCGCTCAATATCTAATATATTAGCAATATTTTTTATTTTGTTTTTAGTTTCTTTCACTGATTCGCCTTTCAACGATAAAGGTAGACCAATATTTTGCGACATCGTTAGATTTTCAAGTAAGTTGAAGTCTTGAAAAATAAAACCAATTTTTTGCGCTCTAAAATCAGACAATTGATTATCAGTTAAACCATTAAGACTGGCTCCTGAAATTTCAATTTCACCACTTGTTGGTGAATCTAGAGCTGATAAAATATTTAGTAACGTTGTTTTCCCTGAACCAGAAGGTCCCATAATGCCAACAAATTCACCTGCTAAAACATCAAAGGAAATATCCGTTAATGCTTCGTGTTGTTTTTCACCTTTTTTGCCATACACTTTTTTAATATGACGTGCTTCAATAATTTTTTTATTCATAATAAGCCTCCACTAATAGTTAATAAGTTAATTTCCTTAACTTGATACTCTTAGTTTACCTTGAGACTGAAGGTGTTGCCTTCGATAGTTCTTACAATTTCACCCTTGACCTAACAGTTTTGTCACATCAAAAAACAGCAACTACGGGCCGCTGTTTTAAAGTTTAGACTAAGTTTTTACCGGCTGCTACGTCACAAAGTACGGTAACATCAGGATGGAACTGTAAAATCGAAGCCGGAATCTCTGGGGTTAAGGGGCCGTTAAAAGCTTTAGCTAATATTTCAGCTTTGTCTGCACCACTAGCAATCACAATAATTTTTTTCGTTTGCATTAAAGTCTTCATACCTATTGAAACGTAACAGTCAATTGGCCCATTAAAATCTGGTGACCCTTGAATCATTCCTTGCATGTCTTCAGGAATCATCACTCGGTAACCTGTTTTTTCAAAAGGCGTCCCTGGCATATTAGCAGCAATGTGCCCATCGGCTCCAATGCCCATAATCGCAAAATCCAAGCCACCTGCCTCTATTAGTAATTGATCGATTACTGGGTAAGTCTCTTCATTTAAATAAGTGATTTGGTGATCTTGAATCTGATTAGCCGCAAAAAAGCTTTGATTGATATACTCAAACCGTTTGTAATCAGTTGGTTCAGTACTTAAGTACAAGTTATCTTGTTGAAAAAAATGGACACTTTCAGATACTTGACTATCACTTGCTAACAAGCGCTCATTAATTAGCTCATAGGCCCGGTTAGGTGTTGAGCCGGCGGTCATCGATACATTCAACCTTTCGGAACTAACTAAGTAAGGTAAAATTAAGTTAGCTAAGGTTTGACTCATACTTTCAAGATCTTTTTTTATTAGTGTTTTCATTGTTTTTCCTCCTGTTTTTAACATCTCTTTAATGAACTTCCACCTTGATAGTAGCATATAATTTATCAACAAAACTCCCTCTTCTGTCTTAAAAAAATCATTTATACTAAAAAAAACAAAAGAGGCCTAAGCCAACTTTTGTTTATCCTATTATTTTTAAGGCAATGGTCGAAGCTAAGATTAACGCAATACATAATAAGCGCCGACGATCCGTTGATTCTTGATACATCACAATCCCTAACAAGGCTGTTCCAACTGTCCCAATTCCGGTCCAAATGCCGTAGCCTGTTCCCATAGGAATTGTCTGTAAGGCGTATGACAGCATACCTAAACTACTGCCCATAGTGAAGAAAGATAATAAAATTGCTCGCTTATTGCCTTCAGCAATCCGTTTGATATTCCAAATTCCCAGGACTTCCATTAAACCTGCCCCAACTAACGCTAACCAATCCATTTTAATTAAGCTCCTTTGTCTGATCAGTTTCAATCAATTTTAAGCCTAATATTCCGAGAATTAACGTCCCCATAAACAAGAGCTTCAAAGGGCTGATACTTTCCTGAAAAAAGACTGCCCCCACAATAATACTACCGACAGAACCGATACCGGCAAAAACCGCGTAGACTGTTCCGATTGGTAAATGTTTGGCTGATAATGTTAATAACGTAAAACTAATAACCACTCCAGCCCCAGTTATTAGCCATTCTAAGGCTGTGTTGGCGTGGGCTAGGCCACTTACCCAAACTAATTCAAATAATGCTGCTGCTAAGACTTTTAGCCACTCCTTGGTCATTTGACACCTCTACTAGTTAATTTTTTTCTTCGGTCCAACTTACTAACTGCTCAAATACTTTGCTTTCTAACTCTGCTTCTAATGGTTGACCATCAAAGAGTTGATTATAATACATGCCGTCAACTACCAAGCGGATAATCGTTCCTAAAACAGGATCATAGCCGTCCGTTGTTAACCGTCTTTGGATCACTTCAAAACTATCAAAAAAACTGCGCTCAACTGACTGACTAGCCATTGTGCCAGCGATTAAGGCATTGGTTATATCAGAACTAGAGTTTAAGTCTTCCCGAGCGACTTTGAGCAAAGCTCGTGACCACTCTCCTGGCAAGGACTCTGGCTTATCACCTAATTGATCAATCCGCTCAATGTACTCTTGATCTAACATTTTGGCTAAATCGACTAATAATTGATCTTTATTGGCAAAGTAATACGTCACTCCGCCTTTACTGTAACCAGCGACTTTGGCAACTTCATCGATTGTAAAATCAGCTAAGCCTTTTTCATTCAGTAACTGATTTGCGGCTTGTAAAATTTTTCGGCGTTTTTGCTTTTCTTTCGTCATCACTTCTTCCTTTCTATTTAAAAAAACGAACAGTCGGTTTTTATTTTAGCTTACTTACAGAAACTAGTCAAGCTTGCTAACTTAGAAAAAGACTGAGGACAGCCTGTCCCCAGTCTAATTCATTTAAACTAAACTTAAAATTTTTGCTAAATTTAAATCCCCTGTGTGATTAACCCGATAATCCGCTTCTTTCATCGATTCTGGGTCACCAACACCAACTGAAAACATTTGTGCTTGATTAATGGCAGTAATTCCAGCCGCCGCATCTTCAACCCCAACACATTGACTTGGCACTAACCCTAGTTGGCTAGCCCCTTTTAAGAAAATTTCTGGGTCAGGTTTACCTTGAGCCAAGCTTTCAGGGTCCACGATTGTTTCAAAGTAATCAGCCAAGGCTAACTTTTCAAGAATCATTGGGCCATTTTTACTAGCTGAAGCTAAGGCAAGTTTGATTCCTTGGTCTTTTAAATCTTCTAAAAGAGTTAAAATTCCTGGTAAAATGTCTTTCGGAGTGACATTTTCAATCAATTTAACATACTCAGCATTTTTTTCAGCAGCTAAAGCAGTCTTCTCTTCTGCTGAGAAATCTTGACTGCGCTTGCCATGAACTAAGATGCGTTCCAATGAGTCCATTCGGGAAATGCCTTTCAATTCTTCATTAAATTCTCGATCAATCTCGATTTCAATCGTTTTAGCTAAGTTTTTCCACGCTTGGTAATGATATTCTGCTGAATCCGTAATAACCCCATCTAAGTCAAAAATAAAGCCTTTAATTGTCATTCTTTCTGCCGTCCTTTTAAAAAGACAATCAAAGAATCCCTTTGATTGTCTTCGTATTTTTAAAGTGTTACTGTCAGTTCTGTTTCTAAGACTAATGCTTCATCAAATAAATTTAATTTAAGGGCTTCGCCGGCTAATAAACGAATGCTAACCTTTTGATGATCGACGCTGATTTCTAATAACCGTCCTTGGTAATTGACTTTAAACGAATACCCTTGCCAGTTTTTCGGCGTGAAAGGTTTAAAGCTTAATTGGCCATCTAAAGTCCGCATACCAGCAAACCCATGAACGACAGATAACCAGCCACCACTCATTGACGTAATGTGTAACCCATCTTCAGTGTCGTTATTATAGTTATCTAAGTCTAGGCGAGCTGTTCGAGCATAAAGTTCGACGGCTTTTTCTTCCATGCCTAGTTCTGCCGCTAAAATACTATGAATACTTGCGGATAATGAGGATTCATGAACTGTTAAAGGCTCATAAAAGTCAAAGTTTTGTTGTTTTTCTGCTTGAGTGTATTCATGATTTAAGAAATATAACCCTTGCAGAACGTCTGCTTGTTTAATGTATGGCGAACGTAAGACTTTATCCCATGACCAGTTTTGATTCAAAGGTAAATCCGTTGCCGCTAAACTCGTAACTGGTTGTAAGTCTTTATCTAAAAAGGTGTCGTGTTGGACAAAAATGCCTAAGTCTTCATCGACAGGATAGTACATTTTAGTAATTATCTCTTGCCACTTGGCTTTTTCAGTTTCTGAAACGGCTAATTCACTAGCTTTTTCCGCTGAAACCTTCGTTAAGCTAGCTAAAGTATAACGAAGAACCCACGTTGCAATTGTATTCGTGTACCAGTTATTGTTTACGTTGTTTTCATATTCGTTAGGCCCAGTCACCCCATGAATCATGTATTGGTCATTCCGTTCTGAATAATGAACTCGGTCTTGCCAGAAACGGGCAATTGCCACTAAGACATCAATGCCTTCATTAACTAAATAAGTCTCATCACCAGTGTAGGTCGTGTAATTATAAATAGCATGAGCAATCGCCCCATTTCGGTGAATTTCTTCAAAGGTGATTTCCCACTCATTGTGACATTCCACCCCCGTAAAGGTTACCATCGGGTATAGTGCCCCTGCTAAGCCTTGCTGTTTAGCGTTATGGAAAGCCCCTGGTAATTGTTGGTGACGGTATTTTAAGAGTTGCTCAGAAACAGCTGGCTCCGTTACTGATAAATACATTGGCACAATGTACGCTTCTGTATCCCAGTAAGTTGCTCCACCATATTTCTCACCAGTAAAGCCTTTTGGTCCAACGTTCAGTCGAGCATCTTCGCCGTAATAAGTTGCAAATAATTGGAAGATGTTAAAACGCATCCCTTGTTGGGCTTCGTCGTCTCCTTGAATGACAACATCGGCTTTTTCCCAACGTTGACTCCAACCGTGACTGTGAGCGGTTTTTAGCTCTTCCCAGCTACTGTCTAAAGCCTTTTGTAATAACGTCTCAGCCTGACTCACTTGTTGCTCTTCAGGGACATCACGACTAGTGACGACACCTACATATTTTTCTAATGCAATCGTTTCCCCTGAGTTCACTTGATAAGTGTAAGTTTCAGATACTAACTTTTCACTTTCAGTCTGACTTTTAACTCCGCCAGTCGTTTTATTTTGCATACTTGTCGTAACGCTAAAGCGTGGTGTGCCAAAAGGATTTTCTAACGTTTCCATCGTTAAACTCGGAGTTACTCCCAAGTGACGATTTTTTTCTAGCCAAAAGTTTTCATCGTAGTTACTGTCTTCATTTTGGACATTGCCATCTAGCTTCGGTGTCAGTTTGATTTCTGCAGAACCAGCTAAAACCTCGACTGTGACTTTAATTAACGCTAACTCTTGTTGAGCCACACTGACATACCGTTCAAAAGTTAATTTCGCTTGGACTTCACCGACTGTCACTGTATAAGAACGATTTAAAATCCCTGTTTTCAAATCTAATTCTAAGTAAAAATCACGATAGTCCACAGTTGCTAAATCAATGTTAGTTTGATTAATCTGGACATCAATGCCGATAAAATTAGTGGCGTTAATGACTTTACCAAAATAATCTGGGTAGCCGTTTTTCCACCAACCTACGCGAGTTTTATCAGGAAACCAGACACCAGCAATGTACGTTCCTTGATGGCTATCTCCAGAATAGCCTTCTTCGAAGTTACCTCGCATGCCCATATAGCCATTTCCGATTGAAGTCAGACTTTCTTGCAAGCGCATATTTTCCGCATCGAGAGTGGTTGTTTTAATTTTCCACGGATCTATTTCAAATAAACGTTTAAACATATTATATTCTCCTTTAGTTCATTAGTTTAGCGAGTGTTCGCCCCTGTTTGACCATTCACATAGTTATCATCAAAACGAGTCGTTACAAAGACACCTAACAACATCATGACTAAGCCTAAAGATTGAATACTTAAAACAAGTGTCATATCAAAACTAATTAAACCGACAATCATTCCTAGTAACGTACTTAAGCCTAAGGCATTTAAAATTAAATTCACTGATTCTTGAAAGGTTTTAACTGATGATAAATCATTTTTACGAGTTAACCAGATAAAGAATGAACCACCAAAAACTAAGATTAAGCTACTGACTAAAATTAAGCTGCCACTCATTAAAATCATTGTAAAGGCGACAAAGGCTTTATTTTGCTTTAACCACTGGCTACTGATCCCTTGTTTCAGTTCTGCCAGCGTCTCAAAGTTTTGTGGACTAAAGTCTTTTGTGTAAGAGACTTTAAAGTCGTAACCCGCTTCATCTTTCATTAACATCGTTGTTTGATTAAAACTAATGCCGTTTTTCAGATCGGCGATTGCTTTGTCTGTTAAGTTGAAACCAACTGTGTTTGTTTCGTTAATAAAGCCTTGCCTAGGGCTTTTTAATTCCCCATCAGTGAAATCAGCTTGCTGAATTTCAGCTAAAACTTCGTCATCAAGTGTTTGGAACATTTTCGGCATAATTTCACCTAGTTCAAAATTACTTGATTTTGCCATATTCATCGACACGGGAATTAACAATAATGCTGTTAAGAATATAAACACAATTACCATCTGCCACCTTGATAACCCGTGACGACCTTTGAAAATTTTCTTAGGCGTAAGTGTATTAGCAAAATAATTCATTGGAAATGGTAAGTTTTTCATTGGTTTCATCCTTTTTTAACCTTTCGTTCCACCTGCAACTAAACCTGAAACAAAGTGTTTTTGCAAGAAGAAGAATAAGGTAGTTATTGGTACTGCAATTAAGATTGCACCAGCTGCAAAGAGGGCGACTTTTTGGTCTTTAGAGTTACTAATAAAAGATTGTAAACCAACAGCAACGGTAATTTTGTCTTGTGAACGTAATAAGAAACGGGCTAACATAAAATCACCGAAAGGTCCCATAAAGGCCCATAATGCTTGGACAGCAATCATTGGTTTAACTAATGGTAAAATAATTTGCCAGAAGATTCTAAAGTGGCCTGCCCCATCGAGCTTAGCTGACTCATCTAAATCAATCGGCACAGTGTCGAAATAGCCTTTCATTAACCAAGTATTCATTGGAATCCCACCACCGATGTAGATCAGAGTTAAGAACCAGTATTGATCTAAGGCATCTAATAAGAAGGCCATGACGTAAAAGGCTGTTAAAGCTGCCATCGTCGGTACCATTTGAATAATTAAGAAGAATTTCAAACTGCCTTTTCGACCAACGAAACGGTAACGACTATACGTATAGCCAGCTAAAGTAACTATTGTCACTTGGCAAATCATCGTGAAGAAAGCAATGACTAACGTATTTTTATACCAACTACCATACAAAGTTTCGGTAAACAGACGTTGGAAGTTTAGTAAGGTCCACTTACTATTAAAATCTAAGCTAAAGGCACTGACGTTACCGGCTTTAAAAGCTGAACTGACGGTAATCAGTAATGGATAAATCACGATAATTGATAAACATGTCATAAATAAGTAAGTAAAAAACTTAGTCCAAAAAGTCATCACTTTTTGCGATTTGGCTTTTTTCATGATTACATCCCCTCCATATCAAAGGCTTTAGTTTTCTTAAAGACAATTAGTGAGACACTAATTACAATGGCTGAAATTAATAAAGTTACAGCGGCTGCCACTGAGTATTGCGGTGAATTCCCTGTCGTTAGTTTGTAGATCCAGGAAATCAAAATATCTGAAGAGCCTGCTCCACCACCGACACTGCCTGGGCCACCGTTATTAAAGAGATAAATCATTGAGAAGTTATTAAAGTTCCCAGTGTATTGCGTAACAAAGATTGGTGCTGCTACATATAAGATCATTGGTAAAGTAATTTGACGGAAACGTTGCATCGCATTCGCCCCATCAATTTTAGCTGCCTCGTATAAATCTTCTGGAATCGACTGTAAAATCCCAGTGACCATCACGTAAATATAAGGGAAGCCTAACCAACCTTGAATCATAATAATTGCAACTTTCGTCCAAAATGGATCGGTCTTCCAAGGAATGGCTGCAATATCGACAAAGGGCAAGTTATTAAAGAAGGGAATGACTTGAGCGTTAATTGCACCGATACTGTCATTGAAAATATTTGAGAAACTCATGATTGTAATAAAGGCTGGCACTGCCCAAGGTAATAAGAAAATCACACCGAAAATCCGGCGACCTTTAATAAATTGTTGATTGGCAATAACCGCAGTGAAAACTCCTAAAACAATTTGTAAGGTTGAGGCACATAAGGTCCAGATTAGCGTCCAAGATAGAACGGCGCCAAAAGTATCACGATAAGAACTTAAGAAAAAGATACTGAAGAAGTTCTTAAAGCCGACCCAGTCAATTAAATTCGCTGGTGGAATATGGTAGAAATCGTAGTTAGTAAAAGCCATAAACAATGTCACCAGGACAGGGAAAATAATAGCAAATGTCATTACAATATAAGCTGGCAATGTTAGTAAGTAAGGAAAACCATTGTCTAACATATTATGGATAATTTCTTTTGCAGTCACATTTACTTTCATTCCTGAATTCCATCGTTTCGCTACAACTTTTGCATCTCTGACATTAATGAAGTAAAAAATTAAAAAGATTGCCGTAATAATTATTTGTAACGTTCCTTCGATCATTAAGAATAGTGAGTGGTCATCGATTGCGACACTTCCTAAAGTAATAAATCCTTGAATTGCGCCAATTCCGAATAAGACCATTTCAATTATAAATACCACAAAAATACTGAGAAAGAAGACACCTTTAAATTTTTGTTCATTATAAAATTGTCCTAAACCTGGGATAAGCGATAAGAGAGTTGCTTTTTTAACGTCTTTTTTATTGGTTACATGAGTATCCATCTTTTTTTCTCCTATTCTTAAAAAATTCGGCAGAGCCCTTTAGACTCTGCCGAAAATCTTTTTTCAATCTAGCCGAGTATCAGATTCGATTGTTTGTTAGTGCAAATTTATTTAGCATATTTTTGCGCAATTGCGTCGTCAATAATTTTAACGGCTGCATCAGCGGCTTCTTGAGCACTTTGTTTACCTGAAGCGGCATCAAACATTAAGTTTTCGCCACCAGCCCAAACTTCACCCATCTCTGGAATGTTTGGCATTGGATCAGCACTTGCGTATTGATCAATCACGGCTTTCGTAATTTGATCGTCACCAGCAGCTGCAATGTCACGAGCTTTGTTGTTAGCTGGGACTTCGTTGGTAATTTCGTATAATTTTGTTTGGTTTGCTTCATTTGTTAAGTAGTCGATGAATTTTTGTGCAACTTCTTTGTTTTTAGAGTAATTGCTGACAACCCATGCTTTACCGCCACCAAAAGCTTCGTATTCTTTACCGTTAACTAATGTTGGAATCTTAGCTACGCCAAAGTTAACACCTGAGTCTTTATAGTTAGCTGCTGCCCAAGGGCCATCAATAATCGCTGCTGTTTTGCCTTCAATAAATTGGTTCGTAATGAAGTCGCCGGCACTTTTAACGTCTTGCATCCCTTTTGGCCAAACATCGTTGAACCAAGTGTTAGCATATTCGATTCCTTCAACTGCGCCTTTACTGTTTAAACCAACATCACTTGGATCTGTTCCGTCATTACCAAAGACATACCCACCGTAACCAGCTAGTAAACCGTAAGCTGAATAGAAATCAGTCCATTTAGCTAAGAACCCAACGTTTTTGCCTTTTTCCGCTGCAAAATCATATTTAGGATCTTTCGCAATTTCTTCTAAGTCACCAAAAGTTGTTGGTGCTTCAGTAATTAAATCTTTATTATAGTAAAGAACTAATGTTTCGATAATGGCTGGTTCACCGAAGAATTTACCATCAACAGTTACTTGAGATTTATCTGTGTCATTATAATCAGCATCGTTACCTAATGTGACTTCAGTTAAATGCCCTTGTTGTCCTAAAGGTCCTAAGCGGTCATAAGCTGACATCATCACATCTGGTGCTTTCCCAGCTGGGCCGTCAAGCGGTAGCGCTTCTAATTGTTCAAACATGTCTCGCTCTGTTAGTTCAATTTTAACGTCATTTTCTTTCTCGAAGTCACCTTTCAGTTCTTCAAGATATTTAATGTAGCCTTTATCGACTGAAATTTGTAAAGTCTTGTTGTCTCCACTAGCTTCTTCTTTAGCTTTCTCTTTGCTGCTACCACATGCTACTAGTGTCAATGCTAAACCAGAAACTAATAATCCTAAGCCAACTTTTTTCAAACTCTTCTTCATCAATAATACCCCCTGTGTGTTTTTGTTTTTCTGTACACCTTTATTATGTGTTGTTACAAGGACAATTGCAATCGCTATCTCCTTGTTACCGCTAACAGAATGAAAACGCTCTACTACTTTTCTTCAACTAAGACGATAAAGCCTTTCGGTAACACTTGACCCTTGTCACTTGAAACATGACGGCTCATGGCAACTTCCTCAGCGTCTTTGATCTCAATTGGCATTGCTACTGTGCCACGATTAAAGTAACTAGTAATGACTTCTTTCTCTGTCACACGTTTGAAACCAACAAACTGTTGACTATCATCGGCGATGATAAATTCTAAGGTCCCATGAGACAAGGTCTCTTGATGATTTTTACGCAAATTAATTAACTCTTTCGTAAAGGCTAAGAAGTCTAAGTCTTGTTTCTCAGTTTCCCAGATCATACATTTACGACAATCCGGATCATTTTCACCAGTCATCCCGATTTCAGTCCCGTAATAAATACAAGGGGAACCATGTTGTAAGAAAGTAAAGGCTAAAGTCATTTGGGCAACAGCCTTGTCTTCCCCAGCAATCGTCAATAAACGAGCGGTATCGTGGGAGTCTAACATATTAAACATCACTTCATTGGTTTGTTGACGGTATAGCATTAATTGCTCATTTAAGCCACTAACCATGTTACTAGCTGAGATACTTTCTGCTACAAAGAAGTTTTCAATTGTTTCAGTATACGCGTAGTTCATCACAGCGTGGAACTCGTCACCGTTTAACCAGCTTTGGGAAGAGTGCCAAATTTCACCTAAAATATAGAAATCTTCTTTCAGCGCCACTGTTTCTTCGTAAAACTTCTTCCAGAAATGATGATCGACTTCATTGGCAACATCTAAACGCCAAGCGTCAATATCAAATTCCTTAATCCAGTAAGTCGCAATATCAAGAAGATATTTTTGAACTTCAGGGTTTGCTGTATTTAATTTAGGCATTCTTGGCGTAAAGGCGAAAGTATCGTAAGAAACTGTCTTTTGACCTTCCTCATTGCCATTCGTCCCAAATTCGACTGGGTAACTATGAACGTGGAACCAGTCAGCGTACTGAGATTTCTCTTCGTTTTTAATCACGTCTTGCCACTGAGGTGCATGGTAACCCATATGATTGAAAACAGCATCTAACATGATGCGAATGCCCCGTTTATGAGCTTCTTCAACTAATTGTTTGAATAACTCTTTATTACCAAAATCAGGGTCAATTTCGTAATAATCTATTGTGTCGTACTTGTGATTACTATGAGCTTTGAAAACTGGACAGAAATAAATCCCATTAATGCCTAAATCAACTAAGTAGTCTAAATGGTCAATGACACCTTGTAAATCGCCACCAAAGAAATCTTCCCGATCTGGGTGCTCTTTACTGCCCCATGGCAATGTTCCTACTGGATCATTACTTTTATCCCCATTATCAAAACGTTCAGGGAAAATTTGGTACCAGATTGTTTTTTTGACCCATTCAGGTGATTTGAACCGATCAACTTCTTGGAAATAAGGCATTCTGAAGTAGTTCTCAGCTTTAGCTGTGACTGCTTGACTGTAAGGGAAGATGCCCCGATCACCGTAAAAGACTATCTCATCATCGGTTCCAACAACTTTAAAGCCATATTGCAAACGGCGGAATTCCGCATTCGTTTCGATTAACCAATAATCAAACTCCTCAGTAGTAGTTAGTAAGCTCATTGGCTCAGACTCTAAATTCCAGCGGTCTTCATGTAATAAATAAGGATCTCCTTTAATTACTTGAACTTCTTTCACATCATTTTTCTTAGTTCTTAAACGAATATGAAAGTTATCTTTTTTGTATAAGTATGCAAACTCACTGTCTGGTCGGTGTAATAAGGCTGATTTTTCCATTAATATTTTTCCTTCTTTCTTAAACTAGGCTTTTGTGATGACTAAGCTACCGTATGCTGGTAACTTAATCGTTGATTCTAAAGGCAGTTCTCCTTGGTAATTACTTAAAAGACGATCATAATCACTAAGGACCACTGGCAACTCAACAACTTGTGAACTTTTCGTTAAGTTAGTAATTACTAAAGCAACTTCTTCATCAAGTTGGCGCCGGTAGACATACGTCTCATCGGAACTTGGTAATAAGTCAAACGTCCCTTGGCTAAAGAGTGGTTCTTTTTTCAGTTTCAAGAGTTTTTTGTAATAATTTAAGACACTCTTTGGATCGGCTGTTTGTTCCGCCACGTTGTAACGACTTTCTTGATTAACCCCACTCCAAGGTTTGGTTTTTGAAAAACCACTGTATGCTTGATCATTCCATTGCATGACTCCTCGGCTAGCTTCTTTATTAATACTAGCTAGTTTTGCTAAAGCTTCTGATGCCGTTACTCCTTGAGCTAACATGTTTTGATAATCAGCTTTGGCTGCTGGATCATGGAAGCTAGCAACATCATTAATAGTTAAATTTTTCATGCCGATTTCTTCGCCGTATAAAATAATCGGAATGCCTCGTTGTAAATACATCAAGGTTGCTAACATCTGACTACTTTCTGTTCGGTAAACTTGATCATCACCAAAACGGGAGACTAAACGAGGCATGTCATGATTGTTCCAATATAAAGTAGGGTAACGTTCCTCACTTAAATGACTTTGCCATGAAACCATCCCTTCTTTAAATGCCTTCACATCTAAAGCGACTGGTTGTAAACGCTCAGGTAAGCGTGGGTCTTCAGCGACTTGTTTCTCTGGAAAACACTTAAAGCTAACTACTGTTTCACATTGCTGATTTACTAAGTCCGTGTAAGCCACTGCTAGCTCTTCTGTCGCTGAAGCTGCTTCCCCGAGGAAAAACAAATCGGCTTTAAGTTCTCGGAGTTGCCCTAGAAATTCACCTAAGTAAGTTTGAACTTTAGGTAAGTTAGCGTAATACTCTTCTGCTAAAGCGACTTCCCCAACTGGCACTCCAGGAACTTGTTGGCTAAAATCGGCTTTTGCCATATGGATAAAGGCATCTAAGCGGAAGCCATCTACCCCTTTATTGACCCAATATTTAGCGATGTCTAACATGGCGTTGCGAACTTCGACGTTTTCCCAGTTTAAATCTGGCATTTTTTTATCGAAGAGATGAAAGTAGTATTCATCAGAATTGGTATCTTTTTCCCAAACGCTACCACCAAAGAAAGATCCCCAGTTATTCGGTAATTTTCCCTGTTCTCGTGGTTTTTCCCATAAATAATAATCTCGATAAATATTATCACGACTTTTACTTGCTTCCAAAAACCAAGGGTGTTGGTTCGACGTGTGATTCAAAACTAAGTCTAGTAAGACTTTCATCCCCCGGTGGTGGGCTTCATTAATTAATTCAGTAAAGTCTTGATCCCTACCAAATAGTGGATCAATGGCGTAATAATTTGAGATATCATAACCATTATCAACTTGTGGAGAAATAAAAATCGGGTTCAGCCATAACGTATTAACACCTAAAGACTGAATATAATCAAGCTGCTGAGTAATTCCTTGCAAGTCACCTATGCCATTATTAGCGGTGTCTTGAAAACTTTTTGGATAAATTTGGTAAACGATGCTTTCTTGCCACCAATGATTTGTCATACTAATGCCCCTTTCAACTTCTATTTAACTTAACACAAGCATACAAAATGTTACTCGTAACAGCAAGGCGATCTGGCATGATACCGGTAACAAGATTTATTTTACTATTTTTGATAATTTATTCAAAAGTATACCACTTAACTGCTAGTTTTGTATTTTTATAACTTACTAAAGTTATTTATTTCCCCGCCCGCCTTTTACTGTCTTTAGCAAAAAAAGAAGTTGAATTGAGGCAATTGCTCCTCAGTTCAACTTCTTTTCTTATTCTTTTCTTCTCATAATAATCCCGCCGATTATCAGTAAACCACCACCTAAGCTACCAATTATGCGACTTGTTTTTTCGCTTGTTTGAGGCAATTTACCTGTTATTTGAGCTTTTTCTTGCTCCTTTGTCAGTTGATTTTGATTCCCCCTACTTGGTCTTGTTGGTGCTAGTTCAGAACTAGCGTTTCCTGGTTCTTTCGTTGTTGCTTGTTCAGAACTAGAGTTTTCTGGTTCTTTCGTTGTTGCGGGTTCAGATGTTGAGCTTTCTGGTTCTTTCGTTGTTGCGGGTTCAGATGTTGAGCTCTCTGGTTCTTTCGTTGTTGTTGGTTCAGAAGTTGAGCTTTCTGGTTCTGAACTGGAATCATCCGTTTCATTAGAGATCTTTGCTAGTTCAACCTTTTGGCTTTCCCCTGATTGTAAAACGACTTCAACAACTACCTCACTGCCTTGAGTTTTAGTATTCAGCTTATCCCCAATGATTTTGTACTTAAGAGGGTCGTAACTAAAAGTTACGACTTTGTTTGGTGTTAAAGTCGGATCAGCTAAACTAATCGTTACAGTTTCAGCTTCCTTAAGGAGATAAGTCCCCTTATCGTAAAAGGTTAGGCCGGCGATTTTTTGCGCCTTCGTTTGATAATTGATTAAGCCAGTCATTCCCAACTCATGATCAACGACGATTTGACTGTCTTCATCATTTTTCAAAATCTCAATTTGATTCATTTTGGCGGCTTTTGTAAAAGCTTCTACCCCAATATTTGGGTAAATAATATAGCCATAAGTTGAGTTGGCCTGCTGTTCTTGCCAAATCGTCATGAATTGATTACTCACAGGGCCCCCTTTTTCAGCATGGTTAATATCCCCCCAAGCTCCTACTCGATTATCGCGTAAAACGTGAATATTCCCTTTTACTAAAAACTGATAACCGATATTTCGAGATTCTCTACCATTGTCTAAATACATCGTCACAGGCTTTGCAATATTTTGCTCTTCCCCAGCAGTTAGTGCGGTAACTTCACCATTGATCATTAACTGACTTTCTGTCCCTCGCGGAACTTTTCGATTTTCAATAATCGTTTCTAAAGAGTCTGTCGATGTGGTTTGAATGTCACTACCGACAGCGACGATTTTATCACCAAACATAAACCAGCCCTTCTTCGCTGTTAAGCTTTGATTCCAATTATTAAAGTCCATACTAAAAACACCAAATTGATCATCTAAGACGGTGCCGCCAACGAAATCTGACTGGCCAACTGTTTCGCCTGAGCCGTCTGCTCGTTTTTCCCTAGTGACAGTCGTTCCTGGCAAGCGATAAGGGTCAACAGTGGCCCAATAGTCATCGCTGTAATGACTTAAATCATCATTGTATAAATAAGTCATGCCATCGCCAGTGTACCAGCCTCGCCGATTTTCATTGTTCATGTCTTCGTAATTTTGCGTTCGTTTTGAATGTAGACTAATCCCAAAAGCAAAATCTTTTTGACTATTATAATAAGCAATTTTATCCATATGGGCAAAATTTCTTAAATAGCTGACAGGTTGACGGCCTGCAATTTCAGGATTACTAAGTAAATTTTGAACTAAACTAATGTCTCGAAAACTTCCTGCTGAAGCAACGTAATCAAAATAGCTGTCTGCTAAAAGATGATATTTCACCACTTGTTTCAAAGCTAGTTGTTTTTCTGCAGTTGAAATCTCAGCAATCCGTAACATGGCTCGTAAGACTTCGACTGCCGCTTGGTGGTCTTGGAGAGCGGAACGACTCATGGAGCGACCACGGGTCATGTCCATTAAACTGCCTTTGTATAAAATTGGTTGAAAGGCATTTTCCAACCACTCGTAAACATTTGATAAGTCTTCTTCAGAAATTGCGTAGCTTGTTGGTTGAATCACAGTCAGCAATTGCGATAGCCCTTCAATTAGAACATTGCCGTAAGCCCCAGTATAGGCAACGTTAGTGTGTGAAATAAAGGAACCGTCTCGATAAAAGCCTTCGCCTTCAGTTACGTAAGGCAACACAGTTTGCAAAGCACTAATGGCCGTTTTGACTTCTACATCATTTTTTAATAAGAGGTTCTGAATTAATTTCACTTTCCCAATATCGATTTGATTGCCACCTAAAGCTAATTGTTTCCGCTCTGGAATTGAGCCAAAAATATAATGAACATCAGGGACAAATGTATCAATCGGCGTTAAATAGCGACTTATTTGTTCCTTAGTTAAACCACCGTAAAGGACTGTTACAATATCATTTAAAGCTCTTGGTGTTCCTATTTCAAAATCCCACCAGTTGCCGGTAATAACTACGTTTTCGTTGTAACGATGGATGTATAACCATTCTAAACTCCTTAAAACATCGCGATAGAGCGCTTCATTTAAATAGTAGGTCGAATAGGGGTTAACTACTGCTTCAGCTAATTTATAAAGTTCCCGATAATTTTTAGTCAATGTACTAGAATCAGCTTGATCTTTCAAATGTTCCCATAAATAAGGGGGATTGTCATTTTTATTTAAACTTTCCCAGATTTTTTTAACTGTCTGTTCTTTTAACTCGTGAGTGTCATTCATTTGCTGATTATCTCCTTGATAATACTGATCACCAAAAATAATCCCTTGCCACCCTTGTCTCATCCGATCAAATTCATCAGTCCTCTGAGGGGTTACCGTTAACTGAATCTCATCCACAAGCTGATTCTCACTATCGAAAATACTAACCTGAGTTTGACCCGCTTGTTGTGCTAAAAACACCCCGCCTTTTAACTGACCGATTTCGGAATTCTCTAATTTAAGTTGATAGTTTTCCGGTAATTGTTCTGAAAATAGTAGTTTCATTTCACTAACAGTGACTTCTTGACTCTTCTCAAAAGCCGGCAACTCTTCTGTGACAGGCTCATCACTAGTTACTTCAATGACTACTTGAGCTTTGACCCCTGAATCACCATAAGTGACGGAGACTGTACTAATTCCTTTCCCTAAAGCTGTGACTTCTCCTCCAGCAACGGTCAAGACTTTTTCATTAGAAGAATGCCATGTTAACTCTTCCACTGGAAAAGTTGCTGGAACAACTTCAAAAGCTAATGTTTCGGTAGTACCTTTCTCTAAGATTAACTGGGTCTCTTTAAATGCTAATGATGTCAGTGTTTCTTTTTTTGTTAACTGAATGTCATCAAAATAAGCTGTGCCAGTTCCTTCTTCTAAAAATAGTTGCACTCTGATCGTATCAATTCCTTGCTCCGTATTAACTTTAGTCTTAACATTTTGCCAATCTTTCGTCCCAAGAACATTATTCGAGTAACTTAAAGGGTCAATCTGTTTGCCATTTGCATAACGTAAAACCCGAATCCGGGCTCCTTGACTAGCCGTCACTGACTCAGTTTTGATTCTGCCAGTCACTTCGTACTCTTGATTTTCTAAAACGGGAATATCTTGAGAAATCGCTACTCGACTAACTTCCGTTGCTGCTATTTTCAAAATATTATTAGTCTGCTCTCCTTCATCACTAATAATACTAATGCCTGGTTTACCTTTCGCTACCCAAACGTCATTCCAGTGAAGAGCCTCTTGTTCATGCCACTTCCCAGTTGCTGTTCGGACTTGAGTAAAGTCTCCGTTCTTAACCCCGCTATTTTCTCCATAAGCGACTAGACTTTGACTAATAAAAAAACAACTTAAACCAATTAACAGACTTATTTTCTTCATACGTATCCTGCCTCCTTTTAAACTATCCCTACGTAATAAAGTAAATGCAACTTTCATGCCAACAAAAAGAACCCTTGCTAGACAAGAGTTCTTTTTGTAATCTTAGATGTAAGCGCTAAATAATCGGATGTGATCTTTATGAGTTTTTACATGTACTTTCTCGAATAATTAATTCTGGTTCAAAAAATTGATTGCCTTGAGGGGCGCCCTTTTGATCAATCTTATTTAACAACATCTTGCCACAGGCTCGGCCCATTTCGATAACAGACTGCTTAACAGTCGTCAAACGGGGGTAAGCAATTTGATCTAAAAAGACACCATCAAAGCCAATTACGCCATAGTCTTGAGGAATTTGAGCTTTGTTATTAAGAAGACCGCGTTCAATTCCTAAAGCTAAACGATCGGAACTACAGACAAAGGCGGTTTTTTTATCGTAATTTCTAAATGTTTCTTCAATAAAAGCGGCGGCATAACGGGAGCGGTTTTCAAAACGAACGATTTCCGGTACTCGTTGATGTTTTTGCATCGTGTTAATGTAGCCAGCTTCTCGGGAAAATTCAAAGGTTTCTTTGACGTCGATCCCAACAAAGACAATCCGTTCATACCCCATGGCAATAGCGTGTTCCGTGGCTAAAGTTGTGCCTTTTTTATTATCCGTATCAACGAAATCATAACCGTAACGATTTTCACCAAAGAGAATCACTGGTTTTTCAATTCGACCAATCCATTCGTAGTCTAAATCACGCATACCAGTAATAATATACCCGTCAGATAAACCAACATCGAAACTATTTTCCGTGACTAACTGTAAAGAATATTGATGTTTGTCTAATTCTTTTGAAATCCCCATTAATAAATTCATATAATAAGGCTCCGTCGTATCCATCTCTTCAAGGATAAATAGTTTGATGACTTGGGTACGATTATTGGCTAAAGCTTTCGCCGCAACATTCGGTTTATAGTCTAAGTCTTTCATCGCTTGAAAGACTAATTCTTTTAATTCATCAGTGACTTGTTCAGGGTGATTGATAACACGAGACACAGTCATTTTCGACACATTGGCTTTTTTCGCCACATCAGTTAAGGTAACCATCCGTCTCCCCTTTCGAACCAATTATTTTTTAATCAATACTTCTATTATAACCTCTAATTAAAATATTACTAGAATCTAAGGGAAATTTCAAAAAAAGAACCTTGTTAGATGTGACTCTAACAAGGTTCTTTCCGCTATTAATTAATGATGTACTTTAAACACCTTCGTAAGCATCAATAATAATTTGTTTTAATTCACTAATTAAAGGTTCTTTAGGATTAGCTGTTGTACATTGGTCTTCATAAGCTAATTCAGCCATATGATCAACTGTGTTATCAAGGACTTCTTGAGTCACCCCTTGGGCTTTCAAGCTCATATCAATGCCAACACTCTTACCTAATTCACTAACAGCAGCAATTAAGCTTTCAACTAATTCTGCCGTTGTCTTGCCTTTGAGACCTAAAATTCTTGCAACTTCGGCGTAATCTTCATGAGCACGGAAATACTCATATTTAGGAAACATTGCATGTTTTTGTGGGTCTTTCGCATTATAGCGAATAATATGTGGCAAGAGAATCGCATTCGTCCGTCCGTGAGGAATGTTATACTCGCCACCGATTTTATGGGCAACTGAGTGACAAATTCCTAAGAAGGCATTAGCAAAGGCCATTCCAGCTAAGGCTGAAGCATTATGCATTTTTTCACGTGCATCAAAATCAGCTGTCTCAACAGATTCTTTCAAGTTCCCAAAGACTAATTTAATTGCTTCGATACTTAAGCCCCGAGTGTAATCAGAAGCCATGACTGAGACATAGGACTCTAAGGCATGGGTTAAGACATCCATTCCAGTATCAGCAGCAATTGATCTTGGTAATGTTTGAACGAACTGAGCATCAATAATTGCCACATCTGGTGTTAAAGCGTAATCTGCTAAAGGATACTTAACATTAGTATCACTATCAGTAATTACGGCGAATGGTGTGACTTCAGCTCCTGTTCCTGATGTTGTTGGAATACAAACTAGTTGTGATTTAACGGCTCTCGGGAATTTGTAGATTCGTTTACGAATATCTAAGAATTTTTGTTTCGCCCCAAAGAATTCTGTTTCAGGGTGTTCGTAGAATAACCACATGCCTTTAGCAGCATCCATGGCTGAACCACCACCAAGAGCAATTACTGTATCTGGTTTGAATTCGACCATTTGTTCTGTTCCTTTATAAACAGTGTTCGTTGATGGATTTGGCTCAACTTCTGAGAAGACTGAAATCTTAACATCGTTGTCCCGTTTCCGCAGTTCATCCATTACAATGTCAGCATAGCCAAATTGAACCATTCCTGGGTCACAAACTAAGAAGACACGTTCCACTTTATCCATTGCTTGTAAGTATTGAACTGAATTTTTTTCAAAGAAAATACGTGAAGGAAGTCTAAACCATTGCATATTTTTTCTCCGTTTCGCGACTGTTTTAATGTTTAACAAGTTAATAGCGGTAACGTTTCTTGAAATTGAGTTTTTACCGTAAGAACCACAACCTAATGTTAATGAAGGAATCATTTCATTATATAAATCGCCAATTCCTCCTTGTGACGTTGGTGAGTTAACTAAGATCCGACAAGCTTTCATCCGTAAAGCGAAGTCAACTTGTAAGTCCTCGTCTTCAGTGTGGACACAAGCAGTATGGCCTAAACCAAATTCAAGCATATTTTCACAATGAACTAAGGCCTCTTCACGAGTGTCAGCCTTAACCATGGCTAAAACTGGTGATAATTTTTCTAATGACAGTGGGAATTTAGCGCCAGTGCCGCCGATTTCTGCTATTAAAATTTTCGTACCTGCTGGAACTTGTAAGCCTGCTAATTCAGCAATAGCGTTAGCTGATTTTCCAACAACAAATGGGTTAACAGCTGTTTTAGCCTCATTCATTACTACAGCTTCCAATTTTTCAACATCTTGTCCATTTAAAACAACGACTTGATGGGCTTGAAATTCTTTTTTAACTTCTTCGTAAACAGCTTTATCAACAATGATTCCTTGTTCCGAGGCACAAATCATGCCATTGTCAAATGACTTAGAAACGATTAAATCATTCACAGCCCGTTTAATTTTTGCTGATTTCTCAATATAAGCCGGGGTATTTCCTGGTCCAACCCCTAAAGCTGGTTTACCTGTTGAGTAAGCCGATTTGACCATTGCCCCACCACCAGTTGCTAACACGACTGCGACTTTTGGATGGTTCATTAAAGCAGTTGTCGCTTCTAATGAGGGAACTTCTACCCATTGGATACAATTTTCTGGTGCCCCTGCTGCTATGGCAGCATCTCTAACGACTTTAGCCGAAGCCACCGAACATTTTTGCGCTCCCGGGTGGAAAGCAAAGATAATTGGGTTTCTTGTTTTTAAAGCAATCATCGCTTTAAAAATAGTTGTCGATGTTGGGTTAGTTGTTGGTGTCACACCACATAAGACCCCAACTGGCGCTGCTATTTCCATTAAACCAGTTTGTTTATCATCACTAATAACACCGACTGTTTTATTATTTTTAATATTATTCCAAATCGATTCTGAAGCAAACATGTTTTTAATTGCCTTGTCTTCATAAATACCACGACCAGTTTCTTCCACCGCCATTTTTGCTAAAGGCATGTGTTGATCTGACGCAGCTAATGACATTTTGTACACAATGTGATCAACTTGTTCTTGGTTAAACGCTTCCATTTCTTTTAAAGCAATTGTCGCGTTGTTCGCCAAAATATCAGTTGCTTCTTGGACACTAGAAACTTTTACCGTTTCTGTTTTTGATACTTTTGCCATATTATTCCTCCTAAAAACATTTTTGATTGCGTTTTCTTAACGTCTTAATAATAGCATTTTTCACAAACTCCCCGTTAGGAGGATATTCAGTAGTTATTGGACTTTATTAACATTTATTAGTTACGTTTTTCACAAAACAAATCTATGATACAATGGTTTAATAAAGACTTATAGGACTTCTTATGACTTTTTTTTATTTCCTTCGCCGTTCATTTAATACCTGTATAAAAACAACTTTGTGATAAGTTATTCCTATTAGTTAACTAAAACAAGAAATGGGGAACCCACTTTGTGTAATATCTTAATGGTAACTGACGATTTGGCTTTAAAAAAAAATTTACTGACACTTTTAAACAAATACTTTGTCAATGTTTTTCTACTCCCTCACGCCACAAGTGCTAATAAAGCTCTGGCGATTGCTAAAACACACCAACCTGAAATTGTGATGATTGACTTAAACTTACCAAGTGAAGACGCTTTCTTACTACCTAATCAATTGTTAGCTTTACATCCTAATTTACGGAGTATCATGGTTGATGACGACGCTAATTGCCAACATGCTCAAACAGCCATCCGCTTAGGTGCCATCGACTACCTTGTTCAACCATTAATCGAAGAAGAAGCCTTAAATAGTATTCATCGCGCCATTATTTCTTTAAACCAAGTCTCACTTTTGAATCATCGCAAGGAAGATGCTACCGCTACCCAAAATGAAACGATTTTACCAATGATTCAATACATTCACAGCCATGCTTTTGAAGACATTAACTTAGATAGTCTAGCGGATTTTATGCATTTAAATAAAAATTATTTATGCCAACTTTTTAAGAAGGAAGTCGGGATGACATACATTGCTTATTTAAATCAATTCCGGATTGAACAAGCCAAGTTATTTTTACGGACAACTACTGATAAATTGGCGGTTATTGCTGAAAAAGTCGGCTATAAAGACCCGGCTTATTTTAGTCGGATTTTTAAAAAAATAACTGGCATCAGTCCCCACCACTATCGCCAAACGTATGTTGGTGATTTGCGAACATTTGAACTTCAACCAGTTTAATCAGTTGACAGCTCTTAAAAAACATGAGATAGTTGTAACCAGATTAACGACATTAAGTTCCAGTAGCAAATCATCTTACAGTTCAGAGAGTTGACGGGTGTGCGAGTCAATCATAATGATTTTGTGAATTACAAACTTAGTTACACCGATGTCACGTTGGGTTTGAGCCCTTATCCTCTCTTAGAGAAAAGCAGTTGCTTTTAAATTTGGGTGGTACCACGAACTATTTCGTCCCTGTTAGTTATAAACTAACAGGGGCTTTTTTTATTTTTAATTAAGAACAATGGAGGAATGACAATGCTTTTTACTAGTACTGGTGGTCTAGTTGGTTATCGTCGTAGTGATTGAACGCATAGCTAAGAAAAAAATTTGGAGGGTTTACTATGTCAAAAAAAGTTAGCTTCTTAGAAGCCGCAATCATATTCGCAATTATGTTAAGTTTAATCGGAGTCAGTGTCATTAAGTTTGGTTTATCGCCAATGACACCAATCATCGTCTCACTTGCCTTAATCATGTTATGGAGTCAATTTAAAGGATTTTCTTGGAAAGATGTCAATCAAGGAATTAGTGAGGGCATTAGTACCGGGATCATCCCGATGGTCATCTTCTTACTAATTGGCGCTTTAATCGCTAGTTGGATAGCTGCCGGGATTATTCCTGCTATGATGGTCGTCGGTTTTAAATTAGTCAGTACAAAGATTTTCGTGCCGTCGACCTTTTTAGTCTGTGCGATTATTGGAACGTCCATTGGTAGTGCGTTTACAACTGCTTCGACTGTCGGTCTCGCCTTAATGGGCATGGGAACCGCTCTCGGCTTTAACCCAGCCCTCATCGCTGGGGCTGTCATCTCTGGTTCAGTTTTCGGTGATAAGATGTCCCCTCTTTCAGATACGACTAACTTAGCAGCTGCCGTGGCTGGCACGGATCTTTTTAAACACATTAAAAATATGATGTGGACAACTATCCCTGCTCTCGTGATTTCCTTTCTGCTTTACTTATTTTTAGGGAGCCAAGCCAATGTCACGACTTCTGCTAACCAAATCAATGATTTAACGGCAACTTTACAAGACAATTTCACAATCGGCTGGTGGTCAAGTTTGCCTATTATCGTGATGGTTGTTTGCTCTCTTTACAAAATTCCAGCAGTCGCCACTTTACTTTTAAATATCAGTTTATCGATTGGCTTGTTTATTTTACAAACACCGGGAGTCAAACTTACAGAAGTTGCTAACATCATCGAAAATGGTTTTGTCTCAACAACTGGGGTAGCTAGTATTGATAGCTTATTAAGTCGCGGTGGTTTAATGAGTATGATGGGCTCAATTGCTTTAATCATCTTAACTTTAGCTTTAGGTGGTCTTTTAATGGAATTCGGAATTATCGAAACTCTAATGGCACCTTTAGCCTTAAAATTAACCTCAGCTGGTAAGTTAGTCTCTGCTACTGTTCTTGGCGGTGTCTTAGCGAATATTATGATTGGTGAACAATACTTATCAATCATTTTACCTGGTAAAGCTTTAAAACCTTCTTTTGATAAGACAGACCTTGATCCTTCCGTTCTCTCAAGAGCTTTAGAAGATTCTGGAACCGTCTTAAACACCTTAATCCCTTGGGGTGTCAGTGGGGTTTTCATGGCTAATACTCTAGGCGTGCCTACTTTGGCTTACTTACCATTTTGTTTCTTCAGTTTACTTTGCCCTTTCTTATCAATTATTTCTGGTTTCACAGGCATTGGAATTTCTTACAAAACACGTCCAGCCAATTAAGAAAAAGCCATTAGCATGGAGTTTAATCACTCTTAGCTAATGGCTTTTATCATTTGTTTTTTAAGACTGTTTAAAAGAGTCCGGTAATAACCCCTTCACTTGTCACATCGATTGTGTTTGCAGCAGGTACCTTAGGTAAACCTGGCATCGTCATTACTGCACCCGTGTAAACAACGACGAAGCCGGCACCAGCAGCGATTTTAACGTTACTAACTTCAATCTCAAAATCAGTTGGACGACCTAACAAGGTCGGATCGTCAGAAAATGAATACTGTGTTTTAGCTATACAGACTGGTAAATGACTAAAGCCCATGTCTGAAATTTTCGCCAGTTCTCGGCTAGCGACTTTCGAAAATTTAACTCCTTGACCACCGTAAACGTTAGTCACTACGGCTTGAATTTTTTCTGTTAGTGGGGCTTGATCTTCATAAGCATAACGGAAAGTATTCTCCCCGCCTTCAACTAAACGGACAACTTCATGAGCTAAGTCTGTCCCACCAGCTCCGCCTTGACCCCACACATCTGAAATTACTACATTCACTCCTAAGTCACGGCATTTTTCTGTGACTAAAGCTAATTCTGCTGGATCATCTGTTGGGAACTTATTGATGGCAACGACAGAAGGTAAGCCAAAAACGTCATTAATGTTTTCAATATGTTTTAATAAATTCGGTAACCCTTTTTCTAAGGCTTCTAAATTAACTGTTTTCAAGTCGTTTTTACTTAGGCCGCCGTGCATTTTTAAGGCTCGGACTGTGGCTACAATCACCACTGCTGCAGGGGTAATTCCCGCTTTACGACATTTAATATCTAAGAATTTCTCTGCTCCTAAGTCTGCACCAAAACCAGCTTCTGTGACTACATAATCAGCCAATTTCATGGCCGTTTTTGTTGCTACGACAGAATTACAGCCGTGGGCGATATTGGCAAACGGGCCGCCGTGAATAATCGCTGGATTATGTTCCAACGTTTGGACTAAGTTTGGTTTAATCGCATCTTTTAACAAGGCAGTCATTGCCCCTTCAGCTTTCAACTCGCCAGCAGTAACTGGTTGATTGTCATACGTATAACCAATAATTATTTTAGCAATGTTAGTTTTTAGATCACTTAAATCATTGGATAAACAAAGAATTGCCATGATTTCTGAAGCGACGGTAATTTCAAAGCCATCTTCGCGGGGCACGCCATTCACTCGCGCACCTAAACCGTTGACAATGCTTCGTAGTTGACGGTCGTTCATATCAACACACCGTTTCCAAGTAATCCGGTTAACGTCAATCTGTAAGTCATTCCCTTGGTAGATATGGTTATCAATTAAAGCTGCTAACAAGTTATTGGCAGCGCCAATTGCATGGAAATCACCTGTAAAATGTAAATTAATATCTTCCATCGGTACAACTTGGGCTTTTCCGCCACCGGCTGCTCCACCTTTGACCCCAAAAACCGGGCCTAATGATGGTTCCCTTAAAGCAATAATTGTCTCTTTACCAATCTTATTTAAACTATCCCCTAAACCAACGACAGTCGTAGTTTTACCTTCCCCAGCTGGCGTTGGCGTAATAGCAGTAACTAAGATGACTTTGCCTCGCTCAGGTAAGTCTGTTAATTTACTAGGATCAATCTTCGCCTTGTAATTCCCATATAACTCTAAGGTCTCTCGATCTAAGCCTAATTTACTCCCAATTTCCTCGATTTTGCGAAGCTCTGTTTGTTGAGCTATTTCAATGTCACTTAAATAGTTTTCCAATATTTTTCCCCCTTAAAATTTAAAAAACTAATAGTAAATCGGTCTTTAGACATCTTTAGGCTAAACCTAACTGTTTCTAGTGCCATTTACTACTAGTTCAAGTTTAACATTATTTCGCTAATTATTTAACGCTTATTTAAAATCATATTTTAAAATTGGTTGACGGGCTGCACGGACTTCATCGACTCGTTTAATCGCTGTCAAATAAGGTGCGCCTTTGACTTTTTCAGGATTAGCGTAGGCTTCTTGATAAATTTGACGATAAACCGTAATCGCTTCATCAATGGTTTCTTTTGACTCCGTTTCTGTCGGCTCAACCATTAAAGCTTCTGGCACAACATTCGGGAAATACATTGTTGGCGGATGCATTTGATGATCTAATATGGCTTTTGAAATATCTAAGGCTGTTACTCCTGTGTCTTTTTTCATTTGCTCTAAAGTAATGACAAATTCATGCATACAAGGGCCTTCGTATTTGATTTCATATAAGTCGGCTAATTGATTCATCATATAATTAGCATTTAAGACGGCATTTTTAGCTGCTTCAGGAATGCCTTCTTGACCTAGGGTTAAAATATAAGTCAAGGCTCTGACAACAACTAAGAAATGACCATAAAAACCTTTAACACTACCAATCGTCTGAGTCGGTTGGCTAAAGACTAGACTATTAGCTTGCCGTTCTGGATAATTATTCGGCATAAATTCTTTTAAGATCGCTTTACAACCGATTGGTCCAGATCCTGGTCCACCACCACCGTGAGGAGTCGAGAAAGTCTTATGAATGTTTAAGTGAACAATATCAAAGCCCATATCGCCTGGGCGAACTACTCCCATAATCGGATTCAGATTTGCCCCATCATAGTAGTTTAAACCGCCAGCATCATGAATGATTTTAGTGATTTCAATAATATTTTCTTCAAAAATACCAACCGTACTTGGATTTGTTAACATTAAGCCAGCAGTGTCCTCGCCAACGACTGCTCTTAAAGCTTCAACATCAACGCAACCATTAGCTTTTGAAGGAACGTTGATCGTTTCATAACCAACCATTGACGCACTAGCAGGATTAGTGCCGTGAGCTGCGTCGGGGACGATAATTTTATTACGTTTAAAATCATTTTGCCCTTCGTGGTAGGCTTTAAACATCAATAAGGCTGTTAACTCTCCATGTGCTCCAGCAGCTGGTTGGAAAGTTAAGTAATCCATCCCAGTAATTTCCACAAGTAAGTCTTCGGCGGTTTTTAAGACTTCTAAGGCCCCTTGGACAGTGGCTACCGGTTGTAAAGGATGAACCCCGGCAAAACCTGGTAAATTTGCCATCTCGTCATTAATTTTTGGGTTGTATTTCATCGTACACGAACCTAAGGGATAAAAACCATCGTTTACCCCATGAGACTGTTTCGCTAATTCCGTATAGTGACGACTAATGTCAGGTTGAGCCACTTCTGGTAAGTGCAAGGGGATTTCTCGACGGTGCTCCTCTGGTAAAGAGACTTCCGGTACATCTAATGGTGGCAACATGTCATTAAAACGACCTGGCACATTTCTCTCGAATACAAGTTTCATTAGGCGATTACCTCCTTGATTACTGTTATTAACTGATCAATCTGAGCCTTCGTATTCATCTCTGTACAACACCATAAGATGTCATCACCGACTGGTAAGCCACCTAAAATATCATACGCTTCTAGTTTGGCTAAAAGCTCCTCACTAGGAATTGGGGTTGTCGTCAGAAACTCGTGGAAATACTCCCCGGAATGAACTAATTCAAAGCCTGGCAGACTTGTTAATTGGTTAGCTAAATAATGACTCTTAGCATGACTTTGTTCTGCTACATTCTTAACTCCTTGAGGTCCCATGGTCGTCATGTAAATTGAGGCTGTTAGAGCACAGTGCGCTTGGTTAGAACAAATATTCGAAGAAGCTTTTTCTCGACGAATGTGTTGCTCCCGCGCTTGTAACGTTAAAACAAAAGCCCGTTCCCCATCAGCATCCACCGTTTCACCAGCAATCCGTCCTGGTAATTGACGGGTCAGCTTAGCAGTTGTTGCCATAAAACCTAAGTAAGGACCACCGAAAGATAAAGGCAAGCCTAGAGGTTGAGCCTCACCAGTAGCTATATCCGCGCCACACTCATATGGCGTTTTAAGAATTGTTCCTGCCACAGGGTTAATCCCCATAATAAATTTAGCTTTTTGACTATGAACTAATTCACCAATCGCTGTTGCTTCTTCTAATTGTCCATAGAAATTAGGTTGTTGTAAAAAGAAACAAGCTGTTTGATTTGTCAGTAACTGACTTAAGGCTTCTTGATCAATCACACCATTTTTAGCTGGCACAACGACGACTTCAAAATCTTGTCCTTCACAGTAAGTCTTAACTGTTTGAATCGTCATCGGGTTAGCAGTACTTGCAATTAACACTTGCTGACGCTTCCGATCAATCGTCATATTAACAGCTTCAGCAGCCGCCGAAGGCCCATCATAAACTGAGGCGTTAGCAGCTGCCATCCCTGTTAATTCACAAATCATTGTTTGGAATTCAAAAATTGACTGTAAAATTCCTTGACTGATTTCAGCTTGATAAGGTGTGTAGGCAGTCAGAAATTCTTCTTTACTAGCAATTTGTTTCACTAAAGAGGGGATGTAGTGATTATAAGCACCGGCACCTCTAAAAATGCTACCAAAGACTTTGTTTCTTTGAGCCAACTCCGTCATCACTTGGCGGACTTCAAATTCAGAGCGACTTTTCGGAATCGCTAACTCTTTAATTTTTAATTCCCCTGGAACGTTGACGTAGAGATCATCTAAAGAACTCATCCCTAAACTTTCTAACATCGCTAATTGTTCAGTTGTCGTTGATGCAACGTATTTCCCTAACCCCATCAGATTACTCCTCCTCTGCTACTAACTTTTCATACTCGGCAGCAGATAATGTTTCTGCTTGGACTTCAGTAATGTCACTAATTTCAAATAACCAAGCACCGTAAGGGTCACTATTAACCAATTCAGGACTCTCTTCAAGTTCTTCATTAATTTTTGACACTGTGCCGCTGACTGGCGTAAAAATATCAGAAACTGATTTGACTGACTCGATATCGGCAATTGAATCTTCTGCACTAACTGTCTCATCGACTTCTGGCAAACCGATATAAACAATATCCCCTAATTGTGATTGGGCAAACTCTGTAATGCCGATTAGAGCTGTTTTACCTTCATCTGAAAATTTAATCCACTCGTGATCTGCTGTATAAGTTAACTCTTTTGGAAATGTCATAATAAATTCCTCCTGGCCTATGGCTTATTTTGTTTTTTTATAAAAGTTACTAGAAACGACTTCGACGGGAATTCGTCTTCCTCTGACTTCTGCTTCTAAAGCTGTTCCTAATTCTGAAAATTCTTTTTCAATTAACGCCATGGCAATTGGGTATCCTAACGTTGGCGAATGGGTGCCTGACGTACTATTACCAACTTCTTTACCATCAGCATAAATCTTCGCTTCCTCACGAACAATCCCTTTACCTGTGACTTTTAAGCCTACTCGCTTAATCTGTGGTTCCCCTTGGTCGATCAGAGCCTCTTTGCCAATAAAATCATCTTTAGCCATTTTAACAGCGAAGCTTAACCCTGTTTCTAAAGGACTAATTTCAGTTGTCATTTCATGGCCATAAAGTGGCATACCTGCTTCTAAGCGTAAGGTGTCTCGAGCCCCTAAACCACAAGGGATTAAACCAGCTGTTTCCCCTGCCTGTAACAACTGCTGCCACAGATTCACTGCATCAACAGAATTAACGTATAACTCATAACCTAATTCCCCAGTATAGCCGGTTTGGGAAATCATTACTTGTTGCTCGCCTAAAGTTACATTTTCATTGAAACGATAATACTTACTCGGAATGTCTTCTTCAGCCATTAATTGTTTTAAGATTTCGGTGGCTTTTGGTCCTTGTAATGCTAGAATAGCTGTTTCATCTGATTCATCACTCATTTGACAGTCCCCAGTTAAATGACTGGCAATCCACTGTTCATCCGTTAAGCGATTAGCAGCGTTAACAACTAATAAAAATTTTTGATCGTTATATTTGTAGACAATGAAGTCATCGATGACTCCTCCTTGTTGATTTAACATCAAAGTATATCTGACTTGACCATTTGCCATCGTCGTAAAATCATTCGTTAAAAGGCGTTGTAAATTACTTAGCGCATCTTTCCCTGTAATAACTAAGGAACCCATATGAGATACATCAAACAAACCAGCCTGCTCTCTCACTGCCTGATGTTCAATCATTAAACTTGTTGCTTTGTAGGTAACTGGTAACAAGTAACCAGCAAAAGGTACCATTTTACCACCACTAGCAACATGCGTGTCATAGAGCGGTGTTTTTAAGTCTACCATCTCGTCTTCAACCCTTTCTATTCGGAAACATTGATTTGTCTTTAAAACAACTCTTATTCATTATAGCAACATTCACTAAAATACGAAAGAGTTAATCGTAATTATTTATTTTTTTAATTATTAACTACCGAAACACGAACGAAAATAAACTATAAAACAAAAACATACGCCTTATGTCTTTCAAGACATAAAAAAGAACGCATAAAAAAACATGCGTTGCTCTGTCTTTTAACCTGAGAGATTCTTCTCAATGACGAGAATTGCTCCTTCGGTGACTTGGCTCTCCAGAGTTGTGTCCTACTACGGTCCTTTGTACCTGAGATCTTCATAATAAGTTTGCCTCTTACTATTTATTCCTTCGGCGCTAGTTTTAGCAAAACTAAACTCTCCCGTAATAATCATTCACTTTTGTTACCGCTTTCATACTTCTAACTTTAATTATAAGTTTTTATCAGAAAAATTCAAGTTTTAAGATTATTTCCCTTCCTGAAGTTCTCCTGCTCCTTTAGCCACTGTTTTTTTTAATCTTATTTTAATTATAAAACATTTACAATCCTGATAACAGCAAGCTTCAAAGGGGGTAATTCGTGTTTTGTTTCCTTCCCAATGCATATTAGTTGTTATTTCACATCAAATTATATAGAATAGCATTAATTTAGAAAGATTATTTAATTACAATGATTGTCATAAAAAAGAAGACTGGTTGGTGATTGGTGTGAACAAAGATAATGTTGAGTTAGGTGAAAAATATAATTGTAAAACATCACTTTTGGAGAGAGAATTTTCAGGTACAATCATTGCAAAATATGAAAACACTTGTATCGTGGAATTATTGTCGTGTGCTTTTGAAGACTCGCAAAAAGCTCTGGAGTACAACAATCGTTTTGTAATTGGATTTAATGATCTAGCTTAAACTCTTAATGCCATTATACTTAAAAAAATAAAGGAAAGTCAGGTCTCGCCTGACTTTCCTTTATTTATCGTAACTTAGTTGGTAGAACCCTTCATTACCACTGCCACATAAGTTACTAGTGACCTTAAAGCCAAAGTGCTGATAAAAAGCTAAGGCCTGCTTGTTTGCAGCTAAACACTTTAATGATAGTGACCCTTGACTATTAGCTAGGCGATAATTTAATAACTCTTGACCGATGCCTCGACCTTGTTGATCCGTTCTAATAAATAAATGATGAACAAAATTTTCAGGCTCATACACTGATAAAAAGCCTAAAACGGCTTGCTCTTCAACATAGACAAAAACGACTTCCCCTTGACTGTCTTCTTGAAAATTTGCTGATTTTAGTTCTTCAGCTGAGGCCCAAGTAAAAGTTGCTAAGCGGGTCTTTAAATAAATTTCCGCTACTTGAAGTTGATCTTGTTCTTCCATTTTTCTAATTGTCATAGGTTCCCCCCATTGTCATTTTTCTGATAATTTTTTGCGACGTCGGCTAACGTTTTTAGACCAGAAGCCACCACTTATATACTTAGGCTCATGAGAAATCACAAATGCTGCCTCTTCTAAACTCTTGATTTGTTTGTATAAATTTCTTTCATTTTTGCGAGGGCTCAAAATTTCTAAAATCATCCGCTCACCTTCTCGACCTTGACCAAAAGTCACTGTGACCCCATAGCCTAAGTCTCTTAAATCATTGGCAATTGTCGTTTCTTCCTTTAAAGGAATAATCGCAGTTACCATAATATAACCTAAGGCTAAGTATTCTTCGATTCTAATCCCGACAGCAATCCCGATACCGTAACCTAAGGCGTAAGCCACTAAGTTCCAGGGATTATCTAGACGATTTAAAACCATGTTTAACCCTAAGACATAAACCGTAATTTCAACAATACTCACTAAGGGCGCAATTAATCGATACCCCTTCATTGTTAACATAAAGCGAATCGTATTCAAGGTAATATAACTAAAGTTAACAACAAAAATCATCCCTACTAATTTTAAATCAATTCCCACTACTGACACCCTTTCTATAGTTATCAACTAACATACTCTCTTAATTATAGGACAGAAAAATCAGTCATGCAAGGTCGCTGTCTATTAGACAAAAAAAGCTATGAGATCATTTAACACTGATCTCATAACTTTCCTTTGAATTAATTAACGAATTTCGACTTGGAATTCTTCGACTAACGCTTTTTCGATTTTAGCCATGGCTTGACTAACTTCTTCTTCCACTAAAGTGCTTTCTGAATTTAAGAAAACTAACGAATAGGCCATTGATTTTTTCGTTAAACCAAGTTTTTCACCTTCAAAAATATCGAATAAATCAACACTTTGTAAGTAACGACCGCCATTAGCTTTAATCGTTGTGACTAACTCTTGATTACTGACTGTTTTATCGACTAATAACGCCATGTCCCGCTTCATTGACGGATATTTAGAAACGGCTTGATAATCAATTTGTAGACGTTGACTAGCAATTAAGGCTTCTAAGTTCAATTCCGCTACATAAGTTTCATTAATATCATAAACTTTAGCTGTTAATGGGTGAACTTGGCCAATAAAACCAATCTCTTCCCCAGCTAAGATAATTTTAGCTGTCCGACCTGGGTGTAAGTCAGTATACGCTGTGGTTGCTTCAAAAGTTACTAAAGTCTCAGCCCCAACTAAACTAAACATGTTCTCAATGATCCCTTTTAACAAGTAGAAATCAACTGGCTCTTTTGTTTCTTGCCAAGTTTGTTTGCTTGCTAAACCAGTCATGGCAATTGCTAAGTGACGGGTTTCTTTCGGCATTTCACCAACTGCGGTCTCAACGAACACATTCCCTGTTTCATAAAGAGCCACATTATTATTTTTACGGGCCACATTATATGCCACATCTTGTAATAAGCCATTTGTTAAGTTTTGGCGTAACACGCCGTGATCTTCACTCATTGGTGATTGGAGCTTAACAACAGGTTCTTTTTCCACTAAGAAGCGTAAGGCTTGCTCTTCCGTCGTTAAAGCATAACTGATGGCTTCAGTTAGGCCACTACCTTCTAAAGCGCCTTTAATTGTTCTAACTAAGCCTTGGCTAGCTGTCAAAGCTCCTGGTAGGGCTTCCCCACTTGGAAGGGTTGACGGTAAGTTATCGTAACCATAAATCCGCGCCACTTCTTCCACTAAGTCAGCTTCAATCGTAATATCCCAACGACGAGCTGGAATTTCTACTAAGTAGCTGCCATCAGTTTCCGTGAAAGGAAAGGCAAGTGTTTCAAAAATTTCACTAACAACTGCTTTTGACAAGTCCGTTCCTAGTGAACGATTGATTTTAGCTAAGGTAATGCCTACTGAAATTTCTGGGGCTTTCGTCTCAGCTGCTACTAGTTCGCCAGTCACGACGGTTCCTTCACCTAATTCAGCCATTAAAGCCGCGGCAAATTCACAAGCTTCTTGAACTGTTCCTAAATTAATGCCTTTTTCAAAACGGCTACTTGATTCGCTACGTAAGCCGAATTGTTTCGACGTTTTACGAGTTGTACTTGGGTCAAAGGTCGCTGATTCAATGGCAACTGTTGTTGTTGTACCAGTGATTTCTGAATCAAAACCACCCATCACTCCTGCCAAAGCAATTGGAACTTGACCATTAGTAATCACGATATTTTCAGCTGTTAACGCTCGCTCTTCACCATCAAGAGTTACTAAAACTTCATGAGCTTCCGCTCTGCGAACATTGATTTCTTGACTGCCAATTTTATCATAGTCAAAGGCATGCATTGGTTGACCAAATAATAATAGAACATAATTCGTTACGTCAACGATATTATTAATTGGACGAATCCCTTCATTCATTAGACGAGTTTGTAACCACAAAGGACTTTCTTTAATCGTAACGTCTTTAACCATCCGCATCCGGTAGTTAGGCGTATCAGCCAAATCAGCTACTTTTGCTGATAAGAAATCACTAATCTGCATTTCAGAATTTTCAACGAGTTGATACGTTGGAAAAGTTGGTGTTTTACGATAAATCGCCGCAACTTCATGTGCCACTCCCCGCATACTTAGAGCATCCGCTCGGTTAGGGGTAATTGATAACTCAATAATTGAATCATCCATATCTAAATAACTGAAGACTTCGCTTCCTGGAATCGCTTCTTCCGGCATGAAATAAATGCCATCTGCATATTCTTTAGCTATCAAACTATCTGAATACCCTAACTCTTGAAGGGAACAAATCATTCCAAGAGAGACTTCGCCCCGCATTTTACCTTTTTTAATTTTAACATTACCAGTAATTCGTGAGCCAGGTAAAGCCACAATCACTTTTTTGCCTGCTTGAATATTTGGTGCTCCACAGACAATTTGTGATAATTCTTCTTCCCCAATATCAACTTGACACACTGATAAGTGATCGCTGTCTGGATGAGGAACGCAAGCTTTAACATCGCCAACGACAATTTTTTTCAAACCTTCTGAGGGAACGTTGACTTCTTCAACTTCAATCCCTGTACGAGACATTTTGTCTGCCAACTCATCGGCAGTTACTCCTGATAAATCAACTAATTCATTTAACCATTTATAAGATACTAGCATCAGTCTACTCCTTTACCTTGAATTGTTCTAAGAATCTAACATCATTTTGATAGAAGTAACGAATGTCGTTTACTCCATGGCGTAACATCGCAATTCGGTCTGGTCCCATTCCGAAGGCAAATCCGCTATATTCAGTAGCATCAATACCGGACATTTCTAAGACATTAGGATGAACCATACCAGCTCCTAAAATCTCAATCCAACCAGTTAATTTACAAACGTTACAGCCTTCCCCACCACATTTGAAACAACTAACATCAACTTCGACGGAAGGTTCAGTAAAAGGGAAATAACTTGGACGAAGACGAATTTCCCGCTCTTCACCAAACATTTTTTTCATTACGACTTCCAATGTGCCTTTTAAGTCACCCATCGTAATATTTTTATCAATAACTAAACCTTCAATTTGGTGGAACTGATGACTATGAGTGGCGTCATCACTGTCACGACGGAAAACTTTTCCAGGACTGATCATTCGCAGTGGCCCTTTAGAAAAATCATGTTTTTCCATTGTTCGTGCTTGAACTGGTGACGTATGAGTTCTCAGTAATAATTCTTCCGTAATGTAAAACGTATCTTGCATGTCACGAGCTGGGTGGTTTTTAGGAATATTCATTCGTTCAAAGTTGTAGTGATCTTGTTCAACTTCAAACCCTTCAATAATTTGATAGCCCATCCCTAAAAAGATATCTTCCATCTCTGTCATCGTTTGACTTAAAATATGAGGACTGCCTTGGGGAACTTGCTTACCTGATAAAGTCACATCAATTGTTTCTTTCGCTAAAGCGGCATTCATTTCTGATAATTCTAACTCAGCTTTTTTCTCTTCGATTTTTTCCGCTAAGTGATCGCGGATTTCATTAGCAAAACTTCCGACTAAAGGACGTTCCTCCGCTGATAAATCTTTCATTCCTCTTAACACTTCGGTAATTGGACCTTTTTTTCCTAGCGTTTCAACTCGGATTTGATTCAATTCTTTCAAACCTTCACTTGCAGTGATTTTTTCCACTGTTTTCGCTTTTAACGTTTCTAATTGTTCTTTTAAAGACATTTTTGATAGTTCCTTTCTATATGAATTATTAGTTTATTTATTCTCAGAATAGAGTGTTGATTGATTGTTTGAGTTATAACTATATTTTTAGAATTGACTGGCTCATGGCTCATCGGGACTAAAGCATTGTGAGGCTTTTAAGAAGACTACAACGCATTTTACTTCGTAAAATTCCTTGTCTATTGGCTCATCGGGACTAAAGTCCCGTGAGGCTTTTAAGAAGACTACAACGCATTTTACTTTGTAAAATTCCTTGTCTATTGGCTCATCAATGCTAAAGCATTGTGAGCCAATAGAAAAAGACTTCGCTCCTAATAAGGAGCGAAGTCTCGCGGTACCATCCTAAATTCACGGGGTGAGCCGTAATCTTTGCTTTGTTAACGGTGGGGTCACCGGCTTAGTGGAAACTAAGCAACTCAAGAAGTGAAATTTCATTTAGTTAACTAAGATTCGTTTTCAGTCTAGGACGAATCTTCCTGGGTTAGTTAAATCTAAATTACTTGCTTCTTTCAACGTATTTCTCTATTACTTCTTAGTCTACAAGAAACTTAGCCTTTGGTCAACTGCTTTTCTAGAGTGTTAACCATTTTTCAGACCATTTTTGGATTTCTCCCATTGCTTCTTTTAAATCTAAGCCTTTCGCTGTTAAGCGGTATTCAACTTTTTTACTGTTTTCTTTATCTTCTAAACGTTCAACAATCTTGTTTAATTCTAATTCTTTTAAACGTTCCGCTAATACACGATCACTTAAATTCGGTATTTTAGTTGCTAATTCGCCGAAGCGTTGTGTTCCGTCTTCTAGTAAAACATCTATAATTAATCCATTCCAACGTTTGCCTAAGATAGAGAATGTTTGTTCGAATTTAGGGCAAAGTGTAAATTGTCGTTCTTCGCACTTACTTAATTCAGCCATTTCCCTCATCCTTTCTTTTTTTCAGTATAACACCATAACTTACCAAATGTAAGTTAACTGCCTAAGCAACGCTTTTAGTCAATAAAAAAAGAGTCAACCAACTACTCGTTGTCCTCTCATTTTAAATTTAACTTGCAACACCTAACATTGTATAAACTTTTGTTTTTGCATTTCGACAAGCTGGCACAATGACTTCATGAGCCGCACAATACTTATCGACTAGCGTTACAATGTAGCTTTCTTTATACTTAGGTGGAGCAATTGTCGCTAACCACATATGTTTGATTATAATGTCTTTTTCTAATTCTGATAACTCGGTTAATTTTTCAGCATTTTTAACTGCTACTCGAGGATGAACATAGGCGTGACTTCCACCATCCATCTTTTCAGTCCGCCAATCATAAAAAAATAAGTCATGGAGTAAACCAGCACGGGCAGTCGAACGAGCATTACCGTTCCATTTTTTAGCTAATCGATAGCTTAAATAAGAAACTGAGATTGAATGTTCTAAACGCGTCGAGTAGTGATGTTGTTTAAACTTTCCTAAGCTTTGAACGTCTTCTGTATACATTAAATCTTCTATATAAGAGACATATTCTTGATCTTCTTGCCAATTTCGTTTCAATTCACATAACTTCCTTCGTTTTAAATGATATTTTGCAATGTAGATATATTCTAACACCTCTTGTAGCTAATTTCTAGTTAATCGCCCAATATTAATCTTCTCGTAATATTTCTACGTTAACGCAAACATTAGAACCCCTGCCGCAACAGCGACATTCAATGATTCTGCCTTACCAGTAATCGGAATGTAAACATTAGCATCGGTTAATTGTAACAATTCTGGGGCTACTCCTTGGCCTTCATTACCCATCATCAAGGCGATTTCTCTATTTCTAGGTAATTCCCGGTAACTCACTGCTTCTGGATTTAATTCTGTTCCGTATACAGTGACTCCTTGACTTCTGAGTGTTGGGATAATTTGACTTAGATCAGCCTCAATAATATTTAAGTGGAATTGACTGCCTTGCATTGAGCGTAAGACTTTATCGTTATAACTATCGACTGTGCCGGCACCTAAAATGATTGTTTTAAAATTAGCCGCATCAGCTGTTCGAATCATCGTTCCTAAATTCCCTGGGTCTTGGACATTATCTAAGATTAAAATGGGGCATGTTAAAGCTGGCTCTTGACTAGCTTTAGGTATCTCAACAACAGCAATCACCCCTTGGGGAGCTGGGACCATTGATAAGCTTTTAATAATCTCATCTGTAACAACATAAAGACTTGCTGTTGCTTTATTTTTTAACAACGCTTGGGTTGCCTCTAAGTGTTTCTTAGTTGTAAAAACCTTTTGAATGTTGCCTTCATAATTAACCGCTTCTTCCACTAAGTGAAACCCTTCAATAAGATAAGCCTGCTGTTCTTGTCTTTCCTTCTTTTTATGTAATTTTTTTACTTCTTTAATTAAGTTATTTTTTAATGAGCTGATTTCTTCCATAATAACCTCCACGGCCTTCTATTATTCGAGATATTATAACATTGAATGCTGAAATCTCCTAGTGGGCCTATTTTTAACTTGGTATTTTAGACGAAGCAAGCTAAAATAAAGAAAAAGCTAAAGGTGGGATTTTTATGAGAAAAGTATCGTTGACCGTTCGAGGGCGCGTTCAAGGCGTTGGCTTTCGTTTTATGACAAAAATGGTAGCTGATAAACTTGGCATTGTCGGAACCGTCAAAAATCAATGGGATGGCTCGGTTTACATTGAAGCCGGTGGTTCCCCTGAAAGAGTAGCGGAATTTATTAACTTAATTAAAGCCTCCCCTTCCCCAAGTGGGCGAGTTGAGACTTGCGAAATTACTGAATTGCCAAATTTGCAATTGCCCTCTGCCTTTGATGTCCGCTATTAACTCAAGAGTTTTCTGTGACTTTTTAAGGTTTTCGATTGAAAAAAAAGCAATTATCCATTATAGTAGAGCTTATGAGAAAATTTTAAAAAAAGGAAGAAACTAATGAAAAATAAATTTAAAAAATGGTTGTTAGCATCTGGAATGTTAGGTTTATTATTAACCTTATCTGGTTGTGTACAAACTTTCAAATCCGGCGACAAAATCGGCCAACCAACTGGTGAGGGCTTCGTTTATAAATTACTTGTCGGACCGATGAGTCAATTAATTCACTACTTCGTTGACCTTTTCGGAAATAACTACGGCTTAGCAATTATTGTTTTCACTTTAATTGTTCGAACAATCATCTTGCCTCTTGGTTTACATCAAACGAAAAAAGCTAGCACGCAATCTGAGAAGATGCTTTTCTTAAAACCACAAATGGATGCTTTACAAAAAGCTACAAAAGCTGCTGTTACCCAAGAACAACAAATGGCCGCGCAACAACAAATGCAAGCTTTTTACAAAGACAACAACATGAGTATGTTTGGCGGAATGGGTTGTTTACCTTTACTTATTCAAATGCCTGTCTTTACTGCCTTGTTCTTTACAATCAAATACATGCCAGGCATTGAGAGTGCTAGTTTCCTAGGTGTGCCTTTAGGCGAACCGAACTTAATCTTCACTATTGTAGCTGCCTTAAGTTACTTAATTCAAAGTTTCATTAGCATGATCGGGATTCCTGAAGAACAAAAGAAACAAATGAAGACTATGATGTTCATGTCACCAATCATGATTGGTGTGATTTCTTTCACTTCTCCTGCTGGGGTTACCCTTTACTGGATTATTGGTGGGATTTTCAGTTGTGTTCAAACACTGATTGCTAATCTTTATCAAAAACCAAAAATTCGTGCCCAAATCGCTGAAGAATTTAGACTTAATCCACCTAAAGACATTAAAATTCCAGTTATTAAAGAAGGTAATCCTGAGGCAGCTAGTCACCCGGCTCAACCTCGTAACAAACAAATGAATCAAGGAAACAAAGGATCTGGTAACGGTCGTAACGCTGGTAAACAGCAACGCCGCTAAGATCGTAACGATCATCAACAAAAGGCTGGGACATTAATGTCTCAGCCTTTTTAGTTACTTTAAAATCACAATGCTTTCTCGGTTGCTAATTCTGCGATAACTTTCTTTTAAATAAAGGTGTTGCCATTGACTTAAGTCTTGAAAATCCCACTTTTTATACGCACCAACAAAAGCGATGATTTCCCGTAACTTTAAAAAAAATTCAAGTTTGGCTAGTTCACGATTATGCAACGAAACTTCTTGACGATACCCCCTTAAAAAATAGTTTAAATAGACATCTGCTAGTTTTTTCCGCTGACACGCCTGGCTATTCGTTAATTGATAAATTGAATAATACAAACTAATCGCAATGTCTTCAATAAAAAAGCTATACTGACATTCATCGAAGTCAATCAAACAGACCGTATTATTATTTATTAATAAGTTATTCAAATGGACGTCGCCGTGAATTAAGCCATAGTTACTTTTTTCTTTACCAAACTCCTGAAGCCCACTTACTAACTGGTCTTTCGCCTGTCTAATGTCATTCATTACAGTAGGAACATACTGGTCAAACTCTCTTAAATATTGATTCTCAAAGAAATGCCGTCGATAAAGACTGCTAACATTCAAGTCTTGAGATCGGTTATGAAGCTTGCCTAATTCTTTGCCAATCGCGAAAAAAAGAGTTTGTTGCTGAATATAGCCAGGATAATCTATGTGTTTGCCAGGTAATCGTTCAAAAACACTGCTAAAATAGCTTCGACCGTGAACCATCACTTTGGCAAACAGCTGATTGTCTTTAGTTAAAATGGCTTGCGGTACTTTCAAATGACCTTTTAATAATGTTAGCCATTGAAGCTCCCCTGTCAATTCCTTGTCACTGCGATTACTTTCAGGAGTCATTCTTAAAACAAAAGAACCTGTTGAACCATTGATATAATAAACAATATTTTACCAGCCAATTTTATTTTCAACAATCTCTTCGGCAATAATATTAAAACACTCTGCTAAATGTTTGCAAATCTAAGCCTTGTGTATCATCTTTTCCCCTCCTAAAAACTAACATAAGAGTGACTAACTAGGGTCTCTAACAGATCAATTAAGGGACATTAAAACGATTACATTTCGTCTAAAAGTTTGCCGTCAATTCTTCTGCTTATGAATTTTTCAACTTTTTAGTGAAGCCTTTTCACAACATAAATTTCCGCCTTCTAATAAATCTGATATTCAGATAGTTATTTAATTTAAAAGGGTTCAAAAACCGTAGTCTAATCAACTTTTTTATGGTATTATGGAAATTGTGTTTTTAAGATATTAATTATAGTTAGGGGATTATAAAATGTTTTCAAGAAATAAAAAAGATCAATTCGGCGAATTACTGCATGACATGACGGTTAACCTGAAAGAAGCAGCTAATTATTTCTCTTCATTTTCACCTGAAAAACCTGAGGATATCACTATCTTTTCAGAGACAATTAACAATTATGAATCAAAAGGCGACAAACTTGTTTACCAAATGATTGTTGTCCTAAATGATACGTTTATCACTCCGATTGAACGTGAAGATCTTTTAGAATTAACTAACCGCATCGATGACGTCCTAGATGCTATGGAAAAAGCCGCTTTATCATTCGAAATTTGTCATTTATCTAAATTTAATGATGTTATTACTAAAATGGCCGCTGAAATTTCTGGAGCTACTGATGAAATCACGGCAGCTGTTGATTGCATGTTCTCAAAAAAATTAAAAGAAATTAATGGTCACTCAAAAAAAATCAAACAACACGAATCCAACTGTGACGATTTATACCGGGAAGCCTTACTAGACTTATTCCAAGTGGAAGAAGATCCAATCCGCTTAATTCGTTATAAAGTTGTTTATGAAAACTTAGAAGAAATTGCGAATTTCTGTGAAGATGTTTCTAAAACATTAAACTCAATCGTAATGAAAAACGCTTAGGAGGGCTCATAGATGGATCAAATTTTTGTTGTTACCGTTTTGATTGTGATTGCCGCTTTAGTCTTTGATTTAATTAACGGCTTTCACGATACGGCTAACGCCATTGCAACGAGTGTTTCTACGAAGGCCTTGAAACCGAAACACGCCATTATGTTAGCCGCCGTGATGAACTTCCTAGGAGCGATTTCTTTTACAGGAGTTGCTAAAACAATCACTAAAGGAATAGTCGATCCAATTTCTTTACCTAATGGCCAAGTCGTAATATTAGCTGCCTTACTTTCAGCGATTGTTTGGAACTTAGTCACTTGGTACTTCGGTATTCCAAGTAGTTCTTCTCACGCCTTAATTGGTTCGATCGCTGGCGCAGCCATTGCTTCTGCTGGAATTACGGCAATTAAGTTTTCCGGTTTTGCCATGATTATTATCGGCTTAATCGCCTCACCTGTGATTGCCTTTTGTGTTGGGTATGTCGTTTATTCGATTATAAAAACCATCTTTAAAAATGCTAACTTATCCAAATCGAATAACCGTTTCCGTTTATTCCAAATTTTAACGGCTGCTTTGCAATCATATACTCACGGAACTAACGATGCCCAAAAAGCGATGGGAATCATTACTATGGCCTTAATTGCTAACGGTTACCAAACTGGGGATGACGTTCAACGTTGGGTTCAAATTTCTTGTGCGATTGCCATGGCAATTGGAACGAGTATTGGCGGTTGGCGAATTATCAAAACTGTTGGTGGAAAAATCATGAAAATTAAACCTGTCAGTGGTGTCGCTGCTGATTTAAGTTCTGTTTTAATTATTTTTAGTGCGACCCTCTTCCATTTACCAGTTAGTACGACTCACGTTATTAGCTCAGCGATTATGGGTGTTGGGACTTCTCATCGCATCAAAGGGGTTAAGTGGGATACTGGTCAAAGAATGTTATTTACTTGGGTAATCACCTTACCAATCTCAGCTTTAATTTCAGCTATTTTATTCACAATCTTAAATGTAATTATTCCTTAATATTTAAAGAAGTCTTAGCAAATAAGACTTCTTTTTTTGTGTAAAAATCACAAGTGAATTTTCTTTGTTTTTTTCAATCTTATTTGCTTGCTTTTACATTTTTTCCATGTTATCTTTATGTCAAATACAAATATCTGATTTGTTAGGTGAGGCTTCTATACAAACACAGGGTGCTGCCCAGAAACATCGAGAGATGCCAATGGGTAAAACATGAATCGTCGATTAAGGCTTTTCTGAACGCACCTAAAACTGATTGCCAGTTTTTACGTTGTGTAGTGCTAAAGCTCAACGTTGAATCTTGGCATTATTTTTTTACTGTCCAAAATCTTACGTTGAGTCCGCTCAATTCGTGGGATTTTTTTTGTGCCCAATGATTAGATATTTTAACTGTTTAAACTATGAGGAGGTGGTTAATGATGGACGAGTATGAATCGATAACCTGGAAAGAACAAAAGTTAAGCTCGACTGATTTAACCGCCAATTTTTAATAGGACTGGCCGGCGTCACTAGACAACCTTTTTTCTTTCCACTTAGTTTCCAATCAACGTAAACATAAAGTGAAAGAAGGTTTTTTATTATGAAAAAAATTATCCTGTACTTATATAAATTATACCAAGGCAGCGGACAACGGTTAGTTGCCGAAGCAGATCGCGGCACAGACTTTGACTTCTATTCTACTTTTTTATAGGAGGTGCCGAGAATGAAAAAAACAAAATTACGCATTTATTACCAACGTACTAAAAAAATCAGTCCGAGCCGTAACAACCAATTAAAACTAAAAACGGTTAAATGGCAAAGTAAAGAATATATCCAAGGAATTGTCTTACGAAACAATAGTTTAAACCGACCTAGTGGCTTACCTTTACTGACTAGTGTCCCATTACAAGAGGAATCTGCCGTTCACTTAGTCGCTATCATCAACGGTCAAGTCGTTGGCACACTTTTCTTAGATCAAACCGAACGAAATAAAGTTGCCCAAATCAAACAAGTCGCTGTCTCTTCAGATTATCGTGGTCAACACATTGGTCAACAATTAATGGCTTACGCTGAAAAAGTCGCTCGCCAACTTGGTTATCATGAAGTTGTTCTAAACGCTCGTGATTCCGCATGGTTGTTTTATGAAAAATTAGGCTATCAAAGTTTTGGGGAAACTTATCATAACCATGAGATGGTGATGCAACCTTACCGGAAAGTCTTAAAACAACGGAAACGTTTATTAACCCAAGTGGCTTAACTAAATGAAGGACAGTCACAATCAGCAAAATAACCAATCAATCTGCGAAAGTCTTGCTTTCGTCAATTGATTGGTTATTTTATTTTCCAACGTATCAAAAAAGGGCTCTTTGTCAAATAGGACTGATGAGTTAATTTTATAAGAAGATGTTTCTGGTAAATTCCAGAAACGTCTTCTTTTTATTTTATTTAATTTTTATCAAGCCGTTAGTTAAAAATATTCTGATGCGCATGTTTTGAAATGATTTAAACCCGTAGGATACTCTTTTTAATGTTTTTATATGTGTGTTTTTAGCTTCGATTTTTCCGTTTGAATAGCTATAAATCAATGAGTTTGTAATGCCTTCTTCATATGAAAGAAGATTCTCTATTTTCTTTTTAAACTGTGGATCTAAATTATCAGGTAAGTTTTTTAAAAATGAGAAGAATCCTTCTGGATTCTTAGTTCTGAAATGGTGTCCTAAAAGTTGAAATGATTCATAAGCATCTGCCAATGGTATTTATAGGGAGAGTAAACGGTCAATCATCATTGCTTCGGTTAAAAATGGGTATTTTGGAGAGCGGAAGCTGCGCCAGGTTTTGTAATGTGTCGTATCAATGTTGCTAGAGTTTTTCAACAAAAACTTCCAATTGGTTTTTAATTTATTGGCATCACTTTTTTTGTTTTGTTGATTAATTCGTTTCATTTCTCTTACCCTAAACTCATTAAATGCGGAATTTAGATGTTTAACAATATGAAATCGATCAATAATTAGTCTAG
>NZ_NGJU01000020.1 GCF_003987495.1 Vagococcus salmoninarum
TTTAAACACCGCATTCTAATCAGTTTTAAAGTGACACAAAAAAGCAACTTCACCATTTCTGATGAAGCTGCCTAAGTAACTATTTATTCGACTAAATTTTAGCCATCCACACAATTTGACGTAGAGCCCAGTAAAAACCCTCTATCGATAAATCAATAGAGGGCTGAGTTTGTAAGCTACCATGGACATAGTAGCTTGCTATTTTATTATACAATAGCGTTCTTTAAAAAAGCAATTGATAACATTGGTTGACTGCCCCTTCACCCTAAGTATTTAGAGGGTTCTTGAATGTATGGCAAGTAAAGCTCATGCATCCCTCGAGAGCTAGCAGTATACAGCAAGTTTAAGTCGTGGTTATCGACAAAGCGCTTCTTCGACGGATTATTAACAATCACAACATCAAATTCAAGTCCTTTAGCTAAATGGACTGGCATAATGAGTAATTGCGCATTGAGTTCCATCCGCGTCGAATCGGCAATCAACGTAATATTTTCTGGACTACCTAATTCTCGATACAGAGCGATAGCTTCTCGGCTGTCTTTCGTTAATAAAACTTTGCGATAGCCTTGTTTTGAAGGCACTAATAGTTCTTTTAAGTAAGTTAAATAATTTTCAGCATCAGGTAAGCATTTAAATTCAGGCTCTTTCCCTGGACGATCAATGACTTCGACGCCACTTTCTTCCCCACCTAATAAATGTTTCATAAAGTGGCTGATTGGCCCACTTGAACGGTATGATTTTAGTAATTTAACAGAATTAACTTTGCGGTTGTTACCAGCAAACAATTCTTCCACCCGTTTGAACGTCGTTCCTTGGGCAAAAATTGATTGATAACCATCACCAACTAAAGTGAAGTTTGCGTTGCCGTAAACTTTCGCTAAGAAGTACAACTGAGCTTCGCTGTAATCTTGAACTTCATCTAAAATCACGAATTTAATTTTACGATTGTTATTACGACGTTCAATCATTAAATGGTTTAAATACGCAAATTCTGTGGCTTGGTCTAATGACATCGGCCGTCCGATTTGTAAACCAGTCGCTAAAATATAATGACTTTCAATATCAATCCAGCTAAAGTTATTAATTTTCCCCCGAAGATTAGCATAACGACGATTAACTAACTTGTTAACGACTTGTTGAATATTATCGTCTTCTGAGGTTTTATTATTTTTGCCTTCATCTGGGAAAAGTTGGTTATACTCTTCATTACTAACGTTTTCCAGTTCATCTCGCCATTTTTGTTTCTTACTCTCAGTTTTAATGTACTTCGTTAAGGAATTATTCATTTGTTCCTTTAAATAATCCAACTTACGGTACAATTCAACTTCTTTTGGTAGAGACATAATGACTTGGTGCATCCATTTAGTTGAAATGACTAACTCATCTTCCAGCGTAATTGGGGTAAAATCCATTAATTCTGGATTTAGTTGGTCGACATAAGTCTCAATTTCATACATATTATGTAAAGAATCAGTTACCCGTTGGTTTTTCAACTGGTCTTCTAAGCCTTCAACTTCGTACTGTCGGCCTCGATTACGCATTAAGTCACGATAAGTCATTTGACGAGGGTTTTTTTCACCTAAACTTGGTAAGACTTCTTCAATGTATTTACTAAACATTGGGTTTGGTGATAATAATAAGACTTGTTCTGGTAATAAATCATCTTTAAAACGATACAACAAGAAAGCAATTCGTTGTAAAATTGTCGACGTCTTCCCACTACCAGCTATGCCTTCAACGATTAAGACATCACTTTTCGTGTCACGAATAATCGCATTTTGTTCTTTTTGAATCGTACTCGTAATGTCTTGTAATTTCACTGTTGATTCTTCATTCAAGACTTCTAAAAGCATCGGGTCTTCAATCGCCGTATTCGTATCAAAGTAGTCAACTAAGGTGCGTTTACTCACTTTTAACTGGCGACGGTTTTTTAAGTCTACAGGCACTTGTCCCATCGGGGCTTCATAACTTGTTTCACCTAAACTATTTTCATAATACAAATTGGCAATCGGTGAGCGCCAATCGTAAACATACTGATTATGTTCTTCGTCACTAAAACCAGCCACGCCAATGTAGAACTGATCCATTTCAGCCTCGTCTGGGTACTGGACGTCTAATTTAGCAAAATACGGCCCTTCTAGTAATTGACCAATATTGGCTTTTTGTTTTTCCAACCATTCCTTCTTATAGTTCAACTGAGCTAACTCTTGGTTCTTCTGCTCAATTTCAATTAAGGATTCAAAGCTATCGGAGGCTGATGCATTATTAAATCGGACATCTTCTGCTAAGTTTTTTAAAAAGCTGCGAGAATCTTCATCCGCTTCTTCGGAATCATTCATTACTTTTCGTTGCATCTCTAACAACTTTTCATAAACCATTGTTAAATGCTCTTGCTCTAGTGCCCACTCATTCTTTTTAGACATAGATTTCCCTCCCAAAACTTTCTCTTCACGAATAAATAATTCTACGCTGATATTCCCGCCTTGTCAATGATTTACGAATTTTGAAACTCTTTTGTAAGCCTTCAGCTACCCTTTATATTTTTCTTTCCAGCCTTAGGCTTTTCCAAGGCTTTCTTGGCTACTTATGCTAAACTAAAAATACGTCTAGGAATGGAGGGTTTTTATGAAAAAGCTTTATTTAAAACAACAAGTCTTTAGTTTCCGTGATCGTTTTACAATTAAAGATGAAAGGGAGCAAGATCTTTATTATGTCAGTGGTTCCATCATAAGTTTGAACAAGAAATTAACGATTCATGACTCGACTAATCAGGAAGTCGCTCGAATTGAAGAAAAGCTTTTTAAATGGTTGCCACAATTTTCACTAGTGATTGCTAATCAAGAAGTCGCGATTATCAAAAAGAAGTTAACTTTTTTGAAACCAAGCTACGTCCTTGAAGGAACGGACATTACCGCTAGGGGTGATTTTCTCAGTATGAATTTTACATTAGCCCGACGGGGAAAAAGCATTGCTACAATTAAAAAGGCCTGGTTTAGTTGGGGTGATAGTTATGAAATAAGTATCCTCGATTCAGAGGCTGAATTACTAACTTTAGGTCTCGTTTTAGCGATTAATTTTATTACTAACCAAGAATCTACGACTAACACTGTAAATAATTAACTTGTTTTTACATTAAAGGTTTATCGTTCTTTATTATATTCAATTAACTTTCTATACGACTTAATAATTGCTATACTAAAAATAGATTTATTAGTTAGTTAGGAGGAATTTTAATGTTCTCAATCAACACCGTAGTTCATCTAATCGTTACAGCTTTAAACGCGATTTCTATTTTGATTTTAATATTAGGAGTCAGCAAAGCCACAGTCGACTTTATTCGCAATGAATGGCGAAAATTATCACCTCTGGAAACATCTAAACATAATAATATTATCAAAAACTACTTAGGCACGTATATCTTACTCAGCTTAGAAATTTTGATTGCCGCTGATATTATTGAATCAATTATGAATCCAACGGTTCAAGATATTTTAATTTTAGCAGCAGTCGTCATTATCCGCACAGTGATTTCTTACTTCCTAGGTAAAGAAATCGAACATACGGTCTTAGACTAATTAACAAAGGAGGTTACACATATGTTTAATCCATACGGTCCCTTGTGTACCGAAGTCTACGAATTAACCAAACCGATTGGGGCAGCTTTAAATGGGGACATTGACTATTACGAAGAACGCCTTGGGGCAACTTCTGGTCTGATTCTCGAAGTTGGTGTCGGTTCTGGTCGACTGTTAATTCCCTTATTAGAGGCTGGCTATCACCTTCACGGCATTGATCAATCCCTAGACATGCTCACTCGCTGTCGCCAGCATTGTCAAAGTCGTGGTCTTGATATTGAGTTATTTCATGATCGTATTGAAAACTGCCAATTACCCTATCGTTATGACGCTATTATTATTCCAACTTCAACTTTTTGTCTCTTTCCTACAGAAGAGGTCGCCTTGGAAGTTCTCAAAAATTGTTTCCGGCATCTAGTTCCTGGCGGTCGCTTAATTTTAGATTTAGACTTGCCTTTTTACCCTGAATTAGGGGAACTGACGACGACTGTTCATCCAGTGTCTGAGACTAGTGGCATCACCTTAGAAAGTAAAATGGTTGAAATTGACTGGCTGCATCAACATACTGTTAGTCATTTAAAATATGAAAAATGGACTAATGGTGCTTTGATCGCAACTGAGCTTCAAGAGCTACGCTTACGTTGGTACGGTTTGACAGAGTTCCAAATGCTTTTACAAGAAACGGGCTTTGAGAGGATTTCTCTTTCAGCAGATTACGAGTTTAAGGAACGACCAACTTCAAGTAACCAAACCATTACTTTTGAATGTCACAAAAAGAAAGAAGACTGAGTCTCAGGACTTAGTCTTCTTTTTTAGCTTTAGTTAACTTTTGACTTGCAGTCTTAAAAATCTCCTTTTATAATAAATTTATAACTTTTACTTGGCAACTGAATGGAGTGATCACTGATGCCTGAAATTTCTCGCGATGAGTTTCAAAAATTACAAGCTGCTGCCGAGCGTTTACCCCGTTGCTGGTATTTATTCCGTCACTCAAACTCCCCTGGTAAAGTTAATTTTCAATATTCCTTCTTCATTCGTGAATTTATTAAAACAAATCCTGTCCGAGCCTTTAAAGCCCTAGATTCTGCTCCAGAAGAGCCTGTCATTCAACTCTCTGCCAAAGATTACTCATATTTTAAACAATGCTTAGACGTTACTCATTATTTAGAATATCTCATTGAACAAGGCCGTGATTTCTCACGTTAACTATTCTTTACATAAACTTCATTTTTTGCTTACTTCTTAGTCACACTTTGTTCACAGTTAGCTAGTATATTAAAGACATACCAAAACAACCCTAACAACTTTTTCATTTTGTTACTTTCCCTAAAAAGTAACAAACATCTCCTTACGAGCCAGCGACATTAGTCACTGGCTCCTCTTTTTGTCTTTTTTACAAAAAAAGACCGGCCTTCCTTTTAGAGTGGCCGATTTTTTCGCTAATAGCTTTAATTGTCTAAGATTTCTTTCACACGTCCAACTTGTCCATCAGCTAGTTTAACTTTAATTCCATGAGGATGATTACTACTATTCGTTAGTAATCGTGCCACTGTGCCTTCGGTTAATTTACCCGTTCGTTGATCAGCTTTTAAGACGATTTTTACTTTAGCGCCAATCTTAATATCTTGGCGATTCGTTCCTGCCATTTGAGACACCTGCTTTCTTCTGAGTTTTATTATAGCCTAAAAAACGTAAAAACACACTCTCTGCTGAGAGTGTGTTTCATTTATTAATTATTTAGGCTCTGAGTCTTTATGATCTTTACCTGTTACTTTATCAAATAAGTCGTTGGCTTTGCCAGCTAGCTCGTCGACGCCTTCTTCAACTTTTTCTTTCGCTTTACCGACAGTATCTTGGAATTTGCCTTTTAGTTCTTGACTCTCATCACCAGTTGCTTTTCCAACAGTTTCATTCACTTTACCTTTTAGTTCGTCTTTATTAACCATTAACAATTCCTCCTTTGAAATAACTGTACATAAATCATCTCATAGTCGATTATTTTTGTACACTAATACGACTTATAAAATAACATCTTTCGGTTAACGCCTTCTTTGTCAGTCCCTTCTATTTATGACCTCAGTTGGCATGATTCACTTGCAAACATAGATAGCTAAACTTATCTTTTTTGTAAAAGGCTCCTATGTTATAACGTGTAAGGTTTTATTTATAATCATTTTCAAAATTAAACAATCAAAGGAGAATTTCCCCTATGTCTCACCCAAACAACGGCCGAAAGTCTAATTTCGAGCTTTAAGAATTTTTTCCATGCTCGGTATCATCATGTACCACATCGTCAGATACCATATCGACTATAACCGTTTTGCTTTAGTTAGTCCTGACACTGGTTCTAATTTTTATCATTTAGAGGTCATCCAACTTTTTTATACTTTTGGTCAACTCGGAAATACGCTTTTCATTTTAATTACTGGATATTTCTTAATCACAAAAAAAGAAATCAATGTTATTAAAGCTGGGAGCAATTTATTACTTAGGGCGTACCTCGTGGCGATTGTCCTCTTAGTCGCTTCATACTTATTCGTCAAATTCCAACTGCCTATTTCAACGACTTCGAACATGCACATGCTTCTTAAAGGCTGGTGGTTTATTGGCTATTACGTTTTTATTATTATTTTTGCTAATTATTTCTTAAATAATTTTCTAAGTCGCTTAGATAAAAAGAAATACTTAACTTTTATTATGGTATTATTACTTTTAGTCAGCTTCACAGAACTTTTTAATATCTTTAGCAATTTAAGAATTCAAAATCTAATGATCGGTATTTTAGTCTATGCTATTGGTGGTTTTATTCGCCTATACAACCCTTTAAAAGATATTAAATGGCTTACCTTATGTTTATTCTTAGCCTTGTTTGTATTAATCCAAGTCTTTCAATATAAAGTCAACTTAAACACCAATCTGCAACTTTTTTATTTAGATCAACCAGCTTCTGGCATGGCAAGCTCACCTTTCAATGATGTGTTATGGTCGCCAAGCCTGATTTTCCTAACTGCTAGTTTAGTCATTTTTGAGTTATTTCAACGGCTTAATATCGGCAGTCAACCACTCATTAATAAACTATCGGCAACAACTTTTACGGTCTACTTAGTCCATGAATCAGCGTTCTTTCGACAAGCCTATTTTAAAAGTCTGCCTTTACCAAACCGTATCGGCCTTTTAAAAGAAGTCTCAACGAAAGTCACAAAACAAGACATTAGTGTTTTGGATACCCCTGATTCTTGGCTTAGTTTAAGAGATTTTTTAAATATTAGTCAAGTCTTCCAGGATCGTGGAACACTGATTGGGATTGCTTATATGAGCTTTTTAGCACTGATTATTTTTATCCTTGGGATCCTCATGGAACTGCTACTGCAACTTATCTATAAACTATTTAACCTTTTGTTTTCAAAAGAAATCAAAAAAATCACTCAACGTCTAGCTTAAGCTAAAGCCAGTGAGTCCTGGGATACGAACTTCCAACGACTCACTGGCTTTTTTATAAAAAAAAGAAGCCGCGACAAATCTTTTCAAAATGCTTTCGCACCAAGATTTGTCCGACTTCATGGGTTTGGCACCCATGGGCTGTGGGGGGATCGAACCCTCGACCCAATGATTAAGAGTCATTTGCTCTACCAACTGAGCTAACAGCCCGATACTTCTTACAAGACATATTTTAGCACTGGCTTTATTTAATAGCAAGAACTTTTCCCTTGATTATTTGAAAGTCTCCACTGAAAAATTCTAGTTCCTTCTATATAATGGTTTTTTTATCTACAAGATTATTAGTTAATCATTCTATAGATGGCGCTATTTTACTTTTAGCTAATCATCTATTACATATTTTCAACCACTAGATATAGATTTAGCTTCGCTCTTGCTTTTGATACTTATTGTGATCATTTTATGCGAATATGGCTCAGCAATTTTGAAACACTATATCTAGGGGGAACAAGTGGAACAAAAACTTTTTATGACTGTTTTTTTATTATTAATTTTATGAAAAACAGTATGAAAGCTCACTATATCGGAATTGTGAAATGTCGAACCTACCAACCGTAGTGGCACCCTATGTTCCAAAGCACAATATATAGTGTTTTTGTGTTGACTTTTTTTAGGGAAGGTTTATACTAAGTATTAGTTAAGACACAAATACATCTGGAGGAATACATTATGACTAACATTACTTTATACACTAAAAACAACTGCCCTCAGTGCAAAATGACGAAACGCTTTTTGGCTGATAAAAATATCGCTTATAGCGAAGTAAACATTGATTCAGAACCACAATATATAGATTGGTTAAAAAACCAAGGTCACAGAAGTGTGCCTGTTGTAACTGCTAGCGAAGACGTTACAATTGTTGGTTTCCGACCAGATCAATTAAGAGCTTTGGCAGTTTAAAATGCAGCTTGTCTATTTTACAATGACTGGACAGACGAGACGTTTTATCAAAAAACTAGATCTACCAGCTTACGAGATTGATGCAAGCAATCCTTTTGTCGAATTACACGAGCCGTACATATTAATCGTTCCTACTTACGATAGAGACATTACCGAAGTAGTGAACGATTTTGTTGACTATAAAAGTAATCGTGATAATCTTAAAGGTGTCGCTGGCAGTGGCAATCGTAACTTCGCAGATTTATTTGTCTTTACCGCAAAAGATTTTGCTAAAGATTACAACGTCCCTTTATTGTTCGTTTTTGAGTTCAACGGCACCGATGATGATGTCAATAAATTTAAGAAAGTAGTGAGTGAAATTGAGTTTAAAACAAATGAATGATGTAACTTATTTTGAACTGAATAATGAAATTAACCGTCCAGTTGATGGTCAAATTCCATTGAACAAAGACCAAGAAGCCTTAGAAGCTTTCTTTAAAGAGAATGTTGATCCTAATACGATGGCTTTCTCATCAACTAAAGAAAAAATCGATTACTTGATTGGTGAAGATTTTATTGAAGCAGAGTTTATCCAAAAATATTCAATCGAATTTATCGATTCTTTATATACATTTTTAAATGAGCAAAACTTCCAGTTTAAATCATTTATGGCTGCCTATAAATTTTATTCCCAATATGCCTTAAAAAGCAATGATGGAACCCTTTATTTAGAACGTTACGAAGATCGGGTAGCTTTTAACGCCTTATACTTTGCTGATGGCAATGAAGAGTTAGCCCTAAGTATTGCTGACGAAATGATTCACCAACGTTACCAACCAGCCACACCTTCATTTTTAAATGCTGGTCGTAAACGTCGTGGGGAACTTGTTTCTTGTTTCTTACTACAAGTAACTGATGATATGAACAGTATTGGCCGTTCAATCAATAGTGCCTTACAATTATCACGAATTGGTGGTGGGGTCGGAATTTCTTTGAACAACTTACGTGAAGCTGGTGCCCCAATTAAAGGTTACGAAGGTGCCGCTAGTGGTGTTGTCCCTGTTATGAAATTGTTCGAAGATAGTTTTAGCTACAGTAACCAATTAGGTCAACGTCAAGGGGCTGGTGTGGTTTACTTAAACGTCTTCCATCCAGACATTGAAATGTTCCTCTCAACGAAAAAAGAAAATGCTGATGAAAAAATCCGCGTTAAAACTTTATCTCTTGGCTTAACAGTCCCTGATAAGTTTTATGAATTAGCTCGTAAAAACGAAGTAATGTACTTATTTAGTCCTTACAGTGTTGAAAAAGAGTACGGTGTTCCATTCTCTTACGTTGATATTACTGCTGAGTACGATAACTTAGTTGCTAATCCGAAGATCCGCAAAACAACGATTAAAGCCCGTGATCTTGAAAATGAAATTAGTAAATTACAACAAGAATCAGGTTACCCTTATATTATCAACATTGATGAAGCCAACCGCCAAAACCCAATTGATGGTAAAGTCATTATGAGTAACTTATGTTCTGAAATTTTACAAGTTCAACAACCTTCTGCCATTAACGATAAGCAAGAATACGAAGTCTTAGGAACAGATATTAGTTGTAACTTAGGTTCAACCAATATTCCAAACTTAATGAATAGTACTGATTTTGGGAAATCTGTCCGAACGATGACTCGTGCCTTAACTTTCGTTACCGAAGCTTCAAATATTGAAGTTGTCCCTTCAATTAAAAATGGGAATGATTTAAACCACACAATTGGTTTAGGCGCCATGGGTCTTCATTCTTATTTCGCTAAAAATCAAATGGAGTACGGTTCACCAGAGTCGATTGACTTTACGAATATTTACTTCATGTTACTAAACTACTGGACCTTAGTTGAAAGTAATAACATCGCTAAAGAACGTGGTGAAAGTTTTGCTAACTTTGAAAATTCAGATTACGCTAAAGGCACTTATTTCGATAAATACATCGACAATGACTATGCTCCGCAATTTGACAAAGTCAAAGAATTATTCGCTGATATTTTCGTACCTTCTACTCGTGATTGGGAAGCTCTGAGAGATGTTGTTAAAGTCAGTGGGTTATTCCACCAAAACCGTCTTGCAGTTGCTCCAAATGGCTCTATTTCGTATATTAACGACACTAGTGCTAGTATCCACCCAATTACTCGTTTGATTGAAGAACGTCAAGAGAAAAAAATTGGTAAAATTTATTACCCCGCACCATACTTAAGCAATGAAACATTGCCTTATTACACATCCGCTTACGATATGGACATGCGTAAAGTCATTGATGTCTATGCCACAGCGCAACAACATATCGACCAAGGAATGAGTATGACACTGTTTATGCGTTCTGAAATTCCTGAAGGCTTGTACGAATGGAAAGATACACCAAAACAAACTACGCGTGACCTTAATATTTTACGTCACTATGCTTTCCACAAAGGGATCAAATCAATTTACTACATTCGCACCTTTACTGATGACGAAGAAGAAATTGGCAGTAACTCGTGTGAAAGTTGTGTCATTTAAGGGAGGAAATCAACTGTGAGTAAAACTTATTATAAAGCAATTAACTGGAACGCCATTGAAGATATGATTGATAAATCGACGTGGGAAAAATTAACTGAACAATTTTGGTTAGATACCCGTATTCCTTTATCAAATGATTTAGATGACTGGCGTTCATTGTCAGACTTAGAAAAACAAACGATTGGTTATGTCTTTGGTGGTTTAACCCTCTTAGATACGATTCAATCGGAAAATGGTGTCCAAGCCATTCGTCCCGACGTTCGAACACCCCATGAGGAAGCTGTGCTTAACAACATCCAATTTATGGAATCTGTTCACGCTAAAAGTTATTCATCGATTTTTAGTACCTTGAATACTAAATCAGAAATTGATGAAATTTTCGAGTGGACAAACACGAATGAATTTTTACAAAAGAAAGCTAAAATTATTAATGAGATTTATTTAACTGGGACACCTTTACAGAAAAAAGTTGTCAGTGTTTACGGTGAAACCTTCTTATTCTATTCAGGTTTCTATGCCCCATTACGTTACTTAGGTAATAATAAATTAGCTAACGTGGCGGAGATTATTAAATTAATCATCCGTGATGAATCTGTTCACGGAACTTACATTGGTTATAAATTCCAATTAGGTTTCAACGAACTTCCTGAAGCTGAACAGGCGGAACTAGAAGAATGGATGTATAACTTGTTATACGAACTTTATGAAAATGAAGAGCATTACACTGATTTATTATATGGCGAATTAGGTTGGGCTGAGGAAGTTAAAACTTTCTTACGTTACAATGCTAATAAAGCCTTGATGAACTTAGGTATGAACCCATTATTCCCAGATACTGCCAATGATGTGAACCCGATTGTCATGAACGGGATTTCGACAGGAACTAGTAACCATGACTTCTTCTCACAAGTTGGGAATGGCTACTTACTAGGTAGTGTTGAAGCAATGAAAGACGACGATTACTTAATCGGTATGGATTAGTAAAATCAAAAAAAGCTGTGACTCCAAAAAAGTCACAGCTTTTTATTTTCTAGGATTATCTGGTAAAATAGTCTTAACTTACAATAAATTTTAAGATAAAGGAGTCACTTTAACTAATGGCAATTAATAAACAGGCTTGTTTGATCTTAATCACGGATCAAGAACATAACCCCCAACACTTAAATTCTTTATTCTATTTCACTTGGGATACTAAAAAGAGTGACACTGCTGAGTTAGTCGCTTTTTTACCTAACTTAGAGCCCCTCGAAGCCGCCTTTCAAAAAGAGTTGCTAACTAGTTACTCAAAAGAACATATTGGGGCCTTTTTAGCGGCTTTCACTCAATTCTATCACGTTCCCACACCTGAGTATGTGATTGCTGATTTAAGTTACTTGGCCACATTAACTGCCACCCACTTAAACAATCAAGTAAGAATTACTTTGAAAAAGCCGGCGCTTTTAACTAATGGCACCGAACTGGCAAAAGGCCCTCACCAGTTATCTGGCACTGACTTAGTTGAATTATTCCGCTACAATCACCAACTAGCTGATTACGACTGTTGCCAGCGTCAACAAGCCCTTATCTTCACCCTTGCTAAGGATGTCATCAAAAAAGCTGGTATTCTTGGACTGCCTAAATTAATGACTGCTACCAAATCAGAAATTATTACGAGTACTTCAATTAAAACCGGGATTTCTTTAGCTAAAAGTTATTTACTAAAGCAAATCAAACAAACAAAGACGAAGGTTTTCCCTAAAAAAGCTGACTACCAATTAATTGATCACGGCCCTACGGTAAGGTTGACCTTAGTAAAAAAAACAGACAACCTTTAACAGTTGTCTGTTTTTTACTCACTAACACTTAAGCGGTAAACCGTTAATGTCTCGCCTTTAACAAGCTCCTTTTGATAATCTTGGGGATTCGTGACCATGTCATCTGACAACGTTAGCAAGGGGGCCTCTGTGTCCGCTGAAATTTCCTCATGATTAATTAGTTTCACCCCAATTAAAGGGTAACTGCCATCTTTGCTGACCTTAACTTCTGGCATACCTAAGACGCTAAATTCACTATTTTCAAAATCCCCAGTTTTTCTCATACTTGTGCCCGCGGCTTCCTGTAACCCCATGATTAACTCTGCCCCTAATAAATCTGGCTCATCTTCAGTTGTTGGCATTGCTGTTAAGCTGTAATAAAAAACACCTTTTTTACTACTTGGGTCAGTCGTTTTTTCTGACATGATGACCGAAGATTCCTGTTTATCCTCAGTATAAATGTCTTCCACAATTTGATAGCTGTGATTATTAGTTGGTAAGCTGAATTCATAAACTAATAATTCCTCGTTACCAGCAACTGCTTGGGCTAATGCCATACTAGGGTCTTTTTCTGTCAGTTTTTCAATGGTGACACCCTCTTGCTTTGCTTCAGCTGGTTTTTCAGTTGGTTGGCAAGCACTTAGACTTAAAGTAAGACCTAGGAGACCAATGATTGCTTTTTTTTTTATTTTACTCACTCCTTAACTTTTTTAGTTTTTATCAACTTAATTTTACCATAAAACATTCGTTAAAAAGAAACACCTTAACTTATTAACAAAAACCCGTCACGATAAAGCTCTAAGGATACTCCTTTTTATTCGATACAACGCCATTTTCCAAGTGAAAAAACGTCAAATTTTTTTCACTAATAGAAGCTTTCAGCAAAAATATTCGACGTTTCAGACAAATTCTTTCAATTGGTTTAAGTTATTAATTTCAAAAGTTGGAGTAACAGAAGTCGAATTCAACAGTCCCTCCGGGTTATACCAACATGTGTTAATACCAGCATTTAATCCTCCTTGGATATCAGCTGTTAAAGAGTCCCCAACAATCAATGTCTTATTCGGATCAATTTCTGGGCTATGCTCAAAAAGATAGTCAAAAAACTGGCGATTTGGCTTTTGGTAACCCACTTCTTCCGAGATATAAATCCCTTTAAAATAGTGGGTAAGCCCTGCATTCGCTAAACGACTATGTTGAGTCACAGCGACGCCATTTGTTACGACATATAAGTCATGACTCTGGGCTAACTCTTTGACGGCTGCCTTCGCCCCCTCCATAAAGATCGTTTCTGCGGCTAAGTATTTTCGAAAAATCTGATCCATTGCTGCGCCATCTTTAACTAAGCCGTACTCTTTAAAGATATAAGTAAATCGTTCGGCAAGCACAAACTCACGACTGACCAACCCTTTCTCTAAATCACTCCATAGTTGATGGTTTTTTGCTTCATAGAGATTCCGCATCTCTGGTGTTAGTTCTAATCCTTGGTCTCGAAATAATTTATCCACGGCCTGGCGTTGGCCTGCTTTAAAGTTTAATAATGTATCATCGACATCTAGTAAGATAGATTCATATGCCATTCCAGTGCCTCCTCTTTTTACAGATCACTCATATTAACTGCTACACTCAATTATAACTAACTACTTAGCTTTTAACAAAAAAATCGCTTAATTCTTTCAGCCACTTCTAAAGAAAGTTCCTTTTTTCACAACTTCCTCTTAAATACCAAAAAAAACACCTTAAAAATCAAGTTCTGCGTTCATTTGGAAAAAATTGACAAATCTTTAAAGACTAATGATAGCCCTCGTTCAAAAAAGGTCACTAAGGTTTTATTAGATAATTGTAGTTTACTTCACAAAGTTTCGGTGCTATTCTTACGTCATAAAGAGATTGTGAAATAAAGCACAACTCTTCAAAAATAAACAAAAGGAGCTAATTATTATGTCAACTTTTTTTTCGCAATCATTCCCCAAAGAGTTAAGTCCTAAGATTTTCCTGAATAAAGTTCTTTCAGGGACCGCTATCGGAATCGTCGTTGGGTTAATCCCAAATGCCATTCTCGGAGAACTATTTAAATTTTTAATGACTAAGAGTGATATTTTTTTAACCCCCTTAGTCATCGTCCAAGCCATTCAGTTTACTGTTCCAGTCATTGTTGGTGTCTTAATCGCTTTACAATTCGGGTTAACTGCCATGGAGGCCGTAATTACTGGCGGAGCCGCCTTTGCAGCATCTGGCGCTTACCGGGTAGTCGATGGCAAATTCATGCTTGTCGGAATTGGCGATTTAATTAATACGATGTTAACAGCGGCAATCTGTATTCTGATCATCTACTTAGTACACGATAAGTTAGGTTCGATGACAATTCTCTTACTACCAATTATCGCCGCTGGTGGCGCAGGCTTAATCGGTGTGATTACTTTGCCTTTTGTCAGCTCACTGACAGCAGCGATTGGAACTGCTGTTAATAGTTTTACCACTTTACAACCAGTCATTATGTCAATTTTAATTGCTATTTCATTCGGTATTATTATCATTTCACCGGTTTCAACTGTGGCCATCGCAACTGCCATCGGCTTAGACGGTTTAGCATCCGGCGCTGCTAACTTAGGAATTTGTGCTTGTGCAATGTTACTCGTCATTAGCTCTCGGAAAGTGAATAGCTCCGGTGTGACTTGGGCTGTTGGTTTAGGAGCCATGAAAATGATGATGCCTAACTTCATTAAACACCCAATCATAGCAGTCCCAATTGTCATTGCTTCGACTATTACTGGAGCAGCCGGTGCTTTATTCAATATCCAAGGAACAGCCGCTTCAGCTGGTTTTGGTTTTTCAGGTCTCGTTGGCCCGATTAACGCGTTGAAATTTATGGTTGGCTCGACGACACTGAATTTACTAATAACCCTTTTGACATTCTTTATTATTCCACTAATCTCAGCTCTAATTGCCGATTTCTTATGTACAAAAGTCTTTAAATTATATCAACCAGATGTTTTTGCTTTCAATAAAAACTAATAAAACTTAAAGGAGAAATAAATAATGAAATTACTAATGATGGGTGCTCGTGACGATGAAAGAATTTTTGCAGAAAAATGGGCCCAAGAAAATAATGTAGAACTTGAGATTACTAGTGACTTTTTAAATGCCGAAACTTTACATTTAGTTGCTGGTAAAGATGGTCTAGCCTTACAACAAACGATGGCTTTACCAATTGAAATGTATCAACAATTAGCAGATTTAGGAATTAAGCAGATTGCTACCCGTTCTGCTGGCTACGACATGTATGATTTAGAAGCTGCCACAGCTGCTGGACTAATTATTACTAACGTTCCCGAGTATTCACCGAATGCCATTGCTGAATTTGCAGTAACTTCCGCTTTAGCAAGTGTGCGACAGTTGAATAAAATTCAAAATAATATGGCGAAACAAGATTACCGGTGGGCTAAAGACATGATTAGTCCAGAGCTTCGTTCCATGACGATTGGTATTATTGGGACTGGTCGGATTGGCCGCATTACAGCTCAAATCTTAAAAGGCTTCGGCGCTAACATTATCGCTTATGACCTTTATCAAAACGAAGAAGCGAAAACATTTTTAACATACAAAGCTTCCGTTGAAGATGTCGTTAAAGAAGCTGACTTGATTTCAATCCATATGCCTGCGACTAAAGACAACCATCACTTATTCAATGATCAACTATTTAGTTTAATGAAAGATGGCTCTTACTTAGTCAACACTGCTCGCGGCGTCATTGTTGATACTGCTGCTTTAATCAGAGCTTTAGATAGTGGCAAGTTAGCTGGGGCAGCTTTAGACACTTATGAAAATGAAATGCCTTATGTCACAAAAGATTTTGTCGGCAAAGAAGTAACTGATCCTATTTTTAAAGAACTCGTTGCCCGGGAAGATGTCATTTTTACACCACACATTGCTTTCTATACACATACAGCTGTCGAAAACTTAGTAGCTGGTGGCTTAAATGCTGTCTATGACGTGATTACTACGAATGATAGCCCTAACCGTGTGAATTAACATTTTTATACTTTAAGTACTTTATTGAATATAAAAAAAACTGATGACAGTTGTCATCAGTTTTTTTAGTTATTTTTTAAAATAATGTTGGGTTTGCTTCAAAGCACTTTGTTCCATAATTAGTTGCCCGTATTCCGCTAAGACTTCCGGGGCGACAGTCGTTAAATGACCAAATTCAAGAATCAAAGCCATGTCATCGTTGACTTGCGTCTCTGTTGTATCTTCTAAATAGAAGACAACGTGTAAAAAGTATCCTGATAGATCGTCTTTCATTTGGTATAAGTGACTGACGACATTATTCATTTTAGCAATTCGAGCTAATTGAATCACATCTTCAAAACTATCAAACTTGACGACTGATTCTAGTAATGGTGATTCTAGATTATTAATGTAATTGTTAACTTCTTCTTGTGTGTTTGTTTCTGCTAAAGGTGTCCCTTCAGTCATTTGATTTTTTACGAATTCCCCAAAGGTTTCTTGGTTCATCATCTCGGATAATTCAGGAATTTCCCCATCCTCACCCATCATCATATTTTTACTAATAAACAGCTCTAGGCCGTTGCGATTCGGTAGCACTTGAAATGTGACAGCGTCTGTTTCTTGGAATTGCTCATCAATATCCACTTCTTCTAAAATACTGTAAAAGAAGTTTTCGATCTGCTTGTGGTTTCCAAGTAAATCTAAAAACGTAATTCCCCGTTCTTCTAAATCTTCATTTTCAATTAGGACTCGAATCGTGTTTTCATTAATGCGCTCCATTTCCATATTGGCTACACCTCTCTTCTTTTGACATACTATTATTTAGTAAGATATCTCTATAAAACCCATTGTAGCTTAAAACGCTGAAAAGTAAAGAAAAAAATCTCAAAAATACCCCGCCGTTTTGACGAGGTATCAGCTATTTTATAAACCTGCCATCAATTGGGCGTGACGTAATTCAAGGGCCCTAACTTCTCTCGGTAAGAAACGACGAATTTCATCTTCGTTAAATCCTACTTGAAGTCTTTTTTCATCAATCATAATCGGGCGGCGTAGCAAACCTGGGTTTTCTTGCACAAGTTTTAATAACTCTGGCAATGGCAATTCATCAAGATCCATATCCAACTTTTGAAATACTTTAGAACGAGTTGAAATAATTTCTTCTGTTCCGTCCTCGGTCATGCGTAGGATTGCCTTTAATTCAGTAATATCCAAAGGTTCAGAGAAGATATTACGTTCTTTAAAAGGAATTTCTTGTTCCATTAACCACGCTCTTGCTTTACGACAAGACGTACAACTTGGGGAAGTATATAGTGTTAGCATATGTTTCACTCCTTTTTTCATGCACTCTACTGCTACATCCATAATTTTGTGTATAGTAATCGATAACCACAACTCCTATACCTTTTATTATAACGCATCCCTGACTTAATTACTACACCATATCCGCTTATTTACAAAGGAATACTTGACTGTAAAGAGCGCTATCTCTGCTTTTAAGCGGATATTCTTGCAAATTATATACAAATTTCATAAAAAGTTCACATATTCAATAACTATTTCAACAACTGTTTTAAACCACTGACTGCAACAGTTTACAACCAATTATCTTGCTCTGTCCTTTTTAGTTCCTTTCCAGTATAATTGAGGAAACATAGATAAGAAGGATGATGAAAAATGGATACAATTTTCTCAGGCATTCAGCCTAGTGGCATTCCGACGATTGGAAACTATATCGGTGCTATGAAACAATTTACTGAATTACAAGACACTTACGACTGTTATTATTGTGTCGTAGATGAGCATGCCATCACGGTTCCCCAAGATCGCTTAAAACTACGAGCCCAAACTCTTGGTTTAGCCGCCCTTTACTTGGCTGTTGGCTTAGACCCTAAAAAAGTTACAATTTTTATTCAATCAGAAGTTTCAGCTCACGCCGAAGCAGCATGGCTTGTTCAATGTAACACTAGCATTGGTGAATTAGAACGCATGACTCAATTCAAAGATAAGTCGCAAAAAAACGCTCGTAGTGGTGTAAGTGCCGCTTTACTAACTTATCCCCCATTGATGATTGCTGATATCGTCCTCTACAACACTAATTTAGTACCAGTTGGGGAAGACCAAAAACAACATCTTGAACTGACTCGGGACTTTGTGGAACGCTTTAACAATCGTTATGGCTCTGACAGTCAACCAATCCTAACTTTACCAGAAGTTAAGATCCCGACTCACGGTGCCCGCATTATGAGTTTACAAGACCCGACGAAAAAAATGAGTAAGTCCGATGACAACCCTAAAGGCTTTATCTCAATGCTTGATGAGCCGAATGTCATTCGGAAAAAAATTCGCTCAGCCGTCACTGATTCAAGTGGTAAAATCGAATACGATGTTGAAAACAAACCTGGTATTTCTAATTTACTAACAATTTTTTCAGCTGTGACTGATCAATCCATTGCCGATTTAGCGGCTAAATATGCTGATTCTGGCTATGGTGATTTCAAAGCCGATCTCGGGGAAGCAGTCGTCGCTCTCTTAGAGCCTATTCAAACCCGTCAGCGAGAGTTATTAAGTTCTGAAGAACTACATCAAATCCTTGATGAAGGGGCTGAGAAGGCTCGTCAGGTAGCTAATAAGACGTTACAACGGATGCGTAACGGTGTCGGCCTAGGTCGTAAACCTCGTCGTTAATGTTAACTAAAAAAGATAAACAATCAATTAGTCAGTTAAGGTCAATTTTTTGTTTATTCTTTTTTTTTATGCTAAGATATTTATTAGATTGATAAGAGGTTTTTGACCTTTTTCAAAAAACAACTGGAGGCATTACAATGACAGAAGAAACTAAAAGCAACGACTTAAACAGTTTATTAACTAAAAAAATGATTGAAAATAGAACCATTTTAATTTACGGTGGCATTGATCAAGAGTTAGCGAAAGAAGTCACTAGCCAATTACTCTTATTAGCTTCACTGGGCGATGAACCAATTACGATCTTCATCAATAGCCAAGGCGGCCATGTTGAAGCTGGTGACACGATTCATGACATGATTAAATTTATTAAACCAGAAGTTAAAATTATTGGGACTGGTTGGGTTGCTAGTGCTGGAATTACGATTTACTTAGCCGCTCAAGCGAAAAATCGTTACAGCTTGCCAAATACTCGCTACATGATTCATCAGCCTGCTGGTGGCGTCAGTGGTCAAAGTACTGAAATCCAAATTGAAGCCAAAGAAATCGTGCGGATGCGGGAACGAGTAAACCGCCTAATTGCAGCAGCAACTGGCAATAGTTATGAAAAAGTTTCAGCTGATACTGACCGTAACTTTTGGATGAGTGTCAACGAAGCCGTTGATTACGGCATCGTCACAAAAATTGTTGAAAACACAAAAGAAATCAAATAATTATTTAAAATAAAAGGACCGTCGACTATTGTCGCGGTCCTCTTTTGTTGCTTATTTGTGTAAAAGATAACCTATTAATAAACTTAGTTTCACAATACTTAGTTGCTTTCTAAGTCTTTTAAAAAATTTAATAAGAAACATTCCGCTAAAGAATTTGGTATAATCTGCGCTTTAGCTTCTGAAAAGGTAAACCATTGTGCTTCGTCGACTTCATTTACTTTAATTGTCAGCTCTTCAGAACTCACCACTGATTCAAAATTTAACATCAATGTGTTGGTTTTTTCATAGTAGCTACTTCGTAAAAAACGTTCTTCTGTCACTTTTAAGCCAACTTCTTCTAAAACTTCCCGCCGAACAGTTGTTTCAACCGCCTCGCCTAAGGTAACGTATCCAGCCACTAGTACAAATTGTTGGCGACCACCTTGTTTAATTAACAAAATTTTATTTTTTTGCGGGTTTAGCACAATCGTACTCATAGCTGTGGAAAATGTTGGAAAGCGCAATTCCTGACAATCATCGCAAAAAGGAATTAGCCCTTCCTCTTCCACCAATTTAACACTTAAAGCCCCACCACATTTCGAACAATACTTTTGAATTAGACTCACACCTTTATCAATTAATTACTCCCTTAATACTATCACAAAAAAAGACCGTGACATAATTAATAGTCAACGGTCCTCTTTGGATATTTATTTAATGACGCGTTTGGCAAAATCAGGCATAAAGTCTGCCATTGAAGTTACTTTAATTACATCACCCGGTTGCGGTGCATGAATGAAGAGACCATTTTCTAAATAGATTGCCACATGGTGAGTGGCTCCTCTTTCACCAAAGTAAAGTAAGTCGCCAGTTTTTAGCTCTTTAAAGTCAACGTCTTTACCAACTGTTTCTTGTTGCCAAGTTACTCGTGGCATCTCAATTCCAGCTGCTTTCTTATAAACATATTGGACTAATCCTGAACAGTCAAAACCGTTAATTGTTGTTCCACCCCAGACATAAGGTAAGCCTAGGTATTTAGTAGCTTCAGCGATAACTGCTTTTTCTTTTTTACCGACGGACATCTTTGCAAAACGTTTCGCCATTTTTTTGTCATAACGATCATATTTAGTTAAATCGTATGTTTTAATCAAACCATTTAACTTACTGGCATATTGAGTGTCAGTTGCGTACTTGCCAGTTAAGAATAAAGTGGCATCACGATATGAATCGGTCTGATCTTTCCATGTTCCTTGATAAAATTTCTTATTACCAGTAATTCCTTTTGTTAATAATTTAGCATAGTCTTCTAATGACTCATTAAATGACGGATAACGACGGAAATTAGCGGAAATCAGGTAAAGTGACCCTGCCCCATTATCTTCATAAGTCGGTAAGGCAATTGAATTACCTTTAAAACTACCTTTAATTCCAAAAATATTATAATTTGGAATACCTGCTAAACTCGAGTTTCCTGAAGCACTCTCTAAAATGGCTTGGGCAATCATTACTGAGGCATAAAGATTGTTTTCAGCAGCGATTTTACTAGCTAAAGGGCCAATCCGATCAATAAACTCTTCCGTTGTATTATTAAAGGTAAAGTTTAACTCAGTCGTGTCAATCACTGGAATTTCTTGATTATAGACTGGTTGTTCTGCTGGTCTATAAGGAGGATTCCACGTAGTTGAACCATTCCCTTGGGTTGGATAATTAGGCTGAGTCGGTGTGACTGGTTTACTTGGGTTAACTGGTTTGTTTGGTTTGTTTGGTTTGTTCGGTTTGTTCGGTTTGTTCGGTTTGTTTGGTTTACTTGTTCCAGTTGATTCACTTGGTTTTGTTGATTCACTTGGTTTTGTCGATTCACTTGGTTTTGTCGATTCACTTGATTCTGTTGTTTCTGTTGTTTCTGTTGATTCTGTTGTTTCTGTCGATTCGCTTGGTTCCGATGATTCAGTTGGTTCAGTTGGTTCAACTGGTACCGTTGGCTCTGTCGGCTCTATCGGCTCCGAACTAGCTTCTGGTGTCGGTACGTAGGTATCAACAGTACTCTCAGTCTCAACTTCTGGGTAAGTTTCTTCTGTTCGAACGATAATTGCCGAAACGCCTTCTTCTGCTGGCTCACCAACACGACTTACAACATTCTCTTCTTTAATTTCATTAATTTTTATTGGTTCTTCATTTTGAATAGTCTGTCCTTGAATCGGATCGACTTCTTTATGATTAATCACTTGAAATAAGCTTACTAATGATAATAAAGCGACTGTTGTTAATATTTTTCTTTTCATTTCAAAACCTCCTACAATTTACAATCTATAATATAACTAAATATACACTAAAAAGTTAAATAAAGCTCTATTTATGCTAATTTTAATATTAACTTTTAATCATGACAGAGCTAGCCTTACTCCCCCGCGGCTCATTTTTAAAGATTTTTTTTAAAGCATTCTTTAGCGAACGATTAACATCCGTTAAATAACATATTTTCTTTTATTTTAGACTATCTTCGATCAAGAAACTGTCCGTTTGTCTCTAATAAAGCCGTTGATTCCAAAAGCAACCCCCATACCAATAAAACTATCGACCACCCGGTTTAAGGCATAGATATAGGAATCTTGTTCAGGAATCATAAAGACAATGGTTAATAAGGTTGCCACTGAACCGACAATTCCTTCATTTAAACCAAAACCTGAAAGTAACGCAATTAAGGCGATGACGACTAAAGGAATCGTAATTAATTGGACTAATTGACTATTTCCGAAGGTTTTAAAGACAAAAATGACGACGACGGAAAAAAATCCCCCTAAAATATTACCAGCCACTCGATGTCTCCCAAATTTTACCGTTTCTGTCATATTTTGCCGTAAGGTAAACACCGCCGTAATTGTCGAAACAATATACGTTTCCCTGTTAAATAAAAAGGTGATTAACATGCAAATAAAGACACTAATTCCGGTTTTTAAAGTTCTCATTCCTACTCTAATTTTCAACGATTATCCCACTTCTCTTCTTTATTATATACCTACCTTTAACCATAGCGAATAAGCCTTGACTAGTCAAGGTTTCCTTCAAGACGAAAAGAGCCAGTGATTTCACTCACTGGCTCTTTTCGTCTTCTTTTTAATTAACCGATTAAGGGATAATCGTTAGTTCTTTCGGGTAGTGATTTAACAGCTCACAGCCAGTCGTTGTCGCCACGACTAAATCTTCAATTCGGACTCCGACTTCCCCAGCTAAATAAATCCCTGGTTCAATCGAGAAAATCATGCCTGGTTCTACTAACTGGTGATTAGCTGCTGAAACATCGCCAGCTTCGTGACACTCAATTCCTATAAAATGCCCCGTTCGGTGCGTAAAGAATTCACCGTAACCTTTTTCGGTAATGTAGTCTCTTGCCGCTGCATCAATCTGACTAAAAGGAACACCAGGTTTAACAGCTGCGATGGCTCGTTTGTTGGCTTCTAGAACTGTTTCATAAACATCACGGCTTTTATCTGAGACTGATTGATAGAAAAATGTTCGGGTCATGTCCGAACAATAACCATTTTTAGTACCACCAATATCTAAAATAATACTGTCACCAGCTTTAACAACTGACTCATCATTCATATGATGAGGATCAGCGCCATTAGCCCCGTAAGCTACGATTGGATCAAAAGAAAATCCTGAATTATCTAGTTTAGCGTAGATTTCGGCTAATTTTTTAGTCATTGTTAACTCTGTTAATTTAGCAGGTATTAAGGCTTGCAACTCACCCATGGCTTGATCATTGTCTGCTGAAACGTCTTTCATCAGTTGGATTTCTTCCTGACTTTTCAACGCTCGGACGTGGTCAGTAATATCAGAACTTAAAACAAAATCCGTTGTCTGCCCTTGTTTCATTAAGTTTAATAAGAAGTGGGCTGGCCATGTTTTATCAATCCCAATTGTTTTACTTGGATCAATTTCTGTCAGTAAAACTGTCACCCCATCTTGGGTGTCGTCAAAATAGACGAGTTTCGGGTTAGTTAACTTAGGCATTGGAAACAGGCGGTTGATAACTAAAACATGCTCGCCGTTACTTTTAATAATTAAAACGAGCATTCGTTCACCAGGATGAATCCATCTTTCCATTAAATAAAAAATCGTCGTTGGGTCTGAAATCAAGAGCTGTTCAACCCCACTTGCCTTCATCTCGGTTAAGACTTTACTTAAGCGTGTTTGATTCATTTGCTTCCTCCTAGTTCACATAATAACTATTGTGAGTATTTAGTTTAATTGTTTTATTATAACATAGAGTTTTTAAGTGTTTCTGTTTTAAGGTAAAAAAAGACCGTGACAATAAGTCACCGGTCTCTCTTTTAATATAATAAGTTAACTAAATCGGCTTCCTCAATATTGCCAAAGTATTTTTTAATGTCAATTTTAGCAACGGCTTGCGCAATTGCAGCTTTTTCATAGCGTGTCCCTTGTAAGATTTTTTCAACGTCGGCAATTTCACCTAAGCCGAAGAAATCGCCGAACAAACGAATCTCATTAATAACCCCACCAGCCACATTCATTTTCGCCTCAACTGAACCGATGGCAAAACGTTGACGGCGAACTAAGTCAAATTCTGGTGAACGGCCATAGTTCCAGTCCCAGTTACGGTAGTATGTATCGGATATTTCATTGATTTTTTCCCAATCAGCCTCCGTCAAATCGTAAACTTTAACATCCTCCACTGACTCAACACCGAAAATTCGGAGTAAGATCGCTTGGCGGAAATCAACTGTTGACATATTTTGATACTCATCAGCTAAGAACGGTTTGATGTTCGTCACTCGTGAGCGAATTGATTTTATGCCTTTTGATTCAATTTTATCTTTACGCACTTTTAAAGCGTTGACGACTTCGTTGACATCACTATCAAACATAATTGTTCCATGGGCGAACATCCGACCATTAGTTGCATACATGGCATTGCCAGAGAATTTCTTTTCACCAATTACTAAGTCATTCCGGCCTTTTAATTGAGCACCTTCAACGCCCATTGCATGGAGAGCATCAATGATTGGTTGCGTCACTTTAGCAAAATCACGGAAAGAATTGCCATCATCTGGCATAATAAAACTAAAATTCAAGTTGCCAAAATCATGATACACTGCCCCACCACCACTAAGACGGCGAACAACGTGAATGCCTTTCTCTTCAACATATTCTTTGTTGATTTCTTCAATCGTGTTTTGGTTACGGCCAATAATAATTGAAGGCTCATTAATATAAAATAATAAAATCGGTTCGTCCACAGGTAGTTCTTTCATTAAATACGTCTCTAAAGCTAAATTAATTCGGGGATCATTGTTTTCATTTGGTACAAATAGCATGTTATTTTCCTCCTAAATAGTTAAGGTTAAATTTTCATAAGCCAGTTGAACGGTAACGTCTGCTCCAGCAAAATTACTTGTTTCTTCTTTTAAGACATCTAAATCGCAAGTTTGTGACAAATGAGACAACAAAAGGGTTTTGACATTATTTCTTTTTGCTAACTCACCAGTTTCTTTCGATGTTAAATGGGCGTGATGATTTTCATGACCGGTTAAAAAATAAGTGTCGCTTAGTAAGACATCCGCTCCCCGGACAAACTCACTAAGTTCTGGGAAGTAGCCCGTATCAGCAGTATAAACTAAGACTTTTCTTGTTTGCTTTTCGACAATCCGCATGGCGAAACAGGTTACTGGATGAACGGTTCTAAGAAAGGTCACAGTAAAGGGGCCAAGGTCTAATTGGTCAGCTTCATGATAGGAGATTCCTTGAGAAATCCCAGCAAGTGTTAATTTTTCAAACTGCTGCTGATCCTCTTGATGGCCGTAGATTGGTAAAATCCCCACTCCTTCTGGTTGCGGAGCCAGCTGACGATAATACTGTAACACACCTAAATCAGCAATATGATCATGGTGATAATGAGAAATCAAGACACTATCAATTTCAAATGGACTAATTTCAGTTTGAAGAACATTTAATGTGCTACTGCCGGCATCAATCAACAAATTATAGCCCTCTGCCTGTAACAAATAAGAACTGGTACCTTCTCCTTGCCAAGGGTAGCCACCCCAATAACCTAAAACTGTTAATTTCATCCTGCATTAGCTCCTTCCGCAAACTTTACTTTAGCGCTTTCTGCTTAATTTTAACACAAAAAAGCTCATAAATTGACGCTTTATGAGCTTTTAAGTGATCTTACTAAGCTCTAAAAACAAAACTGTTTTTTAGTAAGCTTTAATTTTAGCAACGGTCTCTTTGTCTAAACGACGAACGACTTCCGTGACTAATTTGACAGTATTTAAATAATCGTCTTCATGAATCACTGAGGTATGTGAATGTAAGTAACGAGTAGCCACTGTAATCGCTAAGGCTGGTATGCCATCTTTAGCAATGTGTTGCGTTCCAGCATCCGTACCACCACCAGTAATGACTTCTAGTTGATAAGGAATGCCTAACTCATCGGCTACATCAATCACAAAATCTCGTAGTTTTTTGTGAGGGATCATTGACGCATCGTAAATTAAAATTTGGGGGCCTTTCCCAAGTTCTGACATTGATTCTTTTGGTGTCATACCAGGAGTATCGCCAGCTGTTCCGGTATCTAGCGCAAAGGCAATCTCAGGATCACTTAAATGAGTACTTACTCGTGAGCCACGTAAACCGACTTCTTCTTGGACGTTGCTACCAGCAAATAAAATATTAGGGTGACCTGCTGTAGCTAAGTTTTCCAGGACTTTTAATGAAACCGCAGTTCCAATCCGGTTATCCCAAGCTTTAGCTAATAAATATTTAGACTCATTTAAGCGACGGTATTCCGTATAAGGAGTCACCATGTCACCTTGACGAATGCCCCACTCTTTAACTTCATCAGCACTTGTGGCACCAATATCAATAAACATATCAGCTACCTCATAAGGCTTCTTACGAGCATCAGCTGATAAGACATGAGGTGGTTTACACCCAATCACACCGTGAATGATTTTTCCTTTAGCTGTTTTTATTTGAACTTGTTGAGCCAACATTACTTGACCCCACCAGCCACCTAAAGTTTGAAATTTAATAAAGCCTTTATCCGTAATTTGGGTTACCATAAAGCCGACTTCATCCATGTGTCCCATAATTAAAACTCGTGGGCCTTCTTTATCACCATTATGACGAGCCATAATGCCACCTAAGCCATCAAATAATAATTTGTCAGCATGAGGTTCAGCATATTTCTTAAAGATATCTCTGACTTCATCTTCGTTGCCAGGTACTCCCCGAGCGTCCGTTAGTTCTTTTAAAAATAGTTCTTCTTCTTTATTCACAAACATTCCGCCTTTCAACTAAATAACTCTACTTACTATTATACCACTCATAATTGCCTTAATAAAAGGAAAAACATAGCCGAAGTGATAAAAGTCACTCCGACTATGTTTTAAATTATTTAAGCTCTTCAGGTAGTAGCTTTTGCCACTCTTTACTGAAGTAATAGGGATCTAATTGATACGTCGGATCTTGGCTCTGGCGCTCTGCTAAGAAAGGCGCAACTTTTTGGTCTAGTGCTACCCAGCCCCGCCAACCAATATGAATCGTATCTTCCATAAAGTAATCTTCCCCACGATCAGCTGTGAAATCTAAGACTTGATCAAAACCTTGACTAGCTAATTGATGATTGATTTTCAAACTAAACTCATCAAGCATCTCTGTTGAAAGACCTGTATACGTTGACCACCGTTCATTGACTGGTGGGATAACAAAGAGGACGTCCATTTTCAGCTTAGCAACTTCCTCTAAAAACAATTGAAAATCGGCATACTCTTTAGATGTTCGATAATCAAAATCTCTTTGGGAATTTTCCAAAGATTTTTTAACTGGGGCAATCCGTTTTGAATAAAACTTATTCGTGATTTGAAAGTCATTCGTCGTCGTTTTCGCTTTTCCTGTTTCGTAAGCTAACTGATCTAAAGTCTTAAAGTCATAAGTCTCAGGCAAATCAGCTAATTTCTTAGTGATTTTCCCTTCTTTACTGACAATTCCCAGATGACCAAATAACTGATCTTCCCGATTAAGAACGTTGAGTTTGACTTGGCATAACCGTTTTTGCGTGGCTGATAAGACTTCGCCACTTGCAATTTGTTTAAGTAAGGTTTTCATCGTTGTGTCTGAACGAACGCTAGTAAATTTTAATAATCTTTTAGCCGTGTAAATCTCACTATCACTGATTGTTTCTAAACCTTTAAGCCACTGGTAAGTTTGCAAAGGTGAGTAATACAAAGAAAACATCCCTTCACTGACACCTTCTTTAACAAACCATTGAGGGGAGATCACGAAGACGGCTTTTTTACCAACCATTTCTGAGCCCATTGATTGCAACATCAAAAATTGAGACAAGGATTGGGTACCTGCTGCCCCTAATAAAAAGGGCCGGTAATTCCGATCATACTTTTCAGCTAAAACCGATGGATGAAACGCATTAAAGCGGCTAAGCTCCGATGAGCCAAAGAAGGGCACATAGTCATCTGTCGCCATGGCTTTATTTTTAATTAAATTCCCTTTAATCACGTTTATTGCCATTGAATTAGAAGCTTCTTTAACGACTTTCGGACTCGCTTCACTGAATTTGAATGGGGATAAGAAAATCCCACCGACAATCACAAAAGCTAACGCTAAGGGCCCGATTGTTGTAAAAAGCTTCTTTTGGAAACTCATGATTGCATGGCAACGACTTTATCCACAATTTTTTGAGGTGTTGCCCACTCGTCTCTTTCAAATTCTGATACTGGTACTGTTACGCCACATTGGCCTTCGATTTCAACTAAAAGCTGAACGGTTCCTAAAGAATCAAGTAAGCCTTCTTCAAATAAGTCCACGTCTAAATTATCTTTCACTTCATCGGTACCTGTTAAATCTTCTAATATGTCTAAAATCATCGTTTTAATATCCATTTTTAATTTTCCCCTTTATTATCTAATAGTTGCTTTCATCAATGTATCTAAAAAACCTGAAAAGATTAAGAAACTTAAAGCCACAGCATGGAAGGTTAAGACGACTGATAATCCATGTGTAAACTTATTACTCGGTAACTGACCTTTATGTTTCTTTTTATAGCGAAGCCAGACATCTGTTAAGCAAATTAACGCGGCGTGGTACAAGCCATAAACTAAGTAGTACCAAGTTAAGCCATGCCATAAGCCCATTAATATAAATAAGGCAAAGTAGCCGACGTTCGATGCAGTAATTCGACTTTTAAAGACTTTCTTTTTGATTAAAGTAAACATCAGTCGCATGTAAACATAATCTCTAAACCAAAAAGATAAAGACATATGCCAACGATTCCAAAATTCTTTAATGTTGTGGCTTAAAAAGGGTTTATTAAAGTTGACTGGAGTTTCGTAACCCATTAAGTTACTCGTCCCAACAGCGAACAAACTGTAGCCGGCAAAATCAAAGAATAAGTATAAACTGTAAACATACATCGTGCCTAGTAATCCTAAGGATATTCCCCCTTGCTCTAAGGCGAAATTTTGAACTTTTGGCAATAATTGACTGCCTAAAATATAGCCAATAATAAATTTATACAAGAAGCCCATAAAAAACATTTGAATGCCTCGGGCCAGTAGTTCTAAATATTTTTCCCGGTCTGGGGGATTAAGTAAATCTTTTTCAAAACGACGGTAGCGATCAATTGGACCAGATGAAATCGTTGGAAAGAACAATAGAAATTGTAAATAACGACTTAAGTGGTACTCTTTGATTAAACCATCGCGAATTTCCATAATCATCTGAACTGCTTTAAAGGTTAAGTAAGAAATTCCTAAAAAGCCGATAAAACTTGGCATTGTTTTCAACGTCGGGTTGTTTTCAGCCACGAGTTTTAATGGTGTTTGTTCTAGTAAGAAAGGAATCACTTTGACTAAAAACAAGGGCAAAATTGCTAGTACAACGGCGCTGTAAAAAACACCATTTTTATTTTTGACTTGCCGGTGTTTGAAATACAACCAGACAATCAACGTTTGCCAAGCCACGTATAAAATCAAGGCTGCCCCTTGACGTAAGCTTGGTCCGCCAAAACTCATCCATAAGAAAAAGACGGTTAAGACATTTTGATACCATAATGGCCGTTTGCCTCTTAATAATTGAATAATCATCGGTAAGAGGGCCACACTTAAGATCACAAAATAAAACGGGTTTTCGTAAGGCGATAAATAAATCATGCCATTACTAATTGCTTTTAAACTGGCTAACATCAGCTATTCACCTCATTAATCAAGCCTTTACGATCAACTTTACCGTTTTGAGTCAAAGGCAAGGCTGTCACGTAGACAAACTTTTGCGGGATCATATAATCCATGACTGAGCCTTTTAGTTCCGCTTTAATCGCTTTAGTAAGTTGGTAATCTTTAGCAAAGTCATGAGGATTAGCCACGACGTAAGCAACTAATTGTTGGACCTTGTGTTCTTGATATTTCGGCACTACGGCAGCTTGTTGGACATAAGAGACCTCACTTAAATGATGGTCGATATCTTCTAATTCAATCCGATAGCCGTGAAGCTTAATTTGAAAATCTAACCGACCTTGATAACTTAGAATACCATTTTGGATCAGCCCTGCATCACCTGTGCGATAAGCCGGTTGCCCCTCATAAAGGAAAAAAGCTTCTGCTGTCTTTTCCGGGTTGTTAAAGTACCCCTTTGAGACACTTGGACCAGCAATCACGATTTCACCTACTTGACCTTCTGGTAAAACCTCGCCGGTGTCAGCCATAATGTAAATCTTAGTATCTGCTTTAACCCGACCAATTGGTAAACGGGGATAGTTGGCTAACACTTCTGCCGTTATTTCAAGCTCGGTGACTGCCACGGTTGCTTCTGTCGGCCCATAAGTGTTAAAAATACGAGCTTTCGGAAAGCGCTCTTTAAGTTTAGTTCCTGTCTGGTGAGTTAATTCTTCCCCACAAAAGAGGAAGTGACTAAGACTTGCCATCTCATCGCCATTAAATCGGGGATCCATTAAGCAGATGTCCGCAAATGAAGGCGTGGAAACCCAGACATTCAAAGATAATTCCGGTAAAACTGTAAATAATTGCTTAAAATCATTGATTAATTCTTTCTTTAAAGGGACTAAGTGCCCGCCTGATAATAGCGCTGGATAAACATCCATCACTGATAAGTCAAAAGAATAAGGCGCTTGTGATAAAAAACTCAGTCCTGATGACAGGCCGAAATCATTTAGCATCCATTGACTATAACTAACTAAGTTATCATGAGAAATTTGAACGCCCTTCGGCACCCCAGTCGTTCCCGAAGTAAAAATAATATAATAATTTTCTGCTCCTTTGACTGGTTTAAAGTTCTCAGCTATTTCTTGATTAGTTAAGATTGAGCTTCCTGCCTGACGCTCAATCACTTCCACTGAATTAGTCGCTAAGGGCCACTCATCCCATGCGATAATTTTTGTATAATCCGCCACCTCGGTAATGAGTTTGACCCGGTCAGCTGGTGTCTGACTATCGATTGGAATATAGGCATGCCCAGCCTTTGAACAACCTAGAAAAGTCACAATCATTTCGAATTCCAGGCCACCGTAGACAATGACTGGTAATGTATTATCCTCTTGACTTAATAAGTAACTAGCTAAGCGGTCGGATTTAACTTTTAATTCTTGATACGTGTAGCTTTGATCGGCGTCTTTAAAACACACGGCTTCTGGTTGATTAATGGCCCACTGATCAATTGTTTGTATGATATTTTCAACTTCCATAGTAATTTACCCGTTTCCCTAACAAGGTTAGCTTATTTAAAATTCATTATAAATAAAGTTGCCACCATCGATGTGACTAAAATGATAAAAATAAATGAGAACTAAGAGCACTGTTAAATAAAAGAATGTTTTCCCAAAAAATTGGATCCAATAATTAACATTTTCATCAGCCATTTTACCTTTGATTTTATTCATCATTTTTATTTCCCCCTAAGTTTGATTTTTCAGTTCATATAAATAATGTTTCAGTTAGTTTTCCTTTGTTCATTTTAATTTTAATTCAAAAAAAATGAAAATGAATCGAGCCTATGACTTATCTCTAAATCAGACTTAAGACCGATATAACTTCAGTGATTTTATATTAACAGGAGTATATCACAGAATCCCCTGCTAATTGAGGGTTTTAGCTGACAACTTCCTTACACTTTTGTCATGAACATCACTTATTAAAAAACAAAAATAACTAACATAAAAAACAAGTATTTATTCATTAACAAGTCGATTATAGGTTTTAGCGGTCCCAATATAAAAACCTAAATAAATTAATAACAACATGCCCCGGGCGAACCACGTTAGTAAGGTGTCGTGACTTGCTAATAAAAAACTCATCGTCACTAAGGCATACTTTGCATGAAAGTAAGCAATTACTAACGGGGCTAGAAAAACGAATAAGTTTTGACGATACACACTTCTTTTTATCTGCTCTCTTGAAACCCCTATTTTACGTAACGTTTGATAACGTTCTTTCTCGGCTTCAGCTTCCGATAGTTGCTTAAGCATGACGATACTACCAGTAGCTATTAGAAAGACTACCCCTAAAAAAATCGCAATGTAAACTAACAAACCTAGCTCAACTCGACTAGCACTCAGAGTTGGATAGCGTGCCATCAAACTTTGACGACTAACAGTCACCCCCTCTTGGATTGCTTCTTCGTTGCCTTCTGACAGCAAAACTTCTGGTGTCATTTTCCCAGATAACTGATCTGCTTTTAACGTGTATTCAGTAGTAATTTGATAATTTTTTTGTGGCACTTCTCTCATCAGCTGCTCGTATAACCCTTGACTGTCTTCACCATTGGTAATCGATAAATAACTTAACTGATAAACCACAGCCGGACTTAATTCTTTAAAAAGCTCGTCTTGTATAACGATTGTTGGTAGATGGTAGCGGGTTGAAAAACTACCTCCTAAGGCATCAACATCATTATTAATAGAAATAAACTTTTTAGTACTGCCACTAAATTTTAAATTTTTAACTGTCAGCCGCTTAACGACTTCCCCATTAGCCATCGATTGTTCTAAAACAGCTACTTCTGACAGCTTTTTTAAAACTAGTTGGGGCAATAAGGGACTGATTTTAGTTAGTTTTTGGTAATCAGATATTTTTAAGATATTAACACCGCCAACATAAGTCTGGCTCTCACCAAAACCCTCTCGCTCAAAATACCCGCCAATCACCCCAAAACTCACTTCCGTTTCAGCTGTCAGCCGATGGTTTTTCGATTGACTAATGACGTTTTTAACAGCTGGCAAACTTTCTTTCGTCACAATGTAATCTGTTGGGATTTCAGCGTTCACATTAGCCATCCCAAAGTTATAAACATTCGTCGCGCCACCAATCGCGGCGATGGCAGTCCCTGATAAAACGGCAATCGTCGCTAAGGTCGTACCATTTTTTTTGAAGTGATAACGTAAACTTCCCGTAGAAACCATATTAATGTCACGATAATAATAACATTTCACCATTTGTAGGCCTTTGACTGCAATTTGTAAAAAGCCCCAGAAAAATAAATAAGTGCCACTAATACAATAGAGCAGTAACAACATTGCCCCTATAATTAAACCTAAATCTGTCTGTAGTTGCTGATTTAATTTCAAAATAAAGTCTAAAAAATGAGTCGCCAAATAGTAACCGTAACTTAATAGCCCCAAGCCGCTTAATCCCATCAGCCATGTCCAAAGAGTCACCCTTGCTTCTTTAGGTTGACTAGAATTTCCCCGAAATAAGTCAACTAACTTATAACGGTAAACTAAATGGCCACTGCGAAATGAGACAAGGGCTAGAATCAGTAGAAACATCCAAGCAGTGTCTCTGATTGCTCGCCAAGAAATCGAAAAATCACTGTCAACAGTCAAAAACATCGCTTTGACTAAGAGCATCGAAAATAATTTAGAAAAAATCACACCGGCGATAATTCCCACAACTAAGGCTAATAAACCGATTAAAATATTTTCCATAAAAAATAGCAGACCAATTTGACGTTTCCGCATGCCAAGTAGATTGTACAAGCCGATTTCTTTTTTTCGCCGTTGCATAAAAAAATTATTCGCCGTATACATAAAGACAAAAATAAAAATAATAATCATCGTGCTACCAGCTTTTAAAGAACTACTCAAATTTAAACTGACTGCCATTCGTTCCAATAAGGCTTGATTGTAACTCATCGCGACAAAGCTATAAAAAACCATCACACCAAAAGCCATACTAATAAAGTACATCACAAAATTTTGATATTGGGTCCGCATGTTTTTCACTGCTAATTCAGCTAAGTTCATGTGACACGCCTCCTCCAATGGCTGTTTGCATGTCCATAATTTTTTGAAAGAAGTCTTTCCGGCTTCCTTGTCTGACAATTTCCGAGAAAATCAAGCCATCTTTAATAAATAAAATCCGATGACAGTAACTCGCGGTAAAAGCATCATGTGTGACCATCATAATGGTTGTCCCTTCCCGTTTATTCATCTCTGTTAAGTAATGCAGAAGCTCCGTTGCCGATTTTGAATCTAAAGACCCAGTTGGCTCATCAGCAAAAACTAAAGAGGGTTCAGTAATTACCGCCCGGGCAGCAGCTACTCGTTGTTTTTGCCCGATTGAAATTTCTGTTGGTTTTTTACTCAGCAAGTGATCAATTCCTAAAATTTTAGTAATTTCTGCTAACCTGACTACCATCTGTTGATGATTAAGTCTCTCAATTGCTAAAGGCAGTAAAATATTATCTTTCACACTTAATGAGTCTAATAAATTAAAGTCTTGAAAAATAAACCCTAGTTCTTGCCGCCGAAATTCGCTTAATTGTTTTTCCTTTAATTTACTAATATTTGTACCATTAATTAAGACTTTCCCCGTTGTTGGTCGATCAATTGTTGACATGATGTTTAATAATGTTGTTTTACCTGCGCCACTAGGTCCCATAATCCCAACAAATTCCCCTCGATCAACGGAGAAAGAAATATCTGCTAAGACATTCGTTTGATTCAATTTATTGCCGTAAATTTTATTTAAACGTGAGACTTCCAAAATTTCCGTCATGTCTTTCGACTCCTTCTTTTTGCTAATAGTATTATTGTAGCCCTTTTTCCCAGTTGTGAACATGGAACTTACTTACATTTTTCTATTTCACCTTACAATAATGTTAGACTATTGCTAAATTTAGTTTATAGTTAACTTATCACTAAATTTCGATATTATGTTATACTTACTTTAAGATTTTAACAGATAATCTTTCAGAAAAGGAGGGGATATTTTGAAGAAAATAGATTTTAAACGTTTATCTCCACAACAAAAACTCATTGCTTTTTGCATTTTATCAGCCGTCACTGGGATTTTAGTCTTAATTCCACTTTTTTATCAAGTGAATTCAGCCCTAACCCCTGTTGAAAAGCCTATCTATCCAACTAACCAAAAACCGACGACTAGTAGCCAACAGACGAAGGAAACAGAAACGAGTACAGGAAAAACCAAACCTGGCACTTCAAAAGAAGTCATTCCAGAACAATCCGGCGAATTAGAACCGATTAATGTTATTTTGTCCGCTCAAGAAGACAAATCTGAAGAAAACAATGGGGAAAGTATTAAAACTTACATCATTGATAAACCGATTGAAAAAGAAGGCTTAGTTACGACGATTACTAGCGCTGCCGTGGCAAAATTAACGAAAGAAAGCATGACCGCCATTGGCCAAAAAGGCGAAGGCTTGATTGATATTTCTTTTGATTTAGTCAATAATACCTCTGAAGATATCAAGATTCATCCAGAAGATATTATGTTTCGGATTGATCAAAAAGATTATCCTTTAGCTGATACTTCTGATTTAAAGAACACGACCTTAAAAAAAGGTGAGAAACTTAGCGGAACGTTAGTGACTGTTTTACCAACTTTAAAAAATAGTGAAGCGGTAAAAGAAATTAGTTTCACTTGGAAAACAACCATCAAAAAAGTTGTCCAAATCTACGATGTGCTTATCGTCCTTAGATAACAGCTGTGTTTAAGTGTCCTCCTCGCCTTAGTGAGGCCACTTATTAAACACAGCTTTTCTTTTAATGATACAAACGCCTAGGAGGGTCTTAATGTTTAAAATAATGATTGTCGAAGATGAAAAAAATATCAGTGACATGGTCAGCGAAGCATTAGTCAAATGGAATTTTGAAACGTTTCAAACGACTGATTTCCAAGATGTTTTAACTGATTTCTTACGTGAACAACCTCAGTTAGTTTTATTAGATATTAACTTACCGGTTTTTGATGGGTTTTATTGGTGTCAAAAAATTCGTGACCTTTCAAAAGTCCCAATTATTTTTATTTCCAGTCGTAATACGAATATGGACATGATTATGGCCATGAATATGGGTGGCGATGATTTTGTTAATAAGCCCTTTTCTTTAGATATTTTAACTGCTAAGATTAATGCCTTATTACGGCGAACTTATAATTATAGTGAAGAAAATACTGAAATCATTGAACATCAAGGCCTGTTATTAAACGTCCAAAACAGTACCTTCCAAGTCGGTGATGAGATTGTCGATTTAAGCAAAAATGAATACAAGTTGCTTTATTACTTAATGAAACATAACGGTAAAATTTTAAGTCGTGATAAACTATTGCGTGCCTTATGGGATGATGAACGTTTTGTTGATGATAACACGTTAACCGTTAATATTAATCGTCTTAGGAAAAAAATTGATTTAGCCGGCCTACCAAGTTACATTCAAACGAAAGTTGGCCAAGGGTATTTAATTCCCTAGTTAGGAGCCTGTGACATGAAGTTTTCAACCTTTTTAAAAGATCAGCTAGATGTAATTGGTTTAGCTTTAAGTTTCTTAGCTATGACTGCTTTAATTCTCTGGTTAACACCAAGTGTTCATTTTAATTGGGAAACCTTGCTTTATATCATTGTTATTGCTAGTTTGATTTTGCTAGGTTACTTAATTATTCGCTTTTTAAAAATTCAGAAATGGTTAGCTTTAGTTGAAAAGTCTGAACTAACTGCTAATAGTCCTTTGGATCAAGCCTCTATCCCTTTAACGGGGGAGCAAGCTTACATTCATAGTTATATTCAACAATTAATTAGTGAGCAGCATGAGGCCTTAGAGACCCTCATTCACAATCAAAAAGAACAAAAAGAGTTTATCGACAGTTGGGTTCATGAAATCAAAGTCCCCTTAGCTTCCGTTAAACTTTTGAATGAACTAATTGAAGATAAGATCCAAGAAAAACAATTTTATCAACTGGAAAATGATGTCCAAAAAATTGAAAGTTACGTGGACCAAGTTCTTTATTATTCCCGCTTAGATAGTTTTTCCCGGGACTATTTGATTCAGGAAGTTTCGTTAAAAAGTATTTTATTACCACTGATTCGCCAAAATGCGAATTACTTTATCCAACATAATCTTCATTACGCTATTGAAGGACCTGACTTTCAAGTCTTAACGGACCAAAAGTGGTTAAGCTTTATTTTGAACCAAATTTTAAGTAACTGTCTTAAATATACAGCTGATAACGGTCAAATTACGATCAGCCTATCAGAAAATGAGCGAGGCACTTGGATCGCGATAACTGACACTGGGATTGGTATCCCTTTAGAGGAACAACGGCGGGTCTTTGATAAAGGCTTTACCGGGCAAACCGGTCGTAACCAGAGTCACCATTCCACTGGCTTAGGTTTATACTTAGCTAAAAATTTAACGACTAAGTTAGGTCATCAATTGTATTTAGAATCAACCTTACATGAAGGGACAACTGTTAGTCTACTCTTCCCCCATCTGAATTACTATACTTCTGACCAAGAAGAAAAATTGATTTAAAAAAAGGGATCGTGACAGTAGTCGACGATCCCTTGATTTTGACGAACGTTATTTGATTAACGGGTTCCAAAAGTCAAATAACGACCTTCTCAACAAATGCTAAGCGCTGAAGCGCAAAGCTTTGAAGGCACGATAATTTCAATAAATCCGTACAATCAAAAGAACTGATTGTTCCTTCAACTCTTACGATTTTAATCGTTAGAGGTTGATGTGATCGAAGTCGGAATTTATTTCCAATAGCCGTGCCTCTTATGACTTTAGTCATTAGAGACAGGGACAACGAAGTTTAACGTAGTACTTGTATTTAAACGACTTTTGTCACACCTCCTTTTTCAGATTTAAATGAGATCAGCTTTTTTGATTTGTTCAAAACTCATCGTACCATCGACACATTTATCCCAAATCACCGCTTTACCTGCTGCTAAAGATTTTTTAACATCAAGAATTCGTTGATTGCTACTGCCTCTAAATTGTAAATTAAGATTTAATTTTTTTAATTCAAAACGGCCATCGACTAAGACATCAATTTTATTCAAAAGTTCCAGTTTATCTGGAGTTTCTAATAATAGTTCTTCAAAAGTATAGCCTGACCAAGACCAAATATCTTTAGTCTCGCCATAAGTCTCGCGAATGCGATCGACTAGGGATAGACAGACACTTGTGTTTAAAAAAGGCTCCCCCCCTAACAAGGTCATTCCTTGAACGTAATCATGACTTAGATCAGTGATGATTTGATTTTCTAATTCCTTAGTATAAGGTTGCCCGTATTTAAAATTTTGAACTGATTTATTATAACAGCCTTCACAGGCAAATAGGCAGCCGCTAACATACAAGCTACAACGAACGCCTTCACCATCTACAAAGTTAAAGGCTTTGTAATCACCATAATAGCCGTGACTGTAAGCGTCAGACGACCATTCTTGGGGTTTCGGGTTACGCATCAGCAGATTCCTCCTTGAAAAGAAAGGAGCCATGACAGCAGTCACACCTCCCTCTTAATATTTTTATTTCATATGTTTAACTCGTGACGAGATTTCTTTATGACGGCCGTGAACCATTGGTCGCGCTTGAGGGTTCCCTAGATAACCACAAGTCCGTTTAACAACATCACACGTTTTCGGATCATGGTTGCCACACTGGGGACATTCAAAGCCACGAGCTGTTGGCGTAAAGTCGCCTTCAAAATTACATTCGTAACAATGATCAATTGGGGCATTCGTTCCTAAGTAACCAACTTTATCGTAAGAATAATCCCAGACTGCTTCTAAGGCTTTCGGATTTTGTTGGAGGACTGGATACTCACAATAATGAATGAAACCACCGGAACAATATTCCGGGTAATCTTTTTCAAAATCTAATTTATCAAAAGGTGTCGGATTTTTACGGACGTCGTAATGGAAACTATTTGTATAGTAGTCTTTGTCTGTAATATTTTCGACAATCCCAAATTTCTCTTGGTCTAAGCGGCAGAAACGATCCGTTAAACTTTCACTTGGCGTTGAGTAAACACTAAAGTGATAGCCGTATTGATCCCCCCATTGGTCGGTGTGTTTTTTCAAATATTTTAAAATATCAATGGTGAAAGCTTTAGCTGCTTGATTCGTTTCCCAATCACCGCCGAAAAACTCAGCTGCTACTTCATAAAGACCGATGTACCCCATGGAGACAGTCGCCCGTTTGTTTTTAAATAATTCGTCAGTTTCTTGACCAAGTTTTAGGCGTTTGCCAAAAGCGCCGTACATATAAAGGATTGGGGCATTTTGAGGGCCGGCTTCCTTACAACGTTCAATTCGGTAGACTAAGGCATCTTTCATAATTGCTAAACGGCTATCTAAAATCTGCCAAAATTTGTCTTGATTGCCTGCTGACTCTAAAGCGATTCGCGGTAAGTTTAGCGTAACTACCCCAAGGTTCATGCGACCGGCGTTAATTTCTTCGCCTTCCTCATTTTTCCAACCTTGTAAGAAAGAACGACACCCCATGGGAACTTTAAAACTACCAGTTAGTTCAACTAACTTATCGTAGTTTAAAACATCTGGATACATCCGCTTAGTAGCACATTCTAAAGCCAGCTGTTTCACATCATAGTTAGGGTCCGTTGGGTGTAAATTAACCCCTTCTTTAATCGAGAAGATTAATTTCGGGAAAATTGCCGTCCGGTGTTCTTGACCTAAGCCTTTAATTCTAATTTGTAAAATTGATTTTTGAATTTCTTTTTCAAACCAATTTAAGCCTAAACCGAAGCCTAATGACGTAAAGGGTGTTTGGCCATTGGAAGTAAACAACGTATTAATTTCATACTCTAAACTTTGCATTGAGTCGTAAATGTCTTTACTCGTTTTAGCTTTCGCGTAAGCATCGTGTTTTGACTGGTCTTCAATCCAACCTTGGGCGTCTTCTAAATGCTTTTGATAATTTTTTTCTGCAAAAGGTGCTAATAATTCATCGATACGGTCAGCTGAACAGCCGCCGTATTGGCTTGAAGCCACATTAGCGATGATTTGCGAAATTTGCGCAGTGGCTGTTTGAATTGATTTTGGCGATTCCACATCGGCATTCCCAATTTTAAAGCCTTTATTTAACATCCCGTGAAAATCGATTAGACAACAGTTCGTCATCGGTGTATATGGGTGGTAATCTAAATCGTGGTAATGAATGTCCCCTTTTTGATGGGCATTTGCCACATGGGCTGGCAACATTTTTAGCCCGATTGACTTACCAACGATCCCCGCCGTTAAATCCCGTTGCGTATTGAAGACGTCACTGTCTTTATTCGCATTTTCGTTTACGACAGCTTGGTCTTTACCTATTAATTTACCAATTGTAAAGTTAATATCCGTGGCTTTACTTCGTTCAAAATCACGATTTGTCCGGTAGTTAATATATTCCTCAGCTATCCCATATTCTTTTTCGTCTAATAAAATATGTTCAACAATATTTTGGATTTCATAAATTTTAACGTCTTGACTAAAACGCTCATTAATTTCAGTGTTAATCAATTCTACAATGTGCTGGATACGAGCCGCCGCCAATGGTTGAATCTCACCTTGAATTTTTTCCTCTGCTTTTAACAATGCCTCATAAATTTTTTGGTCATCAAAAGGGACTAATCGTCCATCACGTTTAACAACTTGAATCTTATTCAACTTTGAACTTAAATGCACAACACCTTGGTTTTCACTCGTAATTTCCATCATAGAATATCAAACTCCTTTATTATTTCCTCTCTATATTCTAAACCATCAACAACAAAAATACAACTACATATAGTGTTATTAATTAACTATAAAACTATTGACATCTATATATAGTGTGTTCCGTTTTGATGAAAACAGTTTGAAAACTTGGTATAGCAACCTTTACGAACTTTGTTCAACTATTCTCATTATTCAATAAAAAAAGCAACTAGAGGATTTCTAGTTGCTTGATACTTATTTTGAAAAGCCGTTATTATCAGAGACTGTTTTATACCAGTGACCTGATTTTTTGATTGTCCGTTTGCCATTATTTTCAAGATCAACAGCAATAAAGCCATAACGATTTTTATAGGCGTTTAACCATGACCAGTTATCCATACATGTCCACATATGGTAACCTAAACAATTTGAGCCTTCTTGGATCCCTTGATGAACATATGCTAAATGATCACTGACAAATTCAATTCGGTAGTCATCTTCAACCATTCCATCGGCATTAATGTAACGCTCTTCTCCTTCAACACCCATGCCGTTTTCAGAAATAAAACAAGGAATGTTGCCATAATTTTCCCGCAGATTCGTCAAAATATCGTAAACACCTTTTTCGTAAATTTCCCAGCCGCGGTAAGGATTCATTTTCTTACCTGGCATGTCGTAAGTATCGAAGTAATCTTCAGGCATTGGGGCACTACCAGCTACTTTAGGCGTTTCTTTGGCTTTAATCCGTCGCGGTTGGTAGTAGTTAATCCCTAATAGATCAATCGGATTTTCTTGAATAATCGCTAAGTCATTTTCACCAATTACTGGCATAAAGTCTAACTCTTTGACAATTTCAACTAACTCTTTTGGAAAAGTACCTTTAATCGAGGGATCTAAAAATGAGCGGTTAAAGAAAGCATCGGCAATCGCTGCTGCTTTCACGTCTGCCGGGTTGTTAACATCCCGGGGATAACTTGGTGTTAAATTCAGAATAATACCGATTTGGCCATCTTGTCCCAGTTTGCGATAAGCTTGAATCGCCAAAGCACTAGCTAAAACTTCATGATAGCCGACATGAACGGCTGCTTTCATATCAACGATCGCTGGGTAATGGAATTGGTATAAGTAACCACATTCTACTGGAACGATTGGTTCATTATGTGTGAACCATTTTTTGACACGATCGCCAAACAACTTAAAACACGTTTCTGCAAAATTAACATAAGCTAAAACCGTCTCACGATTTAACCAGCCACCCTCGGCTTGTAAAGCCATGGGCATATCAAAGTGATACAAATTAATAAAAGGTTCGATGTCGTTAGCAATTAATTCATCAATATAGGCATTGTAAAAGGTGACTGCTGCTTGATTAATCTCACCACGGCCTTCTGGAAATAAGCGGCTCCACTGAATCGATGTTCTAAAAGTTGTATGACCTGTTGCTTTCATTAACTGAATGTCTTCTTTAAATTTCGTGTAGACTTGTGAGGTTTCAGCTGGTCCAACTTGATTAAAGAACTTTTCTGGGGATTCTTCGTACCAATGATCCCAAATGCTTTCACCTTTATTATCACCTAGGACCCGGCCTTCTGTTTGTGGTCCACTAGCTGCTGAGCCCCACCAAAAGCCTTGGGGAAATTGATAATTTGTCATGTCTTTTCGCTCCTCTTTTCTCTTACTAGTTTTTATTATACGCTGCCATCTTTAAAAATCAAGCTTTTATTTTCAAATGACTAGACATTTAAAAATTAATGTTTGAATTCGATTGTCCTTCGACTCTTTTTAAGCTAAACTAAGAGGTGGAGGTGCTTTTATGCCAAAATACGAAGAAATAGCTAACGTTCTCCGCGAACGAATCAAAAATCAAACTTACCCAACTAATTCACTTTTGCCGAATCAAATTGATCTCGTCACTGAATTTGCTGCCAGCCGGGCAACGATTAAGAAAGCCATTACGATTTTAACGATGGAAGGCTTAGTCTATTCACGGCGAGGGGCTGGTACAAAAGTTCTTAACCACGCCTTTTGGGATAAGCAAACCTCGGCAGTCAATGAATACCACGGCTTAAGTAAAGACTTAGCAACTACCTCATTACGGAGCCAAGTCATTGAATTTGAAGTTCAATTCCCTGACCAGCTGTTACAAGAAAAATTAAGCATTGCCGCGGAACACCCAGTATATAAGATTATCCGCTTACGTCTCGTTGACGATCATCCTTTCGTTTTAGAACACACTTATATGCCTTGTGACTTAGTCCCAGGGTTAAATGTCACTATTTTACAAGACTCGATTTACACTTATTTAGAACATGTTTTAAACATTCAATTCGCTGGTGCCTACCGCTACATCCAAGCCGCTCAAGCCGATACTTATGACCAAGACTACTTAGCTTGTTTGCCAACAGACCCGGTTTTAGAAGTTCAACAAGTCATCTACTTAGAAAATGGCCGCCCAATTGAGTATTCTCGCAGCCGTAACCGTTACGATGTTCGCGGCTATTCCTTGTTAGATGTGAAGAAGTAATATCGACTAAACGTAAGGGGGAAATGACATGGAGATTCGTGTGTTAAACTATTTTCTAGCCGTTGTCCGGGCAGAAACGATTACGAAAGCAGCTGAAGATTTACACATTACGCAGCCAACTTTAAGCCGGCAACTGAAACAATTAGAAGATCAGCTAGGAGTGACTCTTTTCCAACGTGGCTCCCGGAAAATCAAATTAACTAGTGAAGGTGAGCTACTTTACCGAAGAGGATCTGAAATCGTTGAATTAGCGAATAAAACTCGCCGAGAACTAACTGAACAAGAAGGTGCCCTTGAAGGAGTCGTGTCAATTGGCAGTGGCGAGTTTGCAGCTGCCCAACTACTACCAGAACTATTGGCGTCTTTTAGCGCTAAACACCCCCTAGTAAGTTATGATCTCTATACTGGTACAGCTGACACCGTCCGGCAACGGATGGATCAAGGGCTGACTGACATCGGTCTCCTTCTTGAACCCGTTAATATTCAAAACTTCGATTATATTCGTTTAAAAACTCAGGAACAGTGGGTTATTTTAATGAAACCTGATCATCCTCTAGCTCACAAAGCCGCAATTTCGCCTGAAAATTTAGTTGGCATCCCTTTAATCATGGTGAGTCGCCAAGTCATCCGTGATGAACTTGCTAGCTGGTTTGGGGACTACTTTTCTGAACTGACAATTAACTACAAGAGTAATCTGAGTACTAACGCTGCCGTCCTCGTTCGACATAACTTAGGCTGTGCCATAACCATCGCCGGTTCTTTACCTTACTTGGATCAAAAAGAACTAACGACTCGTCCCCTGACGCCTAGCTTAAAAACGACCTCCCTATTAGCTTGGAAACGAGACCAACCTTTTAGCCGAGCAACCACCCAATTTATCGCCCACACTAAAAGCTTTTTAAGCATGACAGCGGACCAAACATAGGCATTAGTCATAGGGGCTTTTTTCTACTATACTGTAATGACTCACCTTAGTATGATAGCGTGAGCCATTACAGTTTTTTAAAATCGACTAAAGGAGTTGTTCTCATGGAATATTCAAAACTTGGTACTTCTGATTTATTAGTTTCACGAATTGGTCTTGGTTGTATGGGCTTTGGTAAACAAACTGCCCATCACTCATGGACGATTGATCAACTTGCCGCCCAAGAAATTATCAAAAGAGCCTTAGACTTAGGCATTAATTTTTTCGATACCGCCCTAGTCTACGCCGATGGGACTAGTGAAAAATACTTAGGTCAAGCCATTAAAAATTTCACTAAACGAGAAGATGTGATCATCGCCTCTAAATTTCCCGTACGTAGTCCTGAGGAAATCGCTAACCAAGTCAGTGGTCAAGAACATGTTGCTAATATGCTTGAACAAAGTTTAACTAACCTTGGAATGGACTATCTCGATTTGTATATTTGTCACATGTGGGATTATCAAACACCAATGGCAGAAGTCATGGAGGGAATGCATCAAGCCGTGGTGGCAGGGAAAGTTCGGGCAATCGGGATTTCTAATTGCTACGCTTGGCAGTTAGCTGAATTGAACTGCTTAGCAGAAATGAATGGTTGGACTAAATTTGTTTCCATCCAAGGTCATTACAATATGTTGTTCCGGGAAGAAGAGCGGGAAATGGTGCCCTATTGTCAACAAGCCAACATCGCCTTAACCCCATACAGTCCCTTAGCTTCTGGTCGCCTAGTTAAAGATGCTAGCGAAACCTCTCCCCGGTTAATCGCCGATCAGATTGCTAAAATGAAGTATGATCAGACTTTGGCTCAAGACCAACTGATTATTCAACGTGTGGCAGAAATCGCGGAAAAGCGTAAACTGAGTCGTACCCAAGTCGCCCTAGGCTGGTTGTTGCAAAAAAGCACTGCACCAATTGTCGGCGCGACTAAGATTAGCCATATTGAAGCCGCTGTGGCTGCTGTCGGAATTACTTTTAGCCCAGCTGAGATGATTTATTTAGAAGAAGCTTATCAGCCCCATGAGTTAGTTGGTGTGATGGCTTTTAATGGGAAGTAAGTAGTTAACTTAAAAAATAAATAAAGCCTAAAGTCTTAACTGACTTTGGGCTTTTTTTATTGGAATCAAAAAAAACACCTCTCACTAGTGAGAGGTGTTAGAACCCTTGATAGACAAGGGATAATTTAATTATTTAGCTAATGCCGTTTTAGCTTGGTCAGCTAATGCAGTAAATGCAGTAGCGTCATGAATCGCTAATTCTGATAACATTTTGCGGTTGATGTCGATTTCAGCTAATTTTAAGCCGTGCATCATTTTGCTGTAGCTAAGGCCGTTCATACGAGCAGCTGCATTGATACGTGCAATCCATAATTTACGGAAATCACGTTTCTTTTGGCGACGGTCTCTGTATGCGTAAGCATAAGATTTCATCACTTGTTCTTTCGCTGTTTTATATAATGTATGTTTTGAGCCATAGTAGCCTTTTGCTAACTTAAGCGTCTTTTTACGACGTTGACGGGTTGTGTAACCACCTTTAACACGTGCCATGATATATTCCTCCTCGAGTTCTGTATGTTTCAATTTGTTGTGTGTTTTCACACATCCTATTAATCAATAGGTCATTATCCTTAGAAAAGGAATAATTATTTCATGTATGCTAACATTTGACGGATACGTTTGTAATCGCCTTTTGAAACCATACCAGGTCGACGTAATTGACGACGTTGTTTTTTAGTTTTTCCGTGGAAACGGTGACTTGTAAAGGCACGGTATCTTTTCAGTCCGCCTCCACCAGTACGTTTGACACGTTTTGCTAATCCGCGGTGTGTTTTTTGTTTTGGCATCTCTTATTTCCTCCTCAAAATAGTCTTACTTTTCAGTTTTTGGTGCTAGCATTAGAAACATGCTTCGGCCGTCCATTTTAGGTCTTTGCTCTATGTCGGCTAAATCTTTGATTTCATCTGCAAAACGCATTAAGACATCCTGACCAATTTGTTTATGAGTGATTGCACGGCCTCTGAAACGGATTGAAGCTTTCACTTTGTCTCCTTTTTCTAGGAACTTACGCGCTTGACGCATTTTTGTATTAAAATCATTTGCATCGATCGTTGGGCTTAGTCTTACCTCTTTTACGTTAATAATCTTTTGGTTTTTACGAGCTTCACGAGATTTCTTTTGTTGCTCAAAGCGGAATTTACCGTGATCCATAATTCTTGCTACGGGTGGTTTCGCTGTTGGAGCAACCACTACCAAATCAAGATTAGCATCTTCGGCAATTTGTAAAGCTTCTGCCTTTGACTTAACTCCTAATTGTTCGCCTGTATCTGAAATTAATCGCAATTCGCGAGCACGAATACCGTCATTTACCATCATATCCTTTGCTATGGTCATTCACCTCTCTGTATTTATTTGGAGTAATAAGCAGAAAAAAAGAGTCTTTGTTTTCAAAGACCCCGCAAAAATTCCATCAAGACAGTCGAAACTATCTTTTGAAACGTATCTAGCCCAGTAACATTCCATTACTAAGGCGAGAAGCGGGTGCTCCTGCTTTATTCTCAACTCCTTTATTATAGCAACTCCCAAGACTTTTGTCAATTTTTTTTAGACTTTTAATTTAAAGGGCATTTTCATTCTAAATTAGTCCCACTTAAGATTAGCTCCTCCTAAGTGAGACTAGCTATCATAGATTATAGCTTCAACTGATCTAGGCGCTCGTTAATCGCTACTAAAGTTGAATTACCAAATTTATCTGTGCCTCGTGAATCTTCAAGGGGAGCATCTTTAACTTTTTTTAGGCAAATTGCCTTTCTCTCCATATTAGCTTCTTTAGCTTCTTTTTTAGTTAAGTGTTTCTCTACTGTAATTTGATGGCGCCAATCATCACCAAAATCATAAACATAATCAATCTGTCTAAAAAACTTCACAATTTCAACTATTAGATACTCTTCACTAGAGTTGGTATAGTCGTTTTCTAAATTACCAAATTTCCCTAATTCAGTAACAAATTGATGCAAATGACTGTTCTTCCATTCAAACAAAGCTTGGATAACTAAATGTAACTCCCAAAAGCTAATATCCCCAGGTACGATGACTCGGCGCCAGATAGGTGGCTTAAATCCTAATAAATCAACTCGCAATTGGACGAAACCTGCTTCTTTCAGCTTAACATTCACTGAAGGAAATTGAGCCATATTTTTCTGAACCGCTTCAAAAAGCCCAATTACTTCCTCAGGCGTAGCGAATTGTTCAGAGTCATCTTGAAAATTCTCCATTTCAAATGGTGAGCTGTCATTTGATGCACGGACCATGCTGACGAAGAAATTTTTCATATTTTTTTGAAAAAACAGTAACATCTCACAATATTCAGTTTTATCAATAACTTTTTGACTATATAAAAATTCATAATAAGAGAGTAGTATTAAGTAAATGTCTCCGGAAAAATCTGGCTGAAAGCTAAAGGCATCTGGAATCAACTCTAGCAAAATAAACTTGATATTTTTTTGATCCGTAAAATCTACTTGATCATTTCGGCTCATTTCAATTAACATCTCATTTAGTCTTATCACTAATGTTTTATGCGTCTCTTCTTCAATAATCATGTATTCATCTAAAATTGGTGCCATTCTATTTTTGAAATACTTTTGCTCTAATTTCGGTAAGTCATTAATTTTCATTGTCAACACTCCTTATCTCTTTTTTTCATTATAACCCGACTCACTTTCAGAAGGAACTTTTTTCTTTTTTTATGCTACACTAGTCCTACTTACTATTTCCATTCAGAAAGGACTTATTATGAAAACAATCAAAAAACCAATCCAACCAAAACTCCCCCATATTTTTAACGAGACTATCCCGGAATATTTAGATGGGGAAGAACTAGTGACTAACACTTCAATTGAAGGCATGGATTATACGTATCAAGAAGTCAGTAACGCTGGCTTCCAAGGGAGTCTCCTAACTAAAACTAATTTCAGTGGCAGTTCCCTCCGGAATTTTGAGGCCCAAGACGTGATCTTTGATCATTGTGATTTTTCTAACGCTGAACTGTTCGGTGTCTCTTTACATCGCGTTATTTTTAAAAATTGTAAATTAACTGGGGTTAACTTTGCTGAAGGGGTTCTTAAAGATTGTCAATTTATTGATTGTTTAATGGACTTCACTTCATTTAGTTACGGTACCCTTAAAATCGTCGCCTTCACAGATTGTTCTCTAAAAGACAGTGATTTTTTTGAATTAACGTGGCAACATCTCGCCTTAAACCAGTGCCAATTTTCTGGTAGCAACTGGTCTAATACGACTCTTAACGGCTTAAACTGGTCTAATTGTCTTTTTGAAAAGATTCAATTGTCTCAAGATCGCTTAAGTGGCTTAATTGTTAATCAGGAGCAAGCAATCATTATCGCACTTGGCTTTGGTTTAGTGATTGATTAACCCTTATAATATACATTTTTGAAAGAAAGGGTTTACAATTCCTGGATATGTGCTACAATAAAAATGTAAATTAAGGATTGTTACTGCTCAGCAGGCAAAACCTAAATTGACAGAATTTATCGATAGAGTAACTACGGACTTTTTTAAGTCGGCGATTATTCTATGGAGACTTTCTCTCAGTTTAGGTTTTTTTTGTTGGAAAAATAAGGAGGAAGAATTATTATGAGTAAAAACAAAGCACTCGCTCAAGACGTCTTAGACTTAGTTGGTGGCAAAGCCAACGTGAATAGCGTGGTCCATTGTGCCACCCGTCTCCGCTTCAAATTAAAAGATGAAAGTATCGCACAAACTGAGGCCATCAAAAAACACGACGGTGTCATCCAAGTCGTCCAAAGTGGTGGTCAATACCAAGTAGTGATTGGTAGCCATGTCAATGATGTTTATGCCGAACTAATGGATATTTCAGGTTTAGGCGAATCTTCTGCTAGCTCTGACAGTAGCAGTGACGGTAATCTATTCAACCGCTTAATTGATATTATTTCAAGTATTTTCACACCTTTCTTAGGTGCCATGGCTGGGGTCGGGGTCTTAAAAGGATTTTTAGCCTTAGGAACAGTTTTAGGGTGGATTTCACCTGAATCCGGAACTTATACTATTTTATTCGCTGCTGCTGATGGTTTCTTACAATTCTTACCTTTTGCTTTAGCCTTTACTGCTGCTAAGAAATTCAAAGCAAATCCTTTTATTTCTGTAGCGGTGGCTGCGGCCTTGTTACACCCTAGTATTACTGCACTCGCTGCTGCTGGCGGCTTAACATTCTTTGGGATTCCAGTCATCATGGGTGCGGGAGGTTACTTATCAACAGTGATTCCGATTATTTTAGCTGTAGCTGTTCAAGCTCAAGTTGAAAAATTCGCGAAAAAAATCTCACCAGACTTTTTAAGCATTATCTTAGTCCCTTTAATTACCGTCTTAGTTGTTGTGCCTTTAACATTTGTCGTCCTTGGACCAATCGGCACAATTATCGGTAATGGTTTAGGTAGTCTTTATAACTCAATCTTTAACTTTAGCCCAATTGTTGCCGGTTTAATTATGGGTAGTATGTGGCAAGTTTTCGTGATGTTCGGCATGCATTGGGGCTTCGTTCCAATCATCATGCTAAATACGACAACTTTAGGTTACGACACAATGAGCCCAATGTTAGTCGCAGCTGTCTTAGCTCAAGCAGGAGCAGCCTTTGCTGTCCTATTAAAATCAAAAGATGATAAACGTAAAGCTTTAGCAGGTTCTGGTGCCTTAACAGCCCTCTTCGGAATTACTGAGCCAACTGTTTACGGTGTCACTTTACCACTGAAAAAACCATTTATTGCCGCTTGTATTGGTGGCGGAATCGGTGGGGCAATCATTGCTGCTGGTGGTGTTAAGATGTTCGGTGGCGGTTTACCAAGTCTCTTAACTATTCCAAGCTTCATCAGTATTGTTGACGGGGTTGAATCAAACGTTGTTGTCGGAATTATCGGCGCTGTCGCAGCCATTGTCATTGCTTTTGTCTTAACTTACGTCTTAGGTTTCACTGAAGAGCTACCAGAAGCAACTCCAACACCTACTGAAAAAGCAACTGCCTCAAAACAAGCAGAATTACTTGTTAGCCCACTAACTGGTAGTCTTGTAAAATTAGCTGATGTTCCTGATGAAGTCTTTGCAACTGGAGCTTTAGGAAAAGGGATTGCCATTGAACCAACTTTAGGTGAATTACGGGCCCCGGCTAACGGCACAATCACGACAATCTTTCCAACTGGCCATGCAGTTGGTCTCACTACGGACTCTGGTGTTGAACTATTAATGCATATCGGCATGGATACTGTTGAACTAAATGGGGCTTGTTTTGAAAAAATGGTCAACCAAAACGATGTTGTTAAAGCTGGTGATTTACTCGTTACATTCGATATTGCTGGCATTAAAGCTGCTGGTAAACCAGTGATTACCCCGATTATTGTTACTAATTCTAACGACTACTTAGATGTTTTAGATCTAAATCAAACAGATATTTTTACTGGTGAAGAATTCTTAACGATTGTCAAATAATAAAATTAAAAGGAGTTTTCATAAATGACTAAGATAACAAATTTTTCCCCAGATTTTCTCTGGGGTGGCGCAACTGCGGCTAATCAACTTGAAGGAGCATTTGATGTTAAAGGTAAAGGCCTTTCTGTGGCTGATGCGATGCCTGGTGGCAAACAACGTTTCGCCATTTTAGGTAGCCCTGAGTTTAATTGGGAAATTGATGAGTCCGCTCATACTTACCCGAACCACAAAGGCATTGATCACTATCATCGCTTTGAAGAAGACATTGCTCTCTTTGCAGAAATGGGTTTTAAGTCTTACCGTTTTTCAATTGCCTGGACGCGGATTTTTCCTTTAGGAACTGAAGCAGAACCAAATCAAGCTGGTTTGGATTTTTACGAAAAAATCGTTGACGAATGTTTAAAATACGAAATTGAACCTGTCATTACAATTTCCCACTATGAAATGCCTTTGCATTTAGCTAAAGAATTTGGTGGTTGGCAAAACCGCCAACTAGTTGGCTTATACGAAAAGTTTGCTGCTGCTGTTTTAAACCGCTTAGGTCACAAAGTCACTTATTGGATGACCTTTAACGAAATTAATAGCGCCTTGCACTTCCCTGCCTTGAGCCAAGGCATCGTGCCAGCAACTGGGGCAACTAACATGCAAGTGATTTTCCAAGCTTTCCATCACCAATTCGTCGCTAGTAGTTTAGCCGTTCAATTGGCTAAGAAAGTTAACCCAAAAATTCAAATGGGTTGTATGATTATTTACGGAACTTCTTACGCTTGGGACACGAACCCTGTCAACCAACAAGCTAACTTAGAACTTAATCAAGAAATGAACTACTTCTGTACGGATGTTCAAGTCCGAGGGGAATACCCTGGTTACACCCAACGGATTTATCAAAAGCACGGCTTTGACTCTGTTCTTATGGAAGATGGGGATCTCGAGTTACTAAAAGCTCACCCCGTTGACTATATCGGTTTTAGTTATTACATGTCTAGCGTGGTCAATGTGACTGACCCTGAAGCTGCGAAGTTGACGGGAAACCTCTTAAGTGGCGTTAAGAATCCCTTCTTGGAAGCTAGTGAATGGGGCTGGCAAATTGACCCAGCCGGTTTACGCATTGCTTTAAACGACTTATACGGCCGTTATCAAGTTCCATTATTCATCGTTGAAAATGGGTTAGGCGCCAACGACGTCCTTGATGAAAATAATTATGTGGCTGATGATTACCGAATTGATTATTTACGGAGCCATATTGCTGAAATGGATAAAGCTATCGGTGACGGCGTTGAACTGATGGGTTACACCCCTTGGGGCTGTATCGATTTAGTTAGCGCCTCAACTGGGGAAATGTCGAAACGTTACGGGTTCATTTATGTGGATTTAGATGACAACATCGCCGGCTCTGGTAACCGATATAAGAAAAAATCTTTTACTTGGTATCAAAAAGTCATCGCCACTAATGGCGCTGACTTAACTTAGTTCCCAAAAAGGGTCGATTATAGTATGATAATTAGACAGTCATCTAAAGTTAGTAAACAACATGACTTGATTCTAAGAGAGGGGGCCGTCTTATGATAATTGAAAAGGTTTATAATAATAATATTGTCCTCTCTCATAACTCTGAGCAGCATGAAGTCATCGTGATGGGTCGTGGCCTAGCTTTTCAAAAACAAAAAGGCGACCTCCTTGATCCTGATTTAATTGAAAAAACCTTTGTCATTGATAATTCAGATGAATTATCAAAACTTCAACATTTAATGAAACACATCGACTTAGCTGAAGTTGATCTAACGAAAGAAGTCATTTTATTAGCCGAAGCTGCTCTTGAACGAACCTTTTCTGATTCGATTTACTTAACGTTAACCGACCATCTTCACTATTCGATTGAACGGGCTCGGGAAGGGATTTTTATTCCTAACCCCCTGCTTTTTGAAATTAAACGCTTCTATCCAAAGGAGTTTAAAGTCGCTCAACAAAGTTTAACGATGATCGAAGAACGCTTTGACCTAGCTTTTCCTGAAAGCGAAGCTGCTTTTATCGCTCTGCATTTAGCTAACAGTACCGAAACTCATGAAGGTCTGGCAATCACGATGAAAAGCACGGAAATAGTTCGTGATATTTTAAGTATTATCAGCACTTTCTTCGGAATGATTTTTGACGAAACTAGTCTTAACTATACTCGGATGGTGACTCACCTCCAGTATTTTGTCCAACGGATTTTAACGGATCAAAGTTACCTAGAAGAAGATGAATTCCTTTATGAGTTAGTCCAAAGTAAGTACCCTCAAGCCTTTAAGTGTGGCCTACGGATTAAAGCTTACCTTGAAAACAATCGCAATCTGGAAGTCCGGGAAGCTGAGATGATTTACTTAGTTATTCATATTAACCGGGTCGTCCATTCCTCTGATCAATAAGTAAGTAAAACAGTCAGTGCTGAACTTTCAGCACTAACTGTTTTTTTATTATATTATTTATTGTTGTTGCTTTCATGAAGCTCAGCTTTTAGAATGAATGTAAACAACGTTATCACTTTTTGAGCTAAGGGGGCTGGAATTTATGGCATTATCCAATAAATTGAAGCAATTACGCCAGCATCATCATTTATCACAAAGCCAAGTCGCCAATCACATCGGAATCACACGTCAAGCAATTTCAAAATGGGAAACCGGACAGAGTTACCCTGACCTTGATAATTTAAAATTAATTAGTCAACTTTACTCTATAACGACTGACGAGCTATTAGGTCTAACAGCACCTGTGACCACTCCTGTTACTACTCATTCCTCCTTAATACTGGAATTACTGTTACTAGCCCAAGCTTTACTATTAATCTCCCAGCCTTTACTAGCTATCTGTTTAATTCCAATATTATTTTATCGAAGAATTTTATTTCAACAACTTCCCTTCTAGCTCAAAATAAGTTACCTATGCCTCTTTATTAATAGCCTCAGACTGATTTATCCATTATTCTTAACTTACTTCTTGTCCTTAAATTTCACTTTTCTTACTCACTCATGAGATATTTTTTCCAGCCTTCAAAAAATAGCACTGTGCTAAAAATTATACTACCACAAACAAATCCGTATTGGATTAGTAAATAACCACCTAATTCCCTAGAATTGTAAAAAAGTAGGTTAGTGATCCAAGGAGCCGACAAGACAATAAGGGATTCCATTATCGTTAAAATAAAAACCGCTTTTCTGATAATAATAACCTCCTAACTTTAAAATCTGACATATGCCTCTCTATAAATGTAAACAAAATGATTTCGTACATGATTAACGCCAAATATTACTGTTCATCTACAGGAATCTGAAATATCTAGGCTCCCGTAAACGACATCCTTCCCTTATTATAGAAATCCCCCATTCACTTTAATAATTTCATTTTGGCATACTACTACATCATTTTAAAGAAACCAATAGTTGCAATGAGGCAACTATCGGTTTCTTTGGCGCGCTCCTTTATTTAGCTAAATTAATTCTCTAGAAATAAGGAGAACCTCATCCCTTTGTTTTAACAGGTCAACTGGACTAGTAATTATTTGTCGAGTTTCTCCTTTTCTACTAACCTTGCGATAATAGCTACTCTTACCTAGACGATGGTTTTTAATAATAGAAAAAAAGGACAATCTACAATAGACTGTCCCTTTTGAAATTAATAATTATTTTGTTTCATCTTTTTTGTCATCTGTTAACATGACTTTACGAGACGCATTTACACGACCCATTTTGTCAATTTCAGTGACTTTAACTAAGATTTCATCGCCAAGTTTTACGACATCTTCAACTTCTTTTACTCGTTCAACGGCTAATTGTGAGATATGAACTAAAGCGTCTTTACCTTTAATTAAGTTAACGAAGACTCCGAATTTTTCAACACGGACGATCTTAGCATTGAAGATTTCGCCAACAGTCACTTCTCTTGTTAACTCTTCAATAATGCTGATGGCTTTCTTGATCATTTCAGCATCAGCTGAAGCGATACTTACGTTACCATCTTGATCGATATCAATTTTAACGCCAGTTTCTTCGATAATACCGTTAATTGTGTCGCCACCTTTACCGATAACATCTTTGATTTTAGCTGGTTTAATTTGAATCATTTCAATCTTCGGTGCGTATTGGCTTAACTCTTCACGAGGAGCTGAAATTGTTTCAGTAATCACATCTAAAATTTCCATCCGGGCTTTTTTAGCTTGGGCTAAAGCTTCCGTTAAGATTTGTTCAGTGATTCCTTCAATTTTAATATCCATTTGTAAAGCAGTGATACCATCTTTTGTACCGGCTACTTTAAAGTCCATGTCCCCTAAGTGATCTTCAAGACCTTGGATATCTGTTAAGATTGTGTAATCATCGCCATCCATGACAAGTCCCATAGCAATTCCTGCTACTGGCGCTTTAATTGGTACACCTGCGTCCATTAAGGCTAAGATCCCCCCACAGATACTTGCTTGAGAAGAAGAACCATTTGATTCTAAGACTTCTGAAACAATTCTGATCATGTATGGGAATTCTTCTTCTGATGGAATGACTTGAGCCATTGCACGCTCACCTAAGGCACCGTGACCGATTTCACGACGACCTGGTCCACGACTTGGGCCAGTTGATCCAACTGAGAATTGTGGGAAGTTATAGTGGTGGATGAAACGTTTGCTGTCTTCCACGCCTAAACCGTCAATAATTTGGTGCTCACCTAAAGGCGCAAGCGTTACTACTGAGAGAGCTTGAGTTTGGCCACGAGTGAATAAACCAGAACCATGAACTCTTGGTAAAATACCAACTTCACCGTCTAAAGGACGAATCTCATCAACTTTACGACCATCTGGGCGAACTTTATCAATCGTAATTAAACGACGAACTTCATTCTTCTCCATGTCTTCTAAAATTTGACGAACTTCTTTTAATTTTTTAGCAACGTCTTTATCTTCAGCTAATTTCTCTGTATAAAGTTCAGTAATTTCAGCTTTTAAAGCATCAATATTTTCTTCACGTTCTAATTTTTCTTCTGTTTGAATTGCTGTGACCATTTTAGCTTTGTAAGCATCGTTGATTTCTGTTTCTAAATCTTCAGAAACTTGTAGTAAAATGATTTCCATTTTTTCTTTGCCAACTTCAGCAGCAATTTTTTCTTGGAAAGCAACTAATTCTTTAACAGCAGCATGTCCGAATAATAAGGCACCTAACATGTCTTCTTCTGAGACTTCTTTAGCGCCACTTTCAACCATGTTAATGGCATCTTTCGTACCGGCAACTGTTAATTCGATGTCCGATAATTCAGCTTGTTCAATTGTTGGGTTTAAAATGTATTCGCCGTTGACACGACCAACGTTAACACCAGCAATTGGGCCGTTGAAAGGAATATCTGAAATACATAAAGCTAGTGAAGAACCTAACATTGCAGACATTTCAGGAGTACAATCTTGCTCAACACTCATGACGACGTTGGTGATTTGTACGTCATTACGGAAACCTTCTGCGAACATCGGGCGAATTGGACGGTCGATTAAACGAGCCGTTAATGTGGCACGTTCACTTGGACGAGCTTCACGTTTGATGAAACCACCTGGGATTTTACCAACTGAATACATTTTTTCGTCATAGTTCACTGTTAATGGGAAAAAATCCACATCTTTCGGTGCTTTTGATCCAACTGCAGCGGTTAAGACAACTGTATCTCCGTAACGGACTAAAACCGAACCGTTAGCCTGTTTTGCTAATTGCCCCACTTCTACTGATAAAGGACGTCCGCCCCAATCCATTGAAAAAACTTTTTTTTCTGAACTCATCTTTTATGCTCCTTTTCTTTTCGAAAAGCGTGAGTGTGCTACTAAACAAATGTCAACATCCAACAATGTGGAGTTGGTTCTGCTCTCATTTGCATAGTAGTGTCACTTAACACGTTTTCGAAAGCTAAATTTAGTTTATAATACTAAAAGAAAGCGAGATTCTGCAAAGAATCTCACTTTCCTTAATATGTCAGATCTGATTAACGACGTAAACCTAATTTTTGGATTAGTTCGCGGTAACGAGCGACATCGTTGTTACGTAAGTATGCTAATAAGTTACGACGGTGTCCAACTTTTTTCATTAGTCCACGGTAAGAATGGTGATCTTTTTTGTGGATGTGAGAATGGTCGTTTAAGTGATTGATTTCAGCAGTTAATACAGCAATTTGTACTTCTGGTGAACCAGTATCTCCTTCGTGACGAGCATATTCGCTAATGATTTCGTTTTTCTTTTCTTTTGACATTGCCATGTCTTTCCACCTCTTTCTATATATTCATCCTTAAACTGAGTAGGCCGTTGGTGATTCAACTAACCAAGTAGAAGGCGGTACAATCTATAATCGTACAGTACTACTTTACCTGAATATCACAGTAAAAGCAAGTTATTTCCTAAGCTTATTCCCGTTTTCTGTCAACTTAGCGACATTTTTTTAACACCTCTATTTTTTTACTTTTTCTTAATAAGTCGTCTCCTTTTTAGAAAGACTTTATGATACAATAAATCATTGTAGAGGTTTGTTATTTCATATATAAACTAACCACAGCCACCAATGGAACTTAGTCGATTAACTAGTTCGCAATTATTTATAAAGGAGAGTCAAATTAATGATCACAATGAAAGATATCATCCGTGAAGGTCACCCGACTTTAAGAAAAGTTGCGGCGGAAGTCACATTCCCCTTAACCCCTGAAGAAATCACTTTAGGTGAAGACATGTTAACTTTTTTAAAAAATAGCCAAGACCCTGAAATGGCTGAAAAATACGAATTACGTGGTGGCGTCGGCGTTGCTGCCCCTCAATTAGACATTTCTAAAAGACTTGTCGCTGTTCATGTACCAAGCTCAGATCCCGATTCGGAAGAACCTTCATTTAGTGCTGTAATGGTCAACCCGAAAATCATCGCTCATTCTGTTCAAGATGCCTGTCTCCTTGATGGTGAAGGCTGTCTCTCAGTTGACCGTGATGTTGAAGGCTATGTCGTTCGTCATTTAAGAATTACTGTTAGCTACACTGACTTAGCCGGACAAACGCACACAAAGAAATTTAAAAATTACGAAGCGATTGTTGTTCAACATGAAATCGATCATATTAACGGCGTCATGTTTTATGATCACATTGATGAAGAAAAACCTTTCGCCGTTTCACCAGATGTCAAAATAATAGATTAAGCAATCACGCTCAAATTAAAAGCTTCAGCCTCTTGTTGACCCTTTTAGTTTGAGTCTGTTTTTTCTAAAGTAGCAACCTTATAATTACCAACTGTTCGCAAAACGATCTTTTCAATATACATCCACTAGGAGGAATCATTTATATGTTTTACAAAAAGTTACTCACTTCTCTTATGCTAACGTCGATTTTGTCATTAGCTTTGACACCATTACTCGCCTTAGCAGAGGAGCAACCTCAATCAACTGAAGCTACGGAAATCTCTAGGGAGTTCAGCGACTCATCCATACTGGCAGAGTCACTACCTGAATTAATCTTGCCATCTGAAAGTGATGTATCAGAAACCGCCTCTCAATCTGAGGAGAATGCTGCTGAGTCTTATGAAGAATTACCTAGCTCCGAGTCTACTGAACAAGCAGAAAGTCACTCGCTAGATTCAGAAGAAGATGAGGAAGACACTTATTTATCTCCAATCATTACGGAAGACAATCAAAGTAGCCTAGGTTCATCTCTGAAAACTGGCATGCGCTCTTTTTCTCGAGCTGACACTCGACTTGCCTGGGACCAATCAAAATTACCACGGACGGATTTTATCGATGTCTCTTCGCACCAAGGGAACATCTCTGTCGCCGAGTACAACAACTTGAAAAAATATGGGGTTTCTGGTGTCGTCGTAAAATTAACTGAAAGTACTTCTTACCGTAATCCTTACGCTAAAAATCAAATTGATAATGCTAAAGCCGCTGGTTTAAAAGTAAGTGCTTATCATTACAGTTGGTTCACGACTAAAAAAAGTGCCGAAGCCGAAGCTAAATATTTTGCTGCTTACGCCAAAGAGTTAAATTTAGGGCCAGATACAGTCATGGTTAATGATATTGAAGAGCCTAAAATCTTGGACAAAGTCAAAACTGCTGACTCTGTCGCTTTTGCTAACGCCTTGATCAAGACTCATAAATTCAATCAAGTCATCCACTATTCATCTTTGTCTTGGTTCAGTTCAGGAAATGGTCCCTTGGACATCCCTCAATTAGGTGGTGCTGCTTCAACTTGGATTGCCCAATATTTGTATCAGCCTTCTAAAGATAATTTATTGCATCAAACAGCTAGTGCTTGGCAATGGTCTTCTCAAATGTTATTCCCTGGAGAAAAACGGGTCCTTGACGTTAACATTGATTACAATGGACGTTTTTCAAAAAAAGTTACTTTAACGCCACAAGGTCCTTATATTCCTTTTAATAAATACGTTAATATTAGTAACGCTAATGATAGTGTCTATTCTAATTTCAATTGGAAAGAACGTTATAAATCTTCAACGATTCATAAAAAAACCTATTTAGCCAAAGGTAAGTACGATCACATTAACGGCAATGTCTATTACTCTATTTATGATTCAAAAGATAATTGGATGGGCTATATTAATAGTCAGTCAACTACGATTACTGATGCCCACGGGTCCTATATTCCTTTAAATCGATATGTCAGTATTACTCGTGACAATAACCCTCTCTGGTCAAACTTCAATTGGAAACAGAAGGGCTCCTCAAAAGGGATTTATAACAAAACACTTTTAGCAAAAGGTGAATATCGCCATTATAATGGTTCTACTTATTACTCTCTTTATGACTCAAAGAACGTCTGGCTAGGTTACATTCATAACGGCGCTACTAAGCTGACGACTGCTAACGGACTGCTCAGTGCTCATAGTCAATATGTGACTGTGAAAAGCCCTAACTACAAAACCTGGGCTGATTTTTCCGGCACTCAACAGGGAACCACTACTAACATGAATAATAAAACTTATCTTGTTAAAGGTGCTAACCATACTTTTAAAGGCCCTGTTTATTACTCCTTATATGACGCTAAAGGGAAATGGTTCGGTTTATTAAACAAAAATGCCACAAAACCAGCTGCTCCTCAAGGTCCTTATCAGAGTTTCAACAAGTCAGTCACAATTACTAATAAAAATTATGCCTTATGGTCTAATTTCAATTGGAAACGTAAGCCGAATTCAAATGGCCTTTACAATAAAAAATTTATCGCCAAAGGCCTATACAAACACACCAATGGCTCAACTTATTACTCTCTTTATGACTCAAAGGACGTTTGGCGCGGATACATCAACAGCGCTTCAACTAAACTTAACTAAATAATGATAGCAAAAGACCAACTCCTTTTTAATAGCAGGAGTTGGTCTTTTGTATTTAAATTAAGCCATGAGCTTTAGCTGCATGCCAAATGCCATCTTCATCATTGCTTTTTGTTACATAATTAGCAAAGCCTTTAACATAGTCTGTGGCATTGCCCATGGCGATTCCTAGTCCGGCTAATTTCAACATTTCAATGTCATTTTCACCATCACCAAACACAATCATGTCTTGACTTGTAAAACCATGAATTTTAGCGATTTTATCTAAGGTGACCGCTTTAGAACCATTAATCGGTACTGCATCCATGGCCTCATCACCCCAACGAGTAAAGCGAATTTTTTCAAAGTTGGTCGCTAATTCCCCTTCTTCTGCTCGACCACAAAAAAGAATTGCCTGATAAATTGCCTCTTCTTTATCAATATCAAAATCATATGACGGCTTTTCTGGATTAAATTTCTCTTGCATCTCACGATTATAAGGATGAATAAAAGGCCCTTGTTGTTTGACCTCGTCCATAGTTTGGTACAATAGATCAATCTTTTTTTCACTCGCTAACTCAACTAATTTTTTCAATTCAACTTTATCTAAGGGATTACTATGAACTTGCTTATGATCAACAAACGCATAGGCCCCATTACATAAAACATAGTTTTCAAAATTAAAGTCTTTAATGACGCCTTTAGTTGTCGGTAGACTGCGACCAGTCGCAATTGTCACAAAATGGCCTGCTCGTTGTAACTTGCTGATTACTTCTAAACTACTTGCTAGCCCTTCTTGATCTGAGTTTAACAAAGTCCCATCGATATCAAATGCAATTAATTTTCTAGTCACTATCCTTGCCGCCTACTTTCTTAAACTGATTATAAGTATTTACTGCCTTCTGTTGTTGCTAGTTTACTGAGCTCGTTATTTTTAATAAAGGCTTTGACCCAATGTGGATCCGTTTTACTGTACTGTCTTAAAGACCATCCGATGGCTTTTTGAATAAAAAATTCATCTGTTTCCCGATCTTTTAAAATAGCTTTCTGTAACAACACTAAGCTAGTTTGTTCCTTAGCTAATAGTTGGAGGTTAATCCCGACCCGTCTTTGCCAAAAATCCTGACTGTGATAAAAGTGCTCGAAAATCGGTAATAACTCTTCTGGATAGTTCTTCACACGTAACCAAAAAAATTTACGCCAAGCATCCACACTGTCCCACCAAGCTTTTTTAGAAACATAATCAGCTAAACTCAACACTTCTGTTAAGCTAAACCGTTTCACGTTAGCAATGGCTGTATCAATTCCAATATACTGATATTCTCGTTCCGGTAACTGATAGTACTCGGCAATCGTCCCTAAAACTTCACTAGTAGTCAGTTGACGACTGTCTTGAATGGCAGCTTTTGAAAGAGCTTTGCGCTCTGGAGCTTGTAAGCCCAGAAAAGGAAAGTGATTCTTCATATAACGGGCCATCTGTTCTTGATTGGCTGGATTGACTGGTAAATTATTAATAATCATCGGATTAACCTACCTTTCTTTAAAAGAAACTAGAAAACAATTGTAACACTAAGGGCGCGACGAAGACAGTCACGATTCCAGTAACGCCAATTGCTAAACCTGACATCGCTCCTTCAACTTCGCCAATTTCCATCGCTTTAGCAGTCCCTATGGCATGGGCAGACGTGCCAATGGCAATGCCTTTCGCCACAGGTTCGTCAATTCTAGCTACTTTGAGAATCGTCGGTGCTAGTACTGCCCCGATAATTCCAGTAATAATCACAACAATAATCGTAACCGTGACAATTCCCCCCATTTTATCAGCAATTTCAATGGCAATCGCCGTTGTTACAGACTTTGGCATAATTGAGGCTGTCAGTTTTTTATTATAAGCGAACAAAACTGCTAAGCTTGCTGTCAAAAAGGTACTAAACACTGTCCCGACAATAATCCCTGTTAAAATTGAACGATAGTGATGTTTTAATAAATGAACTGATTTATATAAGGGGATTGCTAATGCCACCGTAGCTGGGGCAATTAACATGTTTAAAATACTGCCACCACGGTAATAATCATCATAATTAACACCGCTCACCTTTAATATCAGGATTACTATTAAAATGGAGACGATTAAGGGATTCAACAGTGGGGATTTCAATTTCAACGCTAAACGGCGGGCGCTGAGAAAGACCCCAATTGATAAAATCAAACCAAATAAAGGATTACTCGTCAATTCTTGTAACATCAGCTTTCCCCTCCTTCGTCTTTAAATCAACATAGTCTCCTTCAAATTTCCGTTTAACGCCTTGGACGACACGGCCGACTAATGCCATCGTTAAACCCGTCCCGACAATCGTAATTAATAGTAAGCTCCACCATGTCTCTCTAATGACTGGAAAGAAAACCATGATCCCGACTCCTGCTGGTAAAAAGAAAATACTTAAATTTTCTAATAAGAAAGTTCCAACCGTTTCGACTGCTTCCACTTTAATCACCTTTAAACATAGGGCGCCGAATAAAAGTAACATGCCAATGACACTGCCAGGGATTGGCAGATGAGCCCCTTTTGAGATAATTTCTCCTAAAAATGTAAAACTAATAATGTATAAAAACTGCTTAAATAATTTCATTTTCTTTGCCTCCAAACTTCACTGCCTATTATATAGGAAATTTAAAGAAATCTAAATCATATTTTCATTTTGTTTTCAATATTTATGAAAACAAGGCTTTTCTTAAGATTTCCCTAGGCTTTTATTGCTGATTCTATTGACTTACCGGCGCAAAATAAGGTATACTAATCATTGTGTAAAATAAGCAGCGAGAAGATCGGTAGCTCGTCAACAGTTTGTCGCCCAAATGTGGTTCAATTGCGTAACTGCGGCTGCAAGGTGAAGATTGAAGGATAAACTGAACGGATACTAAGTTTTCTATTAATTATTTTACTCCAAAAAAAACATTATTGGAGGAATTACATTATGTCACGTTATACAGGACCAAGTTGGAAAATTTCACGTCGATTAGGTATTTCATTATCAGGAACTGGTAAAGAATTAGCTCGTCGTCCATACGCACCAGGTCAACACGGACCAAACAGCCGTGGAAAGAAATCTGAGTACGGCTTACAAATGACAGAAAAACAAAAATTACGTCACATGTTCGGCATCAACGAACGTCAATTCGTAAACACATTTATTAAAGCTGGTAAAATCAAAGAAGGTAAACACGGTGTTAACTTCATGATCTTATTAGAACAACGTTTAGATAACGTTGTTTACCAATTAGGCTTAGCGACTACTCGTCGTCAATCTCGCCAATTAGTAAACCACGGTCATATCTTAGTAGACGGTAAACGTGTTGATATCCCTTCATACCACGTTGAAGTTGGTCAAGTGATTTCAGTTCGTGAAAAATCTAAAGAATTAGTAATCGTTAAAGGTGCTCTTGAGTCAGCTCTTGGACGTCCTGGATACATTACTTTTGATGAAGAAAAAATGGAAGGTGGCTTAAGCCGCTTACCTGAACGTGAAGAATTATCACAAGAAGTTGATGAAGCTTACATCGTTGAGTTCTACAACAAAAAACTATAAGATCCGTTCTTACAGCATTTTCAAAACCATTTCTCTTTTGGGAGAAATGGTTTTTTTTGGCTATTTTTTTAATGGCAATCTAACCTCTTCCGTCATTGGGCGATTTTCTAATTGAATTCGGTAGCTGATTTCCTCCTCAGCCACTTCATAAAAAACACTGCCCCAATTAAAGTGACTCGCTCCTTGGTATGGCTCTTCACTACTAAATTCTTCTAGGAAAGGAGCTATTTCATAGTAAGTTAGCTGCCACAAGGTTTTTCTTTGATAAAACTCTTTAATTTGCTGTTGCAGAAAAAGCTCCCGCCGATAAATTCTAAGACTAACAGTTAAACTTAAACTAAAAATGAAAAAAACACCTAAAACAGTTGGTAAGATACTCCCTTCATTCTTCTGACACTTGTTGCCATTGGTAAAAAAGACTTTCATAATGACCTCCGTCACTCATCTCAACTTTAAGGCTAAGCCCCTTCTGACTTTCTCTAACTGACCAATCTGCTACTTCGAACAATAAAGGCTCATAGCCACCTCGTTTCCGCTTTTTAAGCTGTTTTTGGCCACCTTCAATAATCAAATAATTATCTGAATGATTGTCTAGCCTATCTTTGAAAGTAATTGACTGCTGAGTTGAACTAACATACTGCCACTCTTGGCTACTATTTTCTAGTTGAATTAAAAATAAATGCCACTTGAGAGCCGAGCTTAACTGGTTGCTCTCTCTTAACTGCTTTTCCACTCGAATTAAATCATTGATCAATAGAGTAACTAGACTAATAACTAACAAGGCCACAAGACACTCGAAGACTGTAAAGCCTTGATACTTCTCTTTAGTCTTCTTCATCACGGACCTCCGATACTACCTCAACCTCATAAGTTGTTACCCCAGTTTCAATTTTAAGGCTTTGAATGTTGTCATCTACTTGAACGACTTCTCCCACTAACAACTGACCGCCACTTGTTTTATCCGCTGCTACTGGGTTTTCCGCTAACTCACTAAAAAAACGATAGACTTCTAACTCTTGCCGTCCTTGCTCTTGTTTTTCTCTAAAAAAGAGTAACAGAGGTAGCATCAATAAAATTAAACCAGTCGTGATAAAAAAAGCCAGACTACTTTCTAATAAAATATAACCTTCATTTTTCTTCTCTTCTAACAAACCGACCACTCCCAAGGTAGTATTGAAAAATTAAGCGCTCCTCTTTATGTTGATTGTAAAATTCAAACCGATTGATCCGATTGACGTTGCCTGTTCCCGGTCGAAAGGTTACGACAGTCTCTCTGACAACTTGTAAGTCAATCGGTAATTCCAGTGTTTCGCGCTGTTGTTCTTGTTGATAATCATAGTAACTGAACTCAATGATGTTACTTTGAGTCTGACTAAGAACCCGACTCCCCCGCTGACTTAAGATCGCTGCTTGTTGAGTATAAACTAGACTTCGTTCAAACTCTGCCACAAAATAATCGTAAGCGACTTGCCGACGCCAACTTGTGACCTGACTGACTGTTAATAATAAGAGGCTGGTGCTAAGACTTAAGACGATTAAACTCTCAACTAAAGTCACCCCTGCAAAGGCTTTAGGGCAAGTCATTTAAATCTAAGTTTAATTCAACTGCCCGATCAGCTTGTTCTTGACTTAAATAATTGTTAGCTACTAAATTACTATAAGTTACTGGTTGATCTTCATTCATTTGATACAGTTCGACTTGGGTTTGAACAACTTGAATAAAGGCTTGATTGCCACTTTCAGTGATGCGACTTCTTTGATTAGTTAAAGAGGGGACAAACAACAAAACTAAGACACTAATCACAAATAACACGATTAACATTTCTACTAAGGTGAAAGCTGCATACTGCTTCTTAATAACTTTTATAGCATTCATTTAAAACCCATCCATTTCTTGGTAAATCGGTAGGAGCAAACCGCTGTAGACACTAATAATTAGTAAGGCGACTAACATAAAAATAATTGGTTGCACAATATTAAAAAAAACTAATAAGCGGTTGTTAAAGCGGCGCGTGACTAACTGACTATAAATTTCTAACTCAGCCCCTAATTTTCCTTTCGCCTCCCCTTGCTGAATAATGACTGCTAACTCTTTGCTAAAGAAGCCCCACTCTTTAATTTGCCGGTGAAGACGCCGCCCAGATTTTAAATGGCTTTCAAGACTAATGGCAATCTCTTCCATCAGCTGGGTGCTACCTGTGCCTTTCATCAAAGCAATGACTTGTTTGAGTTCTAAGCCTTGATTTAAAAGTTTCCCCCATTCTTGAGCGAAAAATGCCGTAAGGAACAACTGGATAAACTTGCCGAAAACAGGTAGCTTTGCTAAAAATTGATATTTAAAAATTGCTGGCAAGTGACGAAAAATCAAGTGAATCACACCATACCCGCCTAAAGCCAGTAAAAGGAGTCCCCCTAACACCCAAGGGCCAGACTCAATGACCCACAAGCCTAAATTTCCTTGACTTGCCCCTTGATGAAGGTAACTAAGCTGAGGGAGTAAGACGCACTTCATCAGTAACAAAATGATGACTAAAAAAAGTAAGAGACACAAGGGATAACTTAAGACTTTAACCCCTTGTTGCCGTTGACTTGCTTGCATTGCCATTTGTCCTTCTAAAGATTTTAAAGTGCCATTAAAATCACCATGATTTTCAGCTAATTTCAGTTGGGCAACGAGGATTTTCGGAAACCCCAGTCCTTGAAAAAATTGGTGTAAGAGCTGACCTTTTTTTAAACTCATCTCTTGCTGGTTAATTTTTGACATCATTTTAGGATGAAGCTTTTTTATAAAGACTAGACTTTCTTGGAAAGTAAAACCGTTGTTCATTAGCTCTGCTAGTAGTTCAATCAAGATTAACTGTTGTTTTCTAGTCAAATTCCCCTTATTTAGGCGAATGTTCTTGATAGGTTTTTTCGTTAATAAAACCCAGTTGCCAGATTTTCCAAAGTCCCTTGTGCCATGTGTCTTCCTTGCCATAAGCTTCCCAAATCCCTTCTTGGTCAAACCAACTATCTAGTAACACCCCACTTTTGCGGCGATGGCAATATAAAGAACAGTCTGCCACACAATAGGGACAAGCGACTGGTATTATTTTTTGGTAAACAACCCCTCTTAAACATTGCCGTAAGTCCTCACGACTAACCCCTAACTCTAACAAACGGGCAATCACACTGTATTTATCTAACCCATGAATGGTCGAAAAAATTGTATGCCCTGTCAAAGCCCCACGAATCACACTTTTAGCAGTCTCTTCATCGCGAATTTCCCCAATAATTAAAATATCTGGCCGATGACGAAGGCAAGCTTTAATTAATTGTTCATACGTTGCGCCGATTTTAGGATTAACTTGGAGTTGTAAAAAATCTGCTCCTTGAATTTCCACTGGGTCTTCAATCGTAATCACTTGCTTTTCATGATTTTTTCGAGTATTCGCTAACTGATACATCGTCGTTGTTTTGCCTGATCCAGTTGGTCCAGCAAATAAAAACAAGCCTGACTGCTGAATTTTCTGCTGTAACTCATAGAAGAGCTGCGGGCTAAAGGTGACTAATTCTTGACTCGTTCTTAGCTCATGAAGAAAACGAATGACTAAGCTTTCTTGATTATTAAAATCACTGACTGTTGATAAACGGATCCGATATTTTTTCCGTTTAATCGTAATCGTCGCTGCCCCCACTTGAACCCGACGTTTTTCGGCGACGTCCATCTCTGCCAAATACTTAAAATACTGAATCAACTGTTCCCCGACTTTACGACTTAGTTTGCCATAAGAATAATGTTGCTGATGGAAGCGATAAGACACTTGATACGTTGCTTTATTCGGAAAAAAATACAAATCACTGGCTTGGTTACGAAAGCCACTTAATAATAATTGTCGTGCCAATTCTTTCATTGCTAACACCTGCCTTATAAATAAGGTATGCAGTTTATTTCCTTTTTAATTTAGAAAATAAAAAAATCCCCCAAAAGGTGTGACCGTAGTCAACGCCTTTGAGAGGACTTTTTAAAATAGTAATTATTAGTTTACATATCAGCTGATGTAAAGACTTCAGAAACATCGTCATCGTCTTCTAAAGCATCAATTAATTGCTGAACGGCTGCTTCTTGTTCCTCAGTTAATTCGATTAACGTTTGAGGAACCATCGTTAATTCAGCTTGAGCAATCTTGTAACCTTCTGCCGCTAAAGCGTCTCTAACTTCTGGGAAATCACTAGGATTCGTGTAAATTTCAAAGACCTCATCACTCGTCTCTAAATCCTCACCACCAGCTTCTAGGACACTCATCATCATTGTATCTTCATCTACCGCTAAGTCCGCTCTTTCGATCGCTAAATAGCCTTTCCGGTCAAACATGTAGTTAACTGAACCTGTTTCACCTAAAGAACCGCCATTTTTGTTAAAAGCCACCCGAACATTAGTTGCTGTCCGGTTTCGATTATCTGTCAAGGTATAAACTAAGATGGCAACCCCTTCTGGACCATAGCCTTCATAAATAACTTCATCGTAGTTTTCACCTTCACCAGCAGACGTCGCTTTTTTAATGGCTCGTTGGATATTATCGTTTGGCATATTAGCTGCTTTCGCTTTATCTAAGATCATTCTTAATGAGGGGTTAGTATCTGGATCAGGCCCACCACTTTTTGCTGCCATATAAATTTCCCGGGAAACTTTTTGGAAAATCTTACTACGTTTAGAATCTTGTGCATTTTTACGACCTTGAATATTTTTCCACTTTGAATGTCCTGCCATTCTCTACACCCACTTTCAGATTTTTACAAACAACTTACTGTTTGTCTTCTCTTCTATTCTAACAAAGAAGCAAGATAACAGCAAAGAGGATTATTTGCGAATTTTTTTAAACATTAAAACAATGACACATAGCAAGATTGCCGTTAAAGCCCCAAGACTATCGAGCATGACATCTTGAAATAAAGCTGAACGCCCACCTGTTAACAGTTGATGACTTTCATCTAAGCCGGCGTAACCAGTTGCTGCTAACCAACTAATCAACGCTGTTAAACTGAGCTGTTTCAGCCGTGGCTGTAAACCTAAAAATAAACTCCCCCCAATAATGAAATAGCTAATAAAATGAGCCCCTTTGCGAATAAAAAATTCCACAAACTGATAATAGCCACTGCTTGCGAGACTAACTGGGCTGCCTCCATAATTAAAACTAATTGTCCCGAAAAATTCTTTGAAGGGCTGATTTTTTAAGAGCTTTTCTAATAAGGATACTTGGGATTGTTGTTCATAAGTTTGGGAAGAAGCTACAAATAGAATAGCCATCATCCCGATGGCAATTCCGAGATATAGATTACCGTTTTTTATGTGTTTATTTTTTGCCATTATTTCGGCTCCTTTAACTGATTTATCCTTTTAGATTACCTAAAAAACGAAAAATTAGCAATGTTTTTAAGCAATATCCCCCTATCTTTCCCCTATTTATACTATAATGGAAGTTAACTTGTTCCACGGACCAAGGACAAAAAAATGAAGAGGAGCTAACTAAGAATGACATATGCAATTAATTGGGATTTAGACTCTATTTTTCCTGGTGGCAGTAATTCACTAGAGTTACAAGCTCGCCTAGATTTACTAAAAACACAAATCGACTCATATACAACGACAGTCAAAGGGTGGGACCCCCAAACTGATAGCCCAGAATTTAAAACTTTTTCAGACTTACTATCGACTCAAGAAATAATTGAAAAAGGCTTTTCTGAAACAGGTAGCTTTATTAATGCCGTTCAATCCGCTAACGTTAACGATAAAAAATCCAACACCTTATTTGGGACTTTACATAGTCACGGAACAGCTTATAGCAACGCTGAATTAGTATTTGTCAAAAAATTAACAGCCATTACTGAAACGGATTGGCAATTATTAAGTCAAACTGCCACAGCTAGCCAAGCTGGTGTCTTGTTCAACTTAGAGGAAATCCGCCGTGACGGTCAAAACTTATTAAGCGAAGCGGAAGAAAACATTATTAATCACTTATCGGTTGATGGCTTTAATGCTTGGAGCTCTCACTACGATACGATTGTTGCCTCGATTGAAATTGACTACGCTGGGGAAAAATTATCAGCCGGTCAAGCCTTTAATAAAATGATGGGTGACCCTGATCCCCAAGTCCGCAAAGAACTTTTTGAGATTTGGGAACAAACTTGGTCAGATAAAGCCCCATTATTCGCAGATACTTTGAATCACTTAGACGGTTTCCGTTTAACTAACTTTAAACTACATGGGGTTGAGAACCATTTAGAAAAACCATTAAACTACAACCGGATGGACAAAGCCACTTTAGACGCGATGTGGGAAACAATCACCGCTAACAAACAAACCTTTGTTGATTTCTTAGAACGGAAAGCCAAAGTTTTCGGTAAAGATAAAATGGAATGGCAAGACCAAGATGCACCGATAATTTTAGGTGACTTAACAGAGAAACGTTATAGTTTCGATGAAGCTGCTGCCTTTATTATTGAAAACTTTGAAAAATTCAGCCCTAAAATGGCACAATTCGCTGAAAAAGCCTTTGTTAACAGTTGGATTGAAGCAGAAGATCGCCCTGGTAAACGTCCTGGGGGTTACTGTACTAGTTTAGGAGAAACTCAAGAATCACGTATTTTCATGACTTACGGTGAATCAATTAATGAAGTTGCTACGTTAGCCCATGAATTAGGTCACGCCTTCCACTCTGAAGTCATGTGGGATATGCCTATCATGAGTCAAAGTTATGCGATGAACGTTGCTGAAACAGCTAGTACTTTCGCTGAGTTAATCGTAGCTGACGCCACGCTTAAGAGTGCTGAAACGAAAGAAGAAAAAATCAACTTACTAGACACTAAACTACAAAATGCCACAGCAATGTTTATGAATATTCATTCACGCTTTATCTTTGAAAATAATTACTACGAAGCCCGTAAAGAAAACGTCTTATCAGATGAAGAAATTACTAGTTTAATGTTAGCTGCGCAAAAAGAATCTTATATGGACTCTTTAGCCTCTTACCACCCTCACTTCTGGGCAAGTAAATTACATTTCTACATCGATAGTGTGCCTTTCTACAACTTCCCTTATACTTTCGGTTACTTATTCAGTATGGGAATTTACGCTTTCGCTCAACAAACTGAAGGTAATTTTGAAGATGATTACATTGCGTTATTAAGAGACACAGCCTCAATGACGACTGAAGACTTAGCTAAGAAACACTTAAATGTGGACTTGACTCAACCAGACTTCTGGCAAGCCGGGATCGACATCGTTAAAAAAGACATTGCCGAATTTATGGCTTTGACTGAAGAATATATTTAATTTGCAAGAGCTGCCAACTTCCGTATTTTTAGGGAGTTGGCTTTTTATATGTACTTATCATGATTTCAAATATCCAAGGATTTTTAACGACCTCTGAAAATATTTCCTTGTTCGCCTTTACATTAAAAAATTCTTTAGGTATAATCAACTTTCTATCCCCTAAGTGATTGACAGCTATCAAAGTAGGTATTCCTAATTTGGTAGGTTTTTTGTGTCTTTGGGAAACTTTTTAAAGGAGGCTTTTATTTATGAAAAACGTCACAGAAGCAATTATTCTTAAAGGAATGAAACAAAATAACTTAAAAGATGTCAGTTTAGAAATTCCTAAAAACAAAATTACGATTTTTACTGGTGTCTCTGGTTCTGGCAAGTCTTCAATTGTCTTTGATACGATTGCTAACGAAGCTGGTCGCCAAATGAATCAAACTTACAGCACTTTCGTTCAAGGGTTTTTACCTAAGTATGGCAAACCAGTTGTTGACAGTATTCAAAACCTCTCACCCGCTTTTATCGTGGATCAAAAGCGCTTAGGTGGCAATGCCCGTTCAACTTTAGGTACACGAACAGATATTTATAGTTTTTTACGTTTATTATATTCCCGAGCGGCAACCCCTTTTGTCGGTTATTCTCATGTTTATTCATTTAATGACCCTGAAGGCATGTGTTTGACTTGTCAAGGAATTGGTAAAGTTATCGCCCCAGACTTCGCTAAAATAGTCGATCTAAGAAAATCATTAAACGATGATGCCGTCCTTTTCTCACCTTTTGCAAAAGGCACTTGGCATTACAACACCTTCGCTGAAACTGGCTTTTTTGATAAAGACTTACCTTTAAATCAATACCCTGATGCTTTATTAGAGAAACTATTATACGGTCATGGTGAAAAAGTCGTCGTTCCACATAAAGATGGGACCTTTAAAACTGATTTTGAAGGGATCATTTATCGTTTTCGCCGACTTTACATTGACCGAGATCTTAGTCAACATTCTGAGAGCACTCAAACAAAAGTCGCTGCTTACACGACGATGGATCAATGTGAAACTTGCCATGGCAAACGTTTAAATCAAAAATCTTTAAGTAGCAGCATTCACGGCACAACGATTGATCAAGCGGTTAATATGGAACTTAGTGATTTATTGACCTTCATTCAAGAAATTAACCATCCAGAGTCCCAACCAATTATCGCTGAGATGACAACACGGCTACAAAACTTAGTTGATATGAAACTAGACTATTTAACTTTAGCACGGGAAACGACTACTCTTTCTGGTGGCGAGTCCCAACGAATTAAAGTCGTCCAGTATTTAAATAGCAGTTTAAATAATATTATTTATATTTTTGATGAACCAAGTACCGGCTTACACCCTCGGGACGTTGACAACTTAAATAAAATGTTGCAAAAACTCCGGGACAAAGGCAATACTATTTTAGTCGTGGAACACGATCCTGATGTTATTGCTGTAGCTGATGTGGTTGTAGATGTTGGTCCTTTAGCCGGTAGTCAAGGTGGCGAGATTATGTTTACTGGTAGTTTGGCAGAATTAAAAAACAGTGATAATTTGACTGCTCGTTTTCTTAATCGTGACTTACCGACTATCCAAACACCTCGAATCTCTAGTGACTTTTATCAAATCACTGAGGCAAAACTGAATAACCTTAAAAACATTTCAACTAAAATCCCTAAAGAAGCCTTCACAGTCATTACTGGCGTAGCTGGTTCAGGAAAAAGTTCTTTAATCTTCGGCGAATTTGTTAAAGAACATCCTGAGGCGATCATTATTGATCAAAGTGCCTTACATCGCTCCAACCGTTCCAACTTAGCGACTTATACAAAAATCTTAACGACGATTCGTGATATTTACGCTAAAAAACACCAAGTTGACAAAGCCCTCTTTAGTTTTAATTCAACTGGGGGCTGTGAAAACTGTAAAGGCAAAGGTTATGTCGTTACCGATTTAGCCTTTATGGAGGGCGTCCGCACAACTTGCGCCATCTGTAATGGCTCTCAGTTTAAAGAAGAAGTCTTACAGTATCAATTAGGCGGCTACAACATTGTTGAAGTCTTAAAGATGACAGTTAATGATGCCTTAACTTTTTTTGAAAACAATAAAATCAAAAAGACTTTAGGGACCTTAGCAGAAGTCGGCCTCGGTTACTTGTCACTTGGTCAGATGATGGATACTTTATCTGGTGGCGAATGCCAACGAATTAAACTAGCCAGTGAACTACATAAATCTGGCAATCTTTATATTTTAGATGAACCGACGACAGGCTTACATATGGCAAATGTCAACGAGTTACTAATTTTACTGCAAAAATTAGTTGATAATGGCAGTTCTGTCATTGTGATTGAGCACAATGTAGAAGTCATGAAGCAAGCTGACTGGTTAATCGACATTGGCCCAGAAGCAGGTAAAAATGGTGGCGAAATTATGTATGCCGGCTATGTGAAAGACATGCCAAAAGCAGCCTCAATTACAGCAAGTTACTTATAATAGTAAAGTAGGAGGTGTGACAAAAGTCGTTTAAATACAAGTACTACGTTAAACTTCGTCCTTCAAGTCTTAGTGCTTTACTTCGTTGTCCCTTATTTCTAAATGCTAAAGCATTAAGAATAACGGCAGCACTTAGAGATTAATGAGAGCGAAACAGAGTGTAGTCGGATTTATTGAAATTATCGTGCCTTCAACGCTTAGCGCTTTACTTCGTTGTCCCTTATTTCTAAATGCTAAAGCATTAAGAATAACGGCAGCGTTTAGCAGTTGTTGAGAGCGAAGCTATTTGACTTTTGGAACCCGTCTATCAAATAACGTTCGTCAAAAAAGGGGGCCGATGACTAATGTCATGGCACCCTTTTTCTAATAAATATCCAAAAAAAATAGACCGAAATGGTCTACTTTTTTTATTATTTGAGCTATTTATGATCGGGAAGACAGGATTCGAACCTGCGACCCCTTGGTCCCAAACCAAGTGCTCTACCAAGCTGAGCTACTTCCCGCAATACCTTGCGGTAATGCACCCAAGAGGAGTCGAACCTCTAACCGCCTGATTCGTAGTCAGGTACTCTATCCAATTGAGCTATGGGTGCTACTTGTGACTATGCCGAGGGCCGGAATCGAACCGGCACGATAATTACTTACCGCAGGATTTTAAGTCCTGTGCGTCTGCCAGTTCCGCCACCCCGGCTGAATATAACTGGACTTCTTATTGCTTTACATAAAACAAAAGCGAAAGACGAGGTTCGAACTCGCGACCCCCACCTTGGCAAGGTGGTGTTCTACCACTGAACTACTTTCGCATCTCACTATGAGCTAACAATCAAAAAAAAGAGCCTAAACTCTCTAGATGCCGGCTAAAGGAGTTGAACCCTCGACCCTCTGATTACAAATCAGATGCTCTACCAACTGAGCTAAGCCGGCTAATTTAAAAGGTGTAGTTTCGTAGTTATTACTACCTTCGCTACAAATTTACTAATGACTCGTACTGGGTTCGAACCAGTGACCCTCTGATTAAAAGTCAGATGCTCTACCAACTGAGCTAACGAATCAAATGGAGGTTAACGGGATCGAACCGCTGACCCTCTGCTTGTAAGGCAGATGCTCTCCCAGCTGAGCTAAACCTCCATAACACAAAATATAAGCGTGGCAACGTCCTACTCTCACAGGGGGAAACCCCCAACTACCATCGGCGCTAAGAAGCTTAACTACTGTGTTCGACATGGGAACAGGTGTATCCTTCTTGCTATCGCCACCACACTTATGTGATGTACTGCTATTCAATTCCTAAACTTTTACAAGCAACCTTGTATTAGTAAAGGCAGATAAGTAAACAATCTATAAGTTTGCTCACTCAAAACTGGATGTTGAAGTTAATCAAAACATAATCGTGAATCCTACGTGTAAATCTTGGTTAAGTCCTCGACCGATTAGTACTAGTCCGCTCCGTACA
>NZ_NGJU01000021.1 GCF_003987495.1 Vagococcus salmoninarum
CTGCTTCTTTAACTTCTAATGGGTATGAAATTCGTTTAACCATAAAAATACACCTCCGTTTTCTTCATTTTACACGAATTCAACGGGGGTGTTTTTATATTTGTCTCAACCTATGGGGTCAGTTCACATGTGCCTAACTCGGTTTTTTTATTTCTGATATTTAACGTTAGCCATAAAGGCTTCTAGTTCTGTTCGACGCTGAATTTGTTTGTTACACTGATGACTGTCATAACAAATATAGTTTCCTTGGTTTAGATAAGTGCCATCGTGGCCACCGCGGACCCGAGCTATAAATAAAGTGACTGCAGATTTAGTATGGCAAATCGAGCAAATACTTGTTTTAACAGTTGGCGAAACAACGCCATCGACACCAATTAATTGATCGTTCTCATAATAAATTAAGTATTTTCTTTGCTGACCGGGGTCGTTCCAACCGTAGAAAGAAAAGTCAGTTAAGGGCAACGTTTGCCAATCAGGTAGTTTGAGCTTTTTAGTTTTTTTGAAAAGTTTCTTTAACTCACTGTCAGTTGGCGCCTTAAAGGGAATAATTAAAGGGGTTAGCTTTTCCAAATAAGCTTGGACTTCTTTGTGAGATTTTTCAATAAGTAAGATTTCCTCTAATATGGCTAGCTCTGTTAAGGAGCTGTCTGGAAAGGTCTCATGAATTTTTTCAATAATTAACGAGCGTAAAGTTCCTCGGGTTCCTTGGTCATTGACCCATTGATTAGTTTTTAGTAAATTCAGACTATGTTCTGCTAGAAAATTATAGTGATAAGGTTGAATAAATGGTTTCATTACTGTGTCCTCCTTAGGTTGGTTAAACAAAACAACCTTCAGTATTGAAACGTTTAGCTAAGCTTTTTGCTGGAACTAACTCAATACTGAAGTAGTGTGAGTTGTTCCTAAGGAATGCAGTTTAATTTGCATCATGTGATCACCACCTTGAAAGGTATTATAAAATAAAACGATAAAAAATGTCAATTTAGATAGAAAAAAAGAACTTGTCATCTAGAAGATGATAAGTTCTTTTAGCGTTTATAACTTAGTTTTATCCGCTTGTTGTTGCGCTAATAAATCACGAATTTCAATTAATAGAAGTTCACTGGCTTCAACTTCCGGTAAATCCTCTTCTTCAACTGGTTTAGTTACAACAGCTTTAGCTTTATTAACAGCTTTTAAAATAATGAAGAGGACAAAAGCGGTAATTATAAAGGTAATAATAGCACTTAAGACGTTACCGTATTCAAAAGGTACGCCATTAATCGTTGTGGCCATCGTTTTAACCCCATCGGCTCCATCTGTCCGGTGAGTGAAAAGGCTGAAAAATAAAGCAATTAATGGAGTGATTAAATTTTCAACTAAAGAAGTTACGATGGCTGTAAAAGCTCCACCAATAACAACCCCAACTGCTAAATCTAAGACATTCCCTCGCATAATAAACTCTTTAAATTCTTTGATCATAGTAAACTCCTCCTTTTTTTAGTCAGCATCCGTTAGAGGGGAAAGTCGTAAAAGTGGAAAAAAGTCGTACATAATTGCAAAAAAACGTGACCAATTCTCTAAAAAAACCAGATGTTTAATAACTAATTTCATTATACAGAATAACCTGAAAAAACGGAATAAATAACTACCATTAAACTTAATTTGTATATTAAAGCCGGGGAATTTGAACCGCATCAAAGTATTATCTTTAGCGGATTTATGCTATCATATAAGGACGAAGTTTTTAAGGTCTTAGCAAAATTGACTCTTGAAAAGTAATAAGGAATTCATTAAGAAAAATGATTTTATTTGTGATTAGATTTTGAATCTATTAGAATTAATAAATGATTGGGAAAGTAGGAAATAAAAATGAGTATAAGCTTAACTAAAGGCGTGGAACTCCATGTAATTCCCACAACTAAATATAAAACTGTCCGCATGATGGTCCGCTTTGCTAGCCCGTTGTTAGCGGAAACGATTAGTAAACGGACACTATTAGGTAGTCTGTTAGAAACTAATAGTCAAAAATACCCAACTCAAACGAAGCTCAGTGAAAAATTAGCCGATCTCTATGGGGCTAGTTTTGGTGCGAACGTCACTAAAAAGGGCGACAATCACTATTTTACGATTAGTTTAAATGTCGTTAACGATAAATTTTTACCAAATGAAGCGCCAGTGTTAGTAGAAGCTGTGGCTTTTTTAAAAGAAATCATCTTTCACCCTAACTTTACAGGAGGGGCTTTTGAGCAAGGAACATTTGAACGAGAACAACGGAATTTACAAGAATATATTAATTCCGTCTTTGATGATAAACAAAGTCATGCCGCCTTAGCCTTGCAAGAACTTTATTTCCAAGGAGCCCCTCAACAAAAAATGCCGAGTTTTGGGACTGTGGCAGGAGTTAAAGAGGAGACAGCTGAAAGTTTAGCTCAGTATTACAAGGAAATGTTAGCGGAAGATGATGTGGCGATTTTTGTGATTGGCGATGTGGTTGAAGCAGAGATTACTGAGCTCTTTAGCCAGTTACCTTTTACTCCAAGAAAGACAGAACAGCAACAAGCTTTTTATCAGCAAGCAGTCACGACTGACATTGTTGAGAAAGTTGAAAAACTAGCTGTGACGCAATCTAAGTTTAATTTAGCCTACCAAACAGGGATTTACTTTCACGGAAAAGATTATTTCCCGTTACAACTATTTAACGGACTATTTGGTGGTTTCCCTCATTCGAAACTCTTTATGAATGTTCGTGAAAAGGAAAGTATGGCGTATTACGCTTCTAGTTCCCTTGATACGTTTAGAGGGATGTTAACGGTTCAAACTGGGATTGATGGTCGTAACAAAGAACGGGTGTCTCAGTTGATTTCAGAGCAGCTGGCCAGTTTAGTTGCCGGCGAAATTAGCCAAGAAGCCTTAGACCAAACGAAAGAAATGTTGAAAAATCAATATTTATTGTCCCTTGATAATAGTGGGGCAGTCATCGAGTCTGCTTATATCACTAGTAAGTTTGAAGAAGGCGCCTTAACGACGGAAGAATGGTTAAAGGCAGTGGATGATGTTGAGATTAAAGACATTCAACGCGTTGCGGCACAAGTTAAATTACAAGCAGTCTACTTTATGGAAGGAGGGCAAGCTTAATGGAAAAAGTTGTTTACCCAGTATTAGAAGAAACCTTATACACAGAGACTTTAGAAAATGGTTTAAAAGTGACATTACTACCAAAAGAAGGCTTCCATAAAACGTATGGTCTTTTTACAACGAACTATGGATCAATTGATAATGAGTTTATCCCCTTAGGAGAGTCTGACTTTACAACTGTGCCAGATGGGATTGCCCATTTTTTAGAACATAAAATGTTTGAAAAAGAAGCAGGTGACATCTTCCAAACCTTTGGTAAACAAGGGGCTTCGGCGAATGCCTTCACTAGTTTTACCCGGACGAGCTACTTGTTTTCAACAACAGGTCAAGTAGCGGAAAACATGGAAACCTTATTAGATTTTGTTCAAGAGCCTTACTTTACTGAAGAAACGGTTGAAAAAGAAAAGGGGATTATTGGTCAAGAAATTCAAATGTATCAAGATGATCCCAACTGGCGTTTGTTTTTTGGAATTATTAGTAATTTATATCCAAAACATCCCTTACATATCGATATAGCTGGTACCATCGAAAGTATTGCTGAGATTACAGCAGAAGACTTATATTTATGCTACAATACTTTCTACCATCCTGGGAATATGAATTTATTAGTTGTTGGAAAAATGGACCCAGTGGCGATGATGGACTTAATTAAAGAAAACCAAGCTAAAAAACCCTTTAAAGCAGCAGAAACCGTTGCAAGACGCTTTCCAATCGAAGAAACAACTGATATTATTAAAGAGTCCCGTTTAGAAATGCTGATCAATCGACCAAAAGCGATTGTTGGCTTAAAAGGGACAGGGGCGTTACCAACAGATGGCTTTGAACTATTACGTTACCGGACCTCGGCCAGTTTACTATTCCAATTACTATTTGGGGATACTTCCCAAAATCAATTAGACATGTATGAAGAAGGGTTGATTGATGATAGTTTTGGTTATGAATTTAACTTAGATCGTGGGTTTTACTTTGCTGATTTTGGTGGTGACACAAATCACCCAGAAGAGTTAGTCTTGCGAGTGAAAGAAATACTTTTATCAGCCTCAAAGAGTTCGGAAATTACTGAAACTAATTTAGAATTATTGAAGAAAAAAATGTTAGGACAATACCTCCAATCATTAAATTCATTAGAATACATTGCTAACCAGTTTAGCCAAATGCAGTTTGGTGAAGCTACGTTATTTGATATGGCAGAAGTGATTGGCAGTATTACGATTTCAGATATTCAGCATGTAATTAGTCATTTTATTAAAGAAGAGGCGATGAGTCAGTTTTACATGTTTCCAAAAACTGCTGAAAATGACTAATGAAGTAAGTGATTGAAAGTTTAACAATAAAGAAAAAAAGGTGAGCAAGTGGAATCGATTGGAGAAATATTAAAAAAAGCGCGCTTAGCGCGAGGACTGACAATTGAAGAATTACAACAAATAACTAAAATTCAAACTCGTTACCTAGAAGCCATGGAAGAAAATGATTTCGATGCCTTGCCTGGAACCTTTTATACCCGCTCATTTATTAAGCAATTTGCTAAAGAAGTCGGTGTCGACGGGGAGTATTTAGTCGACCGTTTTGATGGCAAACCAACGAGTAAAATGAAAAAGCCTGAATTAGTTCGTGGCTCTCGTTCGGAGTTATACAAAGGCCGTCACGGCAGTAGCAGTACTCCGGGAATCAAAGGGAAATTACCAATGATTGCGCTATTCTTAGTCGCTGCATTAATCGTCGGTGGAATTGGCTATTTAACTCTCAAAGAAAATGAGAAAAAAGATTTAATTAACCGAGCGACTGAGCTAACAGTTGATAATCAAGTGACTGCTGAAACTTCAGAGACAACTGTTGCCAGTGAAACTGAAGCCAGTTCAACTGCCGAAAGTAGCACTGAAGCCTCAACTAGTGAAGAGCCGAAAACGGAAGTTAGTTTTGATAGTGAAAATGGCGCTGAGATTGGTATGACAGTCAAAGGATTAACGGAACCAGTCACCTTTGAGTTTGAAGGAATCGACGGACAATGTTGGATTGGAATCTTAGTTGACGGGGCTTATGTCTACGACTACACTTTAAATCCTGGTGAGACGGTTACTACCGAGCTGCCAGCCGGACTTGAAAAAGCAACCTTAGTGTTAGGGGCTTCCAGCAATGCCAAAGTCTCAGTTAACGGGGAAGAAATTAACGTGAACCCTAATCAAACAGGGACGATTAAGAGAAATGTTAACATGAACTTTGAATACGATGAACAAAATTAATTAGTGAGTAGAAAGAGGAAGGTGTGACACCGTTGAATTTACCGAATAAATTAACTGTAATCCGCATTTGTATGATTCCAGTTTACATTGTTGTTGTTGGAGTGAGTTTTGATTGGGGAGTAATCACTTTAGCAGGCACAGAAGTAGCTTTAACCCAATTTGTTGGGATGATTATTTTCGCTGTGGCTAGTTTAACTGACTGGTTAGATGGCAAAATTGCTCGTTCCCAAGGGTTGGTCACAAATTTCGGGAAATTTGCTGATCCCTTAGCGGATAAAATGTTAGTGATGACCGCTTTTATCATGTTAGTCGCCCAAGATAAGGCGCCAGCTTGGATTGTGGCAGTGATTGTCTGTCGTGAATTAGCAGTGACGGGCTTACGTTTATTATTAGTTGAAGATGGGGAAGTCATGGCTGCTGCTTGGCCAGGTAAAATCAAAACAGCAACGCAAATGTTTGCGATTATTTTTCTGATGATTAATAATGCGCCATTTGCAGCGATTGGCCTACCTATGGATCAATTGTTGTTATACATCTGCCTAGGCTTTACAGTCTATTCTGGTGTTGATTATTTCATTAAAAATGCCCATGTTTTTAAAGGCTCAATGTAAGAGCATCAGAAGTTCTTTGCTAGAGATAGCAGAGAGCTTTTTTTGTCTGAGGCCAAGGTTGTTTGTGCTATAATAATACAGAATTGAAAATAATACGAATACTATATCAGGTGAAGAGGGATAAGATGAAAGCAGAAATAATTGCCGTTGGGACAGAGTTATTACTTGGTCAAGTAGTCAATACAAATGCGACGTTTCTATCTGAAGAATTAGCCGGTCTTGGTTTTGAAATTTACTATCAAACTGTTGTGGGAGATAATCCGGAGCGATTAGTTGAAACTTTAGCCCTAGCAGAAACTCGTAGTCAATTGATTGTCTTATGCGGTGGCTTAGGTCCTACCGATGATGATCTCACTCGTGATGTCGTCGCAGCCCATGTCGGTGAACAATTGGTCATGGATGAGGCATCCTTGGCTAAAATCTTAAAATACGTCTCTAAAATTGGTCATCCAATGACTGAAAACAATAAGCGCCAAGCTTTATCGATTAGTGGCGGTCAAGTCATTGAAAATCCTACTGGCTTAGCAATTGGCACTTTATATCAAGCTGAAACAGTCAATTATTTATTATTGCCAGGCCCACCACGGGAGTTGTATCCGATGTTTCACCAAAAGGCCAAACCATTACTAGCTAAACTCTTGCCGCAAGATTATCACTTGACCTCGCGAGTTTTACGCTTTTACGGCATTGGTGAATCCCGATTAGTGACTGAGCTAGCCGAACTGATTGCTAGTCAAAGTAATCCAACGATTGCCCCCTACGCGAAACCGAATGAAGTCACCTTGCGTTTAACGGCTAAAACGAAAGAGCTAAGTCAAGCTGAAACATTACTAGATCAAATGGAAAATGAAATTATGGCAAGTGTCGGTGAGTATTTTTATGGCTATGGTGAAGAAAATAGCTTAGTCCAAGAAACAGTCAAGTTGTTAATTGCCGAAGACCAGACAGTGACATGTGCTGAAAGCTTAACTGCAGGTATGCTTCAGAGCGCTTTAGGTAGCGTTCCAGGGGTTTCAGCGGTCTTTCCAGGCGGATACATCACTTACAGTGACGAAGGGAAAACTAGCCTCTTAGGGGTCCCAGGGGAAGTCTTAACAACTCATGGAGCAGTTAGTGAAGCTTGTGCCATTGCCATGGCGGAAGGGGCGCGTCAAAAGATGGGCACAGATTTTGGGCTATCTTTAACTGGAGTAGCAGGTCCAACTGAAGTTGAGGGCCAGAAAGTTGGCACAGTCTGGATTGGCATCGCCTCTAAGAATCAGCCGACGATTGCCAAAGAGTACTTTTATCAAAGAGATCGGGAGACAATTAGACAAAGTTCCGTCATGGCCGCCTTAGGCTTATTACGGCAAGAAATCTTGGCTCAAAAAGCCTAAAAAAAAGAAAAGCGAATGTTTGTTCGCTTTTCTCTTGATTTTTGTCAGAAAAAAAAGTATGATTAGTTTATTAGAGAAATAGGTACATTACATAAGGAGGTTCATATTAGTGGCAGATGATCGTAAAGTAGCCTTAGACGCTGCGTTAAAAAAGATAGAAAAAAGTTTCGGTAAAGGGTCAATTATGAAGTTAGGGGAAAAGATTGATACGCAAATCTCGACTGTTCCCAGTGGTTCACTAGCACTAGACGTTGCGCTAGGTGTAGGTGGCTACCCTCGAGGTCGGATTATTGAAGTTTATGGTCCAGAGAGTTCAGGTAAAACAACTGTTGCCTTACATGCCATCGCTGAAGTTCAACGAAATGGCGGAACAGCAGCCTTTATTGATGCTGAACATGCCTTAGATCCAAAATACGCCCAAAACTTAGGGGTAAACATCGATGAATTATTATTATCACAACCAGATACTGGTGAGCAAGGCCTAGAAATTGCTGATGCTTTAGTTTCAAGTGGCGCGATTGATATCGTTGTTGTCGATTCAGTAGCAGCTCTCGTTCCTCGTGCGGAAATTGATGGCGAAATGGGTGACGCCCACGTCGGCTTACAAGCCCGTTTAATGTCTCAAGCCCTACGTAAATTATCAGGTTCAATCAATAAAACTAAAACGATTGCGTTATTCATTAACCAAATTCGTGAAAAAGTCGGCGTTATGTTTGGTAACCCAGAAATTACCCCTGGTGGTCGCGCGCTGAAATTCTACGCAACGGTCCGCTTAGAAGTCCGTCGTGCGGAGCAATTAAAAATCGGAACGGATATTATTGGTAACCGTACGAAGATTAAAGTTGTTAAAAACAAAGTTGCCCCACCGTTTAAAGTGGCAGAAGTTGATTTAATGTACGGCGAAGGAATTTCAAAAGCCGGCGAACTAATCGATATGGCTTCTGATCGTGACATTGTTGATAAGAGTGGTGCTTGGTACTCTTACAAAGAAGAACGAATTGGTCAAGGTCGTGAAAATGCGAAGCGTTACATCTTAGATCATCCAGCGATGTTTGCTGAAATCGAAAGCCGTGTCAGAAATGAATTCGGCATTGGTGATGGCAGTGAAGAAGTGGCTGAACCAGTTGAAGTTACCTTAGATTTAAAAGATAAAAAATAATTTTAAATAAAGGAGGGCTGACAAATATCAGTCTCTCCTTTATTTTTTGCCTCACACAAGGAATCTGCCAACAGATTTAATGGCCCTTTCCAGCTGGTTCATTAAAGGTTTATTTAATTCTGGAAGTAGTAAAAAAGACTAGGGCGGGAATCAAAATGAGCGGTTTTTATTCCCTAATAGTCGAAAACAAAATTTTTCTAGCTCTTTCAGCATTTTAACGAATACATTAGCAAGTAAGTTTGCTATAATAATAGATAGGCGTCAAAACTTTACTTGAAACCACTGACGAAGGTAATTTTAAAGTTGACACACCTAGATTCAAACATTAGAATAAAAGTTGTATACTATTTAATTTTATACAAAATATGCAAGTAGGGCATATTGATAAGTAACAAACCTTTTATCAATTAAAAACTACAGATATAGAAGATTTTACGGAGGTGTACTAATGGGTATTGAATTATTCCTCGGTATCATCATGTTAATTGTCGGTCTCGGCGTAGGGTTTATTATAGCTAACAATCGTCATCAAAAAGCGATTGACGGTGCTAAAAACTCAGCAACTGGTATTATAGAAGAAGCACAACGAGAAGCTGAAACCTTGAAAAAGGAAACTTTATTAGAGTCCAAAGAAGAGAATCAGAAGTATCGCCTAGAAATTGAAAGTGAGCTGAAAGAGCGAAGAGATGAAGTAAAAATTCAAGAAACTCGTTTATTGCAACGCGAATCTAATATTAATCGTAAAGATGAAACATTAGTCAAACGTGAACACTCACTTGAAGACAAAGAAGAAAAACTCGATTCTAAACAACAATTGATTGATGAACGAGAAAAAACCGTCTCAAACTTAATTGAAGAACAACAACAAGAATTAGAAAAAGTCGCTGCCTTATCAAGGGAGCAAGCCCAAGATATAATTATGACAGCAACTGAAGAAGAATTAACTCATGAAGTTGCCGTAATGGTTAAAGATAGTGAGCGTAAAGTTAAAGAAGAAGCCGACCGGGTAGCCAAAAATATTTTATCATTAGCGATGCAACGTTGTGCCGCTGATCAAGTATCTGAAGCAACCGTGTCAGTAGTTACTTTACCGAATGATGAGATGAAAGGTCGCATTATCGGTCGTGAAGGTCGTAACATTAGAACTTTAGAAACATTAACAGGTATTGATTTGATTATCGATGATACACCTGAAGCAGTTGTACTTTCGGGATTTGATCCTATTCGTCGGGAAACAGCCCGGATTGCCTTAGAAAAATTAATTCAAGACGGCCGGATTCATCCAGCTCGGATTGAAGAGATGGTTGACAAAGCTCGTAAAGAAATGGATGAAACGATTCGTGAGTATGGTGAAAATGCTGCTTTTGAAGTTGGCGCCCATACGTTACACCCAGATTTAATTAAAATTATGGGGCGGATGCGTTTCAGGACAAGTTATGGTCAAAATGTTCTTAATCACTCAATCGAAGTTGCTAAATTAACAGGTGTCTTAGCTGCTGAGTTAGGTGAAGATGTTGAATTAGCGAAACGTGCCGGTTTCTTACACGATATTGGGAAAGCTCTTGACCGTGAAGTCGAAGGTTCTCATGTGGAGATTGGAACAGAGTTAGCTAAAAAATACAAAGAACACCCAGTCGTGATTAATGCGATTGCTTCCCATCATGGGGATACTGAAGCAACTTCAGTAATTTCAGTCCTTGTGGCTGCTGCTGATGCTTTATCAGCTGCTCGTCCTGGTGCGAGAAGTGAATCATTGGAAAACTATATTAAACGTTTAGAACGTCTAGAAGGTATCTCAAATGACTTCCCAGGTGTTGACTCAAGTTTTGCGATTCAAGCAGGACGTGAAGTTCGGATCATGGTTAAACCAGATGAGATTTCAGATGATGAAGCAACGATTTTAGTTCGTAAGATTCGTAAGCGAATTGAAGAAGAGCTGGATTATCCAGGACATATTAAAGTCACAGTTGTTCGAGAAACTCGTTCTGTGGATTATGCTAAATAGTTAAATAAAAACAAGGAAAAGTCAGTTTGACTTTCCTTGTTTTTTCTGTGAAAATAGCCTTATTAGAGGTTATCAATTTAAAGGAGATGAATAAAGTTGGATTTAGAAAGAAGTAGCCGACGCTCACAAAACAATCAACCAAAGGGTGGTAAAAAATGGTTACTGGCATTAATTGTCCTGTTGTTATTAGCAAATACTCTCGGTTTAGGTTTATTAGTTTATCAATCATTAGCAGCACCGAAAGCGGCCAGTCATGAAAATGAACGATTGACGAAAATCGAAGAACAACTTGAAAAGATTGTTTTAGATAATCAAGAATCAACACCGAGTCAAGAAGTTAAAGAAAGATCAACTGAAACAAGTCAATCAGACCAAGTAACGGAGTCTTCAGAGCAAAATCAAGTTCTAGCCTCAAGTCAACCAGAGACAAGTGAAGGAACAGAAACTAGCATGGAAGCTCCTAAAACCCACATCGTTGAAGATGGGGATAGCTTATCTGTCTTAGCTACGAGATATCATGTGACTTACGAAGACTTGTTAAAATTAAATAATTTAACGAATAATATTATCGTGATTGGTCAAGAATTGATTATTAGCGAATAAGAAAGTGGTGACTGATGTGAATAAATTATGGTCGATCATTAAAAGTGTCTTAATCATTATTGGACTCTTTCTACTATACAATATACCTAGTTTTTTTCTAGCTTTGGAGCAGCCAGTACTCTTATGGGGGAGTGGTATAGTAATCATCGGACTGCTAATCTGGGTAGCAATCAAGTCAGGCTATTTTAATTCCCGAGCAAAACTGTTAACTAGTTATAATTTAAAGTGGGTTTTAGGAGCTTTTGTAGCTGGCCGTTTTGTAGCTGTGATTTTCACTTTATTAATGGGTGAAGCCTCTAAAAACGATATTGCCATTCAAGAGATGACTAAGAACTTACCGATTGGCAGCTTGTTCATGTTATTGTGTTTACTAGCACCAATTGGGGAAGAAATTATTTTTAGAGGAGCGATTTTAAATAGTATCAGCCCCCTTAAAGATAACCCAACACAAGTCCGTCAGTTAATGGGATTGCTCGTTAGCTCTTTATTGTTTAGTAGCGTCCATTTATCAAGTAATGTGATGGGCTTTCTCATGTATGCTTCTTTAGGAGCTTTGATGGGTCTAGTCTACTTAAAAACGAAACGACTGGAATGTGCCATAGCTGTCCACTTTTTAAACAATTTTTTACCATTTCTCTTTTTAGCTTTAAATAATTAAAAAACGTCAACCGGTCAGCTTCCTAGAGTTAGGAAGGAACGGTTGACGTTTTTTTTAGTCTAATTTGAATAAATAAATTTTTGAATAAGGCGTATTTGACTTGATGTTACTAATTTTATTTGCTGGGTAAGAAGAGTGCCAAAATTTATTTTCAGAAGGGCTATTTCCCCAGAAATAACCTAAGTGACAGTCAGCATTTGGTTTTGAGCGATCCGCTTCAAAGTAAATGATGTCACCTTTTTTAGCTTCACCACTTTTTAGTAAAGCGTTAACTGAGGAGAAGGTTTCGTAGCGGGTATTCGCTAAGAGAACATCACGGACACGGTAGCCATCTGCTAGGCCAGCCCACCCTTTTGAAAGTTGAGGGGCTTTGTTAAAGTTACCACCGGAGCGTTTAATGACAACTGTCACAAAGCCGGTACAGTTCATGCCAGCCCCATATTTATTAGGTGCACCATTTGGACTCATTGAACGAGCGGCATCTGGGGAATCTAACAGACTACGATAACGGGTGCCTTGGTAGAAACGGTCTTTTTCATGACGAGTCAGTTCTTTAAGGACTTTAGCCCGAGTCGTATTGAAGAAAGCGGCAGTACCAGGTTTAACTTTGACAGCCTTACTATTTAGATAACCAATCCAACCGCCATTTTTATTGTAAATAGAATAATAAGTCGACCCATTATAATGACGGTAGTGGCCTTTGACACGATAGGATTTATTACGCATGTTTTTTGTGGTTGTCTTTTTTTGACCATTAAAATTTCGCCAAACATCATAGTTGCCTTTGGTGACAAGGACTTCTTTGTCTAAAGGTAACCAAATCCCTTGGGGCCCGGGAGCTGCTTTCGAGTCTCGCCCATTTAAGTAACCTAGCCAGTTGCCTTTTTGATTGTAAAGGGAATAATAAGTCGAGCCGTTGGCATGGAGGTACTTGCCTTTCGCTAAGAATGTTTGTTGGTAAAAGTTACTATTTTTGTGGCGTGGTTGCCAGCTGAAATTGCCCCAAAGGGTATATTTTTTAGTTGTAATCGTGATGTACTTATCATAAGGGAGATAAGAGCCTTGTAGATTATTTGTTAACTTACCAGCTTTACCATTAATATAGCCTAACCAACGCCCAGCTTGATTATAAATGGAGTAATAAGATGTTCCACTGTAATGATGGTAAACCCCTTTAGCTAAGTAAGTATGATTGACGAGTTGTTTGCCACTCAGTTTACTTGCCCCATCAAAGTTGCTCCAAGAGTTGAAGGACTTGCTAGTAATCGTGAGATATTTTCCAGAAGCTTGGTACCGACCTTGGGGGTCATTTGAAAGCAGACCAGAACGACTATCGATATAGCCTTGCCATTGCCCTTTATTATTATAAAGGGAGTAATAGCTAAGACCATTGGCGTGATGGTATACCCCTTTAGCTAAAAAAGTCTTATTGATTACAGAACTATTAGCTAATTTTACTTTCCAAGCAAAGTTACTATAGGTGCCGTAATTTTTACTAGTAATCGTAACGTATTTGCCTAAAGCTTGATAAGCACCTTGAGGGCCAGTTGCTTCTGTCGCGTCACTTCGATCGAGATAGCCTAATAATTGTTGCTTATCATTATGTAAAGCTAAGTATTCTTTACCATTGACATGAATGTAGCGTTCTTTGGCAAAATAAGTTTTACCATAAGCGACAGTAGCGTTAGTTGCAATCGTGCCCTTTAAGTCACTGTAAAGAACAAATTTTTTGTTGAGAATTGTGACGTATTTCTCGTAAGCAATGGCTTCCCCTTGAGGGTTGTCACTTAAAGCAATTGCGTTACTAGCAACGTAGCCTAAAAACTGCTCCTTGCTTGTGTAAAGGGCGTAATAACGTTGGCCCTGACTGTCAAGGATGTAGTGTTTCGTTATCAAAGTTTGATTAACTAGTTCTTTCGTTGTCCCACTTTGTTCTTCGTTAACGACTTGCCATAAAGGATCATTGTCATGGAGAACACGTCCATATTGATGAGGTTCCAACTTGATTTCAGTTAAAGTGAGGGTGTCAGTCAGAGACTCCTCAACTGTCGAGTCGACGGTACTTTCCCTGGACCCTTCCGTAGTACTATTTTGATCTGTTGTTGCTTCTAAAGAAGTTTCACTAGAAACCTCTGTTTCTGCTAATGACTGACTTGTAGAAACTAGTTCGCTATTCTCACTGTCTTGATTAATTCCGCTACTATCTTCTGTGGCACTAACCATTGTGCCAAAGCTCATTAGTAAAAGAGTACTAATACTAAATAAACTAACCCAACCCTTTTTCATTGTCTCACTCCTAATTATCTCTGTATAAAAACACCGTTTTATATAACTCTATTTTAACCTAGAAAAGGCTATTGGGATAGTCATAAAGCTGACAAAAAGAACAAAATTTAATTAACTGCCACAGTAAATCCCCTTTCGATAAGAGAAGAGATTGAGATTCCTTTCATTTGGAGCTAAATATTGTTAAAATAGATAGAGATATTATAAGAGAAGAGGAAGTAATGATGCGTTTATTGTTTGTAGGAGATGTTGTCGGCTCTTTAGGTCGCGACACAGTCAGTGAGTATTTACCAAAATTAAAGAAAAAATTCCGTCCTCAAGTGACGATTTTAAATGGCGAAAATGCCGCCGCCGGTCGAGGAATTACCGAAAAAATATATAAAAAATTTTTACAAGACGGCGTCGATGTTGTGACTCTAGGCAATCATACGTGGGATAATCGCGATATTTTTGAGTTTATTGACGAGGCTAAAAAAATGATTCGCCCAGCCAACTTTCCAGCCGATAGTACACCAGGCAAGGGGATTGTCTATGTTAAAGTCAATCAAGTTGAATTAGCAGTTATCAACTTACAAGGTCGGACCTTTATGACACCCATTGATGATCCCTTTAAAATCATTGATGAGTTAGTGGCAGAAGCGCAACAAAGAACGCCTTTAATTTTCGTTGATTTCCACGCGGAAACAACGAGTGAAAAGCAAGCCATGGGTTGGTTTTTAGATGGTCGTGTCTCAGCGGTAGTTGGGACCCACACCCATGTCCAAACCAATGATGCCCATATTTTACCAGGAGGCACAGCTTACTTAACAGATGTTGGTATGACTGGCCCTTATGACGGTATTTTAGGTATGAAACGGGAAGCTGTGATTGAAAAATTCCGGACAGCTTTACCTCACCGTTTTGAAGTTGTCGAAAAAGGTCGGACGAACTTGTCTTACTGTGTGATTGAATTAGACGACACTGACGGCAGTGCTAAAAAAATTGAGATTGGCCAAATAAATGAAGATACTCCTTTTAGAGATTAATTAAAAAGGGAAAAGTAGGTGAGCTGAATGATAAGAAGTGGTGAAGAGTTTAAAATGGAAGATGATGTTCGCCTAACTTTAGATCGCTTGTTAAAATTACTAGATGATAGTGATGTGATTCAAGCTTATAAGCAAATCGAAGAACGGGTGACCGACCATCCTAAATTATATGCCATGACGGAAGAAATTAAAGCGATTCAAAAAGAGGCAGTTAAATGTGCCCATTACGGCAAGCCAGAAGCTGAAAAACAAGCTATTAAGCGGGCGGATCAATTAACTCAGGCCTTTGACGAAGAACCATTAGTCATCCGTTACCGGGAAAAATTAATTGAAGCCAATGATTTATTGCAACACATTACGAGTCTGTTAGAGCGAACCGTGAATGTCAAACTAGAACTAGCTTACGAGGACCTTTTTAAACAGCCCTCAACTGAAACTCAGGAACCAACATAAGGAAGTGAACAAAACGTGCCCCAAAAAACCAAACATACGCCAATGATGGAACAGTATTTCCAAATAAAAGCCGGCTACGAAGATGCCTTTGTCTTTTATCGTCTAGGCGATTTTTATGAAATGTTCTACGAAGATGCGATCAAAGCCTCACAAATTTTAGAATTAACGTTAACAAGTCGTAACCGGAATGCCGATGATCCGATTCCAATGTGTGGGATTCCCCATCATGCTGCTCGTAGCTATATCGATACGTTGATTGAGCAAGGCTACAAAGTTGCTCTCTGTGAACAAGTGGAAGATCCTAAAACGACGAAAGGCATGGTTAAGCGAGAAGTTGTTCAATTAATTACTCCAGGAACAGTCATGGAGACAAAAGGTCTCAGTGCTAAAGAAAATAACTACTTAACAGCGATTGTCTTTCAAGAACCAAGTCAAACATACGGCTTTGCTTACATCGACTTAAGTACAGGTGAATTAAAAGTCACTACGTTACTAGATGAAGAAAGTGTCTTAAATGAAGCCTCAAGTCTGCAAACGAAGGAACTTGTCTTAGGCAGTGACATCCCTGAAAGCTTGCGCCAAAAATTAAGTCAACGGTTAGAAATTCTCTTTTCAACCCAAGGGGAAGTGGCTCACAATTCCGAGTTAAACTTTCTCGCTAGTGACTTAACTGAAGCAATCGAATTAGCAGTAGTCCAAAAGCTATTAGCTTATTTAAGTGTCACCCAAAAACGTAGCTTATCTCATATTCAACAAGCGACACGTTATGAGCCGACTCATTATTTGAAAATGGACCATAACTCAAAGTTCAACTTAGAGTTAGTTCAATCGATTCGGACGGGGAAAAAGCAAGGAACTTTGCTTTGGTTGTTAGATGAAACGAAAACGGCTATGGGTGGCCGTCTCGTCAAACAATGGTTAGACCGTCCCTTAATTCAAGAAAAAGCCATTATTCAACGGCAAGAAATGGTTCAAAGTTTATTAGATGCCTTTTTCGAGCGTGGTGACTTACAACAAGCCATGACGAAAGTCTATGACTTAGAACGTCTCGCTGGTCGAGTGGCCTTTGGTAGCGTCAATGGTCGAGACATGATTCAATTAAAAACATCTTTAGAACAAATTCCTCAGATTCGTCAGTTAATTGAAGGGATTAACCAAGGTCAGTGGCAAGACTTGTTACTTGCCTTAGATCCTGTTCAAGATGTAGTTGATGTGATTAATCACGCAATTTTAGAAGATGCCCCTCTGACAATTACGGAAGGTGGCGTGATTCGTGATGGCTATAACGAGCAATTAGATACTTACCGCGAAGCCATGACTCATGGCAAACAATGGATTGCGGAGTTAGAAAGCAAAGAACGGCAAGCCACTGGTATTAAAAATCTAAAAATTGGTTTTAACCGGGTCTTTGGCTATTACATTGAAGTCACGAAAGGTCAGTTAGCTAACGTGCCAGAAGGTCGTTATGATCGCAAACAAACTTTAACCAATGCGGAGCGTTTCATTACGCCAGAGCTGAAAGAAACGGAAACGTTAATCTTAGAAGCGGAAGAGAAATCCCAAGACTTAGAGTACCAACTCTTTTTAGAAGTCCGAGAAGTCATTAAAGGTGCCATCGGCCGCTTACAAAAGCTAGCGAAAGCAGTGGCCGCAATCGACGTCTTACAAAGCTTCGCTACCGTCAGTGAAAAATACCAATACGTTCGACCAGTCTTAAAAGCTGGGGAACATAATTTACAATTATTAGAAGGTCGTCACCCAGTTGTCGAAAAGGTGATGGGTCATCAAGAGTATGTCCCAAATAGTGTTAAAATGGATCAACAAACGGGAATGTTACTAATAACTGGACCGAACATGTCGGGTAAAAGTACGTACATGCGCCAATTAGCCTTAACGGTCATTATGGCTCAAATGGGGTGTTTTGTCCCAGCTGAGTCAGCAGAAATGCCGATTTTTGACCAAATCTTTACTCGAATCGGGGCCTCAGATGATTTAATCTCCGGTCAAAGTACGTTCATGGTAGAAATGATGGAAGCGAACGAAGCTCTCCGCCATGCCACGCCAAATAGTTTAATTCTCTTTGATGAAATCGGTCGGGGAACCGCGACTTATGACGGTATGGCTTTAGCCCAAGGAATTATCGAGTACATTCATGAAAAAGTTAAAGCGAAAACCTTATTCTCCACCCATTACCATGAGTTAACGGATCTAGAAGGCAGTTTAGAGAATCTCGTTAACGTCCATGTTGGCGCCATTGAAAAAGATGGGGAAGTAGTCTTCTTACATAAGATGATGACTGGACCAGCGGACAAAAGTTATGGGATTCACGTGGCGAAACTAGCCGGCCTCCCTTTAGCCCTGTTAGAACGCTCATCAACTATTCTCGCTTCGTTGGAAGCAGGACATTCTACAACGAGTTTACAAACTGAGACACCAGTACCAGTAGTAGCTGAGTCTGGACAATTGTCACTCTTTTCCGAAGTTTCCACAGAAGAATTAAGTGTGATTGCTACTGTTAAAGGCTTTAATTTATTAGATATGACACCAATGGAGGCTTTAAATGCCTTACATGAGTTGCAAAAAAGAATTTAAATGTGAGACACAAGACGTGAAAGGAGGTCCAATCAATGGGACGAATTCAAGAACTTTCAGAAATGTTAGCGAACCAAATTGCCGCAGGAGAAGTCGTTGAACGGCCAGCTTCCGTTGTTAAAGAGTTAGTTGAAAATGCCATCGATGCCAATAGTACGCAAATAGATATTTATTTAGAGGAAGCTGGTTTACGAAAAATTCAAGTCATCGATAACGGTGACGGGATTGAAAATGAAGATGTACTCAACGCCTTTAAACGACATGCCACTAGTAAAATTCATACTCGTGACGATTTATTCCGGATTCGGACCTTAGGTTTTCGGGGTGAAGCTTTGCCAAGTATTGCTTCAGTCTCGGAACTGACGATTGAAACATCGACTGGTCAAGAAGCTGGCCGGTGGTTAAAACTAGCTGGGGGCAAAGTCTTAGAAGATAAGCCAGGCGCAATTCGTAAAGGGACCAAGTTAACCGTTGAAAATCTCTTTTTCAACACCCCAGCCCGTTTAAAATATGTTAAAACCTTACAGACCGAACTAGCTAATGTGGGCGATATTATTAATCGCTTAGCTATGAGTCATCCAAATGTGGCTTTTCGTTTAATTCATGATGGCAATAAGATGTTAACGACTACAGGGAATGGGGACATTAAACAGACAATTGCTGGTATTTATGGTGTGGCGACAGCGAAGAAAATGTTGAAAATCGCTAAAAGCGACTTAGACTTTCAGATTAGTGGCTATGTCTCTTTACCAGAATTGACTCGGGCAAGTCGTAACTACTTGTCGATCATCATCAATGGTCGCTACATTCGTAACTTTGCGATAAATAAAGCGATTGTTGAAGGCTATGGCTCTAAATTAATGATTGGCCGTTTTCCTTTAGCCGTTATTCAAATCGAGATGGACCCGTTACTCGTAGATGTTAACGTCCATCCAACGAAACAAGAAGTTCGCTTAAGTAAAGAAAAAGAATTAATGGCCTTAATTTCCGCCAGTATTCGTGATGTCCTGATGGAGCAACAATTAATCCCTAGTGCCGGGTCAGACTTAGGGGCGAATTTAGCCTTAAAAAAAGAACCGAAGTTTCCTCAACTAGAAATCCCCCTAGCTGAGAGTCACGACACACTAGTAGCGCCTAAGCCCCAAAGAAGTCCAGCTGAACAACAACGACTGAACCAAGGTCGGGGACTAGCTTACAACGCCGCTGAAGGCCGTTTTTATGTGCCGGAAACGCAGACTAGTGAGGTTGGCAAATCGGAACCTACGGCGGTAGCAGAAACGGTTAAAGACTTACCAGTCCAAGACAGTTCAATCAAAGAGTTAAGTCAGATTGAGGATAGTAAATTTGAGTTTCCTTTTGGTGAAGATGAGCCAGTCGCCGAAGCTGAAGTCTTGCCAGAGCCAAGTTCAAGTCAAGCTGGTTTTCCTGACTTAGCTTATTTTGGGCAAATGCATGGCACTTATTTATTTGCTCAAAGCGCCCAAGGGTTATATATCGTGGATCAACATGCTGCCCAAGAGCGAATCAAATATGAATACTTCCGAGAAAAAATCGGCGAAGTTGGGACGGACTTACAAGAATTACTCGTCCCAATCGTGCTGGATTACCCTCAAACTGATGTTTTAAAAATTGAAGAATACCGGGAGAATTTAAAAGATGTGGGAATTCATTTAGAAAACTTCGGTCAAAATAGTTATTTAGTCAGGTCTCATCCCACATGGTACACTGCTGGCAAAGAAGAAACCATTATTCGTGAGATGATTGATTTAGTCTTACAAACTGGCGATGTCAGTGTCGCTAAATTTCGGGAAGATACCGCTATTATGATGAGTTGTAAACAATCGATTAAAGCCAATCATCATTTAAATGAAAGCCAAGCCCGGATTTTATTAGAAGATTTAAGTAAGTGCGACAATCCCTATAACTGTCCTCACGGTCGCCCAGTCTTAATTCATTTTGATAATAAAGACATGGAAAAAATGTTTAAACGGATTCAAGATTCCCATTAAAAAGTCAGAACATAAATAAAAAAACGCGATTAAACACTTTCTTAATCTTCGATGACTATCGGAAACTAAGAAGGTGTTTTTTTTGTATTAGAGGGAAGCCCTCGAAAGGACTCATCCCTAAGTGAAGGATAAAGTTATACTCTAACATGACATTAACTCTGGATTTTTGTATAATAAAAAAATGTTATGTTTTAAGGGGAAATTAAATGAAACAACTATTTAATAAAAGTATGGCACGGCAGATGAGTTTAGTCGAAGAGATCAATCAGTCAGAAGAGTCTTCCGTGATTGAACTAGCGAATCAGTTTGGGGCAGACGTTAAAACCATCATGAAAGACATTAAAGAAATCAATAAGACTATTTACCCGCTAGAAGTAGTGCCTTCAGTTTCACTGACTTATTATGTGGAAGTGCCACCAGGCTATAGCTTTGACTTTGTTTACATTAGTTTTTTAGCTAAAAGTCCAGAATTCCAGTTATTAGAACTAATTTTTAAAAATGAAACTTATAGTGGCCAAGAACTTTCAAAAAAATTATTTTTAAGCTTGTCGAGTTTACGACGGCGAGTGATTCGCTTGAACAGTATCTTACAGTCAGAAGGCATCAGAATTGAGAGTAATCCTTACCGTATTAGAGGGGACGAAAAAAGAATTGTTAATTTTTTTGTTCACTATTTAGTCGGAAAATATACAATTAGTCAAAACTATTTGTCAGAGTTTGAACAAAAAAATATTACTCACTTAGTTAATAAAATTTTGACAGTCAGTAAAATCAAGGAAAATTTTCATTACCGTGAATTAACGACTTGGTTGATTGTTGTCAGTTTGGTTAGGGAAAAACACGGAGTCAGCATTGAAGGCTTAGACATAGGTGTCTTTGAAGCCGTTCGACAGTATTATGCTGAAGAAGTTATTTTACATAAAAAATTCAAAAGTGTTTTTAAAGTTGGGGTTACCACTTCTTTACTTTGTCGCAGTACTTATTTAGTTATTCAACCGGGTTACGCTTATACGACGGATCAATGGCAAGGGGAGTCATTAGTTGGGACAAAAAGCTATGAACGGGGCCGCCGGATTGAAGCTTTATTAGCGAAAATCGTCAGTGATTTTAAGTTAACGTCGCCACCACCGGAAGTCGCTTTAAAACTCTATAACATTTCGATTACCCATTTGGGGAAAGTTAGACTGCTAAACAATTTAGATGACGTATTTTTAAAAGAAGCTCAAAAGAAATGGCCAGAATTTATTCAGATGCTAACTAAGGAGTATGAGGCGTCCAGTCAGTATTTGGCGACTGAACAATTCAGTGTCTTTGTCTTTCAGTTAGTCAGTGAGTGGGCAGAGTTAGCTCACTATTTGAGTCGCAATCAAAAAAAGCTGAGTATTGGTTTGTTTTATACAACGACACAGGCTCATATGGAATACGTTGCCAGAGAGCTCCAGCGATTCTTACCAGATATTTTGACGATTACCTTTTTAGATGATGGGGGAAAGGAGGAATTACTAACAAAAGAAATTGATGTTATTGTGACTAAAATTAATGATTTTTCAAATACGAAAAAAGTAATTTGTCTTTCTAGAGATATTGATAGTAAAGATGTGGCAAAAGTTTCAAAATTTTATGAGCAGTGGTTGCTTAAATAAAAGATTAAAAGTAAGGGCGTAACTAGCCCTTACTTTTTTGTTATGAGAAGGGATAGGAGGGGAAATTAAATTAGTTCAACTGTTCAAAAAATCCTTGTTGAACGGAAAGATTGAACATTATAATATTAATTTTTTTATTATCATTAATAACAGGAAATAATTAACTAAATGAAAGGAGCTAACATGAGACGTATTCTGAATAGTAACTTAAGTCGGCAGTTAAAAGTCTTTGAGTATTTAAGCGACTATCATCAGCAAACAATCCATGACTTGCGGAGTGCCATGGAAGTTGATGAAAAGACAATCAAAACCGACGTTCAAGTCATTAATAGTTTGATTGCCCCAGTTCAAATTGAAGTTAAGGGCATTCATTATCAGATTAAAGTAGCAGAGAAATACGATGTAAATTATGTCTACGCCAAATTTTTAGAAGCTAGTTTAGAATTTAACGTCTTAGAGAAGATATTACTGACAGAAACCTTTAGTTATAACGAGCTAGCAGAGGAACTGTTTATTAGTGTCTCGACTTTGCGACGACTATTAACTCGTCTCAAACAGATTCTTTATAGTTATGACATGGTGATTTTGACTAATCCTTTACGTGTTCGGGGAAATGAAGGGAAAATCCTTAATTTTATTTTTAATTATTTAAAAGAAAGATACTTGATTACGTCGAATTTTTTAAATGATTTTGAAAGTGAATTAATTGATGAAATGCTAGCTTCAGGGTTAGCCAAACTTAATAAAGATTGGACGTTTACCCAAAGTGAGTCCCTTAAATGGTTAATTAAAACCCATTTAATCCGTATGAGTCATGGCAATCATCGTGACTATCAATTTCAGGAAGACAAAGAGATTACGAATCGATTGTTGGAAAATCTTAACAGTTATCAAGGACGGTTTAAACGAATTTTTGGGAGGCCTTTTACGTTAGAGATGGTAGGGGAGTTAGTCCAAGAGAGTTATGTTTTAAGTCCAGAACAATTTGTGAAAATGGAGCAGAATAATAATCAGATTGCTAAAAAAATTGCTGTCATTAAAGAAATTTTAGGACTGATTGAAGTTGAATTTGAAGTGGCTAGTGAAAATAAAGGGAGACTGGTGCTACAACTCTATAACATGATGACTTTAGACTACAGTAAAGGCTTTATTTTATACGATATGACAAAAGAATTTAATCAAGGATTGAAAAATAAAAAGCCGGACTTTTATCGAAGGCTAAAAGCTTATTATGAAAAGAATAAAACAATCTTTGACGATCATTCCTTTTCTCAGTTCGTTTTTTTAATTGTTACGGAATGGGAAGAATTGTTTGAAAAATTAAATCAAAAAAAGCGACGAATGAAAATCGGACTCTTTTTTTCGACAACAGAGAATCACATCCAATTTATCGAAGAAAAATTTAAGAAAGCCTTAAATAACCACTATTTTTTAATTAGTTTAAATAATGTCTCTTTGCAGATGTTAGATAAGACAGAAGTCGATTTAATCGTGACTAATATTAGTGATTTATCGACTAAGAAACAAAGTATTTGCGTTTCCGACTACCCTAAAGAAGGGGATTATCAAAAAGTCACAGCTGCCTATCGTCAATGGTCAAAACAGTAAGGGAATTGACTGAAGCTTTAAGGGGCGAAAGAACGAGGGAATACCGTTCAAAAAAGAATCTAAAAAAGAAAGAACTGGTGAAGTGAAAATGAGTAAAAAATACAAAGTGAAGAATCGGTGGCTAGTGTTAGTCTTGTTTTTTTTGGGTGGGCTACTATTACAAGGAGAAAAAGTCTCTGCGAATGTTGAAGAAGTCAGTACCCCAGCTGAGTTTTCCGCGGCTTGGAACAACTCAAATACAACTAAGATTGTTTTGAAAAATGATATTTTATATGGATCAGGAACGACTGGCTTAAAAAATCGCACGACCAATATTGAAATAACTGGTGAAGCAGGAGCTAGTGACTACGGTTATCGTTTAAATTTACAAAGTCGCTCATTACGGGTAGATAATCCCACAGAAAGTACAGGGAAAGGTCTCTTTAAACTCCATGATATAATTGTTGAAAATAATGGCGCGATTACTGGTGCCCGAGGTGGCTTTGTAGAGGATGAATCTTACACTGGTTCATCAGCTCGGAATTGGACATTTGAGATCGGTAACTTACAAGTACCGAAAGGGCGGACGGTCCGTTTAGGGCGAGTGACCCGTGGCCAAGTTAATGTCTATGGCAAGCTAAACTTAAGCACTTTAGGAGAAAATTTCTATACTGGTGGCATGTATTTTGAAGAAGGGACAGAGTATTATGGGGAAATTACGCGAGAGAACTTTTCGGCTATCTGGTTTCGTTCGTCAATAAAAGCCGGGGATTCAGGAGATGGCAAATTTGAGTTAGCACCGAATACTTCTGTTAAATTACGGAACACTGGCACAGGAGTGACTTATCCAGCCGTCTACCGGGCTTATAAGGAAATTATCATCGGTGAAAATGCGGAGTTTACCGCAACTGTTCCCGGAAGTGCAGTTCAGTTTGGTGGCACGAATAAAAAATTCACAGCTAAAAAAGGCTCTGTCGTCACTTTAACAAGTTTGAATTCTCAATCTAGTATTTTAGCTAGAAGTACAACTGGAGGGGATTCCGGGATTTCCCAAGAAGATAATCCCGCTAACCCAACGAATGCCCAAATGATTTTTGAACCTGGATCATCACTATTTGTTATTGGTAAATCAGGCACAAGTGGGATGATTGATTGGACGAATGGGACAAATAATACGTTAAGAATTGATACGCCGAAGCAATTTGATATTAGAAATAACAATAATAATCGAGCTTTGAACGTTAGTGGTAGCAACCGGATTGAATTATTAACGAGTAATGTCGATATGTGGAAAAATGCTAGCAATGTCACAGGCAGCGCTGATTTTTCTCATAACATGGTAGCCAGTTTTGGCGTCAACGCTAATAACTTGGCTCAAAGTAGCACCCAGTTATTAGAAAAAGAATACAATAGCGTTAATGGTCAAGTGCGCCGAATTATGGGACTAAATACTGAGCCAACCTTTTTGTGGGAGCGCCAAGTCACTGATGCTGATAAAAACTTAACAAAGATAGCGCGCGTCCGTTTAGGCATGGTGCCAGATAATGCCGGTTTAGATGAGAATGGCAATTTAGCGTTTATGCCGATGTACGCCACGAAAGATCAAGTTGAAGTCATCGTCAATGATAGCCTTGGAACGTTTCCGGAGCAGAAATTAAAAACCGAAGAAGGGGGTTATATTAGTTATCAGCTTCCTGATTTTTACGTAGCAGCGACTAAATTATTCGGGCAAGCCTTTCGCTCTGGCTTAGCTGGTGAGGTCGCAGAATCTCGACCAGTTGTCGATATTACGCCGCCTTTACCTGCAAAATTAACAGTTCCAACAATCAAAACCTCAACGAAGGAATTAGTCGGAGAATTAGCGGAACCATTTGCAACTGTCTATATTCATGTTAACAATCAAAAACAACCAGGAAACATTAAAGTCGATCAAGGAGGAAATTGGCGTTACCAGTTACCGGAGTATTTTAAAGCTGGCGAGCTAATTACTATTTATTTAGAAGACAATGCCGGCAAAGCCCCAACTGACTTAAATCCTGCTGCTCCCACAACTAATAACGATCTAGGAAATCTTAATCCGTTGAAAGAATTAAGTTATCGTGAAGCCGTCTTTCCCGCAGCCCCATCATTTAAAGTCAAAGACGACATTGTTTCTCAACCGCAAATTACTAAGACAGTTAAATCTAACACGTTAGATAGTCAACAAAAAGAAATCACTCAAGTAGGTTCAATTTTAACGTATAAAATCACTCTGAAAAATAATGATCCAAGGGATTCAGATAAAGTTTTAAGGGACAGTTTGTTTGAAGATCAATTACCTAGTGGTTTAGTATTTGAGCAGACTAGTCTGACAGCGACTAAAAATGGCACAACCATTCCGGCGGAGGACTTTCTTTTCAGTGCAGGTAAGTTAAGTTATTTGATTGGAGAGCTACACCCTCAAGATGAAGTAATTATTGAGTTTTCGACAGTCGTTACAAGAGAAGCCGTCGATGAGATAATTACGAATAGGGCTAAAATTAGTGGGCAGACGTCACAAGAAAAACTTTTGAAAAATGAAGCAGCAGTCAATAATCCCGGTGGAACTGTGGCAGGGCAATTAGTCTTAGAGTCGGCACCAACAGTAGTTGATTTCGGGAAAGTCTCGATTACTGATTTTCAAAAACAAGTCGGAGTAGATAAAACTAACATTGCAACACCGCTACTAGTTGAGGACACTCGTAAAAGCCGAAGTGACTGGGAAATCACTGCTCAAATCGAAAAAGAGATGACAAATGGGGAAGACGTCCAAGTAGGGGCTTTAAAATATATTTATAAAAAAGAGCGACAAACATTAGATGGCACACCTAAAATCATTTATACAAATAATGGCACTTCCGCAGAGTATTTGTACAATGTTTCTGATAGTTGGCAGAAAGGGGCCTTAGCTGACGGATTGAAACTGCAACTTGAAGCGGATCACGTACCTAAAACGACAGGGAGTTACGAAGGGGTCATTCGTTGGACTTTACGGGACACGATTGAATAAGAAAAGCTCATGTCGGTGGTGGTTAAATTAAGTTTTTCACAAATTAATTAAAAAACCTTTATTTTCTTAAAAGATAGGAATATAGTTACGAAGTTAAAGTAAATAATTAGTCGTAACGGACTTAAAATAAGAAATAAAGAAAGAAGGCTACAAACATGGCAATTATCTTAGCGTCCCAGTCTCCTCGGAGAAAAGAATTGTTAGGTAAGATTGTTAAAAAATTTCAAACGATGCCAGCGGAAATCGATGAAAGCGTCGTTGGGGAAGTCAGTCCTGAAGAGTATGTCTTAGACATGGCCCAAAAAAAAGCCCAATTAATTTGTAAGAGAAACCCAGATAACTTAGTCATAGGCAGTGATACGATTGTGGCAGTTGGTAATGAAATTCTAGGTAAACCAGCAAGTGATGCCGAAGCTTTCGCCATGTTACGGAAGTTAAGTGGCAGCAGTCACTTAGTTCACACAAGTGTCTACATGATGAATCCGAACCAAATTGAGCAACAAGTTGTTTCAGCAGAAGTGACTTTCTTCGATTTAACGGATGAAGAAATCAATGAATATCTGGCCACAGGTGAGCATTTAGATAAAGCAGGGGCCTATGGTATCCAAGGTCAAGGATCATTGCTAGTGGAAAAAATTACTGGTGATTATTTTGCAATCGTTGGTTTCCCAGTTGCCCAAGTCAAACGAATGTTAGCGAAATTCAAATGATGTTGAAAGGTGCCGTGACATTAGTCATCGGCGCCCTTTTTTTGACGAACGTTATTTGATAGACGGGTTCCAAAAGTCAAATAACTTCGTTCTCAACAAATGCTAAGCGCTGAAGCGCAAAGCTTTGAAGGCACGATAATTTCAATAAATCCGACTACACTCTGTTTCGCTCACATTAATCTCTAAGTGCTGCCGTTATTCTTAATGCTTTAGCATTTAGAAATAAGGGACAACGAAGTACTTGTATTTAAACGACTTTTGCCACACCTCCCTTTTTTTGAGCTGAAAGAGCAAATCTTAAGGATAATGTTAGTGGAGATGGTATACTCAGACTAACTAAAATAAAGAGGTGTTGGAAGTGAAATTATCAAAAGCCGAATTACGTCAAAAGTTAACGCCAGTCCAGTATCAAGTGACTCAAGAAAATGGTACCGAGCAACCTTTTAGTAGTGAATACGATAAGCAGTTTTCCCAAGGGATTTATGTTGATATCGTCAGTGGCGAAGCCTTATTTTCATCTTTAGATAAATACGATGCGGGCTGTGGGTGGCCTTCATTCACTAAGCCAATCGCCACGCTACAAGAATTAGCGGATCGCAGTTTAAGTCGTGAGCGCACAGAAGTCCGTAGCCAACAAGGCGACTCTCATCTAGGTCATGTTTTTCCAGATGGACCAGAAGCTGCTGGTGGTTTACGCTATTGCATTAACGGCGCAGCGTTGAAATTTATTCCTCTAGGAGAATTAGCGTCAGCAGGTTACGAACAATACATCGAACTATTCAATTAAATAGTCCAGAGGCTGTGACTAAAAGTCATAGCCCCTTTGTTTTTTTTACAATAAGTCACCTCATGAAGAGGAAGTTATTCAATTGTTACGAGTAACTAGAAAGGTCAAGTATGAAAAAATTAGTCTTAATAAGCTTAAGCCTAGTATTAAGTTTACTAGTGATGGTTGCCTTCTATCAAAAAAATCAATTGGCTCGTCAAGCTGATCCTCAGCCAGAAGTTAGTCAAATGACAGAAGAGCCAACGAGTTCTCAACCAAGTGACAGTGTGACGAATGAGGAATCATCAGCAAACAGTGACAGCCAAGGAGCCCCTAAAACAATTCAAGGCTTAGTTGGCAATTGGCAATTAAATATTCCCGGTCAAGAAGGCTATCATTTAGTCATAGACGAAGGTGTGTTTCAATTTTATGCCTTATACAATGGCCATGTTGTGCCACCTAATAAAAAAGAAGTCAGCTATCAATTTTCAGCAGATGGGCAAAGTATTACAGCTGTTGGTGTCAGAGATGAGTCAGATGCCTTTGGTGGTGAGCGGATCGGCAATCAACTCGTCCGCGACACCTTAGTAATTAACATTAAGGCAGACCAAAAGTTAACCGTTGTTGCTAACGGAGTAGACATTGCCTTAAGTGATGGTCAAGAATTTTTCGAAAAAACCTCAGAAGTTCCTGAAATCACGGAGCTACCGGGTAGTTAAGAGGGAGTTCAAGGCGCCTAACTTTTACTGAAAAGCCCAAGTTTTGAATTTAATCAGCTCTGAATTTGTGTTACAATCTAAAGGGAACACATGTGCTGTTTAAATGGAGGGGAAAAGTAGTGTACGAATATATCCGCGGGACGATCACTTTTGTGAGTCCTTATTATGTCGTTATGGAAAATCAAGGCATTGGCTATCAGATCGCTGTGGCGAATCCTTTTCGCTATGCCGCCGCAGAAGGCTCAGAAAGTATTATTTACTTATACCAAGCGGTGCGAGAAGATGCCATTACCTTATATGGCTTTACGACGTTAGAAGAAAAATTATTGTTTATTAAGTTAATTAGTGTTTCTGGGATTGGACCGAAAAGTGGTTTGGCGATTATGGCTGGTGAGGACCATGCCGGTTTAGTTAAGGCCATTGAGTCAGAAGATTTTAAATATTTAACGAAGTTTCCAGGTGTCGGTAAAAAGACTGCCCAACAGATGATTCTCGACCTTAAAGGTAAACTAGGGGAACTGGTCATTACTGATGTCGTTGAAGAAGGCCTCTTTGCGCCAGCAGAAATGGCCGCTCTCGGCACTAATGTTGTCTTAGAAGAAGCCTTAGAAGCCTTAAAAGCCCTTGGTTATAGCGAGCGTGAATTAAAACGCATCACTAAAGAACTAGAAGCAGTCAAGGCGACGACGACTGACGAATACTTACGTCATGGCTTGAAATTATTGATGAAGAAATAAGGAGTTGAAGTGACATGACAGAAGAAGAACGACTAGTTGCAGGAGAAGCGAACATTAGCGAAGAAGGCTTCGAGAAATCACTTCGCCCACAATACCTTGCTCAATACATCGGTCAAAGTAAAGTCAAAAAAGAACTAGCTATTTATATTCAAGCGGCTAAAAGTCGCTCGGAAGCCTTGGATCACGTCTTATTATATGGGCCCCCCGGTCTAGGTAAGACGACGTTAGCCATGGTAATTGCTAATGAGTTAGATGTCCAAGTTCGGACGACCAGTGGGCCAGCGATTGAACGGCCTGGTGACTTAGTGGCGATCCTCAACGAATTAGAACCAGGGGATGTCTTATTTATCGATGAAATTCACCGGATGCCACGAATTGCCGAAGAGATGCTTTATTCCGCCATGGAAGATTTTTATGTCGATATTATGGTTGGTCAAGGCAGCGCCTCACACCCCGTTCACTTTACTTTACCGCCATTTACCTTAGTCGGTGCCACAACTCGAGCCGGGATGCTTTCAGCCCCTCTGCGGGATCGTTTTGGGATCGTCTCTCATATGGAATATTATGAAGACGCTGATTTGAAAGAAATCGTCAAACGGACAGCCGATATTTTTGATACTGAAATTATCGAAGAGGGAGCTTTTGAAATAGCCCGTCGCTCTCGTGGCACACCGCGGATTGCTAACCGCTTGTTAAAACGGGTCCGTGATTACGCACAAGTCGAAAGTGATGGTGTCGTCAATCGAGAGATTGCTGATCAAGCCTTAAAAATGTTACAAGTTGATCACGCTGGTTTAGATTACGTTGACCAAAAAATCTTGAAAACAATGATCGAGTTGTATCAAGGGGGACCGATTGGTTTAAGTACTTTAGCAGTGAATATTAGCGAAGAGACTGAAACGGTGGAAGATATGTATGAACCTTATTTAATCCAAAAAGGTTTTATTAAACGGACGTCACGGGGACGAATGGCAACACCTTTGGCTTATGAACACTTAGGCTATGTTTATCACAATCAATAAAAAAACTCGTTCTCCAAAGATGAGTTGGAGCAAGGGGTTTTTAGAAAAACGGGCGTCAAAAGTCAAATTACTTGGATATAGAGGACTTTTGTTAAGCCTGTTTTTTTATTGTGTCCATTTGATAGCGCAAAATAAAAAAAAGTGCTAAACTATCACAAGAAGAATCTACTGAGAAAGAGTGACGAATAATGACATTAAGTACTGAAGATTTTGATTTTGATTTACCAGAAGAACTGATTGCCCAAACCCCTCTAGCAAATCGTGAAACATCTAAACTATTAACATTAGATAAAGAGACTGGCAAGCTGACAGATGGTCATTTTTCTGACATCTTAGATGAATTGAACCCAGGTGACGCCTTAGTTTTGAATAATACCCGAGTGCTACCAGCCCGTCTTTATGGTGAAAAACCTGAAACTGGGGGCCATGTGGAAGTCTTATTGTTAACTAATATCGAAGGAAATAAGTGGGAAACCTTAATTAAACCAGCCAAACGGGCTAAAAAAGGCACCTTGATTTCTTTTGGTGACGGCCGTTTGCAAGCCGAAGTCATGGAAGAAATTGAACATGGTGGTCGAATTATTGAATTTAAATACGAGGGAGTCTTCTTAGAAATTATTGAATCTCTAGGGGAGATGCCTCTACCACCTTATATCAAAGAACGTTTAGAAGATCCAGAGCGTTATCAAACTGTTTATGCCGAAGAAAATGGCTCGGCGGCAGCTCCAACAGCAGGCTTACATTTTACGAAAGAGCTTTTAGATAAAATTGCTGCTAAAGGGGTTGAACTCGTTTATTTAACACTGCATGTAGGATTAGGCACTTTCCGGCCAGTTAGTGTCGATAATATAGCTGAACACCAAATGCATAGCGAATTTTACAAGTTAACACCAGCTGCAGCTGAAAAACTGCAGCAAGTTAAAGCCCAAGGTGGGCGGATTGTGGCTGTAGGAACGACCTCGATTAGAACGTTAGAAACCATCGGCACTAAGTTTGCTGGTGAGATTCAAGCTGACAGTGGCTGGACAGATATCTTTATTACCCCTGGTTACCAGTTCAAAATAGTCGATGCTTTCTCGACTAACTTTCACTTACCTAAGTCAACGTTAGTCATGTTAGTCAGTGCCTTTGCTACCCGAGACTACACTTTAGCGGCTTATCATCATGCCATTGAAGAACGTTATCGTTTCTTCAGTTTTGGCGATGCCATGTTTGTTAAATAAAAAAGACAAAAAAAAGAGCCAAGCTTCTCGAGGAGCTTGGCTCTTTTGTTGCTTTCGAAAGGAAACAGAAAATAAATGTGTGACTACTTTTGCATTAGTGACTCATGTAAAGTAAAGTGAATTTCTTTTTCGTTAAACAAAACACAGTTTCTTATACAACTTCAACATTGTTAACTACAATCTTACATCTGTTCGTTTTGCAATTTCTTTACGTTTAGATCTTAATGGTGTTCTTTTGGGTTGCGTATGCTTAAAACACGTATTGATTTAATAAAGTGTTACTTAACTACTTTACAAGCTTAACTTACAGTTGGTGAATCTTGTACAACTAATCATATTATTGTTTACCTTTTTTACTTCGTGTAACAGTTTTCGAGAAATTCTTTTATTTTCTGTTTGGGTTCCTTTCTTATACTCTTATTAAACCATGAAAAGGAAACGTTTGCAAAGAATAAGCTCTAAAAAAATGAAAAAGGTCTAAAAGCTTCAAATAGATAGCTATTGCAAGCTGTTTTAGACCGTAAAAACTTGCTAAAAACCCAAAGTAAGAGTATGATATTTTAGGTATCTAATAAAGAATGCAGATAGAAAGTAGGCCGACGAAATGACAGAACCAGCCATTCGTTATCGATTAATTAAAAAAGAAAAACACACAGGCGCCCGCTTAGGAGAAATTATTACGCCTCATGGGACCTTCCCAACACCAATGTTTATGCCAGTAGGAACTTTAGCAACTGTCAAAACAATGGCCCCAGAAGAACTAAAAGAAATGGGTGCTGGGATTATTTTAAGCAACACTTATCACTTGTGGTTACGCCCCGGCGAAGATTTAGTTGAAAAAGCCGGTGGTCTTCACAAATTTATGAACTGGGATCAAGGAATTTTAACAGACTCAGGTGGTTTCCAAGTGTGGTCATTGGCTGACATGCGGAATATTTCTGAAGAAGGGGTTAATTTTAAAAACCATATTAATGGTTCAAAAATGTTCCTATCACCAGAAAAAGCCATTCAAATTCAAAACAAACTAGGGCCAGACATTATGATGAGTTTTGATGAATGTGCCCCATTTTACGAAAGTCACGACTATGTGAAGCGTTCAATTGAACGGACGACTCGCTGGGCTGAGCGGGGCTTGAATGCTCATGCCAATCCAGACCGTCAAGGCTTGTTTGGTATTATTCAAGGAGCAGGCTTTAAAGACTTACGGGAACAAAGTGCCAAAGACTTAATTAGTTTAGATTTCCCAGGCTACTCAATTGGTGGCTTGTCTGTAGGTGAAACGAAAGCTGAGATGAACGAAGTCTTACAATACTTGAATCCCTTAATTCCTGAGAACAAACCTCGCTACTTAATGGGTGTCGGAACTGCCGATTCACTGATTGATGGAGCGATCAATGGCGTGGATATGTTTGACTGTGTCTTACCAACGCGAATTGCTCGTAATGGCACATGTATGACGAGTAAAGGTCGTCTCGTTATTAAAAATGCCCAATATGCAGAAGATTTCCGACCAATTGATGAAAAATGTCAATGTTACACTTGTAAAAATTACACTCGTGCTTATATTCGTCACTTAATTAAATGTAATGAGACATTTGGTATTAGATTAACTTCTTACCATAATCTTTACTTCCTATTAAACGTCATGAAACAAGTTCGTCAATCAATTATGGATGACAATTTGTTAGAGTTCCGCCAAGCCTTCTTTGAAGAATATGGCTTTAATGACAAAAATGCTAAGAATTTCTAGAGAAATAAATAAAAATACTAGTAGTTTAAGTTAAACTTTGATAGAGTGTTAGAGAGACATTAAAAAAAAATGAGGTGAAAGATAAATGGGTGGAGGAATTAGCTTTTTATTTCCATTAATTATTATTGGTGGAATGATGTTTTTCATGTCAAGATCACAAAAGAAACAACAAAAACAACGTCAAGACTTATTAAATAGTATGGATGTTGGTAGTAAAGTTGTAACTATTGGTGGCTTACATGGTGTGATTTCTGAGATTAACACAGAGAAGAGTACTGTGACATTAGATTGTGAAGGTATTTTCTTAGAGTTTAATAGAACAGCAATCTCAACTGTTGTGCCAACAGCTGAAGCAGTTACTGAAACAGTTGTAACTGAAACAATTGTTGAACCAGCGGAAATCGTTGAAGAAGTAACAGAAGAAACAACTGAAGACAAATAACATTAACAGATGAAGAAGCTGCCGACTGATGTCGCAGCTCTTTTTATTCTAAGAATTAGCAAATAAAAATACATGGACAGGTACTTACTATGAGAGAAGAGTTTAATTGGCGGGAGAAATTAAAATTAAATCGCAAAGTAAAACAAAAATGTAAATCTTTTCATGAAAATGGCTATAAAACGGTTAAAGAGACAGATCTTTGGGGGTATTTACTAGATTATCGCTGGCCCCGTTTAGAAAGTCTGACTATCAATGAAAAGATCAAAGATATTTCCGTCGTTACTTTTAATGAGTTTTTCGATTATCAACGAATTAAAGCTCAAACAAAAGCACCAAATTTGTTTGATTGGGAAAATATGGAAGATCTCTTATAGAAAGTTACCTAATTCACAATACAAACTAGAGGAGCCTGAGTTTTAAGGCTTTTTTTGTTTATCAAAATATAGTCAAATAAACTTGATAAATAGCTGTTAATATCATTATCTGAATAATTGTGAAAAATATCACAGAAAACTATTTACAAACAAAAAGATCTATAGTATGATTAATTGTGAAAAGTGTAACAAAAGAAAATTTTCATAGGAGGATTTACATATGGTAGCCAAAAAAGAAACAGTAGATGTTCAAAGTATGATCGATGAGTTAGTGACAAAGGGGAATGAAGCCCTAGTTGCAATGGAAGATTTTAATCAAGAGCAAGTGGATCATATTGTTCATCAAATGGCAATGGCAGCATTAGACGCTCACATGCCTTTAGCAAAATTAGCCGTTGAAGAAACTGGTCGCGGGATTTATGAAGACAAAGCAATTAAAAACATGTATGCTTCAGAATCAATTTGGAACAACATTAAAGATAATAAAACAGTTGGTGTCATTAACCGTGACGATCAAAAAGGCATCGTTGAAATCGCAACACCAGTTGGCGTCGTTTGTGGAGTAACACCAACAACGAACCCAACATCAACAACAATTTTTAAAGCGATGATTTCAATTAAAACACGTAACCCAATTATTTTTGCTTTCCACCCAAGTGCGCAAAAATCATCAGCAGCGGCAGCGCAAATTATTTTAGATGCAGCAGTTAAAGCTGGCGCACCGGCTAACTGTATTCAATGGATTGAACACCCATCATTAGATGCAACAAGTGGTTTAATGAATCACCCAGGAGTAGCAATTGTCTTAGCAACTGGTGGTGGTGCCATGGTTAAATCAGCTTACTCAACTGGTAAACCAGCTTTAGGTGTTGGCCCAGGTAACACACCAGCCTACATTGAAAAATCAGCAAAAATCAAACGTGCTGTTAACGATTTAATCGTTTCAAAAACTTTTGATAACGGCATGATTTGTGCTTCTGAACAAGGTGTCATCGTTGATCAAGAAATCTACAAAGAAGTTAAAGCTGAATTCGAAGCTCACCAAGTGTACTTCGTGAAACCAGCTGAATTAAGCAAATTAGAAGCAGCCGTTATGAATGATGCTAAAACAGCTGTTCGTCCAGCCATCGTTGGTAACTCAGCTGAAGCGATTGCTAAACAAGCTGGTATCAAAGTACCAGTTGGCACTAAAATTTTAGTTGCTGAACTTGAAGGTGCTGGCATTGATTACCCATTATCATTAGAAAAATTATCACCAGTCTTAGCAATGATCAAAGCTAACAATCGTGATCACGCCTTTGAATTATGTGAAAAAATGTTAGAGTTTGGTTTAGGTCATACAGCAGTCATTCACTCTGAAGACGAAGACTTACAATTGAAATTTGGTATGAAGATGAAAGCGTGTCGTATTCTTGTTAACACACCAGCTGCAGAAGGCGGAATCGGTGATATCTACAATGAATTAGTCCCATCGTTAACATTAGGTTGTGGCTCTTACGGTAAAAACTCAGTCTCTAAAAACGTCTCAGCTATTAACTTAATTAACGTTAAAACAGTCGCGAAACGGAGAAATAATATGCAATGGTTTAAACTACCTAAAAAAATGTACTTTGAAAAAAATTCATTACAATATTTAGAAACAATGGAAGATGTTGAACGGATTTTCTTAGTCTGTGATGCTGGCATGGTTAAATTCGGTTATGCTGACTTAGTTATGGAAACTTTAAGAAAACGTAAAAACAAAGTTCAAATCGAAGTTTTCTCTGATGTTGAACCTGATCCGTCAACAAACACAGTTTATAAAGGAACTGAAAGAATGGTCGAATTCAATCCTGATACAATCATCGCTTTAGGTGGTGGATCAGCAATGGATGCTGCCAAAGGTATGTGGATGTTCTTTGAACACCCAGAAACAGAATTCTTTGGAGCGAAACAAAAATTCTTAGACATTCGTAAACGGACTTACAAAATTGAAAAAGCTGAAAAAACTCAGTTCGTCTGTATTCCAACAACTTCAGGAACTGGTTCAGAAGTCACACCATTCGCAGTTATTACCGATAGCGAAACAGGGGTTAAATACCCATTAGCTGACTACGCCTTAACACCAGATGTGGCAATCATTGACCCACAATTTGTGATGTCAGTTCCAAAGTCAGTGACAGCTGATACGGGGATGGATGTCTTAACTCATGCTTTAGAATCATATGTGTCAGTTATGGCTTCAGATTACACTCGTGGTTTAAGTTTACAAGCAATCAAATTAGTTTTTGCTAACTTAGAAGCGTCATGTGATGCACCAAATGAAGACAACCGTGAAAGAATGCATAATGCTTCAGCTTTAGCTGGAATGGCCTTTGCTAATGCTTTCTTAGGAATTAATCACTCAATCGCTCACAAATGTGGTGCGGAATACCATATTCCACACGGTCGTACGAATGCGATTCTTTTACCACACGTGATTCGTTACAATGCGAAAGACCCTTCTAAACATGCTATGTTTGCGAAATATGAAAGCTTCCACGCTGACGAAGATTACGCTGACATCGCTCGTTTCCTAGGCTTGAAAGGTAATACAACGGCTGAATTAGTTGAAGCGTTAGCTGTTGAAGTTGCTAACTTAGGTGAACGTGTTGGTATCGACATGAGCTTTAAAGCTCAAGGCGTGACGAAAGCTCAATTAGATAGTACAGCTGATCGTTTAGCTGAATTAGCTTACACTGACCAATGTACGACAGCAAATCCAAAACAACCATTAATTAGTGAGCTAAAAGCAATCATTGTTCAAGCTTACAATGGAAAATAGTACTACCCCATATTTTGGCCTACTAGCTCCCCAGCTAGTAGGTTTTTTATCATCTCAAAGGCAATAAACCTTTCGAAAAGTCAATAATTAAAAGAATCAGTAGGCTATTCCAAGAGAGTTCATAAAATTAACTTAAGATTTAGTTGATTCTCGGTGAAAGGAGAATCCCTTATAGAAAAAGCTCTGATTTAATGGTAAAATAGTTCCTATCGTATGCAATAGTCAGAAGAAAGTACCATGAGGTGGAACAGTGAAGAAATTCAATTCTAGTAAAAATATTATTATCGCGATTATTTTAGTAATTATCGTGGTCTTTTTAGTGAGCTATAGCTCTATGAAACGTGATGAAACGAAAGAAGTCGGCGTTGTCCAATCAGTAACTAATGATTTAACAGCGACCTTAGATAATATTTTGTCTTTTCCAATGCGAGCCGTTGAAGGCAGCGTCCAGTCGATCAGTAATTTATTCAATACTTACGAAGAAAATGATCGCTTGAAAAAACGCTTAGATGAATACGCAGCGATTGAAAGCCAAAATAAAACCTATGAAAAAGAAAACAAAGAATTAAAAGAGCAGCTGAATTTAACGGAAACATTATCAAGCTATGACACGATTAGTGGCAGTGTGATTACCCGCTCCCCTGATACTTGGCAAGATATTTTAATTATTAACAAAGGTAAACGTGACGGTGTTGAAGCGGAGATGCCAGTCCTTGGTAGTAAAGGCTTAATTGGCCGTGTGATTTTGTCTAATGAAACCTCAGCTAAAGTTGAATTGTTAACGTCAACTAACCAAAATTCCAACCACTTCCCAGTGATGGTCTCACCAAAAGAAGGGGAGTCTATCTACGGGTTAATGGAAAAATACGACGACGAAGAAGAAGCCTTTATCGTCAGTCAGCTAACATCATTAACTAACATTAAAGTCGGTGACTTAGTCAGTACATCAGGTCTAGGCGGCGGTTCGCCAAAAGGTTTAGTTGTAGGAGAAGTCAAAAAAATTAAAGAAACGAGTTTTGGTTTAGATAAAGAAGTCTACGTCACACCAGTTTCTTCAATGTATGACATTTCCGTCGTAACAGTTGTTAAACGCTTGCTAGGAAGTGATGAATAAAATGGAAAAACGTTCAGTTATGTCAGTTTTATTGCCAGTGATTTTAATTGTCTTAATGTTACTAGACGGCCAAATTAGTAATATACTTCGAGGAGTAACTAACAATCAGCTATTTTTAAATAGTCACTTGTTGTTAATTGGCTTGATTCTAGGCAGTTTATATTTTGAACGGAAATACATGGTCATCTTATCAATTAGTATCGGGATCTTATTTGATGTTTACTATTATAGTATTATCGGCATTAATATGGTTTCTTTACCTTTAACAGTTTTATTGATTTATGTGGTCTTTGAGTATGTTCGACCGTCTTTTATCTCAATCTTACTAAGTTTAGTTATCTTTATAACAATTATGGATAGTAGCGCTTACTTATTACAAGGGGTATTCGGATTGATCAACAGTGATTTCCTCGGATTTATCACTCGAAATCTCGGACCAACGATGATCCTGAACGGTTTGTTCTATACGTTACTAGCTTATCCAATCAAAAAAATCGCCAAGTTATAAAATAACAGTCTTTTACCAATGAAATGTTTTTGTAACATAGCTATTATCTTGTTGACATGTTGTTATGATACAATTCATCTATTGACGAGAAAGAAAACTCAAAATTTATATAAAATAAAGAAAAATAGTCGGGGGAATGAACAGTGAAGAAACGCATTATATCTGCTTTAATGGTAAGCACAATTGTCTTAGGAACGTTAGCATTACCAGCGGTGGCACTTGCAGACGACTACGATACTAAAATTCAACAGTCAGACAAAAAAATTAACGAATTAAGCTCTCAAGAAGCAGCAGCTTCAGAACAATTAGCAGCAGTTTCAGCGAATATTGCTAATATTCAAGAGAAAGCTGAAGCATTATTAGCTGAACAAGCTAAATTAAACCAAGCGGTAACAACACTTGGAGAAGAAATCGCTGGTTTAAACCAACGAATTGAAAAACGTGATGAAACGATCAAAGAACAAGCCCGTTCAGTCCAAGTTGATGGACAAGCAACTAGCTATATCGATGCTGTTTTATCAGCAGAATCAGTTTCAACTGCCTTAAGCCGCGTTTTTGCAGCGACTCGTTTAGTTTCAGCAAGTAACGACTTGATGAAACAACAAGAGTCAGATAAAAAAGAAGTTGAAACTAAAAAAGTTAAAACAGAAGAAAAAGCCGAAGCAATCAATGCCAATGCGGCAGAATTAGAAGCTCAAAAAGGTGAATTAGTCGATCAACAATTATACCAACAAGCCTTAGTTAGCGAAATTGCTGCTGAAAAAGAAACTGAAAAAGGTAAAAAGTCTACTTTCGTAAAAGAAAAAGAAGAAGCGGAAGCAGCTCGTGCTGAACAAGCCCGTTTAGTTGAATTAGCAAGAGAACAAGCGAAAGCGGCTGAAGAAGCTGAGCAAGCACAAGTGCAAGCAGAACCTGAAGCTTCAATTGAAGAAACGCAAAATACAACTACAAATTCAACAAATAACTCAACAACTGGTAACACTAACACAGGTAATACGAATAACTCAGGTAACAACAATTCAGGCAACAATAATTCAAATAATGGCAATAGTAACTCTGGTAATGGCAATGTAACGCCACCACCAGCGCCACCAGTTCAACAGCCTGAAAAACCAGCACCAGCACCAGGTTATTCAAATGTGATTGCTGCAGCACTTCAATACGAAGGTAAACCATATGTTTGGGGAGCAACAGGTCCTGATGCCTTTGACTGTTCTGGTTTAGTCCAAGCAGCCTTTGCAGCAATTGGTAGACCAATGGGTCGAAATACAGTTGCCCAAGAAGCTGAAGGAACAAGAATTTCTGTGTCAGAAGCTCAACCAGGAGATTTATATTTCTGGGGACCAGCTGGCGCAACTTATCATGTTGCCATTGCAACTGGCGGTGGAAGCTTTTTCCATGCCCCACAACCAGGTCAAAATGTTGGCTACGGATCAATCCAATACTTTACACCAAGCTTTGCTGTCCGTGTAAACTAATTTAACTTTAAACTATTAAGCGAACTCTTCGGAGTTCGCTTTTTTTTATTTGAAATTTTAGCTAAGCTTACTTGTGGATTGTGCTATAATTGAGCAAAATGCTTTCAAGGGCGGTGTTTTAATCGTGGACTTTTATCAACATCTAAAAAAAAATCAAACTAAATTAAACCAACAAGAAAGTAAGTCACTGGCTTATTTAATTGAAAATGTCGAGACAATAAGAGAAAAGACGTTAAAAGAAGTGGCTGACAATTTATTTTTATCACCAAATACTTTAGTGAGATTAGCCAAAAAATTAGAATTTCAAGGGTATTCAGAATTAAAAACCAGTTTACTATTAACTATTCAGGGACACAAAAATGTCATAGCATCAACACCATTAGACGAGCAGATTATTAAAACAAAACAACTGCTAACTAATGACAGTTTAAGCCAAATTACGAAGTTACTAGATGAAGCAGAAAATGTCTTTTTCTTTTCTTGTGGTCTTTCAAAATACCCATGCGAAGAATTCAATGAACGTTTACGGATCATCGGTAAAGTTAGTTCCTCTTATCATGAACCTCATGTGATGCAACAACGAGCTAAAAATGTCACCGAAAAAGATTTGATTTTTGTTGTGAGCCTGAGTGGTGAGACTAAGACACCTCTAGATGCAACAATCATAGCTAAACATCGCCAAGGGAAAGTTGTCTCTTTAACCAGCTTATCTCAAAATAGTATTGCCAAATTAGCAGATGTGGCGCTATATACCTTTGATACACCGATTTATGTTGACGGGATGGATGTGACAAGTCGTTTATCTTTCACTTATCTCTTTGATCGGTTGTTCGAAGCGTATATCAATAGGAGTCAATAAAATTAAGGCAGGCAGTCGTAAGGAGGGGTTTCTTATGATTGTCTGTCTTGTGTTTTATAACACGCAAATGTGTTTAAAAATAAAGGATGTAACCGCTACCTAACTTAGGCTAGAACCATTGAGTTGCAGAAAGTCTGAGCCTATAATATGATTATCAACTAATTGAGGAGTGGTAGTTTTGACGAAAAAAAATAATATTGTAATCGTAGGTGGCGGTTCAACTTGGTCACCTGGTATTTTAAAAGCATTAACAAAGCACCAAGATATTTTTCCTTTTAATAAAATAACTTTGTATGATATTGATGAAGAACGGCAAGCAGTTATTGGTGAATTCGGAAAAATCTTATTTACGGAAGAAACACCAGAGATTGAATTTAGTTATACGACAGATAAAAAGGAAGCCTTTACGGATGTTGACTTTGTGTTTTGTCAAATGCGAACAGGCGGTTATCCGATGCGTGAGAAAGATGAAAAGTTACCTTTAGCAATGGGAATTATTGGCCAGGAAACATGTGGTCCAGGAGGTTTTGCTTACGGCTTACGGTCGATTCGTGACATGATTGAATTAGTCAATGACGTTCGTGAACTAAGCCCAGAGGCATGGATTTTGAACTATACAAACCCTGCGGCTATAGTAGCTTACGCCTTAAATAAAGTCTTTCCAAATGATCATAAAATTTTAAATATTTGCGACCAACCAGTCAATTTATTACGTTCATTTGGACGTCTGATTAACCGAGACTATAATACATTTGAGCCAACTTACTTTGGTTTAAATCACTTCGGCTGGTTTACTCATATCTATGATGACAAAGGGATTGATTTGTTGCCAGAGATTCGTGATTATACTCTGAAAAATGGTTTTTTACCAGTAGATGCCGAGCAGCGAGATCAGTCATGGCTTGACACCTATGCAATGGTCGAAGACATGCTTCATGATTTTCCTGATTACTTGCCAAATACTTATTTACAATATTATTTATACCCTGAATACAAATTAGGTCAATTAGACCCAGAACACACTCGTGCTAATGAAGTTATGAATGGTCGTGAGAAGCGTGTGTTTGAAGAGTGTCGTCGAATTGCAAAAGTTGGGACTGCGAAAGATTCTCATATTGTCCATAACGATGCTCATGGCGACATGATTGTTGAAGTGGCAGCTTCTATTTATGGTAATTTGAGAAAGACATTTATTGTGATTGTGCCAAATAATGGCATTGTTTCCAATTTATCCGATGACGTCATGATTGAAGTAGCAGCCTCATTAGGTGCTAATGGCCCGGCGCCTTATGCAGTTGGAGAAATTGGCACGTTCTACAAAGGGCTGATTGAAGGGCAACACGCTTATGAAAAATTAACTTGCGAAGCATACTTAGAAAAATCTTACACTAAAGCCTTACAAGCATTAACCCTTAACCGAACTGTTGGCGATGCAAAAAAAGCCCGTAAAATTTTAGATAGTTTAATCGCAGCTAATCAAGATTATTGGCCAGAATTAAAATAGTTTCTTTGGGAATAGAAAAGCAGTGACTGCTTTTCTATTTTCCACTAAAGAACAAAGACGCTCTAATCAAAATGTAACCGATTTAATCAATGGTATAGGAGGAACAAAATGAAGAAAGAAAAAATGTTAGCATCTTTTCAGAAGTTAGGAAAAGTTTTAATGGCCCCAGTCTTAATCTTGCCAATCTCAGGAATCTTAGTTGGAATTGGCAGTGCCTTTACTAATCCTAAAATAATCGAACTAGCGCCTTTTTTAGGAAATACATTTTTCAATTATTTATTTCAACTAATGAAAGAAGCAGGTAATGTTGTCAATAATCATATCCCAGTAATTTTTGCAATTTCGATTGCCTATGGTTTTGCTAAATCAGAAAAAGGGACGGCTGCCTTGTCAGGTTTCTTAGGGTATATGACAATGAACGCTATCATGGGTAGCTTTTTAGTTTTAAATGGTGTCATCAATCCTGAAAACTTATTAACTGGTCAAAGGTCAGTCTTAGGTATTCTAACCTTAGACACAGGAGTTTTCGGCGGAATTATTATTGGTTTAGTTGTCAGTTTCTTGCATAATAAATATTATAAAATTCAGCTACCACCGGTTTTTTCATTATTTAACGGTACTCGCTTCATTCCTGCGATTACGATCTTAGTGGCAAGTGTTGTCGGAATTGGGTTAGCTTTTATTTTTCCACCGATTCAACAAGTTTTAAATCAGTCTTCGGAATTAATTATTAGAACAGGTTCATTTGGCGCTTTCTTTTATGGCTTAGCAGAACGTTTATTATTGCCGTTTGGCTTACATCACTTTATCTACTTGCCTTTCTTTTTCACTTCCTTAGGTGGTGTGATGGAGATTGGCGGAGATGTTGTTGAAGGGGCAGTGAATATTTACAATAGTATTTTAAATACCCCAGGAGCGATGTTTGATATTAGTGTGAGTCGTTTCTTAATGAATGGTAAAGTCATTTTTGCAATGTGTGGCTTACCTGGTGCAGCCTTAGCAATTTATAAATCAGCACTACCAGAAAATCGTAAAAAAACTGCCTCATTAATGATAGCAGCAACGATCCCTTGTGCTCTAATGGGGATTAGTGAACCACTTGAATACAGTTTCTTATTTGTGGCCCCCGCCTTATTCGGTATCCATGCTGTTTTCTCAGGTTTAGCGTATTACATAGCTTATATCGTCCAGTTTAATGTTTCTGGCTCTTCAACTTTTGGTGGGCCGTTCTTATCATTTATCTTCAACGGTATTTTAAATGCTGATAAAGGGTCGAATTGGTTATGGTTATTACCAATAGGAGTTGTTTACTTTGCAGCCTATTACTTCTCTTTCAAATTTGCGATAAATAAATGGGATTTAAAAACCCCTGGTCGTGAGTTAAGAGACGTTAATGAAGAGTCGATGAGTAATCAAATTAGTTCTAATGAGTTAATTCCAGCAATCATCTTAGCGGTTGGTGGCAAAGACAATATTGAAAAAGTTGATGCTTGTTTTACGCGGTTACGGTTAACGTTGAAAGACCCTGATAACATTTTTGATAAAGATCACTTTACTGACCAATTAAAGGCTAATGGCATTGTGAAGGTTCAAAACGGTGTTCAAATTATTTATGGTAACCAAGCGGCAGTATATAAGACTGAAATGCGCGAATATTTAGGGTTAGAATAGGAAGTGAATGAGATGTTTAAATTCGGCAAAAAAATGGTAATATCAGCTCCAGTATCTGGCAAACTAAAAAAGTTAGAAATGGTGCAAGATGATGTTTTTTCTGAAAAAATGCTAGGGGAAGGCTTTGCGATTGAACCTACAGAAGAGGCTATATATGCTCCTTGTCCAGAAGGGCAAATAGTAAGTGTTTTCCCAACTAAACACGCCATTAGCCTATTAGCCAAGGATGGAAAAGAAATCCTCATTCATATTGGGTTAGATACTGTAGAATTGAAAGGCAAAGGGTTTGATATTTTAGTCTCGGCCGGAGACTTTGTGACTAAGGAAACACTTTTGGCAAAAGTAAACTTTTCTGAATTAGCCAAATGTGGAAAAATCACTGACGTAATTGTTGTTTACACTAATCTAGAAGCTAATCATAAGCTTAAAATAGCAGAAAATATAATTGTAACTGCTAAAGAAAGTATCGGAAAAATATAAACAGTGTAAAAAGGCTTCTCTTTATGAGAAGCCTTTTTATAATAAGTTAAAAAAGAAATAGAGAATTAGGGCAAGGGTTAAAAAAGGCACAAAGGGCAGTTTAGGAGTAGTTTCCGAAGAATGGCGTAACACAAAGCAAAGCTACTAGCCAAGCAAATAATCACTGTCACAGCCTCCCAGCCTAGAAAGAGGGACCAGCTAGTGAGTAATTTTAAATCACCACCTCCTAAGCTGTTAGGTAGTAAAATACTTAGTAGCTCTAAACTAAGATAGACTGCTAAAGCTGAGCTTAAATGGAAGGTGAAAGGAGTTGGTAGTAGCCAAATAGTTAAAGTAATAGTTAAGGTAAAGAAGTAAAAAATTCGCGGCTCAACAATCAAATCAATTAAGTCAGTAATGCTTAAAAGAAGCCCACTTAAGATGATTAACAAGAGGGGCAGTAAGCTGACTTGCCACAAGTCAAAAACCTTTAAGGCAAGGGCTAGCAACCCCACAAGAGCTTCCATTACAAGGAGATAAGTAGGCAGTTTGGTCTGACAATGATGACAACGGCCTTTAAGGATAATAAAACTAATAATGGGTATCAGCTGCCACCAAGCTAGTTGAGTCTGACACTTTTGGCAGTGGGATCTTGGAGTGATCGCTGATTGCTTAAGTGCCAGTCGTTGGCTAAGAAGAGCTAAGAAAGAGCCGAAAATACTTCCTAGTATAAATGGGATTAACAAAGTCTGTTCCTCCTTAATTATTTAGTAGTAAGATACGAAGAAATTAGGAAACTACTTGAAATTCTTTCAAAATTTAGTGATAATTAAATGAATGGAAAATTGTTGTTTATTAATGGTATAATTATTAATGATAAGGCAAGAGAGAATTTAGAAAGCTGGTGTAATCAAATGAAAACTAATAAATATAAGCTAGGTCTAATGCTCCTGGCGATCATTTTTATAATTACCGGCTGTAAAAAAGCCTTACCGCCAGAGAGTGCGGGGATATTATTCGTAAACCGTCTTATATATGAAGAAAAAGACCCACGCTTTAGTAAAAATTTTGTCGAAGGCATCGGTCTAGAAACAGAAATGCAAAATCAGCGTTTAGATTTGACGAAAGATTTAGTGACGAGTTTTAATGAATTTGGAGGCGTCATTTCTTCTAAACAAACGGAAAACTTTTTAAAAGTTTGGCTCGAAAAAGTTAACTCAGAAACATATTATGACGTAAAAAAAGTCACCTATAATAAAAAAAATAAAACAGAGATAGTTGAATTTGAAATTACCGGTTTAGATTTTCAGAAAATTTATAAAAAAACAATGGACAAGCTAGTCGTTAAAATGCTTGCAGACGGGGACTTAGTTAAAAATAATGTTAAACTAGGGGACTTGACCATTGAGTTATTGAGTGAATCAATGGCGGAAGCGGAACTAATTAGTAAGCCGACTAAAGGCAGTTTGACCCTGAAAAAAGTCAAAAAGAAATGGCAACTTTCAGAAGAAAGTCAAAAAGAAGAAACAGCTACTTTATTATTAGCGTTTATGGTTGGGGTCACCGACACAGAAGAGTACGCTAAACAAATGAGCGCTGCTGTAACCGAAGCGGTTAATGACGCGATGAATCAAGTCGAAGAAGAACATGCCACAGGGAAAGACAAGCCGAAAGCACCGACTAAAACAAGTCAAAGTAGCTCGGAACAATTAACATCAGCTGAAAAAGCTGATCAAGTTGAAAAAGACCAAAAAGAAAAAGAGAAGAACGCTCGTACAAGTGTTACTGAAGAAACGATTGAAACTTACGAAGAAGAATCGTCGGAAACAACTGACTCAACTAAATAAAAATAATTAAAAGAGGCATTTCAGCTGAAGTGTCTCTTTATTTTAGGGTAATTCAGAAATAAGCTAAAGGGTTAATAAAATGGTATAATTGATGAGGAAAAGGAGGGCGAATCAATAATGAACGAGAGTATTAAAAATAAGTTAGCCCTACTACCAGACCAGCCAGGTTGCTACTTAATGAAAGATAAAAATGGAACAATCATCTATGTTGGTAAAGCTAAAATCTTAAAAAATCGTGTACGGTCTTATTTTAGTGGCAGTCATGATCGGAAAACTGAACGATTAGTCAGTGAAATTGCAGACTTTGAATACATCGTAACGGAATCAAATATCGAAGCCTTATTGTTGGAAATTAATTTAATTCAAAAAAATAATCCTCGCTACAATATTATGTTGAAAGACGATAAAAGCTATCCCTTTATCAAAATTACTAATGAGAAGTATCCTCGTTTACAAATTGCTCGCCAAGTCAAAAAAGATAAGGCCCATTATTTTGGTCCCTATCCAGATGTTAAGGCAGCGAATGAAACTAAGCGTTTATTGGATCGCTTGTATCCTTTAAGAAAATGTAGTTTAAGCTCAAAAAAACCTTGTTTATACTATCATTTAGGTCAGTGTCTCTGTCCAAGTGTCTTTGAAGTAGATCCTCAAGTCTATCAAGAAATGGTTGAAGAAATCAAACAATTTTTAAATGGTGGCTACACTCAAATCCAAGAAGACTTATTAGTAAAAATGAATCTAGCAGCTGAAAGTTTAGAGTTTGAAAAAGCCGGTGAGTATCGTGATCAAATTAGTTCGATTGAAACGGTAATGACTCGCCAAAAAATGACTAATCCCGACTTTATTGATCGAGATGTGTTTGGGTATGCCATTGATAAAGGATGGATGTGTGTTCAAGTCTTTTTTGTGCGTCAAGGCAAAATAATTGAGCGGGAAGTCTCGATTTTTCCATTTTACAATGAAGGACCGGAAGACTTTTTGACGTTTATTGGTCAGTTTTACTTAGAGAATCATAACTTTGTACCAAAAGAAGTCTTTATTCCTAATGAGATTGATTTAGAAAGTGTTGAAGCCGTCGTTAAAACAAAAGTCTTTAAACCGCAACGAGGAGAGAAGCGTAAACTAGTTGAATTAGCGAATAAAAATGCTAAAGTCTCCCTAACTGAGAAATTTAGTTTAATTGAGCAAAAAGAAGCTCGGACGATCGGGGCGGTTGAAAAATTAGGAGAAGTCATGGGAATTCCTACACCTATTCGGATTGAAGCCTTTGATAACTCGAATATTATGGGAACGGATCCGGTGTCTGCCATGGTGGTTTTTGTTGATGGTAAGCCTCATAAAAATGACTATCGTAAATATAAAATAAAAACAGTCAAAGGCCCGGATGACTATGCTTCAATGGCAGAAGTTATCTATCGCCGTTATTCACGAGTCCTTAAAGAAGGCTTAGTTTTCCCAGACTTGATTGTGATTGATGGTGGTAAAGGCCAAGTCGATGTAGCAAAAAATGTCTTGGAAAACCAACTAGGCTTAAACATTCCAGTTGCTGGCTTAGCAAAAAATGACAAACATAAAACAAGTGAACTCCTTTTTGGTCAAGACTTAGCAGTCATTCCTTTAAAACGGAATTCCCCAGAATTCTTTTTATTGCAACGAATTCAAGATGAGGTTCACCGTTTTGCGATTACTTTCCACCGTCAGTTAAGAAGTAAAAATAGTTTTTCTTCCCGGTTAGATGGGATTGAAGGGTTAGGTCCAAAACGAAAGAAACAGCTCTTAAAAGAATTTAAGTCATTAAAAAATATTCAAGAAGCCTCAGTTGAGAAATTAGAGGAAGTCGGCATGCCTAAAAATGTGGCAGTTAATGTCCGAAATCACTTTCTAAATGAGGCTTCTAAGTAAAAATAACGAAAAAAACCTTACAGTGACAAAGATGTAAGGTTTTTTTTACAGCCTTTTTTGAAAAGTTCGAATATTCACTAAATAGGTATGGTATCATTCTAATATAGGATTTTTTATATAAATTTTCGAAAAAATGATGGAGGTACAGTATGTTAGAAGTGAAACATTTAACGAAAAGTTTTGGGACGATGAAAGCTGTTAATGACGTTTCTTTCACAATCCCAGAAGGTACGATTTTAGGATTGATTGGTCAAAACGGAGCAGGTAAATCAACAACTTTCCGCTTGATTCTGGATTTTTTGTCTTCAGATCAAGGAGAAGTATTATGGAAAGGCCGTAAATTAACAGATAAGGACTACAATATTATTGGTTATTTACCTGAAGAACGGGGCTTATATCCAAAAATTAGTATTGAAGAACAGTTGATTTATTTTGCCAAACTACGTGGCAAAACGAAACAAGAAATCATTCCTAAAATTGACTTTTGGATGGATAAATTCCAAGTCAAAGGGAAGAAAACCGATAAAGTTAAATCATTATCAAAAGGTAATCAACAAAAAGTTCAGTTAATCGCCACTTTGATTCACGAACCAGAACTGATTATTTTAGATGAACCCTTTAGTGGTTTAGATCCGGTAAATGCAGAGTTACTTAAAGATGGCATTATTGAATTAAAAGAAAAAGGCTCATGTGTGATTTTTTCAAGTCATAATATGGACAACGTTGAAAAAATCTGTGATCACTTAGTCATGTTGCGAGACGGAGAAATGGTCTTAGACGGCCGCGTAAATGAGATTCGTCAAGCCTTTGGACGAACAAAATTATTTATTGAATCTGATTTAAGTCTGGAACGAATTCTGGCAACAGAAGGTGTTCTAAACGCGAACTTACGAAGTGATGGAATGATTGAAGCGAATTTAGCAAATGATGAGGTTGGTAAGGTTATCTTTAAAGAAGCCTTAGAATTTGGCTACATGCCAGTCTTTAACCAATTACCGCCTACTTTAGAAGATATCTTTAAAATGAAAGTTGGTGAAAGCCATGAATAAGTTTTGGGTAGTTGCCTTAGAGACTTATAAACGTAACGTTAAAAGTGTTACTTTTATTGTGATGATTTTAGCACCCTTTTTAATGATTGGTTTCAGTCTATTAGTTGGATTGATGGCAAGTAAATTTGAAGAAACGTCAAATATTGCAGTTATTTCTACGAATCAAGTAGTTCGGGAAAGTTTTGTGGCTCAATCACCATTAGATGTTGATGAAAAGATTTTAACTGTTGAAGAAGCCGAAAAAGCTTTAGAAGCAGAAGAAATCGACGGTTATTTAACTATTACAAGTGACGAAAAAGCCAGTACAGTTGCTGGTGAATACACTGGTACCACTAGTCTTGGTGGTACGGATTTAGCAGAAATTAACCAAGTGTTATCAAGTGTCCAATTAGCCTTAACGACCCAAGAAATGAGTTTAAGTGCTGAAGACATGAGTCGTTTAATGGCTCCCGCAGCGTTTACTGAAAAAACAGTTGAGTTTAAAGATGGTGAAATGAAGGAAAAAGAAACGAACCAATTTGCCTTAACTATGGGAGCTTACTTTATTGGTTTTGCTATGTATATGATTATTCTGATGTACGCACAAATCACTTCAACCGAAGTTGCTTCAGAAAAAGGGACACGCATTATGGAGATTATCTTATCGAGTACTACAGCGGCCAAACATTTCTACGGCAAAGTCATGGGGATTTTCTTAGTCATTATTACCCAAGTACTAGTTTATATTGCGACTGGGGCAGGGGCCTTTATGATTGCTAAAGATATGCCGATGGTGCAAGATTTTCTGAAAGTGATCTCCGTGAAAGAGCTTGTCACTGCCTTGTTCGGTTACAACATGCTTTACTTATTGTTTGGTGTCTTGATTTATACGATTTTAGCAGCTTTATGTGGTTCTTTAGTTTCTAAATCAGAAGATGCTGGTAAAGCAGCAGTACCAGTTACTTATATTACAATTATTGGTTTTATGATTAACGTCATGTTTGGCATGAGTAATCCTCAACATGTGGTAATGAAAGTCACATCTTTCGTACCATTCTTGTCATCATTTACAATGCCCTCACGGATTGCCAGTGGTACGGTTTCAACGATGAGTATTATGGTTTCCTTAGCTATCTTAGTTGTTACAACTCTATTGCTGCTGAAATTGTCAGCTAGTATGTATCGTTCGACAGCCTTAGTGTATAGTGATCAAAGTATGTGGAAAACCTTAACGAGTGCTTTTAGCTTTATGAAGAGTGAAAAGAAATAAATTAGTCAATAAAAAAGCAATGAAGAAAGCTGGTCCTGTAAAAAAGTCATACTTTTATAGGATTAGAAACTCTGTCATTGCTTTTTTTATGGTGCTATAAATAAAAAACTTTAGAGAAAGGTAAGAGGGGATAGAGATATTTGCTATAATAAGAAATGCATCGAAAGAATGAAATTAATCATTCTTGACCTCAGCAGATATTGCAATATTTATCAGTAGGACCTTTCTAATAAACTTGTTTAAAAAAGACGAAATAAGACAAAAATAAAAAAAGAGTATACAAAACAAAAAACAACTAACTGAGTTAGTTGTTTTTTGTTTTGTATAATATGTCTTATGTTAAGTAGTTTGATTACTTTATCAATAAATAAACTATACCATAATTGAAAATGTATGTACAGAGCTTATTAATATATTCATAAGCCCTACCATTCTGAAGACTATTGTATTGAATAGTCTTTTTTGTGTATAAGCATTAATTGAATCGTTTATTTACTGTTTTCAAATTTTTAATATTAGTACTTTGGTGATTTCGAGAATTTTTTTTTGAAAAACTGTGAAATGGCAATGCTATGGGATTTGAGCCTTCTTTTTTATTATTGAGCTCTGTAAAAAAAGCGAAAAAAAGTTATCCGTCTTCAAAACTACTTAACATAAGACATATTAAAGAAAGCTTACTTAATAAAGTTAGTTACTGACGTTTTTTTTTTATGAAAGCTTGAAAAGGGATACTTGTCTCTATCTGTTCGAAAAGAAAATATATGAACTAGTAAGTGGGTATTAAGAGCGATATGTTAGCAAATGGTACAGTTATTAACAATAATAATGCCTTTGTGTTCGTAAAGGTAAAAGTTTATGAAAATCGTAAGAAGGAGATCAGGTATGAGTGAAAATGAAAGAAGGCTAAAATCTCAAAGTCTTAATCATCGTGACAAAGAGGGAAAAAGCAGTACTAAACGACATTCCTCTAAATCATCAAAGCGAAGAAGGCGGCGCTCATATGAAGGGACTAACTATTTAGCAGAAAGAAGACCAAAGCAGAGCTATCAGCCAGGGAATTCTTACAGCGAAAAAAAACCTAAAGGATACGTTAAAATAATTCACGGTGTGCTGAATCTCATCTTTTATTTTTTAACAATTAGTATCTTAGTGGGCGCAATATTATTCAGCGTAAGTAAAGATTCTAATAAAGCATTTTTTGGTTATCGTTTCTATTCAGTCTTAACTAATTCAATGCGGACACCAAAAGAGTTAGCCTATAAAGATGGTTTTTCAGCAGGAGATATTATTATTGTTCAAATGATCAACCCAGCTGAAATTAAGAAAAAAGATATTATAACCTTTAATATCCTTACATCAGACCCAAAATCTGACGCAGTTTTAACCCATCGAGTGATTGATATCAAGCATGATATTCCTGATAGAGATAAAGGGCGCTATTTCGTAACGAAAGGTGATGCAAACACTGGGGAAGATACACCAGTATCGGAAAAACAAGTAGTCGGTAAAGTTGTGTGGTCAATCCCAAAGGTTGGCGTCGTTCTTAGTTATATTCGAGAGTATTTTTATGTCAGCATTGGTGTATTAGTTTCATTTTTTGCTTTAATAGTCAGCTTACGGTACTACTTTTCATACTCGCCAAACAGTGATCCATTAGAAAACTCCGGGCGGAAAAGAAAACAGAGGCAATAACCCCCAAGCTGAAAAAGTTAAAGGGATTTAAAAGGGAACTTAACTAACGACAAAAAGGTCTCTACAAACAGGCATTAACAAAGTTTCAATAATAAGTGATATTCATTTTTTTACATAAATGTAAAAGGATTTATATAAAAAACATATAGGAGGTTAGGACCAATGAAAAAAGGAACTGACAAAAAGACAAATAAGCGGAAAAAAGTAATGGCTGTAGCAGCATCAGCATCATTATGTGCGCTAATGTTAGGAACATTTGCATGGGACGTTTACAAAGCAGAGAAAGAGAATAAGTTTGGTAATGCCCTAGTCGGCGGTAGTATTGAGATTGAAGAAATCTTCGAAGATCCGCATATGACACCAGGGAAAGAATTAAAGAAACAAGTTAAATTAGTCAACACAAGCTCAAGTGACGTTTTTGCTCGTGCTTCATTTGAAGAATCAATGAAAATTTTACAAAATGCGGGACCGAATGACCCAAATAAAAAACATGTTACATCATTGGACGCAACAACATTATTACCAACAACAAACGATAAAGCAATCCCGATTGTCTTAGACGTTGGTTACTACGTGAAGCAAGCGGCAGCGAACACTGATCCAACTGTTGGCTGGGCTGACATTACAGCAACAACAAAAGCTGACGGAGCTGTTTTAGATGCTGGCGTCCAAGTTTTTGCTAAATTAAACGTTCAAACAATTACATCATCAACAGGCGATAAAGAATACAAAGTAACCGGTGAATATGTTGCTTATCGTGCTTTTGATATTGCTAACTCAAACATGGGTGAAATTTCTAAAAATATTGTTGTTAAATTACCAGGTACGACAGATAAAGTTGCTTTAAGTGCCGGACCTGCTACAAAAGAACAATTTAAAATTAATTTTGATAAACACACAGGAACAATTAGTGGCTATGACATGATTGATTTTGGTTATGATTTCTATGATGGTTTAAAACCAGCAGAAGAACATAACTGGGCTGGCGATGTGGCATTATTCGGTTTAGTTGGCGATACACATCCAGCGGTTAAAGATACATCAGCTGTAGATCCACTTATTACATTAGGTTATAACGCGTCTGTTGAGGCTGCACCAACACCTAATAAATGGGTTTACAACGCAGAAGATGGTTATTTCTACTTCTTAAAAGTATTAACACCAGAAGACCAAACAGATGAATTCTTAGCAACTGTGGCTTTAGATGCAAGTGCTGGGACAGAATATGCTTACTTAGACTACTCACTACACATTGAAGGTCAAGCAGTTTTAGTTAACAAAGCAGCTGTTGAAGCTGAATTCGGTTTAACATCGGCTTCTCTTGGCACATCTAAATTAATTTATGACGCCTTAATTGCTTTAGTACCTTAATAATTAATTAAACCAATAATCAACTTAGGAGGGAGCCTAATGGCTAAAATAGTTAAAAAAGCGACTGGGATTGTCGCGTTCATAATAGGTGCCTTGTTTTGTTTGATACCTGTAAGCTACGCCGATAGCCTTCCTCCTGGGATGGTTGTCGGGGATTCTGATGGTATTTCAGTCGATGGCACAGGGGCATACTACATTCAAAAAGAAGAATTATTGCCAGGTGATCAGTTTACGAAAGAAATTAAACTGATGAACACGGAGAAAGATGACCGGCCCTATCTTTTAGAATTAGAAATGTCACCAACTGAAAAAAAAGGTGCAATTGATTTTTATGAAGCCATTGAAGTTGTTATGATTTTAGGCACAAAGGAAGTCTATCGAGGAAATTTAATCGGTAATGGTACTCCTAAACTTGAAAATAAACGTTTAGAGTTAGGAACCTATGCTTACGGTGACTACGATACACTAACGGTTAACTTTAAAGTATCAGACAAGTTACCAAGTGAAGTTTGGCAAACACGAAGTGAAGCAACAATGAACTGGACATTTATTGCAACAAAAAAACCAGTAGTAGTACCACCAGGAAAGAAACCAAAACCAAAGCCAAAGCCAGGAATCTTGCCTCAAACAGGTGAGGAATGGCGTTCATTGATTTACAAAATAATTACCGGGGTCTTTATTATTGTAGTCGTCTTATTATTTATGAAAAAACGCCGGGATGGCGACCGTGACAATGATTATTAAGTAACAAAGGGAATCGTTTCCCTTATGAGAGTGGCACAAGTTGGTGACTCTTTCATAAGAGCAACGAAAGATTCAGGAACTTTAGGAGGGAAAAACATGAGCCGTAATAAGCATAAAAAAATCGCAACGTCGAATGTAGTCGTAAAATTTTTTATTAAGCATACAAATAAATTATTTGTAGTCTTGTCATTGACGCTATCACTGTTATTAGTTATTAGAGGCACCTATGCCTGGGAAACTTACAGTGATGAGAAAGAAAATAAATTTGGCTCTGTCGATTTTAGTGTGAATTTACGTGAAAGTTTTAAGCCTAATTTTCAATGGGAGCCAGGACGCTCAACAATTAAAGAAATCTATGTTTCAAATGACGGTCAATATCCAGCTTTTGTTCGATTAAAAGCTGAAGAGTTTTTACTAGCTTTTGAAATGGATATAAAAGGTACGGATGATTTTGAAGGGACTGGAAATGTAGTTGTGTATCCAAATAGTGGGCCAGGGGGAACCATTGATCGCAATGATGTCCGAACATGGCAAAAAGATAAATATTTTGATAAAACACTTACCAATGAACGCTTGAAAGGATTAAAAAGTACGCCAGAAAATTTAAGCATCGATGGAAAAGGGTTTGTTTATGAAGAAGATAAAGTGGATCGAAATAAGTCGGATTTAACTTATTTTGACTTAAACTTTGTTGCGGTGAAAGATTATACCCCAGGGTTGCTTTCAAGTTATTGGGTTTATGGTAATGATGGCTACTTTTATTATTCGGAACGCTTAAAACCAGGGGTAAGTACTACCGTCTTTTTAGAAAGTGTGACTTTATCAGCTTCAGCACCAAATCGACTGAAAAACGCCTTGTATAAGATAGAAATTAAAATGGATGCGAGTCACTCGATTATCGAAAGTTTAGGGGAATGGAATCACGTGACGCCAGGGGATCCGATTTTTGAGTTGCTCAAAGACGAGATCGCTGACCGTTAGATAAAAGGAGAGAAAGTGATGAGAAAGAAAAAACGATTAGCGTCACTCAAATACCGCAAATTTTTGTTAGTTATAGTATGTTGCTTAGCTGTAATTGGTGTTGTTTTTAGTGGGATTGGTGTGACCTTAGCATTGATGAAAAGTTCTGAGCAACGGACGAATGATTTTTCTATTGGGGATTTGCGAACGGAATTAGTTGAAGACTTCACTCCACCAACCTTAACAGAGCTAGATAAGCCTTACAAAAAAGAAGTATCGGTAAAAAATACTGGTGAAACCGGAGCTTTTGTCAGAGTAATGGTTTTGCCACAAATATTATCAAAAGCAGATAATCAAGGCAATCAATTATTGTTGCCAAGTACAATTGCTAAAGAACTAATTCTAGACTTAGACTTAGCTAAGTGGGCAGATGGCGAAGATGGGTATTATTACTATTTAGATATTTTAGCACCCAAAGAAGCGACTTCTCATTTATTTACGACAGTGACTTTAGCCAGTAGTGCTATGACAGATGCTTATGAAGAAGCTGAATTGACGATTGACGTTAAGGTTGAAAGTATTAATGGAACGAAATGGGCATATCAAGATGCTTGGTGGAATGGTGACGTAGCAAATTGGTCAGTTAAACCGTTGAGTGATATTAATGAGATATTAAAAACAAAAGTGATAGATTAGGACTGATATAATATGATAAAAAAAAGGACTAGAAGTCAGTTACTTAAAATAAAAAAAGGGAGCAAGTTGGTATTTTTTATCATTAGTATGATTCTTTTTAATGTACTGATGAGTTCTGAAGTATTAGCAAATATTGAAACGTCAGAAAATATGCCAACTAACCCAAATGAAGTAGATATTACAGAAAATTTTACAGTTATCCCTGGCTATGACTCATACACTGATTTAGAACGAATTAATCAAGTCGTTATAACACCAGATAAAAGAAACCAACGTGGTGGTATTTGGTATAACTATGAGCTAGATTTAACAAAAGATTTTTATATAAAAATGGGTGCCTATCTTGGAACAAAGAATATGAGTGAAGGGGGAGCAGATGGAATTACCTTTACAATGCATAATGATCCAAGGAAGTTAAACGCAATAGGCTCTATGGGTGGGGGAATTGGTTCATATGGTGGCGCTAAAGGGGATCCGAATCCACTGAATCAGCCGTTTATTGCTAATGCTATTAGTGTTGAAGTTGATACGTTTCCTAACTATGAGGCAGCAGGTGGCATCGAAATGTCTTATGATAAGGGATTTGTTACGCGCTTTGGTGGCGGAGTTAACAATCTTCCCGAACAGTCAAAAGTAATAACACATACGGCCTTTGTTAAACCCGGCAGTCATGAATCTGTTATGAACTGGGATCGAGCAGACTCAGGTTTTCCAGGACACGCAGGAGTCATCACTTGGAATGATGTTAAAACTACTAGACCAGGACTGTTCCCACCAGAACCATGGCAGCAATGGACAAATAACAAATGGCGATATTTGAATATTAAATGGGACGCTTCAACGAAAATACTACAATATAGCGTTACAAATGATATCAACGTTGAAATGGACCTAGCGTCAACTAAGAGTTTACAAATAGAACCGTTGACAGAGTTTGGAGCAAATAAAGTTTTTTGGGGATATACCGGAGCAACAGGAGCAATGTGGAATGAACAGCGAGTAGCCATAATGAATTATCCCCAAGAACCAGTTTCTGAGTTGAAAAAAACAGTTAAGAATATCTCAACTCCAGATGTGACATTTTTAGAAAAAACGGCGGCTAACTTAGACGATGAACTAGAATATCAGTTAAATATCATTAATGATGAAGATAGCCCGATGCCAATTGTTAATGGGGTTATCAAAGACACAATAAATGCTGGACAAGAATTTATAAATGGCTCGATGAAAGTAGATGGTGTCGCTGTTGCGGATCCTTCATTTAGTAGTAATACATTTACGTACAAACTACCAAATGAAGTTAAACCTAAAACGTCAATGGTAGTAACTTATCGAGTGAAGGCTAAAGAAGCAATTACCAACCCATTATTAAATGAATTTAGTATTGTTTCTCAATATGCTAGTGATATGACATCAAACGAAACGGAAGTTTATATTAATCCTAAAATAACATTGAAAAAAGCAGTGGATAAAAACCACTCATATGTTAATGGTGAACTTGTTTACACATTAAAAGCAACAAATGCTAATAAAGCCGGCAAATGGATTGCCGGGAATATTATGGATAACTTACCAGTAAACACTGAATATATTAAAGAGAGTACTAAAATTAATCAGCCAGGCGATAGCTCGCTAGTTAGTATAGCTGATAGTGTATCTTGGAATGGTAGTTTTGATAAGTTAGTAATTAGTGGATTGACGTTAGAGGCAGGTCAAGAAGTAACGATTCAATTTAAAGTTAAAGTTTTGGCATCAGCGTTAAATAAAACAATTGAAAATATTGGTGATTTTAAAGGCACTAATATTAACGACGAAGAGCTAACAGCAACAATTGGTAAAAGTAATAAAGTGTTAACGTACATTGATTTTGTCCATTTAAACTTAAGACAAGTAGTTATAGGGGCTGAGCAAGAGCAAGTGATACCAATCTCAGGCTATTTTACAGTTTTGAATAAACCGGCATTAAATTCACCAATCACTAGTTTGAGAGCAAATGTTGTCACGGAGTCTACAACAAAAGATAGCTCTAGTGAAATTGAACCTAACTTGTTTACGGAAACCTTATTGTTACAAGTGACGAATACAAGTTTAGGTTATCAAATCATCGATCGAATTCCGGAATATTATGAGTATGTTGGACATATTCAAACCACCGATGGCACGATGATAAAAACAGATCATCTATCAAAGAATTTATCAGCAGATGCAGCTAAAATTCAACCTTTTGTTGACTATAGTAATCACTATGAATATTGGGTAACAGTTTATATCAAACCGAAATTTGGCAAAGATTCAGAAGGGAAGCCAGAACTCAGTCCTCGGCCTTACAGTTGGAGCAATGTAACTAATGATTTTGGTGAAATTTCAGTTAATTAAAGCTTAAAGAGTGGTAAAAAGTGAATTAAATTTAAAAATCTAACGCTTCGCAACTCTAGTGGCGTTAGATTTTAAACTTAATTGTTCATTAAGTTGTAATAGTTTATTAACAAGAAAAGGGTTAGAAAGAGTAACGAAGCTGGAGGTAGTCAAATGAGAATAGGATATGTTCAAATAAATCAAAAAAAGCAGAGTGGTCACAGTAGTGCTGACATACTAAAGAAAGCCGCTTGTGACTATGTATATATCGATAGCTTTCAGGCTAAGAAAGAAGTTTGGCAAAAACGCCCGGAGTTAATAAGCTTGATACAAGAATCTAACCCTGGGGATGTCATAGTGATGGCAGATTTAGATCAATTAAGTCCTCATTATCAAGTGTGGTTAGAATTTTTAACGAGGTTGAAAAATTATAAATTGGAATTAGAAATTCTTGCAGTCCCTAAAAATAGCGTTGTGGATTGGTTATATTTTTTTAGTTGGATGAAGAAGCAAGCAGAAGCCAAACTGCCCGGAGTACGCGTTAAAAAATTCAGTAAAGAACATTCAGTAGAAAAAAGTCAATATCACTTCTTTTCACGGGATCCATATTTCCGACAATCTTACCGAACTATCTTTCAAAAAGTTGCGGCAAAGCAATCCTTACGTGAAATTACTCGCCAAACTACAGCGCCATTAGGAACAGTTGTGAGGATAAAAAAAGATTACGAAAAGTTGAAACAAACAGTATTACTTGTGGGGACCTTTTTATTAACGATTATTAGTTTGAAAATGGTCCAACAATATTCAAGTAATACGGCCTTGCAAGTGTTAATTTGTGGAATTATGACATTGTTAGTTGTTTACTTTACATATTCAGACAGTCAATCAGAGTAATTAGAAAGGAATGATCAACTAATGGCAACTTATGGCTATGTTAGAAAAAATTTTCCAACAAGTGAAGTCGAACAATTAACAAAGCTCTTAACTTATAACTGTGACGAACTTTTTTTTGAAGGAAAGTCATTGCTTGAAACGTCTGAACTGAAAGCGATGATTGAAAAGTTAGAAAAAAATGACCTGGTTGTTGTGACTCACTTACATGTTTTTGGCCAAGAACTACAACATTTACGACCTGTTATTAGTTTCTTTCAGGAAAATGGAATTCGTTTAATAAGTATCGATGATCAAGTAGATACTAATCGAGATTCATTTTTTTACCCATTGTTCGATATTTTTTCAAAAATGGATGCAGATTGCCGAGAGGAATTAGAAAACAACAATACGTGACAAACCCTCAAGAAACTGTTGACATGGGACGTCCAAGTATCCAGGCAGAAACAATTAAAAAAATATATATGTTGTACCATGAACAAAATTGGAATATGCGTCGTATAGCAGAAGAATGTAACGTTTCTTTAGGAAGCGTTTCTAAATATACTAAGATGTCAGAACTACACAATAACGATTCATTAATAAGTCGCTAATCATAATAATATAAAGAAACCGAGGTGTGACAAAAGTCGTTTAAATACAAGTAATTGGAAATAAATCCGAACAATCAGTTCTATTGATTGTTCGGATTTATTGAAATTATCGTAGTATTTGACTTTTGGAACCCGTTAATCAAATAACGATCGTCAAAAGAAAGGGACCGTTGACTATTGTCACGGCCCCGTTCTTTTATTTATTAGGGGATTAATTAGAAAAAATATGCGTATTCGCAAATTTCCAATATAAGCCTTGTATAAGTTGGTGTAACAAGGTTTTACTGTTTAATAAACATGGTTAAATAGTTATTTAAAGGACATAATGAATTCTAAAATATTGGAATTCGCATAAAAAGATGGTATATTTAGTAAGTAAGATTATTTAAAGGAGCTGGTTGGATGAGTTATAACAAGACAAAAGAAGAAATCGCCGCATTGCTTAAAACTAATGAATTATCAGGTTTAAGTCATGCCCAAGCAAACGAATTGTTAACAAGAAATGGTAAAAATAAATTTACCGAAGAAAAGAAAACCCCATTAATTGTGAAATTATTGCACCATTTAACGGATTTTACTACAATTATTTTATTAATTGCCGCAGCTATTTCCTTTTATACAGCAATTACAACCCACGAAGGGGAGTATATTGAAGGGATTATGATTATCTCAATCGTAATTTTAAATGCAGTTTTAGCATTAGTCCAAGAAAATAATGCTGAAAAATCATTAGACGCGCTACAACAAATGACCCAACAAACGATTCAAGTAATTCGTGAGGGTGAACAAATCGAAGTGGTTACCGAAGATTTAGTAGTTGGAGATGTAATGCTACTAGAAGCAGGTGTCGTTATACCGGCAGATGGCCGCTTAGTGGAAACTGTTCAAATGCGTGTTGAGGAGTCAGCTTTGACAGGGGAAAGTGAAGAAGTCGAAAAAGATGCGAGTTTTATCTCGTCTGAAAAGCTTCCACTAGGTGACCAGATTAATATGGTCTTTTCGGGGTGTTTAATTGGTAATGGACGGGGACGGGCAATCGTCACTAGTACGGGTATGGATACAGAAATGGGTAAAATTGCCTCGTTATTAAGTTCGGAAAAACAAAAACAAACACCGTTACAACAACGTTTAAACAAATTAGGTAAGCAAATCAGTATTATTGCCTTAGCTGCAGCAGCCTTTGTCTTCTTCTTAGGCTACATGCAAGGAGAGCCGCTGTTAGAAATGTTTATGACCGCTGTCTCATTAGCAGTTGCTGCTGTACCAGAAACCTTAATGGTTATTGTAACTTTAGCCTTATCTTTTGGTGTCCAAAAGATGGTTCGTAAAAATGCGATTATTAGAAAATTACCAGCCGTTGAAACATTAGGAACGGCATCAGTTATTTGTTCGGATAAAACGGGAACGTTAACTGAAAATAAAATGACTGTTCGCAAAATTTGGCACCGTGGCGACACAGTGGTCAATGTGGAAGACAGTTTAACAAGTGAGTCGTTAGAAGTCTTAAAATTGGCAGCCTTATGTTCTGATGCCTTATTAAGAGAGACGGAAGATGGTGAAATGGAAGTTGTCGGCAGTCCGACAGAAGGGGCGATTGTTCGTGCCGTTGAAGATAACTATCATTCAAAAGCTGAATTTGAAGCTGAGTCTCCACGGGTGGCGGAATTGCCTTTTGATTCCAATCGTAAATTAATGACAACTGTCCATAAAAAAGGGAAAAAGTACATTTCAATTACTAAGGGTGCTTTTGATGTCATGATGCCCAAGTTAAGATATGGTGATGTAGAACAAGCGGCGATTGTAAATGACCGCTTTGGTAAGAAAGCCTTACGTGTTATTTCAGTCGGCTTTAAAGTCTATGACGACATGCCAACGGAAATTACTCCCGAAGAATTGGAAAATAATTTACAATTAGTTGGTTTAATTGGGATTATTGATCCCCCTCGTCCAGAAAGTAAAGGGGCGATTGCTCGAGCAAAACGTGCTGGTATTAAGACGGTCATGATTACTGGTGATCATGTTGTCACAGCAAGCGCTATTGCTAAAGAATTAGGTATTTTGAAACATCAAAGCGAGGCAATGACCGGCGCGGAATTACAACAATTATCAGAAGCAGAATTAGTTGCTAAAGTGCCCCATTATTCTGTCTATGCTCGTGTGTCACCAGAAGATAAGATTAGAATCGTTAAAGCTTGGCAAGCAACTGGGGCTGTCGTTGCCATGACCGGTGATGGTGTCAATGATGCACCGGCCTTGAAAGCCAGTGATGTTGGTTGTGCCATGGGAATTGCTGGGACAGATGTAGCCAAAGATGCTGCCGATATCGTCTTAACCGATGATAACTTTGCGACAATTGTTGATGCTGTTGCTGAAGGTCGGACCGTTTATGCCAACATTCGTAAAGCAATCAATCTACTCTTAACATGTAATATTTCTGAAATCTTCATTTTAGTTATTGCAATGTTATTAGGTTGGGGCGCACCAGTTGTCGCCTTACAATTATTATTTGTTAACGTTGTGGCTGATGGTCTACCAGGTTTTGCTCTCGGTCGTGAAAAAGCTGAAAAAGGGATTATGAGCCAGAAACCTATTGGTAAAGATGAAAGTGTCTTTGCTGGCGGCTTATGGAAATGGATTGCTTTAAACAGTACGGTGATGACGATTGTCACTTTAGGTGGTTATTATATGGGTGCCTTTGTCGATGGCATTTCCCCATGGATGAATGCCAGTCATGAAGCAGGTCAAACAATGGCCTTCTTAATTCTAGGTTACTCATCGATCGTTCATGTCTTAAATGTCCGTAGTAGCTTATCGATTTTTAAAGTTAAGTTATCAAGTAATAAACAATTATTCGAAATGATTGTTTTAGCTTTAGCGATCATGACTTTAGTTGCTCTAGTACCAGGGCTTCAAAAAATCTTTTCATTAGTGCCTTTAAGTTTAAACCACTGGCGTTTAGTCGGGGTCTTCTCATTGGCACCAGTCATTGTCACAGAATTAGTTAAGTTCCACTTCGCTCCATCTGAAGATGAAGAAGAGGACGAAGAAGCAGTGGCCGTGGCTAAATAAGCAATTAAAAAAAGTGTGTGTTTGGAAAGTTCTAAACTGTACCCTATAGAATGGACACGAAATAAAAAGCGTGCCTTCTGTAGGGTATTTTTGTATGATAAATAGAAAAGGAAGTGACACAAATGGGAATTAATAAGTTTACACCGCAAGAGGTGACAG
>NZ_NGJU01000022.1 GCF_003987495.1 Vagococcus salmoninarum
TTTAAACACCGCATTCTAATCAGTTTTAAAGTGACACAAAAAAGCAACTTCACCATTTCTGATGAAGCTGCCTAAGTAACTATTTATTCGACTAAATTTTAGCCATCCACACAATTTGACGTAGAGCCTAAAAAATACGCAGTCAATCAGAGCTTTTACTTTATTAAAAATAATTTTTGACTGGTGCAAAGGTTTTGCGATGAATCGGACAAGGTCCTAGCTTTTCTAAACCAATTAGATGTTCTTTTGTGCCATAACCAGCGTTATTTTCGAAACCATAACCTGGATAAGTTCGGCCATAATCTTTCATCAAGCGATCACGAGTGACTTTAGCCACAATACTAGCAGCGGCAATTGAGACACTTTTAGCATCGCCTTTGATAATGTTTTCTTGATGAATGGCTACATCATCTAAACTCATAGCATCAATTAATAGACAATCAGGCTGTAAGTCCAAGTTGGCTAACGCTTTTTTCATGGCTAGTTTCGTCGCTTGGTAAATATTTAATTGATCAATTTCCCCTTCTGAAACAACACCAATGCCAACAGCTAAGGCAACATCCATAATTTGCTCATAAAACAAGTCCCGTTTTTTCTCAGAGACTTGCTTAGAATCATTGACTTCAATTAGTTCAACTTCCTCTGGTAAAATCACGGCAGCGGCAATCACCGGTCCAGCTAAAGGGCCACGGCCAACTTCATCAATGCCGGCAATTACGTGATAGCCACTTTGATAAGCTTGACGTTCGTAAGCTTGTCTTTCATAGGCTTCGGCTAACATTAGCGCCGCTTTTTCAAGACGTTTTTGACAACTGAGGATCAGTTTTTGGACACCAATTCGTTCATCAGTCATAAATTTCTGATAAATGGGGTCTTCAAGGTCTTTAACACTTAGTAACTGATCTTTGATCTCACTAATCGGGATATTCTTACTTGTCATTAGTTAATTCCTCAAGCAAATCGTAGCGATCTAACGTATAAGTCCCAACTTTACCAGCACGAATTTCTTGAATGATCATTTGACTGGCCCGATCGTAATCATCTTTGTAGCCTCGTTTTTTAGTAATTAACAATAATTGCTCAACTGTCGTTAACTCCAACTCTTCTTCAGTTAAACTATAGCGGTTTTGTAAATCTTTTTCATAATAACGACCAAAGAAGTCTAATCCGTACATGGCTAAATCATCCATGTGTAGCAAGTTGTCTTTTATCGCCCCAGTTAATGCAAGTTTTCGACCAATTTCTTGATTTTCAAAACGAGGCCATAAAATCCCTGGCGTGTCTAATAACTCTAAATCTTTGCCAGCTTTCAACCATTGTTGGCCTTTCGTGACTCCTGGTTTGTTTCCCGTTTTGGCAACATTTTTTTTGATCAAACGATTCATTAAAGTCGATTTTCCAACGTTAGGAATGCCAATAACCATCGCTCGGATTGCTTGGGGTTTCATCCCTTTGCTAGCTCGACGTTCAATCTTTTCTTTGAGAACTTCTTTACAGGCAGGTACAATTTGATTAATACCTCGTCCTTCTTGAGAGTTGATAATCAAGGCTGCGTGACCTTTAGCTACAAAATAATCACGCCATTTTTGGGTTTCACGTTGATCGGCTAAATCCCCTTTATTTAATAAAATTAAGCGCGGTTTTTGTTGAACAATTTCATCCATCATTGGATTACGACTTGAAATTGGTAAACGAGCATCGACTAATTCGAAAACGATGTCGACATATTTCAATTTTTCTGTTACTTCTCTACGGGCTTTCGCCATGTGTCCTGGAAACCATTGTATCGTCATGTTGTTACACTCCATATCTTCTTAACTGATTATTTAATTCTATTGATTCTATTTAATGGATAGTAAACCATTTGAACTTTACCAATCACATCGTCACTTTTAACTTCACCAAAGGAGCGGCTGTCTTTACTTAAGCGGCGATTATCACCTAAGACAAAATACGCATCTTTTGAAATGTTTTTATTATTCAAGATTTGTTTTGAATCAAAGTTAGTCGTGTATTGATTACTACTTCTTTTAATTTTAGCTTGGCCTAAAAAATCTTCGTCGATAATTTGACTATCGACAAACAGTTCGTCATCAATGTACTGAACGTGTTCCCCAGGCATGCCTATCACTCTTTTGACAAAAATAGTGCCATCTGGTTGCTGAAAAATAATCACATCAAAACGTTTGATCTTTGAAAATTTATCATAAACAATTTGATCCCCTTGTAAAAGGGTTTTCGCCATTGAACTTCCTTCAATTTTCATCGGTATGAAAACAAAGCCGCGGATAATAAAAACTAAAATCCCGGCTAAAACAGCCATTTTAAGCCAATATGCACTTGTTTCCATTATTTTCTTTCCCATAACTTCGCTCCCAATCCCTTTGATTACTCCATCATAATAAAAATTAAAGGAAATTGCTATGTTTAATTTTAGCAAATCCCTGATTTAAGGGACATCACAGACTTCCACAACATCGTTATAACTATTTAGTTAAGACTTTAAGGCCTGCTTCATAAATTAAGTCATTTTTTATAATTTGTTCATACAACGCCATTTCAATGGCAGTTGCAGTCTCTTTATCTAAACTACCTGTCACTTCTAACTTAGCTTTCTCTTGAACTTCTTTAATACTAGCTTCTGTTTGTTCTGAGTAGCTATCTGAGTCTTTAGGGACATCGTAGCCTAAACCATTTAAGATCAAATTAATATTTTTAATTTCTTCCCCGGTATCACCTAACTTAAATGACTGACTGCGATCGATCGGAATCGAATCGTAATAACTTGGGAAATCAACTGTGACTGAAGGTTTTAAGCCTTTCTCATTGACCCACGTGCCTTTTGGCGTTAACCACTTGTTAGTCGTTAACTTCAAGTTGCTATTGTTGCCTAGCGATTGAACATTTTGCATTGTGCCTTTGCCAAAAGTCGTTGCGCCTACGACTTTGATATCTGCTGACTCATTTAAGGCAGCAGCAAAAATCTCTGATGCACTAGCACTGCCTTCATTGACTAAAACAACTGTTGGTTCTGTTACTTTAAAGCCACCATCTAAGTTTTTACTAGCGACTAACTGTTCTTTATTTTCGTTTTTATCTTCAAATTTAACAATTGTTTTGCCGTCTTTTAAAAACATACTAGACATAATAGCCGCCTGATCTAAAAGACCACCTGGGTTTTGCCGCATATCAATAATGAAAGATTTAGCGCCTGCTTTCCGTAAGTCAACAATGGCATCATGGAATTCTTGACTCGTATGTTCAGTAAATGTGGCTACTCGGATATTCCCAACTGTTTTGTCATTTTTATCAATGTTACTAAAGACCGTTTCAATTGGAATCGTGTCTCTTGTTAAAGTGACATCAAAAACTTTGCCATCACGTTCGATCGTTAAGGTCACTTCAGTGCCTTTTTTACCACGAATCTTGGAAACGACTTCGGTTAACTCTTGACCCGCCGTTTCTTTGCCATCCACTTTTAAAATTAAATCATTGGCTTTTAATTTGGCTTTTTCCGCAGGTGAATCTTTGATTGGCGGTTCGGCTATTTTCGGTTGGTCACCATCAACTTGCATTGTTGCGCCAATGCCTTCAAAACTACCGGTAATTGTCTCATTTAAATCTTCCGACTCATCATCGACTAAATAATCTGAGTAAGGGTCATCTAAGGCCGTTGTCATGCCTTTAATCGCACCGTTAATCAACTCATTTTTATCAATATCACCAACGTAATTACTGACGATCGTTTCATAAGTCGCATTAACTTTGGCTAAATCTTCACCATGAGGGTACGTTAATTCGCTTTGTTGACGGGCTCGTTCTTGTTTAATATCCATTAATTTATAAGTTCCACCACTTGCAATAATTGCAACACAAGCTAATGAAATCAAGTGTCTGTTAAAGGGGATGGTGTTCGCTTCTTTATTATCCACTAAAATCACATTCTTTCTTTTTCTTTTCTAAGAGCTTTGCCTTTGCTTAAAAGACCTCTCGATGCAAACTATTCTATTATTTTAGCACATTTCAGTCCTAAAAGATTGTTATTTCCTTGGATAAACAAAGAAAAAAGCTAGGAAGATGAGATCTTCCTAGCTTTAAGATTAATAAATTTATGCTAAAACTGTTGCTGCTCCATTAAAGATAACGCCGTGACGAGGGTCAACGGTAATTAATGTGTCATCAGCGATAATTGTTGTCGCATCTTTCGCACCAACGATTACTGGAATGCCTTTAGCAATTCCAACAACGGCTGCATGTGATGTTAAACCACCATCTTCAACAACTAAAGCTCCAGCTAATTCAATTGCTGGCATGTAATCTTTATCAGTTGTTTTAACAACTAGAATACACCCTTCAACTGCTTTTTTGTTAGCTTCTTCAGCAGAAGTTGCTACAACTGATGTTGCGATTAATGAATCGCGACCAATTCCTTGGCCTTCAAGTAATTTAGAACCAATTAATTGAATTTTCATTAAGTTAGTCGTACCACGCTCACCAACTGGAACACCAGCTGTGATTAGGATTAATTCGCCTTCTTTAGCAAAGCCTTCATTCATAGAAACTTCTGTTGCTAAAGCAAACATATCATCTGTTGATTCAGGTTTTTCAGTAACTGTTGGGAAAACTCCCCATGTCAAAGCTAAACCACGAGCTTTTCTTTCATCAAAAGTAATCGCTACAATATGTGATTTCGGACGGTATTTAGAAATCATGCGGGCAGTGTGACCTGACTCAGTCGCTGCAACGATTGTTTTAATTCCTAAGTTACGAGCAGTATGTCCAACTGATTGACCAATTGCTTCAGTCATGTCGGCTTTACTGTAGGCTTTTAAAGCAAAAGCATCTTGATCGACTAACGCTTCTTCAGTTCTAACAGAAATGCTTGTCATTGTTTGAACGGCTTCAACTGGGTAATCCCCTGCAGCTGTTTCACCTGATAACATAATAGCATCTGTTCCATCGTAGATTGCGTTAGCTACGTCACTTGCTTCAGCACGAGTTGGACGAGGATTTTTTTGCATAGAGTCTAACATTTGTGTCGCTGTAATAACTGGTTTCCCAAGAGCATTACATTTTTTAATCATTAATTTTTGAGCAATCGGCACATCTTCCGTTGGGATTTCAACACCTAAGTCCCCACGAGCAACCATTAAGCCGTCTGAAACTTGTAAGATTTCATCTAAGTTGTCAACACCTTCTTGGTTTTCAATCTTAGAAATAATTTGAATATGAGTCGCGTCACTTTTTTCTAAAATACGAGTAATTTCAAGGACGTCACTTGCACGACGAACGAAACTTGCTGCAATAAAATCAACATCGTTTTGAATTCCGAATTCAATATCAGCCGCATCTTTTTCAGTAATACCTGGTAAGTTAATTGAAGCACCAGGAACGTTAACTCCTTTTTTGCTACCTAGTAACCCTTCGTTTTTAGCGATTGTCACTAATTCGTTAGCTGCTTTGTCGATTTCGACAACTTCTAAATCAATTAAACCATCATCTAAAAGAATATGCGTGCCAATTTCAACATCATTGATTAACTCTTCATAAGAAACAGAGAATTTTTCAGGTGTTCCTTCGATTTCAGTCATTGAAATACGAACGGTTGAATCTTTAACGATTGTAATTTTTTCGCCATTAACCATGTTATGTGTTCTAATTTCTGGTCCTTTTGTATCTAAAAGAATTGCGACACGTTGGCCTGAAATTTTTGAAGCTTCGCGGATATTTTTAATACGGTTACCGTGTTCTTCAAAATCACCATGTGAAAAGTTAAGACGACAAACATTCATTCCTGCATTCATTAAATCTACTAGCATTTCAACAGTCTCACTAGCTGGTCCAATAGTACAAACAATTTTCGTTTTTTTCATTACATAAACGCTCCTATATTCAAATTATTTTAATAAACAAGTCATTAACAAATTAAAAAGAAATCTCTTGATTCAAGGTATAAAGTGACAAATCAGGGTGATGTTTGCCATTTTCTAAAGTATCGACAATATCAGTTGCAACAATTTCATTGTCACGGATCCCGATACATAGTCCACCTTTATTTTCTTTTAGCAATTCAACAGCTTTCCAGCCGAATTTACTTGCTAAAACACGATCGCGCGCCGATGGTGATCCACCACGAACAACGTGACCTAAAACTGATACCCGGGCATGGAAATCGCCATGTTCTGCTAATTTTTCAGCAAATTCATTACCGCCCATGACGCCTTCAGCTAAAACAATTAAACAATGTTTTTTGCCACGGTCGCGACCTTGGGTGATTTTTTTTGCGACAGCTGCCACATCAAAATCGTGCTCAGGAATGATGATGTCATCTGCACCACCAGCTACACCGGCCCAAAGAGCGATGTCCCCAGCATTTCGTCCCATCACTTCAATAATAAATGTCCGGACATGAGATGTTGCTGTGTCACGAATTCTATCCATTGACTCTAAAACAGTATTAATTGCTGTATCAAAACCAATTGTAAAATCAGTCCCAGGAATATCATTATCGATTGTTCCAGGAATTCCGACTGCCGGGAAACCGTGCTTAGTTAAAGCCATGGCGCCATGGTATGATCCATCGCCGCCAATAACGACTAGCCCTTCAATCCCAAATTTCTTAAGTTGTTCGATTCCTTTAAGTTGACCTTCTTGTGTTGCAAATTCAGGATAACGGGCTGAATACAAGAAAGTTCCACCTCGTTGAACTTTATCTCCAACATCAGCAATTTCTAGTTTGCGAATATCTCCGGCAACTAATCCAGCATAGCCATAGTTAATACCATAGACTTCCATGCCATCGTGAATTGCTTTACGGGTTACTGCTCTAATTGCTGCGTTCATGCCAGGTGCATCTCCACCACTTGTTAAAATAGCGATACGTTTCATTCGACTCTCACCTCAATAATTATTTTGACACACATTTAAAGATTTGATAAATGTATATAATACTTAAACCTCGAAACTATTCTACCATTTTTATAATGAAAAGTCTTTGTAAAACAGAAATATTCATGAAAAAAAATGAAAATTCTTAGAAAAGGCACTCTTTTCAGTCTCTTCTATTGAAAAACAACATTTTCCTGTCCTACTAAATAGGATAACTCATTTTGGAGCTCAACGCCATTATTCCCCCAATATTCGTCACTTAACATGATTTTTTGTGCATTATGTTCAAGATAAACAATGACTGGGTAAATTCCTTTATGTTCTGTTAATCGTTCTTTAATTGCCTCAACTTTTTGATCTGGGTCTTTTTCTGTTTTAGCTACTTTAATATAACATATTTTAGAACCAATCGTCTTTTTTAATTGATCAGAACTGATAATATTTTCTCCTAAAACTTGGATTTCTTGATTATAGTTACTTCTTTCAACTTTTCCTTCAATTAAGTAAACAGTATTTTCTTTTAATTCTTTAGCAATTTTTTTATATAATCTTGGAAAGACCGTAATAGTAATTTCAGAAGTATCGTCATTTCCTTCGATAAAGGCCATTTGTTCCCCTTTTTTCGTCCGAATAATCCGGATACTCCGACTATAAATTAGTAAGGTCCCTTTTGTTCCTACTTCTAGTTGATTAACATGCTGAACGTTTTTGACAATTCGGACTGTTTTAAAATCATCAATCGGATGTCCTGACAAATAAGTTCCTAAATACTGCTCTTCTTGATCTAGCTTCTCTTCGATGGAGTAGTCTTCAATCGTTTCTTTTTTTAAACTTAAGATCGATAGTAAGTCCATACTACCGCCACTGTATAAAATATTTTTAATCATGCCGTCTAAATCGACAACTAACTGTTTGCGATTGCCATGTAAATTATCAAAACAACCAATTAAAATTAATGGTAAGATCGTCTCTTCTTTTAACCACTTGCGATCAATTCTCAGTAAAAAATCATCTAATGACTTAAATTTGCCGTTAGCTTTGCGAGTTTCCACAATATTGCTTATAAAGTCTTTACGCATCCCTTTTAAAGAACTAAAGCCGAATAGTATGTGTTGTTTATCTAAGAAAAAGCCGTAGTAACTTTGATTAATGTCCGGGCCTTTAATTTTTAAGTTAAAGCGTTTAGCTTCAACGATGTATTCTTTAATTTTAGGCAAGTTATGGCGAACTGAATTCAATAAAGCAGCAAAAAATGGTGCCGGATAGTGAACTTTTAAATATGCCATTTGATAAGCGATAAAGGCGTAGGCCATGGCATGAGAGCGGTTGAAGCCGTAGTTAGCAAAGCGTTCGATATAGTCGTAAACTTGATTGGCTGTTTCTAGATCGTAGCCTTCTTTTAATGAGCCTTCAACAAAGTGTTGCCGTTGTTCATCTAAAATAACTTTCTCTTTTTTACTAATCGCCCGTCTTAAAATATCTGCTTCCCCATAAGAAAAGCCAGCCATTTTTGAGACCACTTGCATAATCTGTTCTTGATAGACGATAATGCCATAAGTCTTGTCTAAAATTTCTTTCAAGCTGTCATGAGGGTATTCAATGGCAACTTGACCTTTTTTACGTTGAACAAAGAGGTCGATATTATCCATTGGACCTGGTCGATACAAGGCATTGACTGCCGCCACATCTTCAATTGATGTAGGACCTAGTTTCCGCAAGACGTTTTTAATCCCTTGAGATTCGAATTGAAAGATGCCCACTGTTTGAGCCTTGTTAAATAATGCTAAGGTCTTCTCATCATCCATTGGTAATTGATTTAAGATGATTTCTTTTTGATAAATTCGTCTCACTTGCTGCAAGGTGCCGTCTAAAATAGTTAAATTTCTTAAACCTAAGAAATCCATTTTTAGTAAGCCGATTGCTTCAACGTCCCCCATTGCAAATTGAGTTAAAGGAATCTCATTCGAACCTGCTTGCAAGGGCACTAGTTCAGTTAAGTCTACATCACTAATGACAACACCTGCTGCATGAGTGGAAACGTGGCGAGATAGTCCTTCAATCCGTAAAGCCGTGTCAAAGATTAAACGGTTACGTTCTGACTCATTAACTAATTTTTGGAGTTTATTAGATTGTTTCAACCCTTCAGCTAAAGTGATTTTTAAAACGTTTGGCATGGCTGCCGACCATTGATTGGCTTCATTTTGTGACAAGCCAAAGACCCGCGAAACATCTCTTAAAGCCATTTTAGCTGCCATTGTCCCGAAAGTCGCAATTTGCGCCACATGATGGTTGCCGTATTTCTGATTAACATAAGCTAAAACATCGTCTCGTCGGTTATCAGGAATATCTAAATCAATATCTGGCATTGTGTAGCGTTCTTTATTTAAAAAGCGCTCAAATAAGAGCTCATATTCAATTGGATCGACATCAGTAATATTCGTCACGTAGGCTACTAACGAACCAGCTGCTGAGCCCCGACCAGGACCCATCACAATTTTTTCCGCTGCTGTGAAATTCATAACGTCCCAAATAATTAAAAAGTAATCATCAAATCCCATCTCACTAATAACTGACAATTCTAGTTCTAATCGTTCGTAATACCTGCCATCTAAGTTTTTAACCCGTTTCGGTAAATTCTTCTGACAAATTTCACGTAAATAACTTTTAGCTGAATAGCCCTCAGGAACTTCAAAGTGAGGCAACAACGTCTGGTTAAAGCTCATTTCATAAGTACATAAGTCAGTCACTAAAGATAGATTAGCGATGGCTTCCCTGTAATTGTGGGCGTCGTATTTAGTTCTCATGGCTTCAGCCGTAGGCAAATAATACTCGCCACTTTGTTGAATGGCCTCTGGGCTAATCCGAGTCCCTTCATCAATACTTTTTAAAACTTTTAAAGCAAAATCATCACTAGGATTCAAATAACGAACATCTTGTAGCGCCACTGCTGGGATCTGTTGTTCATTTAAAAAACTCAGCCAGCTTTCTTTACGAGGGTTCTCATCATGCAAAGTTAAGCCACCAAATAAACTTTCAGGATCCACTCGGTTCTTTAAGTCTGCCACTAGCTCTTGTAAAGCTGATTCTTTTTGCTCTTGAAACAAGGTTGCGACTTCTGAATCTATATCGGAAAAAATCACGACTAAGTCATTTAACAGCTCTTTAAATTGACTATAATACAATTTATCTTTAGCTGGTAATTCCATCTTCATCGTTGATATTTTAATCAATTGTTGATAACCTTTTTGAGTTTTAGCAAATAAAAGCAAACGAGCTGATTCATCTGATTGAGTTCCTTGATAATAGTCAATAGTGAGACCAATCAAAGGTTTAATCTGATGTTTCTGACACATTTGATAAAATTCTGCCACACCATGCATGACATTTAAATCAGTTATCCCTAAAGCATCATAGCCGTATTCTTTGGCTTTTAAAACAATTTCTCCAATCCTGTTAGTACTTGCTAATAAGGAATAGGAAGTCATCACTTGTAATTGTCCTATCACGGGCACTCCTCCTTCCTTTCATTCATCTCTCTATTTACTATTATAACACGAAAAAAGCGAGAAGGAACTTTATCCAGAGCCTTAACTTAGACTAATATTTCTTTCACTTTTACAAATACTGTGCTAAAATATGCTATGAAGAGAGGTGTAACAGTATGCGTCATATTATTGTGTTACTTTGGGCAATCATTATCGGACAAATCGCTGGCTACTTAGGAGCTGCTTTAAACCATAGCGTCTATAGTTTCCCTGAAGCGTTGATTGGTTCTATCGTTATTGCTTTAATTGTGATTATTATTGGTGAAGTATCTCAACCAAAAGAAAAAAGTCCTAGCAATTAAATAACTCTATTGTAAACAATACGCTGTTTGTATTGTTTTTTTGTATTAAAAAAGCTGAATTCTAGAGCAAGACCAGGGTTTTTGGTCCTTCTTCTGAGAATTCAGCTTTTTATTTTTTATTTAAAACTAATTTTTTTGCCGATTGTTCCTTTGAAATTCATCAAGGAGATACCAATATTTAAGACAATAAAGCCTGAGGTCCCGACAAAGACCCATTGATAACCGTAACCACTAGCAATCATCGACCCGATCATCGGTCCGACTACTTGCCCAAAGTTTTGAGCCATCTGATTGAAACTAAAAATTCGACTAACCCCTTCACGTGGTGTCAATTTACTAATTAAAGAATTAATTGATGGCATTAGTGCCCCTGTTGAAAAGCCCATTAAGAAACGAAGCACGCCTAGTTGAAAAGGCGTTTTAACAAAGGCCATTGGGAAAATACATAGTAAGAAAAAGACTAAGCCCCCTAACAGGACATTTTGATTCCCTACACGATCACCAAGCTTACCGAGAATAGGTGATGAAATAAAGGCTGAGACTCCAGCAACTGAGACAATTAAGCCACTAACAAATAAAATATTCGAGACATTGCCACCTAGCTGACGAATATATAACGTTAAGATCGGGCTAATACTAGTAATGCCGATTTGTAAAATCAAGGTCGTTGCAAACAAGCCAAAGAGCAAGGTCGGTTTGTCGACTTTTTTGAAAAGCTCTTTTGTCGAAATTAAATTTTTCTTCTCAACTGGCGTAAATTCTTCATGGACAAAAAAGATTGTCAAGACGGTGTTAATTAAAAGGACTGTCCCAGTAATTAAAAAGACATTTTTGATGCCAAAAGCTTCTGCCAAGGCCCCGCCCATTAAAGGGCCAATCAAGTTACCCGCCACGGTACCAGTTGCTAACGTCCCTAAAGCCCAACCATTCTTTTCCATCGGGACTTGTGAGGCGATCATCGCCGTGGCATTTGGAATATAGCCTGACAGCACTCCTGTGAAGAAGCGCATAATCAGTAACCATTGAACGTTAGGTACAAAGGCTAAAGCCCCCATCGTTAACGTCATTCCAGCAGCTGCTCTGACCATCATTAATTTGCGACCTTTGCGATCTGCTAAGTTTCCCCAAATTGGGGCGACTAAACCAGCCGCTAAAGCCGTCACACTAATGGATAAGCCTGCATAAAATTCAATTTTATCTTTTGGTGCTCCTAATGTTTCAATATAAACAGGAATAAATGGCATGACTAAACTAAAACTAGCTCCTGTAAAAAAACAGCCTACCCAAGCTATATACATATTTCGTTTCCAATCAACTCGCATTTATTCTCTCCATCTTTCTATTAGTCGTCTTCGACTTATAATTATACATAATTTAAGTATACACTTCTTCTCCTGTAAGTGATGAAAAACACTTGTGAAATTTTCTGACAATAACGATTTGTGCAGTTTGCCGAACATCTTCGTCACTATTGACTTTTTTATCTTTTAAAAGTCAAAGAAGCCTTCCACTCGTATCTTAGATACTTGTGAAAGACTTCTTAAAAAATTCTTGCTATTTCTTAATTTTCTTTACGACGTACCCGATAAACATTTCCTAAAATTACTAGAATCGCAATACCAAGATAGAGATAAGGCGAGCCATTTACAGCTCCCGTTTGCGGTAACTTACCACTGTTTGGTGTTGTCGGTTTACCTGGTTTACCTGGTTTCCCCGGTTCGCCCGGTTTCCCTGGTTTATTTGGTTCTTCAGGTATTTTGCTATTTTCGAAACTAACTTCAACCATCTCTGGTTTACCAACACTGGCTTTAATATCAACTTTTAGTTTCTCAGTTGAAAGCTTGTAACCTGTTGGTGCTTTTGTTTCGACAAAATAGTACGTTCCTTCAGTTAAAGTCTCAACTGCCACTTTACCTGTTTTGTCAGTCACTAACTTATCTGCGACAACTTGCCCTTGGCTATCTTCTAATTTGAATTCAGCCCCTGCTAAAACAGTTTTAGCGTCTTTTTTATCAACTTTAGTCAATTCAACTGACCCTTGGTAGTTAATAAAGTCTGCTAATTCAACAACTTTTGGTTTACCTGAGAATTCAGCTAGTATCTCAAAGTCAACTGTCTCTTTATTTAATAAATAATTCGGTGCAGGAGACGTTTCACTTAAGGTGTATTGACCTGGCGCTAAGCCTTCAAAGGCGACTAAACCAGCTTTATTACTAGTTGCCGTTTTAGTGATTTGACCATCGGCTGAAACAATTTTGAATTGGGCGTCTAACAATTCTTGCCCAGTTTCAGATTTTTTAACAAAACTCATTTCACCTTGGTAATTAATGAAGTCTGCTAATTCAAGAACTTCTGGTTTACCAGAGAATTCAGTCGGAATATTAAATTCAACGACTGTCGTATTTAATAAGTAGCCTGTCCCAGCTTTCGTTTCTGTTAAGCTGTAGTCCCCAGGCGCTAAGTCTTTGACTGTAATTAGACCTTCGTCTTGACTAGTGACTTGTAGACTCTCTTGGCTTGGATCAGTCAGTGATTGAATCGTAAACTCGGCGCCAGCTAAGCCTTCGCCAGCTTCGTTTGTTTTCACTAAGCTAATTTCACCTTGGTAATTAATGAAGTCTGCTAGTTCCACGACTTCTGGTTTACCAACATGGGGCTCAATTGTGAAAGCATAGGCCTGGGTATTTAAGATATGTCCAGTAGCTGCCTTCGTTTCAACTAACACGTAAGAGCCGTCACCAATCCCTTCAAAAAGGAACTCGCCATTTTCAGATGTGATTGGTTTTTCATTAACTGGTGTTTCACTTGGTTTGTTATTTTCGTCTACTGAATAAATATTAAACTCGGCACCGACTAACAGTTTACTTCCTTCATCAGTTTTCTTGAATTTAACACTGCCTTTGTAGTTATTAAACTCGTAGGCATCTTCATTCGTTGGGTCATCAATGTCTTCTTGCGTGACTGTAATAAAGATTGGGTTAGCATTGATGATGTAACCATCTGGTGCTTTTGTTTCAATTAACTTGTATGAACCAACCCCTAGATTGTCAAGGGCTAGGCCACCCGCTTCCGTTGAAACAATGTCGCGAATAAACTTCTCTTCGGGTTCTGTGCCAGTTCCTTCATCACCTTCAATTAATTGATAAAGATCAAACTCAGCACCTGGTAAAAATGTGTCTTCTTGATCCCCATCGGCTTTACTAATGACCGCTCGACCTTTAAAGTTTTGGTAATCGCCAAGGTCAATTGTTTCAACTGCCCCTTCCTGTTCCCCTTTAATTTCAAAGAAACGCGGATAAGCATTTTTAACATATGACGTACCTTCGTCAGCATTTAAAATTGGTGCCTTTGTTTCAATTAACTTGTATCCACCAGGACTTAAATCAGTCACTTTGAGCTTACCTTCGCTGTCTGATTCGAAGACACCTAGTGGGTCGTTATTCCAATGATCACTCACTAGATACAACGTAAACTCTGCCCCTTGAAGTCCCTCATTAGCAGTATTGACTTTAACTAAATTCACACTGCCTTTATAGTTTAAGAAATCACTTAAGACAATTGGGTCAGGTTCCCCAGCTGCTTCTGCTGGAATTGTAAATTCAACAACCTCGGTATTTAAGATATACGCCTTGCCATCTTTATCGACGGGGGCTTTTGTTTCTTTAACCGTGTAATCCCCGGGCGCAAGTCCGCTAACTGCCACTAAACCATCAGCATCACTTGTAACCGTTTGAGTCGTTTTTCCATCGACTGAGCTAATTTCAAACTCAGCATTTGCTAAGTTACCTGCAACATTCCCAAGATTATCGACAGCTTTTTTAACAAAGTTAATCGTTCCTTGGTAATCAAGGAAGTCTTCCAAATTAAGGTTTTCTGGTTGACCGGCTTGGGTTTTTGCAATATCAAAGGTCACTTTATTAGTATTTAATAAATAACCTGCCGGAGCTTTCGTTTCTGTTAATTCATAAGTTCCCGGCGATAAATTAGTTAGCTTAACTTCACCTTCAGCATTTGAGGTAAAGACTGCTGGGTTTGGTTCAACTACTGCTTGACCGAGACCATTTTTAATTCTAACAACTTTAAATTCAGCACCTGCTAAAACTTTGTTTAAATCCTTACCATCTTTTTTGATGAAGCTAGCTGAACCTAAGTAGTTAATAACTGGGCCAACAGTTACTTTAGGGGATTGACCTAATTCGTCAGCAGTCACTTCAAATTCAATTGGTGTTGGATCTAGTAAGTATTCTTGTGGCTTACTCGGAGCAACCATTTCAGTAAAACGATATTTCCCAGGGGTTAAGCCTTTAACTGCTAACTTGCCATCTTCATCTGTAGTCATTCCTTGACCGTTAGGCGTTTGAGACCAAGCACCATTTAAGAAGACTTCTAGTTTAAAAGTCGCTCCGGCTAATTTCGTGCCATCTTGCCCTTCTTTAGTCAATTCTACTTCGGAAGCTTCATTAATAATGTCTAGCAACGCTCCGGCTGCTGAACTATCTTTATTAATTGTGACTTTGCGACCAGTTTTTAAATCTTCCATAATGTTGTGGCCAGTTGGTGCTTTTGTTTCTTTTAAATAGTATTCGCCGTAAGGTAATTTCTTAAAAGCTAAAACGCCGTCAGCGTCAACATCACCTTCACGTAACACTTGTGTTTGCTTTTTATCCCATAATTCAAAACTTGCCCCTGTTAAAACGAGACCATCTTCATCGGTTTTACGAATGGTTAAAGTACCTGTTTCACCGACGGCTGTCCCGCCACCTTCTGAGGCACTAACACCAACTTCTTTGGAAATTTCTTCTTCGATGTCTTCTTTATTTGTACCTGATAGTTTAATTTTATTCGTGGCTGTTTCGCCATTTGGTTTTTCTAACATTAACATTGCTCGATATTCTAAAATATAAGCTTTTTCAATCTTTTCATCAGTAAAGGTCACTGTTAACTCTTGTTCACCTGTGTCTTGATCTGTCACTAGCTTAATAACATACTTACTTGGGTCTAATTCCTCACCTTTAGAAATTTTCCCTTTTTCAGTCACAATTGTTTCATAGAGTTTGATTGAACTTTCATCAATGGATTGATTCGCTGAAGGATTATCAGTAATAACCGCATCATAGACTGTTGATTGACTTGGGTTAACTGTCGCATTCCAATGTAAGTAACCATCTTTTTCTTGCGACCCTGTTTTTTGGATCAAACTGCCACCATTAGCAATCGAAACGTCCCCTTGGATTGAAAAATCACCATCAACTTTCGAGGCACTGACTGTTGCTTTATTATGGTAAGTATTACTAGCTAAAATAACTTCTCCGTCTAAACTTGTTTTAAAAGTAAAGAGTAGTTGGTCTTTCGTACCAACCTTATTAATATCAATTGTTAAGACTTGACCGTTAGTCGCATCTGGTTCTTGAATTTTGTACTTCGTCTCAAATTCTGAAGGCAAGACTTCCTCACCTTTAACAATTTCGCCATTACTTGGATTAATCGTGTATTTAAAGGCCTGTAAACTACCAGTAACATACTTTTGATTTGAAGTAATCGGATCAGTAATTGTTACTTGTCCTAAATCTTGAGCATTGTAGTTAATAGATAAAGTCCAAGTGACTTCTTTAGTCAGAGCATTATAGTCCCCAGATTTCTTACCATCTTCACTATCTTCAGCCTTAGGCTCGTACTCGTCATGATCCTTCGAGGTCAAAGAAGAACCATCTTTGTTCGTCCATGTCGACGTCACATCGTTAGTGAAAACTTCTAAATCTGCTTCATTTAAAGCCGCAGTATCAAATTTAGTATCATATAGTATTTTGAATTTATTTGATGTTTGAGCATACTCACCAATAAAGGCGATATCGATCGTACCAGCTTCTTCATCATAAACAAAAGTATAATCAACATCTTTTTCTAAGACTTTATTTTCTGTTAAATCTTGAATCACAAATTTTCGGCCATCTGGATAAGATAAAGTTAATCCAGGACTCATTGTGTCTTTCATTGACCAATTATTTAATTCATAACCGTTTTGGTTGATTAAAATTTCCCAGTTAATGACTTTACTGGCATGATTGACATTCACTAAGTTTTTAATTAAACCTTGTTGCGTGGCGCCACCATGTGATCCCCCTTGGTTACCATTACCATCAATGACTTTGTTGCCATAATCTTGATTACCAGTGACTTCTTCATCAATTTGTGTTTCGTAGTGAACATTGACAGCGTAGTCAACCTTACCAACGAATTGAATTATGAAGCCATCCCCATCAGGATTAGGCGTTAACGTATAATCTTGACCTTCAACTAAAGCTGCACCTTCAATTGGTAGTCCTTGTTCATCAAAAGATACTCGATTAAGGACCATAGTTTCATCTAATAAAATCATTTTACTAGTAAACGTATCTTCAATTGTTGCATTTTCTTCAAGAATATTATTCTCTGTGTAGTTGTACTTAATTGTCCATTTCATTGTTTGAGTTTTCGGATCGTAGCCGGCATTGACTTTATCTAAACTTTTATTATATTTAGAAGTAATCGTGCTACTAGCTGGAATTTCTTCTGTCAACTCGTCAGACTTAATCGTTACCGTATTTTTGTATGCCACTTCGCCACCTTCTGGTCCAGGCTTACTATCAGGATTAATATTAGTTGTGTACTCAATCCGGTAAGCATCTTTAATTTCACCAATAAAGGTCACATTGCCATTACTGTCGACTGTGTAATCTTTCCCTTCCTCCATAGGTTCTTTTTCTCCAGGAATGATAACACCATTGAAATCAACTTTGACTTTATAAACTGCCACACTTTCATATTCAGTTCCTTCTGGGAAACTTTCAGTAACAACCGCATTGGTTAATTTTTCTAAGCCAACGTTGATGTCAACTTCCCAAATTAATTGATTTGGATTAACTTGTTTGTCTGGATGACCAGTCTTTCTAATTGTTTCTTCCGTTTTAGGTTTAACATTAATTGGCAACCCTTCATTTTCTTCTAAGAATGGAATGTCAATTGTATTGTCGCCAGGTCCCGGCATGTTGCCTTGTGCCAGTGTTCCACCAACATTTACGACACCGCTAATATTGGATTCCTCTTTCACTTTATCATTAAACGTAATAGTCATTTTACCGTCAGTCTCAATCCGGCCTGTGCCATAGACACCATGCTCGCCAACTAATTCAAAATCGATCGGCGTCTTAATTGATATTTCAGCAGGCAATTGAACTTCATAAAAGTCACCGTCTTGCATTTGTTCCCGCACGTCTTCAGGAATGTTGTAGTTAAAATTTAAGTAGACCATCTCGCCAATGTGAGCTGAGGGGTCCTTAATTTCCACGGCGCCTTCGCCAAGTTTATCGACCCATATGGCACTTGTAAATAGATTACTTTGACCACTTGCACTACTTGCAAAAAAATCTGCCACATTTTGTGGTCCTCTTTTAGCGGCTGCTTTTGCCGGTGCTTTAGTTGGTGCTTTGCTTTGACTTGTTTCAGTTTCTTTTGTTTCAGACTCTGTTGTTGCCGATTCCTCTGTTTCGGTGACTTGACTTGACTCATCACTTTCTGCAGTCTGAGAACTGGCCGATGTTCCTGTTTCTAATATATTTTCTGAACTATCTGTCGTTGGTGAGTCTGCCAGAGTAATTGCCGAGGGTACTGAACCAAATTCGCCATTCACGCTAATCGATTGCTGCAGCGTCTCAGTATCAAGGATTTTACCTTGGAAATTTATTTCAAAATCACCATTTACTTCTGGGTTTAGTGTCACGGAAACCCTTGCGCCACTTGAACTAAATTGACCGATCACACCAGAATCACTTGTGACTTGGCCATTAGTCCCTGCAACAGCTGTAGCACCGACTAAATTAATTGTTCGTGTTACTTTACTACTCGTTGTTGCGGTACCTTTAAGTTTAATCGGTACGACTTCATCCTTTATTACTGCGCCATCATTGACACTTAGTTGCGTAATTGCAAAACTGTCTGAATTATTGCTAAGGCTCTCAGCAACTGCAACTAATGGAGAAAAATACTGAAATAACAAAATTACAAGTGAAACTACTGTCCATCTCTTTTTCATCTTACAAACCCCATTTCTAATAGTTATAGTCTTATAAATAACGCGTGTAACAAAACGCCTAAGCACTTGTGATAAGGCTTTCACTACTCGCTAGCCGTTCGTTTGATTAAAGTTTAACGAACAACTTAAGGCAAGTATATCATACAGAATTGTTTAATATAAAGTATTTACACTCAAAATACACACTTTCGGAATTAACGTAGCTTTCATGACAAATAAACCTTTTAAAAACAGGGTGTCGTGAACATAGAAATTAAAAATGACAATAAAATAACGACTGTATTTAACTTTCCTTACTTCTTCTTCACTACTTTCTCATCAACAAAAAAAGCCGAGACCAAGGGTCATCAGCTTTTTACGATAATTACTTTTAAAAAAACTTCCTGATTCATCTTTTTTTCTTTCAAAAAAGAGGTGAAGCAGCTTTGTTTTCATTTAACCCCTTAAGCCTTCTTCCCCTTAGACCTTAATGTTTTTAAGCTGGGACTATCGAATAATTCGCATATGGTATGAATCAAACTTACGCTTGAAATTTCTAAACTGTTTCATGTCTTGCTCGCCTTCTGCATGATAACCAATACTAGATAGGACTGTGACATAGTTGTTGATCAGTTCTTCTGAGCGAACAAAATCTTTTTTAGTATAAACATAGTAAGCTTCGCACAAAGTAATTTTAAGTCCAAAATAAATACTTTCCTTACGTCTTGGCAAAGACTGTAACTTTACAAACCATAAATTACCTTCTTGATAGTCAGCCTCTTCGTAACAGAGTAAAATATAGTCACTTAAAAAGCTAGTCATTCGTTCATAGTAATTAGGGAAATCACGATAATTAAGAAGTTCTTGATGGGCTTTCTTAAAAAGCTCTTTTCGAATAGCCGGTTTTAAAATAGGATACATCAAATTGATACAAGTCACATCATCTAAGGTCCATAATTTTTTCCTTAAAAAGTAGTTCTCCACATAACTGATTTCTTCTTTATTTAAGGCCTGGGCTAAATTTTCCGTGGTCACTTGATAGTAGGTCGCTAAACCACGGGCTAAATAAGCAACCACTCGATTAAACACCCGCTTACTATTAACTTCTTGATCGTAGACATTAAGTAGTTTCCGCTCATTGCTACTACTGACTCCTTCGGTAAATTCTGTCCAAAAGTTTTTTTCGACTACTAATTGATAATTTTGATGAATAAAATGAAATTCATCTACTGTTATATTTAAACTGTTTAAGACTGTTAGAAAAGTATCATATTGTAACATCACTTCGCCTTTTTCAAAGCGAATAGCGAAACTTTTAGCTACGACCCCATCATAGATTTCCTTTTGTAAAAAGCCTTTTTCTTGGCGAATGGTTCTAATTGTTTCCCCGTACCCTTTCACTTTCAGCACTCCTTTATTTTAACTGTCTAAAGTATACCAAAAATCTCTAAATAACGGAACAAGTAAATGTCCTATAATTAGGACTTCTTTAATAACCTTGATTTAACAGCGTTGTAAAACTAGAAACACTTTTAAAAATCAGAACAACCCTTGCCGCCTCGGAGTGAAGTCCACTATTGTAGACTTTTATTCTGCAATGTTTTTGAAACAAGTCACAACGTGGTCGTTGACAATTCCAACTGCTTGTAAAAAAGAATAGACCGTTGTTGGACCTAAAAATTTAAAGCCCCGCTTTTTTAAATCTTTACTAATTGCTTCTGAAAGGGGGCTCGTACTAGGAACGTGACTAATGTCTAACCACTGAGTATTAATCACTTGATTTTCAGTAAAGTGCCAGATGTAGCTGGTGAAGCTGCCCCATTCTTTTTGAATGGCTAAAAATTGTTGGGCATTAGTGATCGTGGCTTTAATTTTTAGTTTATGACGGATCACCCCAGGGTCATTTAGTAAGTCAGTCACTTTTTGTTCATCAAATACGGCTACTTTTTCTGGCGTAAATTCTTCGTAAGCAGCTCTAAGAGTGCTTCGTTTACTTAAAATCGTGGCCCAACTCAAACCTGATTGCATACTTTCCAAAACAAGGACTTCAAATAAAAGGTGATCTTCTTTAACAGGAATTCCCCATTCTTCATCATGGTACTTTTGTTCATTAAGACTAACATTAGCCCAACTACAACGTTCAATTTTAGTCATTTATCCTCCTCCTAATTTCAGAAAAAGAGAACCAAAGCAAGGTCCTCTTTGGTTCTCTTTTTTGCTTGTTTTATTGACCACACCAAGCAAAAACAATCGCTTTTTCCCCAATATGGGTGCCAACAACTGGCCCAATGTGACCAATTTCAATCTTAATACCTGGGTATTTTTCTTCCATTTCTTTTTTCTCTAATTCCGCAATCGCAATACTATTCGCGTGAATGATGAAAAATGTTAACTCATCTTTACTTTTTTTATAGCGCTTAGCCATCAAATCTTCCACTCGAGCTAACGCTTTTTTCGTTGAACGGATTTTTTCTGATAACACAATATCGCCATTATCAAATTTTAAGATTGGCTTAATTTTAAGTAAACTACCGATTAAAGCCGCCCCATTTTTAAGTCGGCCTCCTCGGACTAAGATTTTTAAGTCATCTACGACTAAAAAGGCTTCGGTATTCTCACGAATCTTTTCTAAACGTTTGAAAATATCTGCCACAGATTCCTCTGCTGCAATCATTTCTAGAGTCGTTTTTACCATATGACCCATCGGCATACTCGTAATTTTCGAGTCAAAAGGTAAGACTTCAATTTCTTCTATGCCTGGGGCCATAGATATTAAATTATTGACAAAGCCGGAAATCCCAGAAGACAAATGAATGCTTATGACTCGTTGATAGCCTGCTCTCGCAATCTCTTGATACATCTCTAAGACTTCACCAATCGAAGGTTGAGAGGTTGTTGGGAACTCTTTACTATTATTTAAAAGTTCGTAATAATCATTGGCTTCAATATCAATGCCTTCATTATAAATTTTGCCATCTAATATGACAGGAATTGGAATGACAAATAAATCTGGGTGATTTTTTAATTCTTCGGTTAAATAGGCGGTACTATCAGTCACAACTGCGGTTTTCATCTTTATACCTCACTTTATCTAATGGAAATTACTTTAACTATATCATAATTTTAGCTGACAAGAAATAACAACTACCTACTTATCAATGACTACTTAATTTAAAAAGTTTTTAATGGCTTGACTATTAACAGACTCATCAATTTCTAAGACACTCCCCGCATCTGGATAAGAATTGTAATCCCAAGAACCTTCAACTGGAACGACTAACTTGTCTAAAGGTTTCGATAAGCCAAATAAGAAATCTTTAACAATTCCTGGATAAATCTTAGCTGGAACGTTAGTTGAGGTGTAACCTTGAACTTTACCAATCGCTTCTGGCAAGTTGTGACTATTTTTTAACGATAGTCCTTGGTCAAAGATACCGTTAATGACTTGTTGTTGACGTCGCACTCGACCGAAGTCACCTTCTTCATCTTTTCTAAAACGAGAATATTGTAAGGCTAAGTGGCCGTCCATTCGTTGCAGCCCTTTTTTGATATCGTCGCCTTCGACTTCAAGGTCTTTCTCCGCATCAATTTCTAAGCCATTAGGAACTAAAGTGTCTATGACTTTCGGAAAAGAGCCAAAGTTAACAATGGCATAATACTCGACATCAATATCAAAGGTTGCTTTGATTGTTTGTCTAACGAGTTCTGGTCCGCCAAAAGAATACGCGGCATTGATTTTATTGTAGCCGTAGCCAGGAATATTAGCATAGGTGTCTCGCATAAAGGAAACGATTTTAGGGGTTTTATCTTTCTTGTTGTAATGAGCAATCATAATTGAATCTGAACGTCCCATATCGTCTCCCCGGGAGTCGCTCCCTAATAGTAGGACATTGATTGAGCCATCTTGACTCTTTTGGCCTGAAAAATCGGTAATTTCAATTTCCCCAAAGTCTTCGTCATTTTTGGCGACCCGGATCCCCTTATTGTATTCATAGAAACTAAAAGCAGCTAATAAAACGATTATTAATAAGAGCAATTTCCCAAAACTTTGAGCCACACTGCCCCGATGTTCTTTAACTTTTTTAGGTTTCTTAGGTTTTTTACCTTGTGGTGAATTGTTCAATCCTTCTTCATTTTTAGCGCCTGTTTGTTCTTCACTATGGAATCTTTCCATTCTTGACATACGTGTCACCTCGAATTTATTTTAAAACAAAATATCCTATTCTTCAGCATAGCTTAAATTCAAGTATTTGCAATGGTTTTTAGAGATTCTTATGGAATTTCTTATAAATTAAAAATAAGGTAGCTGATGAACGCTACCTTACTTCTTGACTAGTATAACTACCTAAGTCTTTAACAATGCCACCTAACAGACGAATTTCAGCTAAACTATTCGCGATTAAGCTATGATTATTTGGGGTTCTAACGATTTCTATCACAAAAAAATATTCTCCTAAGACTGTTTTTAAAGGCCGAGATTGAATTTTGCTTAAATTGATATCTCGCCAACTAAAAGCAGTTAAAACTTTTTGTAAAGCCCCTGGCAAGTTATTTGGCATTACTACACAGATTGATTGTTTCGTCTGAGCCAGATTTATTTCAGGTTTTGCTGAGGTTTTTTCAATAACCCAAAAAGAAGTCTTGTTATACCTTAAGTCTTGGATATCTTCTGCCAAAATTTTCACTTTGAACTCATTTTGACAATCCCGATGACCAATTGCCGCCGAGAATAAAGGTTCTTTACTACCAACTATTTCAGCCGCTAACGCCGTGGAATCCACGGTTTTCAGTTCTGCTTGAGGAAGCTGAGAATGTAAAAACTGTTGGGATTGGGCTAAGGCCTGAGGATGCGAATAGACGACTTTGATCTGATTTAATTCGTAATTCTGCTCTTGATTAATGAATAATTGCTGTAAAATCGGCATCACTACTTCTTCCTTGATTCCCAGTCCTTGGCTTTGAAAAAGATAATCAATGGTTCCATTAACGGTTCCTTCAATTGTATTCTCAATCGGTACGACGACTTGTGTCACTTCATCCTGCTCTAAGCCAGCTAAACAACTAATGATTGTCGGATAAGCTAGGTGTTCTGCCGTCGGTGCCAGTCTTTGGCTGGCAATCGAAGTAAATGAGCCTTTAGGTCCTAAATAGCCGATCTTCATCTGTCTCCCACCTTCCCTTTTAATTCACTGATAATTCGTGAAGCAACTTGACTAGGCGTTAAGTCATCTGTGTCGATTGTCAGCTGGCTCGCTTCTTGATATAACTTTTGACGACTGGCATGTAATTGATAAAAACTCCCTTTGTCACCATTGACTGCTAAAGGTCTAAGATTCATGTGATCTTTAGTCACTCGGTCATAGGCTGCTTGGCTGCTATTTTTTAAGTAGATCACACAGCCTTGTTTCTGAAGTAACTGACGATTTGCTGCTTCAACAACAATGCCACCACCTGTAGCAATAATCCCCGAATCTGCTAAGGCTTGTTTTAACACTTCTTGTTCCGCTACTCTAAAAGCAGCTTCCCCGTATTGGTTAAAAAACTCCGCCACAGAAAGCTGGTAAGTCTGTTCTAGTTTATGGTCAATGTCAGTCAACTCTAGTTCAAGTTTTTCGGCTAATAAGCGACCAACTGTTGTTTTACCGGCTCCCATAAAACCAATCAAAATGATTTCTGCCATATTAATTTCCTACTTTCACAAGACTAGCTAAGTCTGCATAAAAATTCGGGTAAGAGACAGCTACTGCCTCACTCTGAGCTAATCTGACTTCTCCTTCATTGACTAATAAAGCGGCAATCGCTAACATCATACCAATCCGGTGATCACCATAACTAGTCACCTCTCCTTGATGAAGTGGGGTTGGACCAGTAATAATCATCCCATCGGCAGTAATTTCAACTTGGGCCCCTAATTTTTTCAGCTCACAAGCTGTTGCATCAATCCGATTAGTTTCTTTAACTTTCAACTCTTCAGCATCTTTAATAATCGTTTGACCTTGACATTGAGTCGCTAACAAGGCGATTATTGGTAGTTCATCAATTAAGCGAGGAATAATCTCGCCGCCAATAGTGATGCCTTTAAGATTGCTGGAACTAACGGTAATCTCTCCTAGCTCATTTTGAGCATCAGTTAAATCAACGGCGATTTGACCACCCATGGCTTGAATCACATCAATAATTCCTGTGCGAGTCTGGTTTAAGCCGACATTCTTTAAGGTGATTTCGGAGTTTTCAAGGATTAAGCCTGCTACTAAAAAGAAAGCTGCTGAAGAAATATCCCCTGGTACGATGACTTCTTGACCGGATAATTTTTGGGGGCCTCGTAAGCTAATCTCTTTCCCTTGAACATTAATTTCGCCACCAAATTGACGAATCATCATTTCTGTATGATTTCTAGTTAGTTCTTTTTCATGAATCAGAGTTTGCCCCTCTGCGTGTAAAGCAGCTAATAAAATCGCTGATTTAACTTGAGCACTAGCCACTGGCATGTGATACGTAATTCCATGAAGGTGACTCGTTCCTTCTATAGTAATAGGTGGAAATTCTGTGCCTGCCGTTCCAAAACAAGTGGCGCCCATTTCTTGCAAAGGTAACATCACTCGTTTCATCGGTCGTTTAGCAATCGAGTCATCACCGAATAAGGTTGTCGTGAAATTAGCCCGACTTAACAACCCTAAACTTAAACGAATCGTTGTGCCCGAATTGCCAATATCAATGGCTTGACTAGGAGCTTTCAAGCCTTCTAAGCCTTGACCGTGAACCGTTATGACTTGGCCATCGTCATCAATTTTAACTCCTAAAGTTTCAAACATACTTTTTGTTGCTAAACAATCATCCGCTCTTAGGAAATCATGAATCACCGTTTTACCATGAGCCAAGGCACCAAACATAATGCTGCGATGGGAAATTGATTTATCCCCTGGTACTTTTAACTGCCCCTTGATTCCTTGAGCCTTTGTTTGTAATACTCGTAATTCACCATTACTTTTCATGGCAACGATAACCTCCTATAGTTTCTAAGTGTTCTTTCGCAATCATAACATCCCCAGCATACTTAAAAGTTAACTGTAAAGTACCGTAGATGTCTTCTCGATTTTCAATGATTTTTAAGTTAGTTAAAGATAAATCAGCCTCTGCTAAAATAGTCGTAATTTTCGCAATTTGACCAGCGTAATCTTGCACTTCAACTAATAAGTCGTTGAAACTAGCTAAGGCCCCAGCTTTCCGTTTTGGTAAGCTGTCCCGCTGTTCCTTAGCTTTTAAAAAGAATGAAAAGATCTCTTCTTCATTACCCGTTTCCAAAAAAGTCCGAATTTTGCTCATTTCTCCTTGCCAATCCTCAAGTTGCTTAATTAAAGGTTGACGGTTACTCATTAAGATATCCCGCCACATCAAGGGACTTGAAGAAGCGATTCGCGTAATATCACGAAACCCACCAGCCGCTAGTTGATTAACTAGTGGGTACTCTTTTGCAAAACCTTGTTGCTGATTGACTAAACTAGCCGCAATAATATGAGGCAAATGACTAACAACAGCCACCATCTCATCATGTTCTGGAGCTGTTAAGTAGATAAATTTACCACGAGTGCCACGGTATAATTCCCTTAATTGTGTCAACTCTCGTTCTTGGCCTTCATCAGCAGAGGTCAAAATAAAGTAAGCATTTTCGAATAAATTACGATCGGCAGCGATAAAGCCCGTTTTATGGGAGCCTGCCATTGGATGACCACCAATGAAGGTGACTAAAGGATTTTTAAGGCTTTTTGCCATCAACATAATTTCCATCTTCGTACTGCCAACATCGGTCACTAAAATCGGTTGAGTCAATGGTACATTGGCAAGCCGTTGTAAGTAACTCATGGCTTGTTTGACTGGTGTACATAAAATCACCATTTGGACTTCTTGGACTGTTTCTTCAAAATTTAGGGCAATCTTCGAAATAACCCCAGACTGTAAAGCTAATTTAAGGGATTCTTGGTTATTATCTAAGCCGTAAATGATCATTTCTGGAAACTCTTCTTTAATGTTTAAAGCCAGTGAGCCACCAATTAAACCTGTGCCTACTAGTAATATTTTTTTTATGTCAGTCACTTGAAGTGGCTCCTTTCTAGCTTAAAATAGGCGGACTTCTTCTCGGTAAGCAGTAACGGCTGCTTTCATCCGGCGGAAAGAGTCACTTTCAAACTTATCAAACATCGCTTGCATAATTTCCGTTGCCACGACTGCCTCAGCTACAACACTAGCTGCTGGCACAGCACAACTGTCTGACCGTTCAACACTAGCTTTGAAAATTTCTTTTGAATCGATGTCAACACTTTGAAGTGGTTTGTATAAGGTGGGAATCGGCTTCATCACGCCACGAACGACGATTGGCATACCATTTGTCATACCACCTTCAAAACCACCTAAGTTATTACTGCGACGAGTGTAGCCATTGGTTTCATCCCATAAAATTTCATCCATGACTTCACTACCTGGTAGGCGGGCAGCTTCAAAGCCAACGCCGAATTCTGCCCCTTTAAAAGCATTAATACTTGTAATGGCTTGGGCGATTTTGCCGTCTAATTTTTGATCCCATTGAGTGTAACTACCTAAGCCAACTGGCACACCGCCAATAATCACTTCAACGACACCACCAACTGTATTACCAGTTTTTTTAGCCTCATCAATCACAGCTTTCATGTCACTTTCAACTTTAGGATCAAGACATCTGACTTCTGACTTTTCCGACGTCTCACGGATTTCCGCCACAGTTAGTTCATCTGGGACAGTGCCACGAACCCCACCGATTTCAATGACGTGACCGGCAACTTCCACCCCTAATTCACTTAACACTTTTTTGGCGATTCCACCAATTGCAACTCGCATCGTTGTCTCTCTGGCAGATGACCGTTCTAAGACGTTTCGTAAGTCTTTAAAATCATATTTTATGCCACCGACTAAATCGGCATGACCTGGGCGAGGTTTGGAAACGCGACGCTTTTTCTTTTCTTTTTCCGTCACTGCTTCAATCGACATGACTGATTGCCAATTTTTCCAATCTTTATTTTCAACAACTAAAGTAATCGGCGAGCCTAATGTTTCGCCATGACGCACTCCAGAAGTAATTCTAACTTGGTCTTTCTCAATTAACATCCGACCACCACGGCCGTAACCAACTTGTCTCCGGGCTAATTCGTGATTGATATCTTCAACGCTTAAAGGAATTCCCGCTGGTAAGCCTTCAATGATTGTTGTTAACTCTGGACCATGGGATTCTCCTGCTGTAATAAATCTCATTTTATTGCCTCCTAATCGGACTTGTTAGTCGCTTATTTTAATTAAGTCTATAATAGTCATATTTTCTTTGATCTTTTGACCATTACCTTGAAATTGATAGCCAATTTTTTGATAAAGGTGAATAAGTTTACGCTCTTCTTTAATAGTATCTAGTTGCCACTCCTTAATTTCTGGGTAAGTCTTTTCAACTGCCAGCATCGCTATTTGACCGTAGCCTTTCCCTTGTTCAGTCGGTTTAATGAATATTGGGCCAATATGAGCAGTCCCTTCGCCTGTTTTAGTCACAACAACACCACCGATCGCTTTGTTTGAGCTAGTTATAAAATAAAATTTAGTTCCCTTTCTTTGATAACGCTGGCTAACCCGTTCTAAAGATTCGTTGCTAGGATTTGTTTCAAAATCTTGGTACTTAGTTAGTAAGTCTTGAAAACTAACTTTTTGAATTTGCCAAAATGTTGAAAGTTCCTCAACTTGGATTTGGACTAAATTAATTTTATGAACCATGTTTATTCACCTCTTTTTAAATAATCCACCATTTCTGCTGTTGCTAATTCAACTATTTTAGCTTTACCAAGTTCACTTAATAAAATGATTTTAATCTGTGAGCCACCAGCTTTTTTATCATGGGTAATCGCCTTAAATAACTGTTCCGGCTGCCAGTTTTCGGCTCTCGTTGGCAAACTAAATTTTACTAACATTTCTTTTAATTGAGCAGTTATACCTTGGGGCATTAAGCCTTTGCTTTCGGCAACTTGGCTAATTTGCACCATACCAATGGCCACGGCTTCACCGTGAGTGACAACGCCATAACCACTAGTATTTTCAATGGCATGACCGATTGTGTGACCAAAATTTAAGATTAAACGTTGGCCCGTATCTTTTTCATCTGTTTCAACTACGCCCCGCTTCACTCGGCAACAAGCTTCAATCACTTCTGTGCTGTGTGCCAATAGTTCTGCGGTTGAAGAAAAACTCTCTAATAACTGCCATAAAGCAATATCCGCAATCGCTGCGGATTTTACAATTTCAGCAATCCCTTCTTGAACTCGGCGAGGTTCTAATGTTTTTAAAGTAGCTGTATCAATTAAGACCCCATCAGGTTGAGCAAAAGTGCCAATTAGATTTTTGGCAACGGAACTATTTACGGCGGTTTTGCCACCAATGCTACTATCGACTTGGGCAAGTAACGTTGTGGGGACTTGTAAGAAATGTAAGCCCCGCATATACGTTGAAGCTACAAAGCCAGCTAAATCACCAACGACACCGCCACCTAAAGCAATGATGCCGTCTTTGCGAGTCATTTCCTCTGCGGCTAACCATTCATATAACTTTTCGGCATTTGCTAAACTTTTACTAGCTTCCCCTGGTTCAATCGCGTAAAGACCGACTTCAAAGCCACTTGCTTGCAAACTCTCAATCACTTGTTGACCATAAAGCTCTGAGACATTTCGATCGGTAATAATCATCACTTTTTGTTTGCTCCACAATTCCGCGACCCATGGGCCTAGCGAACTGAGTAAGTTCTCGCCGATTTTCAAAGTATATTGATGAGTGGGTAAAGTTACTTTTAAGTCCATCTGACTGCTCCTAAACTAATTTAATTTGATTGATTTGTGTCATTGCGGCTTCAATAATAGTGACTTGTTCCATCATATTTAAGTAGGTTTTTTCATTTAATGATTGTTGCCCATCTGACCAAGCTTTCGTAGGCTCAGGGTGGATTTCAACAATTAAACCATCTGCTCCCGCAGCAACCCCAGCAACTGCCATTTGTGGGACGTAATCCCAAACTCCAACACCATGACTAGGATCAACGATAATCGGAAAATGACTTAATTTTTTAATAACTGGGACAGCACTTAAATCTAAAGTATTACGGGTAGCTGTTTCGTAAGTTCGGATGCCACGTTCAACAAAAATAATTTTGAAGTTGCCTTGGTTAGCGATGTACTCGGCAGCGTTCAACCATTCATCAATCGTTCCTGAAATTCCGCGTTTTAAAGCTACAGGCATGCCAGTGCGACCAATCGCTTCAAGTAATTTGAAGTTTTGCATGTTACGGGCGCCGACTTGTAAAATATCTGTGTATTTACAGACTAATTCTAAGTTTGCTTCGTCCATGACTTCAGTAATCACTTTCATGTCGTATTTATCAGCAGCTTGACGAATGTATTGTAAGCCTTCTTCTTCTAAGCCTTGGAACGCGTATGGTGACGTTCTTGGTTTAAAAGCACCACCACGAAGGACTGTCGCTCCCCCAGCTTTAGCAATCCGGGCACATTCCATAATTGACTCTAACCCTTCAATCGAACAAGGGCCAGCCATCGTTACTAAACTGCCATCGCCGATTTTCAAGCCATCCACATCAACGACCGTATTCGTTGGGTGGAACTCACGACTAGTTAATTTGTAAGATAACGTGATTTTAACCGCTTTTTCAACACCTTCATAACTAGCAAATCCAATTTCTTGGGCATTCCGAGTATCCCCAATTAAACCAATAATGGTTTGTTCTTGGCCTTCACTTAAATGGACTTCTAACCCTTCTTTTTTGACTCTCTCTATAATAACTTTCACTTGGTCTTTCGTTGCGTTTGATTTCATAATTACGATCATTTGACTTTCCTCCATTAGTATCATTTTGATACTGTTTTATTTTATTTGATTTTTAACTGCTTCTTTGACTTCCTTAATAGGTAACTTCGTTTCTGTCCATAATTCAAAAGCACTGGCTGCTTGATGGATCAACATCCCTAGGCCATTAACTGTTAGGCAGCCTGCCTGCTTAGCTAAAGCCAGTAGCTTAGTCTCTTCCGGTTGATAAACAATGTCTGCCACAACTAGCTGGTCATGAAAATAATGAGTTTCACTAATTAGCGAGTCATCTTCATTAGGGCTCATGCCAACACTCGTTGCATTAACTAATAAGTGACTTTGAGCGATTGCATTTTTTAACAAGGCCTTTTCTTCTAAAGGGAGTAACGTAATCAGACAATTTGTGACTTGGCTAATTTTGTAAATTTTTTCTTTCACCTTATCAAAGTCCCCACCTTTACGTTTAAAGACGTAAATTTGTTTAACCCCATCTAAAGCGGCTTGGGCGATGATTGCTAACCCCGCCCCGCCAGTTCCTAGGACGGTGATCTTTTTACCAATCACTTCCACTTCGGCTTCTACTAAACTTGCCATAAACCCCATGCCGTCTGTGTTGTAACCAATCAATTGCCCCTCATGATGAACAATCGTATTAATTGATTCGACTAAATCAGCGGCTGCTGTCGTTTGATCAACTAATTCATAGGCTAACTGTTTAAGAGGCATGGATAAGTTGACGCCTAACATATTCAAGACTTTAATGCTTTCTAAGGCTTGTGGCAGTTCTTCTTGGCTAACATCAAAGGCTAAGTAAACACTGTCAATAGTCTTGTAAGTAAAACCAGTATTATGAATCAATGGTGACAAACTGTGTTTAATTGGTGTCGCCATGACACCTGCTAAGCGAGTTTCCCCTGTAATCATCTGCTTGCTCCTTGCTTGTGAATTATTTAATATAACTATTATACCTTATTTAGATAGCCTACTCTCTCTGATTGACTTTATTTTTTTCAAAAACAAAAGACGTCCACTGTCTAACTCTACAGTGGACGTCTTCCCCAAAAGTGTATGCGCAATACACTTAGATTCAAACATATAAAAAGCCACTGTAGATATTTCATCTCTGTGGCTTGGTCGTTAAAAATAATCCTTAGCCATCACAGATACAAACTGTTAGGTTTGTACCCATAATGTATTATGGCTACAAACTTATCTAAAATAGCTAAAGTAATAATTATTCAATTGTGTAATAGTTACGTGCTTTATCATAATTATAACTTCCTTTCGCTGTTCTTTAATAAGAATTGTTCTTAGTATAGCCTTAACTTTTTTTAATGTCAATCCTTTTTTGTTAAATTACTGTAATATTGAACAAGTTAACAAATAGATATGCCCAAACTAATCTTGAACTTTCCCCTCAGGCATTAAGAATAACATGACACCACCAAGGATAAATAAACAAATCAAACTTGCGATGCCATATTGGGATTTCCCTGTTAATTGGGTCATTACTCCAAAAATCAAGGGCCCTAAAACAGCTGAGAATTTACCGAAAATATTATAAAAGCCAAAAAATTCATTCGACCGTTCTTTAGGAATAATTCGGGCGAAATAAGAACGACTTAAGGCTTGAATCCCCCCTTGAGAACTCCCAACTAGTAAGCCTAGTAACCAAAAATGAATAGGTTTCGACATAAACATTGCCATAATACAAATGCCAATATAAACGACAATCGCTGTTAAAATCATTGGTTTTGTACCAAATAGTTTAGCTAAATAACTATATAAAATCGTAAATGGAAAAGCTACAATATTAACGACTAATAAAATAATAATTAAGGTCGTACTAGTAATTCCCATATCCATCCCAAAAGCGGTGGCCATTGTGAAAATAGTATCAACTCCGTCAATATAAAAGAAATACGCGATTAAAAAAAACATAATCTGACGATAGTCTTTAATGTCTTTCATCGTTTGCCCCAGCCGCTTCAAACTTGTTCTGATCGGTTGGGGGTCATGAGGGATGCCGTGAATCTGATGAACATTCTTGAAAAAAGGAATCGAAAAGACTGCCCACCACAAGGCTGTTAAGATAAAGCTTAACTTTGTTACTAGTTGAGTTCCTAAGAGATCAGCCCCAAATAGTTGTAAAATCATTACCACAATAAAAAGTAAGGCACTACCAATGTAACCAAAGCCATAACCGTAAGATGAGACTTTATCGTTTTGGTCGTCAGTCGTCACGTCGACTAAAAAGCCGTCATAAAAGACATTGGCACCGGAAAAACCGATATGGGAAATAATATAAACTACTAATAATGCTAACCAACTTTGATCTGGCACTAAAACTAAGGCCCCAGTTGTAATCATGCCACAGATGGCGAATAAACTAAATAATTTCTTTTTATACCCTTGATAATCTGCTAATGTTCCAAGAATTGGCGCCGCTAAGGAGACAATTAAAGTACCAATCGCCGAAGCATAGCCCCAGTAAGCAGTTGAGTTGGCATCTGAGATACCGGCATTGCCTGCCACAAATTTAAAATAAATAGGTAATAACGCTGTGACAATAACTAATGAATATGCTGAGTTAGCCCAGTCATACAGAATCCAGCTTTTTTCTTCTTTCGTAAATTTCATTTACTTCCACTCCTCTTTAGTCAAATATTTCTGAAACAACTTTACCAGCTGTCGTCTGAGGAAATGGTGGCAACTCTAAAATTGCGCCAAATGTTGGTCCTTCATCAACTAACTGCCCTTGTTCAATCTGATAATTTTCTTTAATTCCAGGACCCGCATAAACAATCGTTGTTGCATAATCTGGTTTTTGAGGAGAATAACCATGGACAGCCCGGTAACGATTAGTCGAACCAATCTCTGAAGGCAGGACACTTTCAACTACTGGCCCTTGGGCTTCATCGGTAAAATAATAGCCGGCCTGAGCTTCTACCATAAAAGTACAATTAGCTGGCCCCCCTTGGTGGATCACTTCTTCTGTTGTATAGATTTTTTCAATGCCTTCCACCCTTGCAATAACTTCCCGAATTTCTCGCGGCTCTACTGTAGCTGACTCTTGACAATAGATGTAAGTTGAACCATCCGCACTTTTTGCATAAACATCCCAATCACTTTTAGTCGTCTGATTCTTATTAGTTCGCTGCCACCCTCGTAGCCCAAACTCATAGTTTAAACGAATCATTTTAGTGACATCGATTTGGTAATGGTCTCCTAAAATAGCGAAAACCGTCTGATCGTATGTGCCAGCAACTTTAGTACTTTCAATAATTTCTTTGACTCGCTGATCTTGACGAACTAAAGCAGCTTGAGCTTCCTGAGAAGTAACACCATGTTCATGCCGTTGACTATCCATATCAACTAAATGAATCAAACTTAGATCTGGTTTCTTACTAACTAGCGTATCAACTGCACAAGCTGTCACAAAATCATCTAAGTAAGGTTGTTGAATGCCTTGTCTTAAATGACCAAAGCGACGATTCATATCGAATAAAAACCACGGTGAACTGGCTTGTAATGAGATTAAGACTTGATTTGTCCAAATGCGATTAGGAAAAATTTCAGCAATGTTATAAGTAATCGGACTTTTTGCTGTTACTGGCCATAAAAAAGCCGCCGTTGTTAAGCCTACTTGATGAGCTAAATCATACAAGGTCGGAACTTTGATTGCCTGATAGTACCAAAACCAATCTGGTGAAGTTTTCTGACTTTGAAGCTTCGTATTATTAATAATTCCATGTTTTAATGGGTACTCCCCAGTAATAATACTTGTGTGGGAAGGGTAAGTTAAAGTCGGATAAATACCTGTAACTGCTTTGATATGAGTCCCCTTTTTCAGTAATTTCCTCAATGTTGGTAAATGACTTAAATCACCACTTAAATCACTGGCCCCTAAGGCATCGATTGAAATAACAACTAATTTTTTGGACATTTTTTTCACCTGCTTTCTATCTACTATTATAGCAAACTCTTAAAAAAGACCACTACTTTTTCGCCTTGTTATATTATCGAAGACCTCAGCTAACTGAATATTGCCTAGCTGACTAACATAAAATAACTGAAATAAGAAAAAAGCAGACACTCATCACTAGTGAGTATCTGCTTTTGCTAAAGACGGGTTCCTTGAAAATTCGTTTATCTAATTTCGTATTCAATCCCTAAAGGGTCTTTCAGTCGGTTAGGTCCAATTTTAATTAACTCGTAAGTCCTGTCACTCACAGTCAGAAAAAAATGATTGTTTTTAGTTGTAATTTCAACATCATCATAAGTTTTTTCAAAAACTTCTTCAAATTCAGAATAATCATTTAAGCCAAGTTCGATCACAATCTGTTCTTGAATGTTTTTTAATTTTTCTGCTGATAAATTAGGGTTAGGCGGGGTATATGTTTTATAAACTCGCAGTTTCTGACCTTCAAAAATAAACATGCCTTGGGCTTGGGTCCGGCCATTTCTTAAGACTTGATAAATATGAGCATTGGCTAAGTCTTCCGCCACAGCCGGATAAGTCTCAAAACTTTCGATTGCAAATTCTTCAGAATCATTCGGTGACAACTGTTTACTTTCACGACAACTACTTAAAACAAGTAGTACCCCAAATAAAATAACTAGTTTATTCATAACCCACCTCCAAAAGATTACATTAATTATACCTTAAATGTGTTTTTTAGAAGTTATTTCTTTCAACATTGTCATCTTTTTTCAAAGTTTTTTAATAAAGCTTCCACGTCATAACTTAAAATACTTGTTAAATTTTCTGTGATTTTTTCAATTGGGTGATCCCACCATGCTAGTTCTTGTAATGTAGCGATTTTTTCTAGTGAAAAGCGCATTTTTAGCAAAGTTCCTGGATTTCCCCCTACGACTCCAAAGGCTGGTACGTCTTTAACGACAGTTGTATTGGCAGCAATAATCGCCCCGTTACCGATGGTGATCCCGGGCATAATCGTCACATTACGACCAATCCAAATGTCATTCCCTAAAACAGTATCCCCTTTATAGGGCAGTTGGGCTAACGTTGGCGTAGCCTTTTCCCAGCCATTGCCAAAAATATTGAAAGGATAAGTAGAGCCATCCATCCGATGATTGGCGCCATTCATCATAAACGTTACCCCACTGGCAATTGCGTTGAACTTACCGATCAGAAGTCGATCACCGATAAACTCATAATGATCAGTGATTCTTTCTGCAAAACTTTCACCAGCCTCAGCCGAATAATACGTATAGTCACCAATTTCAACGTTACTACGACTAACCATGTTTTTAGCAAATTGGAGATTTTGATTACCGGCTAAAGGGTATTTTTCATCAGGGTTTGGGCCATTCATTTACAACAACTCCTTAATATTTTTTAATTCTTCTAAGACTTTTTGAAATTCTTGATCTGCCACTTGATAAGCTGAGCTAGTGACTGGTTGACTTGACAACGTTGCTAAAAGTTCCGCTTTTTTAAATTCTAACAACATTTTATCTGAATTTGTCCCTGTTTGGCTCGTCACAGTTGGATCAATTAACTTCCCTTGACGAATTTCTAGAGTTCGTTGACTAACTTGTTCTCTAAAATACGGGTCATGGGAAACAACGATCAATGTTCCTTCGTAAGCTTTTAAGACTTTCTCTAACTGTTCCCGGGAAGGCAAATCCAAGTGATTAGTTGGTTCATCTAAAATTAAGACATTTTTTTCCTGAATAATATGGGCAACTAATTTTAGTTTAACTCGTTCTCCCATACTTAAATACTTTATAACGACTTGCCACTGCTCAATCTTAAACCCTAAGTTAACAAACAAGGTCTTTGCCTGACTTTCAGCTGAACGGGGAACATCTAAATAATCAGCAACTGTGACTTCCTCTGGTAAATCAAGAACCTCTTGACTTAAATAACCAATTTGAGCACTGGGCGAACGCCAGACACTGCCTTCAAAAGTTAATTCCCCTAATAAAATTTTAAGTAACGTACTTTTACCACTGCCATTATCCCCGATTATTCCAAGGTGATCCCCATATTGGACTGTCAACTGAGCATCCTCAAACAATTTTTTTGTCCCTAGACTTTTAGACAAATAGTTGACTAAGTAAAGTGGCCCTTGCTTTCGTTGGCCTTCAAGTAAGTTGAAGCTAACTTGGGCCTCATCTTTGACGCGCTCAACTGTTTTATCAGCTAAATCTGCCAACAAGCGTTTTTCAATTGACTTTCTTTGGCGGTCCATTTTTTTAGCTTTCATTCTAAAATATTCTTTTGACCCCATTTTTGACTCACTTTTATTCGGACTCGTTGACTCTCGGTGGGCTTTTTCCGACCAATTAGTCAATCGTGTCATCTCGCCTTGAATTTTTCTAATTTCCTTTTGTTGCTTACTAAACTCATTGGCTTGTTGAGCCCGCTCTTGCTCTCGTAGTTGTTTAAATTGGCTGTAATTGCCGGGGTAGCTAGTAACTACTTGGTCTTCAATCGACCAAATCTCTGTGGCAACTTGGTCTAAAAATTGCCGGTCATGGGAAACAACGACGACCGTCCCCCGGTAGTTTTGCAACTCGAGGACTAATTCTGACACGCTTTTTTCATCTAAATGGTTTGTTGGTTCGTCTAGTAATAATAAGGAACCAACTTTACCTAGGCCATTACTCAAGCGTTTTTTGAGTTTTTCGCCACCACTTAATGCGTCATAACCTTCTAAGCGTTGCCACTCTTTGATCTGACTGCCAACCCTATCACTGAAGCCACTGTCACCGATGGCTGCCACTTCTTGTTTTACGAGGATGATCTCTTCTGCCTTTAGTTCTGTTACTAACTTACCTTGATACCCTTCCTCTTCAAAAGCTAATAATGATAACAGAGTACTCTTACCGCTACCATTCCCACCGACAATCCCAATGATGCTTTCGCTTTTAATGACTAATTGTTCAATCTCGAAAATTTTCCGACTGTCTCTTTCTAGCTCAATCTTTTGTAATTTAACTAATTCTTTCATTAAATCAACTCCCTGATTAGGAAGAATCTTTCTAATATAAAAAATCCTTCCAATATTTTTGGAAGGATTAGTAGTTGCACGTAAATAAAGAGTTTAACCCCTTATTATTGTCTCATTGCTTTTTTAAAAAAGTGCACACTAATCCTATTGTTTTTATTTATTAAAATAAAATGGCTCAATAAGATTATATTTTCATGCACTGATACCTCGTTCTTTCATCTAATAGACATAGTATAGCAAAGATTAAGAGATTTGTAAAAAAACTTTCAAAGGAAAAAAATGTTACACTATTAACATAACATTCTAAGGAGGAGTTCCATGTTACTAATTATCAGTTTATTTCTCATCTTACCATGCTTTTTATTTTTGTATTGGTTTAACCAAAAACCAACAAGTCTTCTGACTGGTGGCTTTTTCTTATATTTACTTGGGGGGATTTTTTTAGTAACTGTCTTATTATTAGAAAAATTTAGCCAAAGCCTAGCTTTACTCCTAGCCTTGCCAGTCATTCTAGTCTTACTAGTATGTGGACTCTTTGGCATCTATGGCATAATTATTGCCTTATTTTGGAACGAAGGGGTCTTACTAAAACATGAACGGCCTTCTTTTAGTAATTTTTTACCTTTAATCATTGCCACCGCCTTAATCTTTTTTGAAATTAGCTTGTTTTTTGTGACAACTAAATTAAGTAACACTGTGATCTTAAGTTTATTCGGTTTCCTTAACTTGGCTGTTTTTTACTTTGGTTTCATTTTTATCTTATATAGCTTAACTTGTCTCCTTTTTAATCTCTTTCCACTCAATCAACCAGTTGATTACATTATCGTCTTAGGGGCTGGTTTAAATAAAGACAAAGTCACCCCTTTATTAGCTAGTCGTATCCAAGCTGCCATCACTCTTTATCACAAACAAGAAGAACGGTTCAATCATCAACCAACGTTGATTTTATCTGGGGGACAAGGGGCTGATGAAGAAATTTCCGAAGCTTTAGCCATGGCCAATTACATTCACGAAGAAGGTTACCAGTTAAATACCCTTCATTTAGAAGATAAATCGACAAATACTCGGGAAAATCTAATTTTTTCAGAAAAAATTGCTAGAGAACAGGACGGCATTTCGAGTTTTAAAAATAAACGTGTTGTTCTCGCTACAAACAATTATCATTTATTACGGGCTGGTAAATTAGCTGCTGAGCAAGGAATCAAAGTTCGGGGTGTCGGATCAAAGACCCGCCTCTACTACTTACCTACTGCCTTTATTCGCGAGTACGTTGGCTACTTAGTCATGACGAAGAAAAAACATCTCTGGGTAATCATTAGCTTATTTATCCTGTCACTAATCCCACTGCTGCTTACTTTATTGACTTAACCTTTCTGCGGAAAGGTTTTTTATTTTTTTCTTGTTTTTAAAAATACGAACAGCTATACTTGCAAGTAAATTCTAACTTCGGAGGTGTGCCTATGTTCTTCTTAGTTTTGACTTATTTAAAAACCTTTGGCAATAGTCGGCTCTTCCTTTATTTATTAAGCTTAATTAGTTTGTTGAGCTTTTTGTCAGCCTGGGCCTATTTACAGCAAGACCGCTACCAACAAGCCGCTGACTCCGCGACTGCCACTGCCGGGATACATTCCTTCATTAATGAACTTGAAACCGACCCTCGGGCAGCTGATTATCAAGAAAAAAGAGCGTTGTTAGTTAAGGAAGAACAACTTCTCAATCGTCTTTATTCTTATGTCTTCTTAGATAAGTATGACAATTTTTCCAACACAGTTAGCCAACTCCGGGAAAATGAATTAGCCCTACTAGCTTATTATCCTGAGGGACTAAGCTTCTTGCCACCTCTTCACCAAATCGAAGCTGAGCTAACCTTACACAACTACTTAAAGGCTCAGTCCTTAGTCCTTAATTTTAATCAGCATGGCCTTGGTCAAGGGATTACTTTGTTATTGCCGCTTTTAACTATGGCAACTTTAAGTTTTGCGATTATGACTAGTTCCTTTTTAGCCTTTCAAGAAGAAAGCCATCCATCAATTATTAAAAGTTTGCCTTATGCCTTAAATCAACGGCTGTTAGCACACCTTGTGACGATCAGTTTCCTAACTCTCGCTTTTTTCTTCCTTACCCTCAGCCTTTATGCCTTATTTTTAGCGATCCCTCTTGGTTTTAATAACCATTTAACAGTCATTCCTCTGTATACTACTAATGGTTTTCAAGTCGTTCCCCTGATAATTTACCTCTTACTGCTCCTTCTTTGCTTATTACTACTTGTTTCTTTGATTTCCTTACTGACTTTAATCTTAGTCCCTTTGACCCGTTCTTTATTTATAACTATTTCCTCTCTTTTTTTAATCTTTTTAAGTGGCCATTGGCAGATGGAACCATTGCTTTTAGAACGCTCTTGGTTTTATTACTTAGCACCTTTAAGTTTACTTCAAGGCCGTCTAGCTGAAATCACTAAACAAGAAAACCTAACGGTGGCTAAAGGACTCCTTATCCTTACAGTCTGGATTACTTGCTTAACTCTCCTTTTAAGCAGGCTCAGCTATGTGAAGAATCCCTCTTTCCTAACTAACTTTTCTAGGAAAGGAGCTGAAAAGCCATGACATTTTTAGGCTATTTTATTTTCGAAAGTACGACTCTTTTGAAGAATCGTAAAAACTTAAGTATCATCCTACTATTTCTAACTAGTTGTTTTTTATATAGCTTTTGGCAAATAACAACGTATCAACCTCGGGAAGATATTAATCAAGCCTTGATTACTCGCCAAATTAATGGCTTGGTAGGGCGGCTAGCAGAGTTGGCTGAGTTAGAACCTGAGCTAGCAATTGAAGCGGAAATCTTTCAGATAAACTTAGCATTACAGACCCAAGAAGAACGTCTCAATTATCTCGAAAGGAATGAACTAGTTAAGTATGCCGCCGTCACTGCTGACTACTATCAAGATTTATTATGGCGTGCCAATAGTGGGTTAAGTATTCCCCGCCGTTATTTTTCCTACAAACATCACTACGGTAAAAATGACGGCCACTATGCTTACGGTTATAAAGGTCGCCAACTTCAAGCCTTTAGTCAAGTAGATTTTCCAGTCACAACGGACTTAATTGCTGAAAAAAGTGCCTTACATTTCTTAAATCGGAGTTTTACTTATTTTTTACCATTTAGCCTACTTATTGCCAGTACGTTAATGAGTATGGACAGTTTAATTAAAGAACAGGCTCATCCTTCCCTTTTTCAGGCTTTGCCAATCAAAAGACATCACGTGCTCTTACTAAAACTTTCCTTACATTTCCTAATTAGTCTCTTATTATTTTTCTTAGGGCTGACAATTATCTTAGCTTTGACTAGTTACTACTATCAATTCGGTCATTTACAAACACCAATGCCGATTTTTAATGGAACTTATCAAATGGTCGGTCGGCCATTAGAAAATTTGGAAAATTTTACAGTCAAACCAATTATTTTTTTACTTTTTTACAATAGTTTGTTTTTATGGTTATTAATTGTCACAAATCTTAGCTTGATTTTATTCTTAAACCACTTCTTTCCTAGAAGTTTTTTAGTTGCCTTAGTTAGCTTTAGTAGCTTAGGAGCACATTCTTTAATCGCTTATCGCGGGTATGGGACTTTTCGGGAAATTAGTTGGCACCCTTTGACTTACACTCAGTTTGGTAATATTTTAAGTGGTGAGAAAAATTATTTACTCGGGAGTCAAACCATTGCCTTATGGAAAGGCACTTATCTTTTTGCTAGTAGTTTACTCCTGTTACAACTCTTCATCTATTTGCTGGCAGAAATAACAGAAAGGCGGAAGCACCGATGATTGAACTCCATAATATTACTGTGGCTTATGGCAAACAGCAAGTCTTAACAGACTTAACACTGACTTTAAACAGTGGTCAAATTATTGGCTTAGTTGCCCCTAACGGTACAGGTAAATCGACCTTCCTTCATCTGCTCCTAAATTTCATTCCCCCTCAGTCTGGTAAACTTTTAATTAATCAAACATTAACTTACGGTAGCCCGAAAGCCAATCGTAGCATTCATCAATTAATCACGATTTTACCGGCCTTAGAAGACCTTTACCCTGACTTAACTGGCTATGAGCACCTCCGCCTTTATCAACGTTTATGGCAACAACCTAGTTCCCACTTACCCCAAATTATTGAAACTCTCGACATGAGTGCTTTTCTAAAACTACCTGTTCGCCGCTATTCTTACGGGATGCGCCAACGACTAGCCTTAGGCATGCAACTCGCTACTAATTCCCCAATTATGCTAATGGATGAAGTTATGAATGGCTTAGACCCTTCTCTAGTTGCCACCGTCTCTCAGTTATTGAAAGACTTAGCGCAGGAAGGGAAACTTATTGTGATTGCCTCTCACTTACTGGACAATTTAGAAGAGATTTCCCAGCGAATTTTATTTTTAAACGACCAGCAAGTTGCTTATGATTGGTCAAAAGACAATTCTCAAGACAGTTTGAGTGTTTCCGAACTTTACAACGAAATTTACTTACAAAAAAGACTCAAAACTAAACTTTCTTAGTTTTGAGTCTTTTGCTATTCGCCTTCAAAAAACAATAGTAAATCAGCTAAGGTTAGCTTCGCTTTTTCAGCTGGGCCTAAATCAACTTTAATTTGACCTTTATGTAAAACGATTAAACGATTGCCATACGTTAACGCATCTTCCATACGGTGGGTAATCATTAAACAAGTCAAATTGTCTTTTTTAATTTGTTGTTCAGTCAGCGCCATTAAACTGCGGGAAGTTTTAGGGTCTAAGGCGGCTGTATGTTCATCTAATAATAATAAATCTGGCTTAGTAATCGTCGCCATCAGGAGACTTAAGGCTTGCCGTTGTCCCCCTGATAAATTACCAGTTGGGGTTGCTAAATGATTTTCAAAACCATTGCCGATTAATTGACACAGTTCCGTAAAATAAGGGTGATGAGCTTCTAAATCTCGGGCTTTCAGCCCTCGTTTTTGTCCACGGTGCATCGCTAGTAAAAGATTTTCAGCTACGGTCATTCGGGGAGCTGTTCCCATCTTCGGATCTTGAAAGACACGAGATAAATAGAGGGCTCGTTCTTCTTCTTTTTTTTGCGTGACATCGTTGCCTTTGATATAAACTTTTCCAGAAGTTAATGGGAGATTACCAGCAATACTATTAAAAAGAGTCGATTTTCCCGCACCATTTCCACCTAAAACCGTAATAAAGTCTCCTGGTTGAATCTTTAAATTTAAGTGATCCATAATGTTTTTCGTTTCATTAAGACCATTTGAAATTGTTTTAACCCCATCGATTAATTCTAAGACTGCTTGTTCCATTTATTTCCCCTCCTGTTCTGTACCGATAACTAAATTAAGTTTGCTTTTAATTTGCGGAATCATTAAACAAATTGCTAAGATAACTGCTGAGATAATTTTTAAGTAGTTCGTATTAAAACCTAGTTTAATTACGACTAAAATTAGTAATTGATACAAAATACTGCCAACAACGATGGCGATTAGCCGTTCTGTTAAGGTCAGTTCACCAAAGATGACTTCACCAACAATAATCGACGCTAAACCAATTACAATCACCCCAATCCCTTTATCAACACTGGCATAGCCATCATTTTGGGCTAATAAAGCACCTGCTAGAGCAATCACACCATTAGATAACGTTAAGCCTAAAATTTTCATCCGATCCGTATCAATGCCTAAAGACCGAGCCATATTTTCATTATCTCCAGTTGCAATATACGCTTGCCCTAAGTTCGTATGAAAGAAAAGGAGTAATAAGCTAATAATTAAAGTGAGACCGATTAAGCCAATCACCACTGTGTCAAAATAATTCGGTAAATTTAGCTTGTTGAAAATATCATGAATTCGTGGTTGGTTTAACAATGATAAACTTGGTGATTTCATAACGAATAAAATGACTGAGTTTAAACCGGACATCACGAGAATTCCTGATAAGATAATCGGAATTTTGCCTTTTGTATAAAGTAAGCCGGTAATTAACCCCGCTACCATTCCAGCAAGCACCCCTAAAACCGTAGCGATGAGTGGTGATATCCCTTGGGTAATCGCCATCACACAAACTGCTGCTCCTAAAGGATATGACCCTTCTGTCGTCATATCAGGGAAATTCAAAATCCGATAGGTCATAAAAATTCCTAAACCTAAAATCCCCCAAATCAACCCTTGACCAATAACTGAGACTAACATCTTTTTTCCTCTTCTCTATTTAGTAATAATCGCTTCTGCTAAAATATCTGCAGGAATCTTAATCCCTAATTTATCTGCTTGTTTCTGGTTAATAATAATGTCCCCGGTAGTAAACGTATAAATCGGTGTTGTGGCTGGCACTGACTTGCCACTTAAAATATCAGCTACCATTCGACCTGTTTGCAAACCTAATTCGTACTGGTTAATACCGACAGTGGCTAAACCACCTTGTTCAACCATTGTATCTACAGAAGGGATGATTGGCACGTCATTTTTATTCGCAATATCAACAACGATTTGCATAGCATTCGCAATCACATTGTCTGTCGGCAAGTAGATAGCATCAACTTCTGAGCTCATAACTTGAACCATTTGGGAGATTTCATTACTAGATGGCACTGGGTATTTCTTAACAGTCATCCCTAACTTTTCTGCCTCGCTGACTAACTTCTCTGCTTGAAAGGCGGAATTGTCTTCAGCTGAAGAATACAAGACGCCAATGGTTTTTAAGTCTGGTAATAGTTTTAAGGCTAAGGCTAACTGAGCGTCTACTGGGGATTGATCGCTGACACCAGTAATGTTGCCTCCTGGTCGTTGGTTATCGGCAACTAAGTTAGCTGACTTAGGGTCGGTAATTGCCCCCAGAACGATGGGAATGTCCTTTGTGTTATTCGCTAAGGCTTGGGCCGCTGGTGTGGCAATTCCTACAAGGACATCGGCTTTTTTATCAATTAATTGTTGGCTCATCGTATTTAACTTGCTTTGATCTGCCTGGCCATTTTGAAATTCAATGTTTAGATTGTCTTGATCGGTATACCCTTCTTCGGCTAAGCCAGCTTGAATCCCACGATAGATTTCATCTAAGGCGGGGTGGCTAACAAATTGTAAAACCCCAACGGTCATAATTTTAGCTTGCCCTTCAGCTTTTTCTGCCATTTTGTTTTTTTCAAAAATAAAACTTCCTACAAGTACTGTTCCGATAATAATAATCACACTGATTAGTCCTTTATTTTTCATTAGTAATTCCTCCATTATGATATTTTAAGATACAAAAAGACAATGACTCCTAATTAGTAGTCATTGCCTTCAAGTCAGAGTTAGGATAGTTTTCCCCTACTCTTTTTTTGATCAACAAAACCACATAGCTAGCTACTCTATGTGGTGGTTGTTAATTTACTATTTAGCCACATAGATACAATTTAGAATGTACTCTAAAGTTGCATCTATGAAAGGATCTTCATACACACAACTATCTACGCCAGCTTTGCCAACCTTGAACTTGCTCTTTTGCGATTAGTGATAATTGTTTCATGAAAATCCCTCTCTTCTCTTTAATATAATTTGTAGTTTACTATGAATGTCAGAACTTGTCAAATCTTTTTAAAGGGATAATAAATTTAAATTGATGGCGATACCTAAACCAATCCCAGTAATAACGACTAGTAAGCCAAGAATTAAAAGCATATTTCCGAGACTACTGCCACCTGAATGACGGCGACCTTGACGTGGTGGTTTAACAAAAGTTGCGATGACACTTAAAGCGATCCCTATAATTGTTAGTAAAATTGGCACTAAATAATTTTTGTTTTTGCTGCCTTTGCCAGGCTTAGCTGCTGACTCAGGTTCTTTTTCTTTATCCTTGTTCGTTACTTTACCTTTAAAAGGAATCGTGTTTTCAGCAATCTTATCTGACACTTGGGGTAAGTCAGAGACAACAGCAAGCTTATTATCAATTAATTCATAAGTTACTTCTTTGTCTTTAGGGACAAAATCGTAAAAATCAGCCTCCAAGGTAATTTTTTGATCATTAATGACTTGTTCCCCTTTGTCGAGGATTTTTTTATATTCGTAACCAGCAAAACCACGATCTAATAAAGCATTTCCTGTCGGATGACGCTCTTCTTCACCTGCTTGATCGGTCCAATCTCCTACGCCTAAAATAACTTCGATTAAGCGTGTGTCTTCCCGTTTAGCCGTTCCAACGAAGCCGAAACCGGCTGAAGGACTAGAACCGGTCTTAATGCCATCAAAGCCTTCGTAAGCATATTTTTTCCCTGGTAAGGCAAATAAGTAACTCTCAAAAGTCTCTTCTGAGATTTGACCTGGATGAACTGTATGCGTGGCATTTTTAGTAAATTCTAGGACTTGCGGGTATTTTTTTAATAAATTATAAATTAATATTGAAAGATCGCGAGCAGTTGAAATATTTTCCCCATCGGGATCAATGCCAACAGGATTATAGTAACCTAAGAATGAGCTACTGGTTGCACCAGTGGCATTGTAATAAACCGTATTACTCATCCCTAACTCTTTCGCTTTAGCATTCATACTATTAATAAAAGCTGCTTCATCATTATCAGACGTATGATTAGCTAACATCACTGTTGCCGCATTTGAAGACGGCATAAAGATCAAATACATTAAATCAGAAACGGTATAATCAACTCCGGCCATCATCTTATTATTGCTTAAACTATAAATTTGCGAAATATTAATGATTGTTTCTGAAGGCTGAAGAGCTGTCTCTAAAGTATATTTGCCTTGCTCCATCGCTTCAAAAGCTAAGTAAGCTGTCATGACTTTTGATAAACTGGCAATACTCATTTGCTCGTCAGAATTATCATCCCAGATGACTTTACCAGTCTGGGAATCAATGACAATAGACGCTTTTGGACGATAACTTTCAGCTACAGTGTAGCCTTCTGCTGCCGTAATTTCCATAATATCTTCTGCGGCGTTAACTGCTAACGAGCCACTTACTAAACTAACTGCCACTAATAAACTGGCAACACTTAATTGTAAACTTTTTTTAATTTTTTTCATTATTTTCTCCTGAACATTCATTTAACATTTTATTTTTTTGAAAACCATTGGACAATACTTTCTAAACGACTTTTTCGTAAGTTTGGTAAACCCGTCCGTGATAAACCATGACTACTTTGAGGGAAAGTAATCATTTTTGTTTCGACGCCTTGGCTCTTCATCCCAATATACATTTGTTCCCCTTGTTCTAAAGGACAGCGTAAGTCTTCTTGACCGTGTAGAACTAGTAAAGGCGTGGTAATGTTTGACAGATGGGCTAGTGGCGACATTTGCCACAATTCAGCCCCTTGCTCTAAGTTTCTTTGAAGTTGATAGTTAACAAAAAAAGCACCAATATCACTTGTACCATAGAAACTAAGCCAGTTTGAAATAGAACGCTGTGTTACCCCGCGTTTAAAGCGCTGAGTATGGCCGATGATCCAGTTAGTCATAAAGCCACCATAACTACCGCCCGCAACGTAGAGGGCTTCCGAATCGATTTCTGGGTACTTTGCTAAAAGAGCATCGACTCCTAGCATTAAATCTAAGTAGTCTTGATTACCATAGTCACCAAGAATGGCCTTCACAAATTCTTGACCATAACCCATCCCACCTCGGGGATTAAGTAACATCACCCCAAAACCATTAGCACTGTGAACTTGCATTTCATGAAAAAAGCTGGCGCCATAACAGACTTGGGGGCCACCGTGAATGTACAAGATAGCCGGATGTTTTTCCTGAGTCGCAACTGGTGCTAAATACCATCCTTGAATTGGCCAATCTTCAGCTCCTTGGTACCAAAATTCCTGTGGCTCGACAATCTCTGTTTGCTGACAGTAGCTAAGATTAGGGTTATAACTCTCCTTAATTTCACCTGTTACTAAATCGATTGTCCCTAAAGCGCTAGGTAAAATTGGTGTTGTGTAACAAATAAATAGTTGCTGGTTATCAGCATCTAAGCTTAGTTCGGTAATATGAAGAGGTTCGTCAATAAAGAGCTGATTGCCCTGACCTAATTCGCCTTTATATAATTTGAGCCGGCCTTCTTCAGTAGTCGGAAACAGATAGCTGTGATTAGTTAACCAAATCGGCTGAACGCCTCGAAGGTTTTGCTGGAAATCACCAATAATACTGTCATTCACTTCGACATCTAAATCCGTTGTCAAACACCTTAACTCATGTTCCTTAAAATCATAGACATACAGCTTTTGTTGAGTCACAAAGCCATAATTAAAATCGTTACCGACTAATAGTAAATGGGTCTCCTCTTGATTCATTTCACAAAAAGCAAAGCTTCCTTTCGGAATACTTGCAGTTAATGAGTAGCGCTCCCCACTTTGGACATCACGATAGTACAAAGTTTGACCGTAGCGCCACTCATCCTGCTCATCTAAAGGGTCACTTAAAATCAGAAAACTTTCATCCTTAGCAAGATAGTTTAATTGAACAGGATTGGTTGATTCAAGACAGACTTCTCCTTTTTGATCATAAACCCCTAGTTTTTTGATCTGATAAGAAGTATTTCCTGGGATGATGCCGCTGCCATCTTCTTTGTAGCTCAACTTATCAATTACAGTAACTGTGGGCAAACTATTTTCACTTGTGACTGAGAGAGCTTTTTGGCTAGTGACATAATAGATTTGGCTGCTATTACTTGTCCAATGAAAGTCCGTTACCCCATTTTTTTCAAAGGTAATTTGACGCTGGGCACCCCCATCAATTGGTATCAGCACAACTTGCATCTGATTATTATCTGTATTATTTGATAAATAGCTCAAATACTTCCCATTAGGGGATGTCTTGATCAAACTATTTTTACTGTTTTGATTACTCCATAGTTTTCTTTCATTTGTCTTTAACGTCAGACTATAAACAGCACTCAGATAAGTATTCTGCTCAACGTCAATCTTTGTTTCAAGATAAAAATAATGACTATTGCTGACTAGTGTTTGGGACACCGATTTCAAAACAAATAAATCCTCAATTCCAACTTTGTCCATTCTCATCCCTCCATTCTAATATACTAGTTCAAATACTTTAAGTAATTATCTCGTTTATTCAAACTTTTAGCAAGGGCTTTTTCCAATACTGACAAGAATGTAATGAAAAAAACTGTCCCGTAAGACAGTTTTTTCAACATTCTTATTGGTCAGTCGTTTCTGAGTTTTTTAACTCATCAATGACTTCTTCTTCTTCTAATTTTTTCTTTTCCGCTGCCGCTTGCTTTTCAGCTTCTTCACGAGCTAGACGTTCTGCCTCAAGTTTCATGACTTCGGAGTTACTCGGTCGCAACAAGCTATTTAAATGATCCACTAAATACAATTCAACTTCTTTTTGAGAGTCTAAATTGATTCGTTGAACTTCTTTTTTGTTTTGAAAATAAATTAAGGTCAAACCACTTTCTAGCTTGTAAAAATCTCGCGTTTTCTTTTTATCATAAATAATTGGATACACGTAAACTTTTTCAGGAAACTCAGCCATTTTTTGCTTATCATTCAGGGCTATGACGAACTCTTCGTAATACGGGTCATCTTGATCTACAAGGGCTACGACGACGTTTTCAGTATTGATAATCGTATCCTCTAACTGGTTATAAGTAATCCCGACAACTTTATCGGTATTAGTGTAGTCCTTAAGGGCTAAAGCATCCGTTTGTTTGACTCTAATTTGGGCCTTTGTCTTAGGAATAAAAACGGTTATAAACAAACCGACTAGCACTAGTCCAAGAACCGTTAATGTAACCATTTCTTTTCGTTCTTTCAGAAATTCAAAGACTTCTTTGCTTCTTTTAATAACAATTGGTTTAATCTTCTCTAATTTATCCATTCACTTCACCTTTACTCTGTTATAATATTAGTATACTCATTGCTGACTAAAAAGGAAAGGCTTATCATAAAATCCTTAAGACCTTTAAATAAAATCAGCCGATAGAGGGATTTTTAACTAGTAACTTTACTAACTAGTTAAACTATAAAAAAGAAATGAGGAACTTATTATGTCATTCGACGGCGTCTTTACTCGCACAATGATCAATGAATTAGCTGGAACCGTGTTGAATGGACGTATTTCAAAAATCCATCAACCTTATGAAAATGAAATTATTTTAGTCATCCGTAACCAAGGAAAAAATCATAAATTATTACTTTCTGCCCATCCAACTTATGCCCGGATGCAATTAACTGAAATCGAGTATCAAAATCCGCAATCACCACCAAACTTTTGTATGACTATGCGGAAGCATTTAGAAGGAGCCATTTTAACTAAAATCGAACAAATTGCTAACGACCGGATCATTCATTTTTCTTTTGAAAAACGCAATGAGCTTGGGGACTTGGAAGACATTGTCTTAACAGTTGAACTGATGGGTCGCCACAGCAACATTATTCTAGTCAATCAACGGACTGGCAAGCTCCTTGATTGTATTAAGCATGTCGGACCTAGTTTAAATACTTACCGAACTTTATTACCAGGCGCGGAGTATCTAGCTCCCCCAGCCAATGAAGAGCAAAAAAATCCTTTTACAATTGAACAAGGTCCTTTGTTTGAACTATTATCTTTAGCTGATGAACTAACACCAAAATTTTTCCAACAAACATTTCAAGGGTTAGGTTTTGATACCGCTCAAGAAATTAGTTACTTATTAACTAAAAACCCTCAAGAACGACTAGCGACTTGGCAAGCTTTCTGGAATCGTTTTGACAGTGACCCGGCACCGACTTTAACCATTTCCGGAAATAAAAGTTTCTTTACGCCTCTAAACTACGAGTCATTAGGTACAGATAGTCAGTCTTATGACACTCTCAGCACTTTATTAGATGGCTACTACCAGGGGAAAGCTGAACGGGAGCGCGTTAAGCAGCAAGCCGGCGAGCTCATTCGCAAAATTGATAATGAGTATCGCAAAGCTAAAAGTAAAATCAAGAAGCTAGAAAAAGCCCTCTTAGACACTGAAAATGCCGAAAACTACCGTCAAAAAGGGGAACTTCTAACCACTTTCCTCCATCAAGTTGATCGGGGCTTAAAAAGCATTACTTTGGAAAATTATTATGAAGACAATGCGCCAATCCACATTGCTTTAAGAGAGGACTTATCACCGGCGCAAAATGCCCAAAAATATTTTCAAAAGTATTCGAAATTAAAAAATGGCGTAAAGATCATTCAAGGTCAAATCGCTGTCACTCACAGTGAAATCCTTTATCTAGAATCTGTCCTCTCCCAATTAGACTTGGCTTCGCCAATGGATTTAGATGTGATTCGCGAAGAATTAATCGAGGAAGGCTACATTCGCTTTAAACAAAAAGCCGGTAATCGGAAGAAGCTGAAAAAAAGCAAACCTGAAAAATATTTAGCGACTGATCAGACGACGATTTTAGTTGGTAAAAACAATTTACAAAATGACCAATTGACATTAAAATCTGCCAATAAAAATCATTACTGGTTACACGCCAAAGACATTCCTGGATCCCATGTAATTATTGAATCAAGTGATCCTAGTGAGGAAACGATTCGTGAAGCTGCCATGTTAGCCGCTTACTTCTCAAAATTCCGTCTATCTAGCTCAGTCCCTGTTGACTATGTCCAAGTGAAACATGTCAAAAAACCAAATGGCTCTAAGCCTGGTTACGTTATTTACGAACAACAAAAAACCCTTTACGTGACACCAGAAGAAGCTTTAGTCTCAGCCTTAAAAGCCTAATAAAAAACCATTTAGGAAATCCCTAAATGGTTTTTTTAGTATTTTTGATCGTATTTATGATTAAGCACAATTGAATTGACTACTGACATGATGACCGCAACTAACATGGCCGCACCAAAGCTTGAAAAGCCAAAATTAGTCGACCCAACTAAACTAGAAGTTAAGTTTAACATCACACCATTGATTACAAAACTAAACAATCCAAAAGTTAATAAGGTGATTGGAAAAGATAGTAAGTGTAAAATTGGTTTGACTAGGGTATTCAAGATTGACAAGACAAAACTTGCTAAAACTGCTACGAATAAACTCTTGACGTGAAGCATATCATTAGGAAGCAACATCGATAACGAAACGAATGTCAACGTATTAACAACAAGGCGTTGGAAGTATGACATTAGAAATCGCTCCAATCTTCGTCTTCGACCTTCTCAGCTTCTTTACGTTTCTTGGGTCCTTTAGTTGGTTGACCATAGTTATGGTAGCTCTGGTAGCTATCCCTTGGATTTTCATACGTGTTGTAGCTTCCGTTGCGGTGATCGCGTTTATCCGATGGTAGAACAAACATTAAAATGAAATACAATGGAATTGGTGAACCTGCCCCTAAAAAAACGATTAAGATAAAAATTACTCTTAAAATAGTCGGGTCAATTCCTAAATATTCCCCTATACCTCCTAATACACCAGAAAAAACGACGTTACTTTTGGATTTCATTAATCTCTTTTTCATTTATCTCACCTTCGTCTTAAATAAAATTAGTTTAGTGGGAGCAAGCTCCCACCCTTAATTGTTTATTGATCTGTATCTTTTAAATAAATACTACCTGTCGTTGTACTTAAGCGAACATCAACGGTTTGCTCTTCATTGTAACGACGGAATTGTAACATTTGATTCGTTTTCTCAGTTTTCTCACGAATGACCTCAAACTCAGTCAGGCGATTTTTAATAGTTCCAATGCTCGTTTTAACTAAGCCTTCAATTCCAACTTCTTGGGGAATTGCCACTTTAATCGTCCCATTGACCACTTTAGCTTCAATTTTTTTCAAAGATTCCCCTTGACCAGTAATTTTAATGTCGCCATTAACATTAGAGATATTTGCATTTTCAATGATTGAGTGAATCGTCGCATCGCCATTTACTGATTCCGCTAAGAAATCCATAATGTGACAGTTAGTAACTTTGACATCACCATTAACACCTTCAACTTCAAGCATTGTTGCAGTTAAATCTTCAAAACTCATGTTGCCATTGGTACTCTTAATAAACAAATCTTTCGCTTCTAAGGTTGTAATTGAGACGTCACCATTTAATAGTTTAACAGACATATGATCGTAGACTTTGGCTGGTAAGTAGAAATGTAAATCAGCTTTAATCCGTTTGTTAGGAATTTGGAATGAAATTTTTTCCTCATCCACGTCGATTTGACTTCTTTCTAAGAACGCTTCAAAAGGTGTCTCCGCATCCATTTTTCCATATAACTTAATGTCAGCTTCAACTTTTAAGTCAGCTTGATCCCATTGACTGAAAGTGACTTGACCATTGGCTACTTTAACATCAATTAAAGAAGCTGTAATTTCTGGGTAGAAGAACTCATGTTTAAAGCTATTAGTTGTAACGCCTGGGACTTTAATGCTAATGTCTTTCCAATCAACATTGTCATTGACTGTCTCTGTGACAGTTTTGATTGTTTCTTTGACAAAACGTCCTAAATGAGTGCCAGCTTCCCCCATCTTACGTCCAAATTGAGTACCAGCTTCACCCATTTTTTGACCAAAGTCAGTAAATGATTCTTCCCAATCATTCGGAATTTCAAATTTTTTCGACCATTGTTCCCGGTTACTGTCTTTTTGTTCTTTGCGAATCACTTTTAACTTCTCTTCCAAAGCGGCTTTTTCTTCATTTAAGCCAGCGAGCGAGCCGTTTAAAGCAATCATTTCAGCTTCAATTGTTTGACGTTCCACTGCTTTTTCTTCAGCTAACTCATCTAACTCTTCAATTGTGTTAAGAACCATTAACTGCTCTTCTTTTTCTAACAACTCAGAGTAGATACCTTGAATTTCGACATTGACTTCATCCAATTCTGCTGAGGTTTTATTTGCTTCAGTTGCTAATTCATCTAAGATTTTTTCTAATCGTTGACGATCAGCTTCTTCATTATCAGCAAATTTTTCAAAAGCTTCCGCTTCCGCTTCTTCTAAATCGACTGCTGAACCAAATAATTCTTCTTCGTTAAATGGTTGCTCTGGTGTGTCACTGATTGAACTTTTATCTTCATCAAAGCTATTTTTAAATACTGGCGCTTTTTTAACGTCTAAGGCCTCTTTTTTAACAATTTTTTCATCTTTCTCAGTTGCCATGTTTTCTAACAAAACTAATGCTTCCTCAGTTGTGATGATTCCTTGTTTGACTAGTTCGAACACTCTTTCCCGTTCTTTCATAATATTATAGCCTCCTTAGCTAATTACCTATCATTCTAAAAGAAGTTTCCTTCTTACATTACCTATTATGCCTTGTTTTAACGAAAATGTCATAGGACTTAAGATGGATTTATTCTTCCTTTGTAAGTCTTAGTTTGACTTCAGCTCATGAACTTTTTGAAATGATAGAAAAAAGACTATCAATTGATAGTCTTTCAAAGTCTTTAATATAAACCTAACATGACACCTGGATCGACAAATCCACTCCACATACCAGTACTAATACCGAAATGTAAATGTGTTCCTGTTGAGTTACCAGTTGAGCCCATCAAGCCAACAACGTCGCCAGCTCTAACTTCTTGGCCAGCTGTGACTGATTGTGAGTTTAAATGTAAGTAGTAAGAGTAATAACCATTATCGTGTTGCAGAATAACTAAGTTACCACCACTTGGATTGAAGCTTGATGACACAACAATTCCATCACGACTAGCGTAAACGTTCGAGTTGTTAGCACCGGCTAAATCAATGCCGTCATGTCCGTTACCTGAAACACCATTAGGGTCAGGACGGTTACCATAACCACTCGTAATACTCATACTTGGTAAAGGCCACTTGAAGTCGCCTGAACCTGTTTGAGGCTTATTGCCAGCATTTGAATTACCAGCATTACCAGAGTTGCTATTGTTTGAGCTATCATCATTTGTGTTTGTGTCTTCAGCCGGTTTAGAAGTGTCTTCATCAGGCATTTCTTGCGTATTGATGTTTTCAATTTCTTTCGCAATAGCTTCTTCTGATTTACGAGCTTCTTCTTGTAATTTAGCGGCTGCTGCGGCGGCTTTCGCTGCTTCTTCTTTTTGAATACGAGCTGCTTCAGCTTTACGTTTTTCAGCTGCTTTTTTCTCAGCTAATAAACCAGTCTTTTTAGTTTCTTCTGTTGCTAAGCTTGCTTCAACTTCTTTCGTCAAGATCGCTTGATCGTATTGTTTCGCAACCATTTCTTCTTGTTGAACTTTTAATTGTTCAGTTAAAGCGTTAACTTCGATAAGTTTTTTATCAACAGTTGCTTTCGACTTAGCTACGGCTTCTTTGTCTTCTTTTTGAGCAGTTACAATGTCGTTATTAGCACTAACTAATTTTCCATAAGCCCATGAACGGTTAATGGCATCAGAAATACTATCAGCATCTAACATAACATCTAGAAAACGGTCAGCTTTATTGACTTGGGCTGCACGAGCTTGATCATCAATTTTATCTGATCTTTTTTCAATTGCTTGTTCTAGTTTACGAATTTCTTCATTTAGTTTATTCATTTCTTTTTCTAATTCAACTTTTTGGTCTAATGTTGATTGAACTTGATTTTCAAGTTCTGTCACTTCAGCGTTTAACATTGCTAATTCAGCTTCTGCTGCCGCCTTTTGACCTTTTAATGTTTCAATTTTAGTTTCTGTATTATTAATTTCATTATCAATTGCATCAGCGCTTGCCACAAGAGGCGTTGCTCCAATAACTAAAACAGATAATAGTGTAATATATTTATTTTTCATAAATTTAGCTTACCTCGTTATTATTATTTGCCACATCTAGAACTATAACATAAAATCAGCCATTATGAAATTACAGTTGTATTACAAGTTATTACTTAACAATGATAAGCTTTACTAGCGCCTTTCTTGTTAAGTAATCTGCCTTATTTAAGTTGTTTATTTATGGTTATAAATTTACTTGCAAACAAAAAAAGCTGAGACATTAAAGTCAGCAGCTTTTTTTGTTTAGTCTTTACCCAATGAAATCTGTGCGATTTGAGTTTAGTTCTAAAATTTTACCAGTTTTTAAGTAAACGATCCACTCACAAATATTAGTGACATAGTCGCCAATCCGCTCTAAGAAACCAGAGACTTGTAAGTAATCCGTGCCACCAACAACGGTTTCAGGATTTTCTTTCATTTCTTTAATACACATGTCGTAAATTTCAGTAAAGTAATCATTAATCTTACTGTCATTCGTTGCAATTAGTTTCGCTTTTTCAGCATCCCCTTCAATATAGGCATCCTTCACAGCGTCGACCATTTTTTTGACAGCATCTGCCATGTCAGAAATTTTTTCTTCCACTTCTAGAATCCGCTCGTTCCCTTTGACACGAATCGTTGATTTCGCAATTGAAACTGCGTGATCTCCCATCCGTTCTAAATCTGAACTAGCTTTCATAACAGTAATAATAATTCGTAAGTCAGTGGTAACAGGTTGTTGTAAGGCAATCATTTCAAGACTTTTCTTTTCTAGCTTAACTTCCATTTCATTGATTTTAGCGTCATTTTCAATCACATTAAAAGCAATCTCTTTGTCGTGTTTAATGAAAGCTTTAACTGATTTATAGACGGCGTCACTGACCTCTTGAGCCATTTCTGAAAATTGCACGTGTAGTTTAGTTAAATCTTCTTCAAATTGTGTTCGTAACATACTGTTACTCCTCTCTTATCCAAATTTACCAGAGATATAATCTTCAGTCTCTTGTTTTGATGGATTTAAAAATATTTTTTTAGTTTTGTCGTATTCAATTAAATCGCCATTTAAGAAAAAGGCGGTTTTATCAGAAATCCGGGAAGCTTGTTGCATATTATGAGTCACCATAATCATTGTATACTTGTCTTTTAACTCAAAGAGCATGTTCTCAATCTTACCACTAGAAACGGGATCCAGGGCACTAGTCGGTTCATCTAACAAGATGATCTCAGGCTTAACGGCTAAGACCCGGGCGATACAGACCCGTTGTTGTTGCCCACCAGATAGCGATAAGGCGCTTTTGTTTAATTTGTCTTTCACATCATCCCAAACAGCGGCCGCTTTTAAACTTGTTTCGACTGCTTCGTCTAATTCAGCTTTATTATTGTTGCCTGCTAAACGTAAGCCATAAATCACGTTTTCATAAATTGAAAACGGGAAAGGGTTCGGTTGTTGAAACACCATCCCAATTTGTTTCCGAAGTTCAACGGTATCAGTTTTAGGGCTATAAATGTTTTGATCTTTAAACATAACATTTCCAGTAATAGTGACATCTGGAATTAAGTCGTTCATGCGGTTCAAGGTTCTTAAGTAAGTTGATTTACCACAGCCAGAAGGGCCAATCAACGCTGTGATTTCCCCTTTATTAAAGGCCATGTCAATGCCTTTTAACGCTTCTTTCTTACCATAATATAAATGCAACGCTTTTGATTCAATAATCGTCATTTGGATTCTCCTAACCAAAATGCCCAGAAACATAATCTTCTGTAGCTTGTATTTTAGGACGGGTAAAGATTTTACTCGTTTGATCGTATTCTAGGACTTTCCCCATATAGAAGAAAGCTGTGTAATCACTAATTCTAGCCGCTTGTTGCATATTATGGGTCACAATTGCAATTGTGTAATGTTCTTTCAAGTTAATCAAGGTTTCTTCAACCTTACTAGTAGATATCGGATCTAAGGCACTTGCCGGCTCATCTAAGAGCAAGACGTCTGGCTTCAACGCAATTGCTCGCGCAATACATAAACGCTGTTGTTGACCACCAGATAAGGCATGTGCACTCTTATCTAAATTATCTTTAACTTGTTCCCAAAGAGCCGCTTGTTTTAAACTTGTTTCCACAATTTCATCTAACTGTTTTTTATCCGTCATGCCATGTTGCTTTAAGGCAAAGGTAATATTGCCATAGATTGACTTACTAAAAGGATTCGGTCGTTGGAAAACCATGCCAATATGTTTTCGCATTTCATAGACATCAATGGCTTTAGAATTAATATCAGTTTTTTCATACATGATTTCACCAGTAATTTTCGTCCCAGCTATCTCATCATTCATCCGATTCAAAGAACGGAGATACGTTGACTTACCACAGCCAGAAGGTCCAATTAAGGAAGTAATTTTATTTTGTTCAAACTCTAAAGAAACACCTTTAATCGCTTCATTTTGGCCATACCAAACGTGAAGGTCATTCGTAGCAATTGCTATTTTTTGGGTTTCAGGATTCATCTTGAGGATATGTGTCTCATTTAAATCATACTCTTTCATGTCATAGGCTCCTTATTAAGCTGATGTAATCTTTTTATGAAGTCTCTTACCTAAGAAACGTGCTAGCATATTAAAAATCAGAACCGCAATAATTAAGACTGCTGACGCTCCAGCTGAGACTTGAACACCATCTGGCATCGTCCCTTCACTATTAACTTTCCAAATATGGACAGCTAACGTTTCCGCTTGGCGGAAAATATTCAAAGGGCTTGAAATGCTTAGGGGATTCCAATTTGAAAAATCTAAGGCTGGCGCACTTTGGCCGGCTGTATAGATCAAGGCTGCTGCTTCACCGAAAATCCGGCCTGCCCCTAAAATAATCCCTGTTAAAATTCCTGGTAAGGCTTCTGGAACGACAACTTTAATGACTGTTTCCCAACGTGACAAGCCTAATGCTAAGCCGGCTTCCCGTTGCGTGAAGTGAACCGCCTTTAGAGACTCTTCAACATTTCTTGTCAACAAAGGTAAGTTGAAGAAAGTTAATGCTAAGGCTCCAGAAATAATTGAGAAACCAAATCCAGCTTGGACAACAAAGATTAAGAAGCCGAACAAACCGACAACAACTGAAGGTAGTGAACTCAGAATTTCAATGGCTGTTCTAATAATATCAGTCACCCAATTCTTTTTGGCATACTCGGATAAATAAATCCCGGCCCCTAAAGAAATTGGAATACTAATAATCATCGTGATTAATAGTAAGTAAAAGGAGTTAAATAGTTGGATCCCAATGCCGCCGCCTTCTTGGAAGGTTTTAGATGGTTTCGTTAAGAATTCCCAACTAATATGTGGGACCCCGCGCACTAAAATATAGAGCAGTAGACTGGCTAAGATTAGCACGATGATACTAGCGATTCCGTAAAGTATTCCGGTTGCAACTTTATCTGCTTTTTTAGGCGTCATTATTTCATCTCCCCTTTCTTACCGATTAGGCGGATGACAATATTGAATAATAAAGACATCATTAGCAATAGCAAGGCTAGTGACCATAAAACATTATTTTCAAGTGTTCCCATAATTGTATTACCAATCCCCATCGTTAAGATACTCGTTAACGTTGATGCTGGGGTAATTAAGTTATGAGGCATTAACGCCGCATTACCGATAACCATTTGAATTGCTAAAGCTTCACCAAAGGCCCGGGCCATCCCGAAAACAACGGCAGTCAAAATACCAGGAATGGCTGATCGTAAAACAACTTTATAAATTGTTTGCCATCTCGTTGCCCCTAAAGCTAAAGACGCTTCTCGGTAATGACGAGGAACAGCCTTTAAGGCATCTGTTGTCATAGATGTCACTGTTGGTAAAATCATGACAAACAAGACGAAGGTTCCCGCTAAAATACCAAATCCACTGCCACCAAAGACTTGGCGGACAGCTGGCACGATGACTGACAAGCCGATAAAACCATAAACAACTGAAGGAATACCGACTAATAGTTCAATAACAGGTTGTAATATTTTAGTTCCTAGTTTTGGTGAGATTTCCGTCATAAAGACCGCTGCCCCAATTGCGAAAGGTGTAGCTACAATCGCAGATAAGACAGTGACGATGAATGAGCCTAAAATCATCGGTAAGGCACCGACTAAAGGTTCACCATTTTCACCTACATTGCCAGGACTCCACTCTTTGCCAAAGAGAAAATCAAAAACATTTACACCGTCTTTAAAAAATGTGGCTAATCCTTTACTTGCAACGAAGTAAAAAATAGCAACTACGACTAAAACAATGAAAGTGATACATAAAAAACTGATCCCTTTACCGATTTGTTCTAGTTTGGCTTTCTTAGACTTTTTTAATAAGCTTTGCCGAACATCTTCCAAACTACTTCCTCCTAAAAAGATACTTGTTTAAGTGATTAGCTTACTTTCATCATTAAATAACTAAAAAGAATTAATTTTATCAGTCTTTTCAATTCCTTTTTTAACGTTGCTAAACTAATACAATAAACGGATATTTACATGATTTTCATCTCATTTTATTTATTCAATTAAATTTCCGGCAGCGTCACGTTCGACTTCCATTTTAGCAACCGAAATATAGCCAAGCTGCGGCACAATTTCATCTTGAACTTCTGGGGAAAACATATAGTCTAAAAACTCTTTCGTTAAACCCGTAGGCTCCCCTTTAGTATACATATGTTCATAAGACCAGATTGGCCATTTATTTGTCATAACATTTTGATCTGTTCCTTTAATTCCATCAATCGAGAGGGCTTGGACATCTTTTGTGACATAAGAAAAGGCAACATAACTAATTGCGCCGGGAGTTGTTCCAACAATTTGGCGAACCATCCCTGTTGATTCTTGCTCCTGAGCCTTTTTAGACAACTCGCCATCAAGAACCCATTTTTCAAAAGTATAACGACTACCACTTCCTGAAGCACGGTTAATTAAGACGATTGGTAAATCATTGCCACCAATTTTTTTCCAGTTTGTTATTTTTCCTGTGAAAACATCTTTTAAATCAGACATCGAAATATCTTTGATTCCGACTTCTTTATTGACAATCGGCGTTGTTCCAACGACTGCCACTTTGTGATCGACTAATTCAGCCACATCAATCCCAGGCTTTTCTTCAGCGAAGAGATCCGAGTTCCCAATATCAACCGCCCCCGATTGAACTTGGCTCAGGCCTGTCCCGCTACCTCCACCTTGAACATTAATGAATTTTCCAACATTTTTTCCGCTATACTGCTCGCCAGCGGCTTCCACTAAAGGTTGCATAGCCGAAGACCCGACTGCTGTTGTTGATTCGCCATTATCAACGGTACAAGCAGCTAATAAACTAACTGTCAGCAACGCATAACTTAACTGCAAGAATTTTTTCACTTTTGATCCTCCCTAATTTTAACGAAAAGTCCTATTTAATCCTAGTAGCAAGTGACTTCAGTCAATGAATCTCTAAAGTTTTCTTGCTTAGATTTTTATTACAGACTTCTCTATACTAAACATATCCTTTAGCTATAAAAAAAGCAAGTTTTTTTCTTTGGTTTTCAATTAATTTTCGAACTTTCTTTTTCATCCTCTACTCACTCAAGGTCTCCTGTATAATCCTTCTTATTTGAACTTCCTCTAGAATAATTCCAATGTTTTTCGAAATTCTTCCCAATTAAATATAACAGTATGATATAATATGTATGAAATCTATTTTTGATTAATTAGCGATGGGACAATTGTAACCCTTTTAGTTATTTTCCCCAAACCCTGCTAAAAGCGCTGTTATTTTTGTTTAGACTATTTTTAGTTAAACATCCGATTAATCTGAAAGTCTGATTTCTAATCTCAGATTGGTTATTCCCCATAATCACCAATTATTGAGAAGTATTTATCATCCCTTATAAAGAAAAAGGGCTCTACGTCAAATTGTGTGGATGGCTAAAATTTAGTCGAATAAATAGTTACTTAGGCAGCTTCATCAGAAATGGTGAAGTTGCTTTTTTGTGTCACTTTAAAACTGATTAGAATGCGGTGTTTAAA
>NZ_NGJU01000023.1 GCF_003987495.1 Vagococcus salmoninarum
GGCATATAGGTTAACGAAGCTTTTATGATTAATGAATTATTACCTCGGATATTTTTTTCTATAACATTAGAAACTAAAATATTTTCATCTGTAATTCTGAGCATTTTTTTGATATGATTAGACATAATGTGTCGTCCCTCTCTGAATTTTTTTTGTGTGGTGCTTAAATCATAACAGATGGACGACATGTTTTTTATTTTAACAAACTAAAAAAGGGCTGATGAATAATTTTATTCATCAGTCCTTTAAATTATAGAGCCCAAAAAAGTGTCATTCCGTAGTAGTTCTCAGAATGACACTTTGACTATTAACTTTCTTTTTCAACGACAATTGGTAAAAAGATTCTAAAAATCGTACCTACTCCTACGGCGCTCTCAACTAAGAGCCGGCCACCGTAACTGTCAACTAGTTCTTTGGCAATTGATAAGCCTAAGCCGTTGCCACCTTTATGACGACTACGTGCTTTGTCGACTCGGTAAAAACGATTGAAAATTTGTTCTAAGTCTTCTTCAGAAATCCCTTCACCATAATCTTGAATAGCTATTTCTAATTCCCTTTGATTGGAAGAAACTGACATGTGAATTTCTTGACGATCTTGAGAGTATTTAACCCCATTATCGAGAATAATAATCAGCAACTGTTCAAAGTGATTACGATAAATCTTAACGACTAATTCTTTTGTTAGATCATCATCTAAAATAAAAGTAAAGTTAGGATAAAGAATTTGAAAATTATTAAATGTTTGATGAGTGACCTCTTTCGCTAATGAGGTATCATTTTTATGTTGAAATTCAACTTGCTCAACACGAGATAGATCAAGCATCTCTTGGACTAAACTCTTCATCCGCGTAATCTCTTGTAAGGAAGCGTCTAAAGACTCTGCAAGAATCTCTGGGTCATCTTTCCCCCAACGAGTTAGAAGCTTCAGGTGCCCCTCTATAATCGCTACAGGCGTTCGTAATTCATGAGAGACATCTTCAACAAAGAGTTGTTGTTGTTCAATGAACTTTTGCATCCGATCCATCATATCGTTAAAAACTTCTGTTAAGTCAGAAAACTCATCTTTTGTTTGGAGAGCAGGCAAACGAATATCCGATTGGGGTTCCCCTTTAATTTTGTTAATCGTACTAGTAATTTGTTTTAAAGGCCGTAAGAAATAAGATGATAAAATAAATCCTAGAACTAAGCTGACCCCAACACCGATTAAAATTAATAAAGTCATCGTCCCTAACAGTTTATTCCGAATGCTATAGACTGAACTTAAATCGTAAAATAGTTGGACATAACCAATCAAATGGCCTTGATTCGCTGAGTACACAGGCTGAGTCGCTAAAAACCCTGTTTGATCTCCGACTTTGCCTTCCCGAGTCTCAATTTTTTTTGAGCCTCGGTAAGTCATGCCTAGCTTTTTAGTTTCAAAGACAAGCTTTTCTTCCGCATTAAAAATCGAAACACTTAATGCTGGCTGAGAAAGTTCTGAAATAAAACTATTAAGTTTAATTAAATTCGATTCAATCGTTTCACTACTTGGATCACCTGGTAATTCTCGTTTCGAGCCTTTTAAATAAAAAGCAGTGTTGCGAATCGTCAAATCATTGTCTGACTGTTCTAAACGCGTCGTAATTTGGCTCAAAGTCTGTTTGAGATTTAACTTTTCTTCTCGGACCATTAAGGCCGTACTAGCTTGATACGTAATTAAAGAAAAAATAGTAAATAAAATAAAGATAAAGGTAGATGTAAGAAATGCCCACTTCACAGTGAGCACTAAGTTGGAACTAAGCCGTTCTTTTAAATCTTTAAAAATCATAATTAGGATCTCATAACATAACCAGTGCCACGAACTGTTTGAATATAACTTTCGTCACCAGCAACATCAATCTTATTTCTTAAATAACGAATATAGACATCGACCACATTTGTTTCTACTTCAGTTTCATAACCCCAAACTTTATTTAATAACACATCTCGTGCTAAAACAACATTGACATTTTCCATTAAAGTTAACAATAATTCGTATTCACGTTTCGTCAATTCAATGACTTCATTTTCACGACGAACAATCCGATTTTCTTTTTCAATTGTTAAGTTACGATAAGAAATTGTCGTTTGTTTTGTGATGTTTTTATCGCCTTCGATATCAATGCGGCGAAGTAAGGCACGTAAGCGAGCCAATAGTTCCTCGATAGCAAATGGTTTGACAATATAGTCATCCGCACCGTGATCTAAACCTGATACTCGGTCAATCACTGAATCTCTAGCTGTCATCATAATAATCGGGGTGTTTTTAGTTTGACGAATCCGACGACAAACTTCAAGACCGTTTAATTCAGGAAGCATCAGATCTAGTAGAATCGCATCCCATTCCCCACTTAAAGCAGCTTCTAACCCCGTTCGGCCGTTGTAGTGGACCTCGGCATTATATCCCTCGTGTTTTAGTTCTAGTTCAACAAAGCGAGCTAAGTTTTTCTCGTCTTCAATGATTAGTATATTACTCATTATGGCAATTTCCTTTCTTATTGGAAAAATTCCTTGTTATCATCCTATTATAACGATTTTTAGTCAAAAAAGCCATGTTATCTTTTTTAGAATTTTTTGACTAAAAATACAAGGAGAGACTGAGAACTTTTTGTCCCAGTCTCGTCTTTGCTTATTAAACTTCTGTATACCAATCGTAGTGATAAACACCTGGTTTATCTTTACGCTCATAAGTATGAGCCCCAAAGTAATCACGTTGCGCTTGAATGATATTCGCCGGTAAATCAGCACTGCGGTATGAATCGTAGTAAGCAATCGCTGATGAAAAGGTCGGTACAGGTACTCCTGCTTGAATGGCAATCGCCACAACATCACGAACAGACTGTTGATATTTTTGCGTAATTTCGTTAAAGTACTCATCTAACAATAAGTTCTTTAAGTCAGCTTGACGGTCATAAGCATCTGTTATTTTTTGTAAAAACTTCGCTCGGATGATACAGCCTTCTCGGAAAATTTTAGCAATTTCACCGTACTGTAAATCCCAATCGTGCTCTTCACTAGCAATTCGCAGTTGAGCAAATCCTTGGGCATAACTCATAATTTTACTAAAGTATAAAGCTTCGCGAACTTTTTCAACAAATTCTGTTTTGTCTTCAGTAAAAGGTTTGACTGCAGGTGCTGGAATGATTTTACTAGCAGCTACCCGTTCATCTTTCATTGCTGAAATATAACGTGCAAAGACTGACTCAGTAATTAATGGCAATGGCACACCTAAATCTAAGGCGCTTTGGCTTGTCCATTTACCAGTTCCTTTATTCCCTGCCGCATCTAAAATAACATCGACAATTGGTTTACCTGTCTCTTCATCTTTACGAGTTAAAATATCAGAAGTAATTTCGATTAAGTAACTATCTAATTCCCCTTTATTCCACTCTGTGAAGATCTCAGCACACTCTTCCACTGACAAGCCTAATAATTTCGTTAAGATATCGTAGGACTCAGCAATTAATTGCATGTCGCCATATTCAATCCCGTTGTGAGCCATCTTAACGTAATGACCTGCGCCATTAGCGCCAATGTAAGTCACACACGGTTCCCCATCTTCGGCTACAGCTGCAATTTTTTCAAAAATCGGCGCCACTAAATCATAGGCTTCTTTTTGTCCCCCTGGCATAATTGAAGGCCCTTTAAGCGCCCCTTCTTCACCACCAGAAACACCAGTCCCAATAAAGTTAATCCCTGAGTTAGCTAATTCTTCGTTACGACGAATTGTGTCTTCAAAGAAAGTATTTCCCCCATCAATTAAGACATCGCCTTGATCTAAAAATGGCAATAATCCTTGAATTGTTTTATCTGTTGCGATGCCAGCTTTAACCATTAACATAATCCGGCGAGGTTTTTCTAAAGAATTCACAAATTCTTCCATTGTATACGTTGGTACTAATTTTTTATCTGGGTGTTCAGTAATTACTTCCTCTGTTTTAGAACCAGTCCGGTTAAAAATAGAGACTGAATAGCCACGACTTTCAATATTTAGGGCTAAATTTTTCCCCATTACGGCCATTCCTACGACACCAATCTGTTGTTTAGTCATGAAATTCCTCCTAGTATCTTGTTTAATTGTTTAAGGACCTCATCTTAAAGCTCCACTTTACATTATATCTTATTTGTTTAAGGATTGACACTATTTTGAAGTATTAAATACCTAAAAAGGATTTAAGGCTTTTTTAAACTAATGGAACATAAATTTCAATGACTTTTCCTTGACTGACATGCCGTTCAAAATCATACGGATGATTCAGTTGATGGCCTTTATTAGTTAGCCATTCATTAATTCCTACGTACGTCTCGTCAATCGCCGCCGCCACACCTTCATGTTTAAAACGGAAATACCGGCTAGCCGGCAGCTGTTTAACTTCGGCATCTGCTAATTTCATTTTTAAATCACTGGCAGACACACCGATAAACGTCGAAAATTTAACTTCCTCAGTGAATTCTCCTTCTGGATACGTTTGAACTAAATAAAGATCAGAATTTTTGTGAAGCAAACTGTCTTGAATACTAGCTAACACGTGCTTTTTATGATTTTCGACAATCTGACTCACTTGATCTTCCGCTAAACTAGTAGTAATTTCATAACCAATTAACTTTTTGGCTGGCACACATATTTGAATAATTCCTTTTCCTAACATTATTGCTTCACTCCTAACTTTGGCATTAGTTTAACATACTCACTCCCTGATTAGTACCTTTTTGATACATAAAAAAAACCCCGTAGACTCCATGGTTGTCTACGGGGTTTTAAACATTTCGAAAAATGTCTTATGCTTCAGTTGTTGCTGTTACGTCTTTACCGTCGTAATGACCACATGATGGACATACATGGTGACTACGTTTCATTTCACCACAGTTTGAACAAGTGCTCATGCCGGGTACTGATAGTTTGTAATGTGTACGACGCTTAGCTTTTTTAGCTTTTGAAGTTCTTCTAGCAGGTACTGCCATATTAACTACACCTCCTTAAATCATTTAGCATTCAACGGTAAACCGTCTCATACTATCTATTCCAATCTCACTCTTCGTCAGATTCTTTACTATTATCTAATAAAGCTGACAATTTTGCAAGACGAGGATCAATATTATTTTCTTCTTGTTGCACTTTTTTCTCCATGTAAGCGTCTTCGGACATTAATTCCCACGCATTACCCTTCGTTGTCTCATGAGATTTTTTTTCATCCTCAGTTAAGACTTGAAGTGGAATCGAAAGCAATAAGTGATCTTCCACCGCTTCAGTTAAATCAATCACGTCTTTATCTAAGACCATGACCGTGTCTTCTTCAACAATAAATTCTTGTTGTGCTTCGTATTGAGTCGGTGTCATATAGACTTCCGTCACATCAAAAGCAAAAGGACATTCAACTGGAGTTAAAGATCGAGTAGATGGCAATGTTAAAACAGTTTCTAAAGTAAACTGCATGACATACTCCGTCTTATTGACACTGAGTACACCACTAACTTTGACTGGTGCCACTGCGAGAATTTCTTTATCTCTTGCAAGTAAAGAAGCTTCGACATCTAATAATTCATTAAATTGTAACGCATCGTCTTTGTATTTATTAAGTTCCAATAAAGACCATTTCATTTTCATCACCTCTAAGCAACAAAGGTTATTATACTAGGCTTAGAAACCTTTGTCAATCAATTTTTCTTTACAGCTTCCAAGTCATTTTTTTCAGTTATTAATCAATGACAAGTCCCCCTTCAAAGAAGAGTTTATCACTAGGTGGTTGCTCTTTAAGAACCCGTTGACTTGTAATGATGCAAACCGAAACGCCACAATAAGTAGCTCGGCACAGCAAAGAGACAAGCGACTACTGGTAATAAAGTTACTAGGGGATTACTAGTTTGATCAATTAAATAGAGAAAGGGATAATATTGAATCAACGCAAAGGGAACAATAAACGTCGCAATTTTCAAAACAACTTTACCATAAATATCGACTGGGTATTTACCATATTCTCTTGCCCCATCTGTTAAGACATTCATGAATTCTAACCCTTCTAAAGTAAAAAAACACAAGGCTGCGTAAATTAAATAAATACTAGCAAAGACAACGACACCGCCGATTAACATCAACCCAACAGTGAATAGTTTCAAGCTCGTCCACTGAATCGGACTCGTCTTTACAGCATAAACAAACATCGTTAAGCCTTGAAGCATCCGCCCCACTCGACTAAATTCAATCTTGCTACCTAAGACTTGTAAAATTGGACTACGAGGACGTAAAAGCACCCGGTCAAATTCACCATTGCCAATCATTGTTGAAAATTGGTCAAAGCCTCGAAAAAAACATTCCGCTAAGGCAAAAGATAACAGCAAAATACTAAAGCAGAGCAACACTTCCTGATAAGAATAGCCTTTGACTGAAGAAAAACGCACAAACATAAAATAAACACCTAAAAAGACATTAAAAGAAACGAAAAATTGGCCTAGTGTCGTTAGTATGAAAGACGTTTTATATACCATTAAACTTTGCAAATGCAACACTAAATAATGATTGTATAATTTCATTGTTACCCTCCTTGAATTACGACATGGTTGATGACTCTTTTTTCTAAGAGTTTGCCACAAAGGATTAAACTTATTACCCAAAAAACTTGTAAACTCAAGCTAGTGATGAGCTTATCCCCAGTTAAATCGCCACTGTAAATTCTAAATGGCACATTTTGAATGGCCGCAAAAGGTAGCAGGCTGGCTACTGCGCCTATCGTTGGGGGGAAAAAAGGCAAAGGAATGACAGAGCCTGATAATAAATCTCCTAGGGATTGAAAGACCATCCGCATCCCAAAGGAATTGATCGTAAAAAAAGATAAAAAATAAATAATCATATTTAAGGCAATAATGACAAATAAAGCTAATACCATAGTAATAAGAAACAACATAAAATGGCTAAAACTACTCGGTAAACTTAAATTAAAGGGCTTAGGTAAAAAAAATGCCACAACTAAAATCGGTAAGGCTCTTAAGACGGTTTTACTAATCCGAGTAGCGATACTGCGAGCAAACCACATATTATAAACACTGATTGGCCGTACTAACTCATACGCCACATTGCCTGTTTGAATGCTTTCAAAAATATCATTTTCCCAAAACCAAATCATATACAACGCTAGTAGTGCTTGCTGGAGCCAGATATAAGAAGCGAGACTCGTAAAGTCCATGGGAAAAGCAGTTGGATTGACTTCATAAAAAGCTTTAAACATTAAAATTTCTAAAAAGCCCCAAGTAAACTGGGTTAAAATTCCAGCCCAAGCTGCCGCTCGGTATTGTAAGCCACTAATAAATTTTATTTTAAACAACGACTGGTATTTGATCATAGCTGATACTCCTTATAAAGAGTTATTAGCAACTCATCTAAGGTTTCTTCAGAATTCCCCTTCAGAGCTTTAAACTCTTCTAAGGAGCCATCTAAGAGGACTTTCCCTTGGCCGATTAAGATGATTCGACTAGCCAGTTTTTCAATGTCTTGCATGTCGTGAGTCGTTAAAATAACTGTAGTTTTGAACTCTTGGTTAACTTTTTGGATAAACTCCCGAACAGCCACTTTTGAAAGGGCATCTAAACCAATCGTCGGCTCATCAAGAAACAAAATCTTCGGTTGGTGGAGTAAACTAGCGGCTATTTCACAACGCATGCGTTGCCCTAAAGATAACTGCCTCGTCGGCGTCTTCAATAACTCTTCTAAGTTCAGCATCTGGCTTAACTCCTGTAAAGTCTTTTGAAAGGGCTTATCTTCAATTTGATAAATGTCTTTCAACAAATTAAAAGAATCCATAACGGGAATGTCCCACCATAATTGCGAACGTTGACCAAAAACAACGCCAATCTCTTTGACATGAGCAATCCGCTCTTGCCAAGGGACTCTGCCATTAATCTCACACATCCCTGAATCGGGCGTCAAAATGCCACTTAGAATTTTAATCGTACTACTTTTCCCAGCGCCATTTGGTCCTAAATAACCAACAATCTCCCCTTCATTAATAGTAAACGAGACATTATCTAAGGCTTTAATCTCTTTCGTTTTACGGCTAAAAAACGAACTAAAAGCCTCCTTCAAACCAGCTTCCCGTTGATTCACCTTAAAGGTTTTTGTTAAATTTTTCACAATTATCACGGTTATTCCCTCCAATACACTTTTTTTAGACGAAAGAATATTATATAAAAAATAGAAACCGCTGTCAATCTTTATTTTGACAAGGATTTCAGAACTAGCTAATAAGCGATAATCACCTTACTTAATCTTGATCCTCGGCTTTAACAAGCAAGTTAGTAAATAGACTGTCGTTAAAATTAAGGAAACTAAACCGCCATAAAATAGAATAACTCCTAAAGGATAATTAATTGCGAACTCTTTTTGGAGTTCCAATAGGTCAGCCTGTGACATGAGATTAAAATCTTGAACTGGGAATAAAACAGTTTGTAAGAAAAAGCCAATTAGGGTAACGACTAAGCTTCCTCTAAATAACCATTTTGCTACTTTATACTTGTTTTTAATCATTTTGAACGCTCCTATCAGGGATAATTTCAAATTCAGTCAATTCCTTCTACTTTATCTTGTCTCCCATTAATGAGAAAAAAACTGACAGCTAACTAGCTATCAGTTCATTCTTATCTTAACTTAATCGACGGTTCTTACCAATCATATTGACTTCTTTTGACAAGTAACGAATCCGTTCCATAATCCGTTTCGCCTTCAAAGGTTCTTCTTCCCCACGTTGACTGACACTTAAATGCTCACGTTCTAATTGGGCCATACTGAAGTTTGAACTAAAGAAAGTTGGTAACTGTTCTTGCATGCGGTATTGTAAAATAACACCTAACACATCATCGCGAATCCAACTACTCATGGAATCTGCCCCAATGTCATCTAACATCAAGATCGGTGCTTTCTTAACAGCCTCTAGCTTCTCACCAGTAGTGTTTTGACCAATAGACTGTTTCATCTCAACAGCAAAGGTCGGGAAGTGCATTAAAGTCGTTCTAAAGCCATCTTCGGCTAATTCTTGAGCTAAGGCCCCTAGTAAATAAGTTTTCCCCACACCAAATGATCCTTGGAAATACAGACCTTGATGGAAATGCTTAGGATCCGCCTTATAATTTTTAACGAAATTAAAGGCTTCTTGTAAGGCTTCTTTCCGTTCAGCGGTGATTTGAAAACTATCCATACTAGCTTCTCGAATGTCTTTCGGCATATCCATCGCTTTAACGCGACTGCGAATTTCATCTTCTTGTTGTTTTTTAATTAAAGCTTCTGTCGGAACATAAGTCACATCGATGTAGTGAAAGTTCATAAACAACTGTGGCTCATAACCAGGAGCAATCATTGTCGGATCATTCAGTTTAAATTTTCGTTTTTCTTGGACAAATTCATATAGTTTAGAATAACTTTTATCAATGTCCTCTTGAGTTAATTCTTCCCGATGTTCTTGAATAAAGGCAATAACATCTGGGTCTTTCATGACAACTTGGACTAGTTCATTAAAACGCTCTGACCAATTTTTTTCTTTGATGACTTTTTCCATCTCTTTACCGACATCTTCCATTATGAGTCACCTTCTTTCCCTGGGTTTCTTAATTGACGTAACTGCTCTTTAAAGAATGCTTCTTCTTCAGCGGAGACCGAAGTTTCAGCTTTTTCTTGCCCTACCCACTCTGGTAAAGATTCCTTACGAGTAGAACTGTATTTACGGTTACCTTTATTGTTGCTGTAATTAGGTTTTGAACTAGCCTTTGGCGCCGCTAGTTCTTTAACTTTAGTAATCGCTTCTTCTGGCGAATAAATCTGAGACTGAGCCCAATCATTCGCAATCGGGTTAACAAATTTTTGATTTAAACTAGGGTTGCCTTTAACGACTAAGACATAATGAATCAGCACATTAATCACAGCATCAGGTAAACCTGATTGTTTGACTAAATTTTCGATGACCCACCGTTCTTCATTAGCGACAAACCCGCCTTTTTGATTTTTAATCGCACTGAAAAAAATCATCGGGCTGATAGTTTCTGCTGAATGGATGACTTGAATGTCCCCTTCAGTATACCCTTGAAGTTTTAACGTATTGTGACGACGGGTCGCTTGATCTGATAATGATAAATCTTTGGCTTCCTCGTCTTTTTTGGCTGGTTCTTGTTTTTTCTGGCTGTGGTATTTTAAGACAATGGTTTTACGAAGTTGATTAATCGCCACTTTGTTCGTCGTAAAATCGACTTCCGCCTCAACTAAGCCCTTCATTTCCAGTTCATTTAAGCCATAGAGTTGGTGTAACGTATAAATAGTTTCTTTTAGTTCACCTTCAACTTGCTCTTTATCAATGTACAAGCCTTCTAAGAGACTAGTGAAATAAGGCCAGTCAAAAGTCGGGCTGACACTTGATAAAGGACTACTTTCCGTCGGTTTAAACTGAGCCTTTGTTTGACTTAAAAGTTCTTGACGGCCAGCTAAGGATTCTTGATTAAACTGATAAACATCTAAGAATTTTTTAGTCACTGTGGTGTAATTTTCTAGATTAATTGGTGTTGGGGCAAACTGTTTAACTAAATTTCCAAAACGTCGTTCGCCAACTTTATCTAGCAACAATAAACTTAAGACATCATCTTTAAAAAAGGCTTCCGCCCCTAAAGGTGGACATAGCTCATAAATAAATTCTCGCCGTTGGTTAATTTCTCGGACATGAACTTGTAACAAGCCAATCCCTTCTAAGCGCAGACGGCCATTAAATAACCGTGGCAAATCAATACTAAGTTGGTTAAACAAATCAGAATGTAAGGTTTCCTGACTATCCATGGCCCATTTATCAACGGCCGTTAATAAAGCATGAAAAATACTAAAGGCATCTATGCCAATAATTGGTTGGTATAAGTAACTTAACAAACGCTCATCTAGTTCCGTCATCGGAGTGGCTAACTTCACACTAAAACTATCTTGCGGATGGAGTTGTTTCCAAGGACTATTCAAAAGTTAGACCCTCCTTCAGACATTTAATCAGTTTCATCACGCTTTAAGATTTCTTGCATCTCTTGTAAAAAGACACCCATATCTTTAAACTGACGATAAACACTGGCGAAACGAATGTAAGCTATTTCGTCTAAATCAACTAAAGCTTCCATCACATACTCACCAATTAACGTGGTTGAGACTTCATTTTCCCCTAAACTACGGACTTTATTTTCTACTTGATCGACAATTTGCTCCATTTGTTCCATTGAAACTGGGCGTTTTTCAGCTGAACGAATCAAGCCTCGTAAAATTTTATCGCGATTAAACTCTTCACGACCGCCATTTTTTTTAATAACTAATAAGGGTGTTGCTTCAATTCTTTCAAATGTTGTGAAGCGGAAACTACAATCTTCACACTCTCTCCGTCTGCGAATCGCACGACCATCATCAGCAGGTCGACTATCTACGACACGAGATCCGTTATAATGACATTTTGGACACTGCATTTTTTTCACCTCGTGATTAATCTATTTTAATTGACAATTATCTCTATTATATGGCTATTATAGCATGAAAACTAGGGAATGGTATAGTCCTTAACCTTGAACACTTGCGAACAAAAAAACTTCTTGAAAAAGATCAAGAAGTTGTTGGATAAAGATTGGTTTTTTCCAGCCATGCTTGAATGGCTCTTTCGGTCTCACTAATTGGTCCACTATTATCAATAACAATATCCCCTCGTTGCCGTTTTTCAGCAATTGGCATCTGACTAGCGATGCGCTTCTGAGCCTCAGCTAAGGATAAGTTATCTCGAGTCATTAAGCGTTCCTCTTGGACTCCTTCTGGGACGTAGACAACCATGACTGCTGTCATCTTAGTTTCATAGCCTGCTTCGTATAATAAAGGCACATCGACAACAACTAACGGGACATCTTTTGCGACCCACTCAGCAATTTGCTGTGAAATTGCTTGATTTAATTCCTCGAATAAAATAGTATCTAAGGCTTTACGCTGGTCTGAATCAGAAAAGACGATGCTGCCTAAGACTTGTCGATTAAGTTCGCCAGTTGCCTTTAAGACACTTTCGCCAAAATACTCACTAATTTTAGCTAAACCGATTGTCCCTGGTTCAACGACTTCCCTAGCAATGACGTCAGAATCAACGACGGGAATATTCAGTGATGAAAAATAACGACTAGCCGTTGATTTGCCAGTAGCAATGCCACCTGTTAAGCCTAGTATAAACGTCATAGTCTTGCCTCCTATTTTTTTCGAAATTTTAAAGTCTGACATTTCGGACAAAAATGTGTGCCTCGTTGTGCCACTTTCGTTTTAACAATTGGTGTGCCACAGTTATCACAAGGAATGCCTGTCTGACCGTAAACTTTTAAGGAAATTTGAAACTTACCAGCCTCTCCCAAGGCATTTTTATAAGTCCTAATAGTTGTTCCACCAGCCTCAACTGCTCGACCTAAAACCCCAATAATATCACCGTGGAGCTGTTTGACTTCTGCAGGCTTCAAACTATCCGCCGGTTGCTCTGGATGTAGTTGAGCAGCATGTAAGGCTTCATCAACATAGATATTACCTAAACCAGTTACTAATTTTTGTTCTAAGAGCAACGGTTTAATCGCTTTTGAGGATTTCTTTAACCCTGCAGCGAAAGGTTTCAACAAAAAATCCTCAGCCTTTGGTTCTGGACCAAGTTTTAAGATGCCTTTATATTCTGAAGCTAAGCCCTTCGGTAACAAAGTCATCCGGCCGAATTTCCGGACATCTAAGTAACGTAACTGGCTGCCATCAGTAAAATCAAATAAGACATGACTATGTTTCATGACCTCATCATCTTGTTGATGAAACTCATACTTCCCTTCCATTCGTAAATGGGAAACCATGTCATAATGAGTAAACTTGAAAATTAAAAATTTCCCCCGTCTTTCAAAGCCTTCAATTTTTTCGCCAACTAACTGTTGTTGGAAAGTTTCGACTTCTGGTGACTCGATAATTCGCGGCCACATCACATGGACAGCAGCTATTTCTTTTCCTAAAACTAGTTGCTCTAAGCCGGTACGAACCGCTTCAACTTCTGGTAATTCTGGCATTACATTTCCTCCTATAAAAAAGGAGAGAAAAGCTAAGTGCCTTTTCTCTCACCTAATTTCAACTAAAGTAAAACTATTTTGCATCATACCAAGAATCGCCATAACTACTATCAGCTTTTAACGGTACACTTAATTTTACAGCATTTTCCATAACTTCTCTAACAACTTGCTCTAGTTTCGGAATTTCACTCTTCGGCGCTTCAAAAACAAGCTCATCATGAACTTGTAAGAGCATCGTCGCTTCCATCTCTTCTTCTTTAAGGCGCTTCGACATGTTAATCATAGCAATCTTCAAGATGTCAGCTGCACTGCCTTGAATCGGCGTATTAATGGCTGTCCGCTCAGCAAAAGAACGAATGTTAAAGTTCCGGGCGTTAATGTCTGGTAAATAACGGCGACGGTGCCATAACGTTTCTACATAACCTTTATCTTTCGCTTCACGGACGATTTCTTCCATGTACGTTTTGATATCAGGGTACTTATCAAAATATTTATCGATAAACTCTTGGGCTTCTTTTCTAGTAATCCCTAAGTTTTGCGATAAGCCGTAGTCACTAATCCCGTAAACAATCCCAAAGTTAACAGCCTTCGCTTGGCGACGAATGTTACTAGTAACTTCCTCTTCACTAGCTACCCCAAAGACCCGCATGGCGGTACTAGCATGGATGTCTTGCCCTTCAATAAAGGCTTCTCGCATATGTTGGTCATTGGCAATATCCGCTAACACTCGTAGCTCAATTTGTGAGTAATCGGAAGCAAAGATCTGCCATTCTTTTTCTCTTGGAACAAAGGCTTGGCGAATTTTGCGACCTTCTTCTAAACGGACAGGAATATTTTGTAAGTTAGGATCAACTGAACTTAAACGACCGGTTTGGGTTAACGTTTGGACATAACGAGTATGAATTTTACCATCTGGTTGAATCACTTTTAACAAGCCTTCAACATAAGTTGATTGAATCTTAGCAATCGTCCGATACTCTAGAATATCTTCGATAATCGGCGCTTGGGATTTCAGTTGTTCTAAGACATCCACGGCAGTTGAATAACCGGTCTTCGTTTTCTTAATGACTGGCAAGCCCATTTTTTCAAATAAAATCACCCCAAGTTGTTTCGGTGAATTAATGTTAAACTCTTCGCCAGCTTGTTCATAAATCCGCTCTTCAATCCCTTGTAATTGGACAGCAAACTCTTGTTTCATCTCTTGTAACCGTTGGGCATTGACAGTAATCCCTTCGATTTCCATCTCACCTAAAACAAATGACAACGGCAATTCCATCTCATAAAATAAGTCTTTTTGTTCTTTCTCAACTAAAGCTGCATCTAATAAAGGTTGAAGACTTAATAAGGCTTTGGCTTTCCGGGCTAAATGTTTTGTAAAGACTTCTTCCTCTTCTGGTAAGCCTTTTTTAGCTCCTTTGCCGTAAATACTTTCATCTGTGTCAATTTCATAATAATCGTGATTAAAAGCCACTTCTGCTAAATCTTCACTATTGTCATTAGTATCTAAGACATAAGCCGCCAGCAAAACATCAAAACTAACATTAGTTAAAAGAATGTCGTAGCGATTTAAAGTCACTAAATTACTTTTAGCATCGTAAACAATTTTTTCTTGTTGGTCGTTCATCAGCCAGGCTTTAAACAGGGGTTGATGTAACACTTCATCACTCGCTGAAACATAGATCTTTTCTTCCGTTCCCCATGCCACTCCTTGGACATCAGCCGTGTGATAGTTTTTTTCTAGTAATTCAATATATAAACTCATTTTCGGGCCAAACATCTCTGGTGTGACTTCAGTAACAACTTCATAAGCAACTTCGGCTAAAGGTGCTCCATTGTCTTCCATCTCAGAAACATCTAATTTGTTTAACTGTTGTCTAAATTCCATTTCCCGATAAAAAGGCACTAATTTATCTAAATCTTTACCTGAGTAAGCTAATTCTTCAACCGTAATCGTAATTGGCGAGGCCACATCGATGGTTGCCAAACGTTTACTCATCAAAGCTTGCTCTTTATCGTTGATTAAGTTTTCTTTCATTTTACTTGGTTTCAGCTCATCAATATGTTCATAGACCCCTTCAACTGAGCCGTATTCTGTTAAAAGTTTAATTGCGGTTTTTTCGCCAACTCTAGTAACCCCTGGAATGTTGTCCGAATTATCTCCAGCTAAGCCTTTCATATCAATAATTTGCAAAGGTTCTAAACCATACTTTTCTTTAATGAAGGCCGGTGTGTAGGTAATTAACTCACTGACCCCTTTCGCAGTCACTTCTACCCGAATATTGTCTGTTGCTAATTGCGTTAAATCTTTATCTCCTGAAACAACGACAACTTCAAATTCTTCCGGATCAGCTAGGCGCGTCATCGTGCCGATAATATCATCTGCTTCATAGTCAGCAAGTTCATAGTGCTTAATCCCAAAAGCTTCAATTAATTCACGAATATAAGGCATTTGTTCTTTAAATTCCCCTGGTGTTTTAGAACGGCCAGCTTTGTAATCATCGAAAAAAGCATGACGAAAAGTTGTTTTACCTGCATCAAAGGCAATTAAAACATGACTTGGCTTTTCTTTTTCCATTAAATTATCTAACATATTATTAAAAAATAAAATCGCATTCGTATGTAAACCACTTTTAGTTTTAAAGGCTTCAAAGTTTTGAATTGCGTAAAAGGCTCTAAAAGCCACACTGTTTCCGTCAATTAGTAATAATTTATTTTTAGGCATACTAGGTCTCCATTCTTGAATCTCATCTCTATTTTAACAAATTTTCCTCACCTTTGCGAAGTTATCTGTTTATCAAAAAAAGGGGGCCCTTGACTAACGTCAAGGCCCCTTCGTTGTTTAATTAATCTCTGCCAAAAATTCTTAAGAAAGCTAATAATAAGTTGATAAAATCTAAGTACAATTGTAAGGCGAAGAAAATTGCTAAGCCTTTTAATTGAGGCCCGTCGCCAACTTGGGCGTAGGCGGTTTTAATTTTTTGGTGGTCATAAGCGGTTAAACCAGCAAAAACCACAACAGTTATTAAAGAAATAAAAATCTCAACTGGTGAGCTTTTTAATATAAACGTATTTAACAACATCACAATGATGATCCCGATTAAGCCACCCCGTAAGGCTTGCCCCATACCTGTTAAATCTTTTTTCGTGCGAGTTCCTACAACTGCCATGGCACCGTAAGTTACAGCGGCAGCGATAAAGGCTTTGTAGACGGAAGCTTCCGCATACATGGCTAAAGTTAAGCCGAGAGTGACCCCCATTAACATTGAATAAACGACGAAGCTAGCAAAAGCCATCGTTGGGTTTTTAACTGCTTTAGCACTTAGAAAAAGAGCTAAGCCGATTTGAAGGATCCACATTAACATAAAGCCAAAAGGGATACTAGTGATAAATGTTATAACTTGGAAAAAAAACACTTCCATTACTAAGTATGACGTCACTGCACTAATGGCAATCCCCACACCTAAGTAGGCATAAATTCTTGAAAAAAACTGAGCTAAGCCTGTGTTTGAGACTTGGCTAACTGGTCTATATTGTTGTTGTTCCATCTTCATTCTCCTTATTTTCCGTAGTTATTTCTGAAACATGTGGCGGTTTAACCATCACGACTGCGTCTAAGACTCGGGTTTTATCCATATTGTTAGCTTTGACTGAAATCGTAACAACGTCTTTCATCCTATCGACTTTAATGACTTCAAAAGCAAAGGTTAAAGTTTCGTAATGATAGACTGGTTCGATAAAGTTAATAGAAAAATTAACAATATGGGAACCTGGTCCTGGTAAATGTTTGGAAATCGTACTTGTCACAATTCCCATCAACATCACTGAAGGTACAATTGGTTTTTGGTATTCCGTTGTACTGGCATAATCATGTTGAACAAATAACGGGTTGGCATCATTCGTTATCCCTAAATATAATAAGAGTTGACTGTCTTCGATTGATTCCGTCACACTTAATGATTGACCTTCAAGGATTTCATTAATGTTTTGGCCGATTTTTCTAGGTTTTCCAATCATTTTGCTGGCACCTCCACTTATTCTCTTTATAATTGTAACAAATAACTCTTGATTCGCATACTAATAGCTATGTTAAAAACCTTTCACTAAAAAGGAAAGGTTTAAAAGGTGTCTTACATTTTATTTTTGCGAGTGATACCTAATAAGCGCTCGTATGCTTGTTGGAACTTCTGAACGTCGCCAGCACCCATAAAAATAATCACTGCATCATGGAAATTAAGTAACGGCGAAACATTCTCTTCCGTAATAACTGCCCCACCTTTAGAAATTTTATTACCTAAATCTTCAATTTTTACGTCACCTTGTTCTTCTCGAGCAGATCCGAAGATGTCACATAAATAAACGTTGTCTGCCAAGTCTAAAGCTTCAGCAAACTCATCTAACATCGCTACTGTCCGGGTGAACGTATGAGGTTGGAAAACGGCAATAATTTCTTTTTCTGGGTATTTTTGACGAGCCCCATCAATCGTTGCTTTGATTTCCGCTGGATGGTGGGCGTAATCATCGACAATCACCATATCACTGACTTGTTTCTCACTGAAACGACGCTTCACGCCGCCAAATGACAACATTTCCTTAGCAACTAGGCTTAAGTCTAATTTTTCTAAATAAGTAATCGCAATCACACCTAAAGCGTTATAAACATTATGCATGCCGTAAGCTGGCACATCAAAGACACCAATCTCTTGGCCTTTAAATAATACAGTGAACTTCGAACCAGTTGTCGTCCGTTCAATATTAATCGCTTGGAAATCATCATTTTCATTAATACCATAGTAATAAACCGGTGCTTTAACATCTAATTTCCGTAAATATTCATCATCACCAAAGGCAACAATCCCTTTCGTTACTTGACTAGCAAAGGTTTGGAATGCATCAAAAACATCATCAATGCTCGTATAGTAATCAGGATGATCAAAATCCACATTCGTAATAATCGCATATTCTGGTGAATACGCTAAGAAATGACGACGGTATTCGCAGGCTTCAAAACTAAAGAAACGGGCACCTGAAACACCATGACCGGTACCATCACCGATTAAGTAGCTGGTTGGTTCGATTCCACTTAAAACATGGGATAAAAGACCTGTCGTACTCGTTTTACCATGTGACCCTGTCACTGCAATACTTGTGAACTTATTAATAAATTCACCGATAAAACGATGGTAGCGAATTACTTGTAAGCCTTTCTTTAAAGCTTCTTGAATTTCCCGATGAGTATCAGGAAACGCATTACCAGCAATGATAATCATGTCATTTTTAATATTATTTTCATCAAAAGATAAGATTGGCACCTTAGCTTTTTCTAGTTCTCGTTGGGTAAAGCAATATTGTTCAATGTCTGACCCTTGAACACGGTAGCCTTTTTCATGAAGGATTAACGCTAAGGCGCTCATACCTGCACCTTTGATTCCTACAAAATGATACAATGGGTTGTTATGACTATCCATGAAAATCCTCTTTTCTAAATGTTTACTTTTATCTAATTATTTTTTTATGTGAGTTAATAGTTATTTTATCGGTCAAATGTTCAATATACCGAATCTTATTATCGTACAAATCTTAGAATAATTCAACCAAAAAAACTTGCACCTTTTAAAAAGGTACAAGAATCCTTATTAATCGAAGTATTTATTGGATTTTGACTGGGTCGTTTCATCGTTCATAATTCCACTTAATGATTTTTCTAAGCGAGAATTTTTATTCGCGTTTTTTTCAGTTTGTTGTTTTTTAGTAAAAGCTGGCGTGTTATTGTCTTCCTTAACACCGACTTGCTCTTTTTTAAGTTTTTTAAATTCTCTTCGAGTAAAAGGAATGTCATTTTTTTCTTCTTTCACTTCGAAAGACGAAATCTCTTTTTTCTCAATCTCGTCATATTGGAACGCTCGATCTGTTTCTTCTTCCATTACAATATAACTTGATTTTGGTTTTTTCATCCGGTCAAGTAATTCTTGACGGCTGTATGACGGCGAAACTTCTACAGGTATAATTGAAGAAGGGATATGTTTCGGCACAAAATAAGAACGGCCTTTATATTTACCAGGTTGGGCATTACTCGTTGAACGCTCGTCAACCTTTTTTTCTTCTTGTAATTTTTTTTCTAAACTCGCCCGATGATCACTATAAAAAACCGGTTTTTTAACTTCTACCACACTTTCTTTAATCGGTGGTCCTTGGTATGAAAAATCGGCTTCCTTAGTTACTACTTGAGCAACCCGTTCTGGCTCATGGGTAAAATAACGTTCCTCATAAGTCGGCTCAACTGGAACACTAGTTTTGATTGGTTCTGGATTTGAGATACTATCACTAAAAACCGTTTTAAATTCATCACCAAACAACACCCGGCCAGAAGTTTTTGGCAACTTAACGCCACCATCGTCATCAAAAGCTGGAAATCTATAATTTTTACGTTTATCTATAAAGTCAACCATTAGTCATCATTCCTTTAATTATCTGTCTAACATAGTGTATCATAATTTCCAGGGATTCTAAACAATTCTCGTATTTTTCCTGAAAGATTTATGTTAACCTTAGAGTATTGTTATAATAATTACAACTAAAAGGACGGGTTACTTAATGTATAAATTAATCGTTAGTGATTTAGATGAAACTTTAATCGATAGTAATGGTCATGTGTCTCAAGAAAATCTGGCGGCAATTAGCAAAGCCCAAGAATTAGGGATTCGTTTTGTTCCTGCCACCGGTCGCAGTTTTAACGACTTTCAACATATTTTAAAAATGACTAATGTGGCGCAACAGACTGACCAATATTCAATTTCTTATAATGGTGGAGTCATTACCGAAAACAAAGACAACCGCTTATTAACTACTACGGCGATTCCCTTTCCCTTAGCTAAAAAATTATTTGCGATTGGCCTGAACCATGATGTTTTAATCCACGTTTTCACTTTAGATAATATTCACACCTTACGAATGAACGACAATGAAAAAGCCTATTTAGACGGCCATGTTGAGTTAACTTTCTTAACGTCTGAATCCATTGATCACTTGCTAGAAACTCCTATTATTAAAATCAGTTTCCAACATTTAGACAATGACTATTTACGGCAAATTGAAACAACTTTAACTCCCGAACTTGCCGCTCGCTTTGACGTTAATTATTCATCTCATCGTTACATTGAGTTCAACCCTAAGGGCATTAATAAAGGCAATGCCTTGATCGAGTTAATGGCCATGTTAAATGTTAAGCCAGAAGAAGTGTTAGCCATTGGCGATAACATGAACGACCGAACGTTGATTCAAACTGCCGGGACTGGTATTTCCGTTGCAAATGGCGTCCCTGAACTAAAAGAGCTTGCTGATTACATCTGTACGAGTACGAACGACCAGAGCGCCGTGGCAGAAGCTCTGGAAACCTTTATTTTTAACCCTAAGAAATAATTCAAAAAAGACCTTGAGGATTTTAAACTATCCTCAAGGTCTTCTTTTAATCAATTAATTTATCATAGCCTAAACGGGGACTGCCGTCAGCTAAAGTTAACTGACCAGTGTAGCGAAAGCCTTGTTTCGTCAAAATATAACGCATGCCATCATTCGCTTCATGAGTATCGGTCCGAATGCCAGCAAACCCTTTCGCCTTCGTAAGTGCTTCGGCTTTATTTATTAACTTAACAGAGACGCCTTTACCTGGATAGTTCCGATTAACAGCTAAGCGGTGAATGACTGTATAAGAATCATCTGGACTATTCCAATGTCCGTCTGACAACTCATCGTAACTCGCTTCTTTAGCGGTACTTAAAACAATCACCCCTAGAATAAGGCGGCTGTTCCTGCCGATATAACACTGACCAGCGGCAATATCAGCTAAAACCGTACTTATATTAGGATAATCCCCTTGCCATTGATCGATGCCTTGTTCTTTAAAAAACTCTGCTGTTTGTTTAAAAATAGTCAAGATTTCTAAAACATCTCCTTGGGTAGCTAAATCTATTTTCATTACCCACACCCCCAAATTTCTTACTTTCTTTGTTATTATATCTTATTTTTCAAAAAAAGGAAAAAACTCTGCCGAAAAAGAACTTTTCAGCAGAGTCTTGTTATTTTATTGCTCTAACCACGTGCCAACTTCTGTCAGCGCATTAGGTATTCCAGCTGGATTTTTACCACCAGCTTGAGCCATGTCTGGACGACCACCACCACCGCCGCCAACTTTAGGCGCGATCGCTTTAATTAAGTCTCCTGACTTCAAGCCTTTTCCGTTAGCTTCAGGTGTCATTGCGACTAAAAGATTCGCCTTCTCTCCTTGAGCTGTTCCAAGCACTAAGACATCAGATAATTCTTGTTGTTTCCATTGATCAGCTAATTGACGTAATTGATTCATGTCTTTCACATTGACTTGAGCTGCAATATACGTCGTGCCATTTACTTCCTTAACATCTTTGAAAACATCACCAGCTTGTTCGTTAGCTAGTTTCGCATTTAAGCTATCGTTTTCACGTTGTAACTCTTTTAATTGCTTTTGTAATTGTTCGACTTTAGTCGTGACTTCTTTTAATTGTGGTGCTTTAACTAATTGGGCAACTGTTTTTAAATCTTCTTCTTCTTGACGGTATACTTCATAAGCTTCTTGACTCGTCACAGCTTCAATCCGACGGACGCCTGCCCCGATACCTGATTCAGAAAGAATTTTAAAGGTCCCGATGTCTGAAGTGTTCGTGACGTGATTACCACCACATAATTCTACTGAGTAATCGCCAACTTTGACAACACGGACTTCTTGACCATATTTTTCACCAAATAAGGCCATTGCCCCCATTTCTTTCGCCGTTGCAATATCTGTTTCGACTGTTTCGACAGGAATGTTTGCCCAAATCTTTTCATTAACGATTTGTTCCATTTTTTGTAGTTCTTCAGCAGTGACTTGCCCGAAATGAGTAAAGTCAAAACGTAAGTGGGTCGGAGTCACTAATGAACCAGCTTGGTTAGCATGATCGCCTAAAATATCTTTTAGCGCTCGGTGTAATAAGTGAGTCGCAGTATGATTTTTAACGATTTTATTGCGACGGGTAGTTGAGACTTTTAAGACATAGGCTGTCCCAGTCTTTAACTCACCTAACACTTCAACTTTATGTAACGGTTGACCATTTGGGGCTTTTTGGACATCAACAATCTTACCGACTAATTGGCCATCTTGACTTTCAAGAGTTCCTTGGTCATACGTTTGACCACCCATCTCAGCGTAAAATGGTGTTTCAGCAAAGATTAATTGCGCTTCCCCAGTGGCGATACTATCAACCAGAGTTTCATCACTAATGATCACTTCTAAGGGGCTTGTCCCTGATAAGTTGCCATAACCAACAAAAGTACTTGGTGTCTTCAGATCCATTAATAAAGCTGATTGAACGTTCATCGATTGATCGTTTTTCCGTGCTGAACGGGCCCGGTCTCTTTGAGCTTCCATTTCAACTTCAAAGCCTGCATGATCAACGGTCATGTTTTCATCTTCAGCAATTTCTTCAGTCAATTCAACTGGAAAGCCAAAAGTATCATACAGTTTGAAAATATCTTTGCCAGCTAATTCCGTTTTGCCAGCTGCTTTTTCTTTTTTAATCAATTCAGTTAAAATTTGTAAGCCTTCATTAATTGTTTCGTGGAAACGTTCTTCCTCAGTTTTAATAACTTTTTGAATAAAGTCTAATTGTTCTAAAACTTCTGGGTAGTAACCTTTCATAATGTCCCCAACTACTGGCACTAATAAATACATAAAAGGTTTGTGGATGCCTAATTTTTTACCATGCATGACTGAACGGCGTAATAAACGGCGTAACACGTAGCCACGGCCTTCATTTGAAGGATTCGCCCCATCACCAATCGCAAAAGCAACTGCTCGGGTATGGTCAGCAATTACTTTAAATGAGGTATCAAGTTGCGGTGTCTCACCGTAAGTTTGACCCTCACTTAGTTTCGCTGTCGCTTCAATAATTGGGACAAATAGATCCGTCTCAAAGTTTGTTGGTGCATCTTGGATAATGGACATTAGACGTTCTAGCCCCATCCCTGTATCGATGTTTTTATTAGGCAACGGCTCATAAGTGTCTTCTAATGTATGGTTAAATTCAGAAAAGACTAAGTTCCAAATTTCTAAGTAACGTTCATTTTCCCCACCTGGGTAATTTTCCGGATCATCAGGAGCAACATCGTTAAATTCTTCTCCTCGATCATAAAAAATTTCTGAGTTTGGTCCACAGGGGCCAGCACCAATATCCCAAAAGTTATCGGCAATATCAATCACACGATCAGAAGTTAAGCCAATTTCTTCTTCCCAAATTCGACGAGCTTCTAAATCTTCAGGATAAACTGTGACGTATAATTTCTCAACAGGAAAGTTGATCCATTTATCGGCTGTTAAAAACTCCCATGCCCAGTGAATCGCTTCTTTCTTTTGGTAATCGCCAATTGAGAAGTTCCCAAGCATTTCAAACATTGTATGGTGACGAGCTGTCCGTCCAACATTTTCAATATCATTCGTTCTAATACTCTTTTGAGCATTAACAATCCGGGGATTATCTGGCACAACGGAACCATCAAAATACTTTTTAAGGGTGGCTACGCCTGAGTTAATCCATAATAAACTTGGGTCATTTACTGGTACTAATGAGGCACTTGGCTCAATTGTATGGCCTTTTTCTTTAAAGAAATCTAAAAACATCTGTCTTACTTGACTACTACTTAACTGTTTCAATCTAATCTTCCTCTCATATTTACACTAGTTGCTTTTTGACAACAAAAAAACACCATGCAACACAAGGACGACGCTGCGCGGTACCACCTTGATTGCAATGATGTTTCGATCATTACCTCTTAAGCTCTTTAACGAAGAGTACCGTGATAATTTCTTATCAAATAAGTTAAAGGGAGCATTTATTGGCAGTCTTTTTCTTTCAGCTAATGAAAAAGTCTCTGATGTTTTACCTTTTAAATATGGCCTTTACTACTCACATATTATAATCAAACTATTGAAAAAAGTCAATGACTGACTGACTTTAACTAATTTGGATCAATGATAATCCCTTTACGATAGGAATAATGATGAGGATTCAACTTACCAACTAACTGGCTCATCCTTGGTGAACGATAATATGAGCTGAGAGGCAAGATTTTTTCGATTTTATGACTGTCTGCTACTAGTTGGAAAGAACTAAGTTTTTGAATGTTTACATCATCGGTTAATTCAAAGGAATCTTGATTAGCAGGAATTTTCAAGCCAAACATATTCTCAGCCTTAACTCGTTCTTGACAGCCAGTAAAAGGATGACTGCTCTCTAAGTCTATTTCATTGCCCCAGCGAAACAAACGCCGAGTGCCACCACCGACAGCGTATTCCCAACAATCTTCTGACAAAAGTTGAAAACCACTTCGATGAAGAGTTAACCATAGCTCACCGTAGTCTAATAGTTCATGACCATACAACCAGTAATTATCTGGATTATCCTCTTGCTGCTGGATGTAATAATGGTTATTTTTCAAACTGCTCTCAGGAAATGACCACGTTAGACTTTCCGCTAGGCTTAGTTGCGGTTGAAAAAGAGTTTCTAATTCCCCTTGGTATTTCGCTAAAAATTCTTGGTTCCCTTTAAAAACCCCTGTGACACTTTCGTAGGCGCCAAGGAGGAAGGTTCCCACTGGTTGCGCTTTTTTAGCTACTAACATCGCCGGAATATCAACTTTCCGTAAAGGTGTTGTCAAATCATTGATATAGCGATCAATCTCGCTCAAGTCCGTTAAATCATAGTCATTGTCACTGAAGCTTGATTCAGACATGGCTGAGTCAAGCTCCTGAGTCGAAAGCTTGCTTTGATAGCGGAGCTGATCTAAATACAAATCCAAGCTAGCTTCTAACAAGTCAGAAGTTTGCAAGCCTTTCGAGCCAAAGTCCCAACCTAACACCGTGTCTTTTTGACCTGGGATTAAGACAAATGATTCCCCATTTATTTCCAATTCAAAACTACGACACTTCATGCCGCGCATCTCAAAAGTAACTAAGCGACTATTTTGAACAACAGTTCCAGGTTTCAAGTAGAAACGTAACACTCCCGCAAAAACCTCCTGCTTTTGTTCATCACTTAAGGTTTTCCATTGATTCAATTGTAAATAATTATAGAAATCCATCTGCCTCACTCCTTAATTATGATATTTGGCGATAAAATCTGAAACTACTTTTTGATAAGCCCCTTTATCTGTACTGAAAGCGTGAGCGTGAGCAGCCCCTTTAACAATATAAAGTTCTTTTGGCCCTTTTGTTGCTTCATAGTTTTGATAAACCATTTCCGTCGGCACAAATTTATCTGCATCACCGTGAATAAATAACGTTGGTAAGTCATTTTTAGCTAACTGAGCCACTGAACTAGCTTCGTTAAAATTATAACCTGCTTTGATGCCTGAATACATTGAAGTTAAGGGGATCAATGGAAACGCCGGCAAGTTAAACATCTCTTTTAATTGATAAGTCAATTCTGCTGTGACTGTGTCATAACCACAATCTTCAATGATTAATTTGACTTGTGGCGGCAGTTTTTCGCCAGCCGTCATCATCACTGTCGCCGCTCCCATACTGACTCCGTATAAAATAATCTCAACCTCACCATTGTAGTCTTTGATCATCTCGTCAATCCACTGGACGTAATCTAACCGATCTGGCCAACCAAAGCCCATATATTCACCTTCACTAGCACCATGGGCGCGGGCATCTGGTACAAGTAAGTCATAACCCATGTCATAAAACATTTCACCAAACTCCTGCATGCCGTCGCCTTGGCTCGTGTAGCCATGAGCGATAATTGCCAGTTTAGCCTTACTCTTTTGTTTTTGTTTGATGTGCTTAGCTTGTAAGTTTAAGCCATCCTGACTTTTTTGCGTTAAAGTGATTAGTGGCTGTTCCGCAAAATCCCAAGCCACTGGATTTTCTTCAGTACTTCCCGAAGCTTCTCCGCCACCAATAAAATCTTTTTCACCACGAACGACAGCATAGTTAAAGAGATAGTTAACGCCCCAGCCTAAACCACCTACTACACCGATTACTAATACAATTAAGATACTAATTAAAAACTTTTTCACACATTGGTCCCCATTTCCGCTACAATTAAGTTAACATCTCTCATTATAAAGGAGTCTAATCGAAATGAACATCTATTTTTCTAATAAAACCTGGGTCCAAGCAGCAGCGTATTATTTACGAATGAGGGTCTTCGTCCAAGAACAAGGGATTCCTCTCACCTTAGAATTTGACCACCTTGATACTGATCAACGGGAGTATGTCTTGATCATGAATGATTCCCAGCCAGTCGGCACGGTTCGCTACCAACTAGCTAATCCAACAACTTTACAACCAGACCGCCTCTGTGTCGCTTTAGCTTATCGTCACCAAGGGATCGGTCAACAACTACTAGCAATTATTGAAGAACGAGCTTGTCGTGAAGGTTGCCTTTTATCAGAGTTAAGTGCCGAAATCACTGCAACTGACTTTTACTTAAAGTTAGGCTATCATGTTAGCTCACAACCTTTTCTAGAAGATGGGATTCCTTGCCTTAAAATGACAAAAAAACTACTGAGAAATGACTCTCAGTAGTTTTTTGCTTAATCTTAACGTTTTGTTTTTTTAGCTTTTTTGATTGTCCGAGCTTGAGAACGACGTTCAATTCGACGTTGCATTTGGTCTTTATCAGCAATGGCTCGTTCAATTTTTTTCTTGTAACCTGGTTTAATGTTTTTCTTTTTCTTCTTCACTAAACCAATTATTTCAGTATCTAATTCTTTTGTCGATTTATTTCGTTGAGTACGACGGTTACGGTCATAAGTATCAACGATTTCATCGCCTTTAAACTCTTTTGGTTTAAAAATGATTCCTAGTTTTTCTAATTCATTAATTGACGTCTCATCACTTGGTGTATACAAAGTGATTGCCGTACCAGCCATGCCGTTACGACCTGTTCGGCCAACTCGGTGAATAAAGAAATCAAGTTCATGGGGAACTTCTGCATTAATAATATGAGAAACCCCTTCAATATCAATGCCACGAGCCGCTAAATCTGTGGCAACGACGTATTGATACTCTAAGTTTTGAACTTGTTTCATGACACGTTTACGTTCACGAGGTAAAATATCCCCATGAATTTTAGCAACTTTTAAGCCTTGAGATTTTAAATAATTAGTAATTTCATCTACTCGTTGTTTCGTATTAGCAAAAACAATTGCTAAATACGGTTGGCCTGTTGTTAATAATTTATAAATCGTTTGGTTGTTATCTTTCCCTTTAGTCGAAACTAACCAGTTATCAATCGTTTCTGAAATGATTGTTTTTGGTTGAATGTGTTCAATGACTGGGTTTTCCATGTATTTCTTTAAAAATGGTTTTAGATTCGTTGGAATCGTTGCCGAAAAGACTAACATTTGTAAGTTAGCTGGTAAACTTGCCGCAATTTTATCCACTTCTTCTAAGAATCCCATATCTAAAGTCATATCAGCTTCATCGACAACAAAACTGAAAGCTGTGTGAGCCCCTAAAGCTTGCTCGTTCACTAAATCTAACACCCGACCTGGTGTCCCAACAACAACATGAGGTTGTTGATTTTTCAACTTGTTGATTTGACGTTGTTTATCGGTTCCCCCAACAAAACGTGAGACGCGAATTTCAGTTTCACTATGTTCTGCTAGTTCGAAAGCCTCCTGATAAATTTGATTAGCTAATTCACGACTTGGCGCCGTAATCAAAATTTGGACTTCATCTTTACTTGGGTCAATTTTATCCATTAATGGCAGTAAAAACGTATGTGTTTTTCCTGATCCTGTTTGGGATTGTCCAACAACACTTTTTCCTTTTTTAATTACGGGAATAAGTTTCGCTTGAACTTCTGTTGGTTCTACAAAGCCTTTCTTTTCTAACGCAGCTTCTAAGTAAGGTTGTAAATTAAATTGTTTAAAAGAACTCAACATCTTCACCTCTTCCTTCTCTTCTTAATTTAAGCACTTTTGCATTATAGCACAATTAGCCCCTCATAACTAAATTTAATTCACTAAATAGATTAAAATCGGAATTATAAATAAGTACAAGATAAACGAGTATGCTTGAGTCGTTGTCGTAAATTCCACATCGGATTTATATTGTTTCGCTAAAACCGGCATTGAATTTTGGGCGGGCATGGCTGATTGAATCAAATAAACTTTTAACATCATTTCAGGAACTTCTATAATGAAGGAAAGTAAAATGACTATTAAGGGCGAAATCAAATAGCGTCCTAAAAGCACCCCAAAAGTATCTTTATTCATCCGTAAATTCTTAATCCCCGTTTGATAAATAATCATACCGATGACAAACATTGATAAAGGAGTTGTTAAACTACTCAGATGACCGGCGAATTTTGTTAAGACCGGAATTGCTGGCAATTGAATTAACATCCAGAGTAAACCAACGATAAAGCCTAACATGGCTGGTGACAATAGTAACTTCATCACACCAAAGACATCCATTTTAACTTTATCGATCGTCGGGTCTTGACTATCAGAAGAGATTAAATAAATCCCAATCGTCCAAAAAAAGGTTGTATTACAAATATAGTATAACAAGACATAAGGAACGGATACTTCACCAAAAATCGCTAAGTTAATTGGTAGCCCCATAAAAATCGTGTTCGAGGCCGTAAACATCGTCTGAAAGACGCCTCGCCGACCGAGGGGGACTTTTGTGAGCTTGCTATAAATGATACTAATTCCGAAAGTCACTAAAATCGAAACTGCCGGTAACAACATCCCAGTAAAAAGCTGCAAGAATTCTTGCCGGTTAAACCGTTCCGTCATATTTAAAAACATATTAAATGGTAAGGCGATATTTAAAACTAGTTTGGAAAATAAATCGATGGTTTGGTTAGAAAACCATTGCTTAGCTGATAAGACGTAACCGACTAGTACTAAGGCGAAAACAACCATAATATTTAAATAAGAATCTAACATTTGCTCTCCTTTTCACTTTTCACTCCTTTACTTATTGTAGCATTAAGTTTCCTTGAATAACATGAAAAGGCCGGTTTTGCTAAAATAATTGCCCGCAGCTTTTTCCCTTATGGTATAATTTCAACAATTAAATAGGAGGTATTATGAAAAAGAACTTACTACTGTTGATCAGTTTCCTACTTCTCATCACTTTATCTGGGTGTTCTCACACTAAGGAGCCTAAAACTCAAGCTAAAACGACTACTACTAGTAGCCAATTAGAACGACCAACTAAACCTGAGATTACTTATCTTGGTGGAAACGAGTTTCGCATTGTTAATCAAAGCGAGACTAATTACGATATTGAATTAGTGTCTTATGAAGTCAAAGAAGCAGATACTTGGCTTTTTATGGAGGAGACTAATTTTTCTTATTTGGAATCAATGGCAGAACGGCAAGCTGCGGAAAAAGAGCCTACTGACGGTCCTCAAACGAAGTCATTACTTGCCTGGGAAACCCATATTGATGCTAGTTGCGATGATATTTACATGAATCATTTTACGATTGACCCCCAAAAAGATTACCGCATCTCGACTTATTTTGTCCCCTTGCTACCAAATTCAAGTGGTAATAACTTACCTTTAGAAAAAGTCGTCACTGAAATTAAGGCAGAAAACTAACGGAGGTACTGACATGGATCAAAAAATTCTCAATGAGATCAAAATAATCGAAATCACGGAAAATGTTAAGATTCTTTACGCTGTCGAATCTGGCAGTCGTGCTTGGGGCTTTCCTTCCCCTGATAGTGACTATGACGTTCGCTTTATTTACGTACGTCCTCAGGCTTGGTATTTAAGTATTCAACCTGGTCGCGATGTGATTGAATACCCGATTTCCGACTTACTAGACATTAGTGGCTGGGACTTAAAGAAAAGCTTGCAACTGTTACGAAAAAGTAACCCCTCCTTACTGGAATGGCTCCATTCACCGATTGTCTATTACAGTGATGGCAAACTAGTTGAAGACTTAAAAGACTTAGTCACTCAGTCTTTTTCCCAAAAGGCCTTACTTTACCACTATTTAAATATGGCAAAAAGTAATTTCCGTAGTCATTTACAAGGTGACGACGTCAAAATCAAAAAATATTTTTACGTCTTAAGACCCTTGTTAGCCTGTCTCTGGTTACGAGACAAACAAGAAATTCCCCCGATTCTTTTTGATGACTTGTTGACCTTAGAGGAAATCCCTGATGAGGTTTTCCAAGAAATCCAAGTCTTACTAGCTAAGAAAGAGATCAGTCACGAGTTAGCTCTCGAACCACAGATTCCTTGTTTAAACTCTTTCATCGAAGATCAACTTACAGAAATCAAGAATTATATCGCCACATTACCAGCTGACAGCCCCCTAAGTTATCCTGTATTAAATGAGATTTTTAATAACTATTTGTAACTCAACTACGATCCGACTTTGGAACAAAGGAAGGTTTTCCTGACTTTGTTCTTTTTTGACGTTCAGCGTAGCATTGCCGTCACAATCATGCTAAACTATTGGCAAATCCACCTGTCACTATTAGTCTTCTAAGGAGGTAATATGTTAATTCTCACATTACTTACTACTCTGTTCCTATTAACTTCTTGCCAAAGCCCCCTACAGACAGATGATGAGTCAGCCCTTCCCCCTCCTCCAACACGTACTACTTTTGAAGAGCATCATTCAGAACGTGACGTCATTCCCCATGTTTATTACGACCAAGTCACTGGCACTCTCCTTGATTTAGCTTTTTGGCTTCAGCACAAAGACTTGCCATCACTAACTTTAGCAATTAATTCTACTGATACTTGGGAAGAGTTAGAAATTAGCTTTCATTCAATGACCCTTTTACCGATTACTAGCCTTTTATTTCAAGAAGTTCATGAACATACCGGGTTGCATCAAGGGCTTATCATCCTTGAAACAAGGATTCAAAATTCAAGCCCCTTTGCCTTTGACGTTGATTATGATAATTTCTATTTGCTAACTACTGACAACTTGAATTTAACAAGTTCTAAATTTTTCATTGAGACTATTCAGCATCTCCCCATTGCAGAGACAAACAAGGATTCTCAACTGACTAGTGGTTATTTTATTTTTCTGCTTGATGACTTTGCCTCCTTAACAACCTTAAAAGAGTGGCGAATTCATCTCCCCTTAGTGCCTTCAGAAACTGAACTTGACTCCCCGATTTCATTAACATACGAAGCTAGCTTTTCTACTATCGGTACTGACTAACAAGCTAACCAAGTGCCCTTTACCAAAGGAGGTTCTATGAACTATTTACTACTATTATTAGTTGCCTTGTTCTTAACGGCTTGCCAAACTGCTGCACCTGAAAAAGCCGATAAGCAAAAGACTGCTCCTTCAATTTCTCAACTCAGTCAGCGAGATGACTTGCCAACTGCCTACTTCGCCCAACCTTACGCCCACTTAATTGACTTACAAGCCTTGATTAAAAGAAAAAGCCAACCATCCTTAACTTCACCTGTCAATCATCTGGAAAGATGGCAAGACTTAGACATTCATTTCCATGCCTTCACAATTATCCCGATAACTAGTCAGTTGCTCCCTGATTTTCAAGAACTGACTGGGGATAGTCAAGCTGTTTTAGTCTTACATCTCTCTATTGAAAATGACACAGCTTATCATTTTGAGGTTGATTTCGATAATTTCTACTTGGAATCACCTGAAGGGACAACTTTTCCAGCAACGGCTGAGTTCATCAATAGTATTGCCAAAATCCCGCCCTATTCACCGAAAGATGATCGCAAGTTAACCCAAGGCTACTTTACTTTTCAAGGAAGTGAGTTAACGAATCTTCATTTTATGGAAACAGTAAAGATTCACTTACCTTTACAAGTATTTGAAGGGGAAGAACTCCTTGAAATTGCCACTTACCAACAAGAGTTACGGATTGATCTTTACGGATAACTAAAAAAGCCAAAGCTCTCTACTTAAAGAGGAGACTTTGGCTTTTAACTTTATTTAGTTACCGCTTGACGGACACTATTAGCAACCGTTTCTGCAACACCGGGTTTGAAAGCTTCAGGCATTATGTATTCGGGACTTAACTCCTCATCACTAATCATGGCTGCAATCCCTTCGGCCGCCGCAATTTGCATTTCAGTCGTAATTTCCGTGGCACGAGCGTCTAAGGCACCTCGAAAAATCCCTGGAAATGCTAAGACGTTATTAATTTGATTCGGGAAGTCACTTCGACCAGTCCCGACAATATAAGCCCCTGCCCCTTTGGCTTCATCTGGAAAAATTTCCGGTACTGGATTAGCCATAGCAAAGATAGTTGCTTTTTCATTCATTAGACTGATCCAAGCTGGTTTTAAGACTCCTGGGGCTGAGACGCCTACAAAGACATCCGCTCCTACTAAGGCATCCTCAAGACTACCAGACTGATGAGTTAAGTTAGTGACTTTAGCAATGGCTTGGTGATGTGGTGGTAAATCTTGGTTCGTTTCAGAAATAATCCCGATTTTATCGACAACTTTAAGATGTTTTACCCCAGCTTTTAAGAATAAACGAGAGATTGCTAGACCTGCTGCTCCGCCACCATTGATGACGACTTGAATCTCATTAATTTTTTTATTAGTTAAACGTAAACTATTGAATAAACCTGCTAAGACAATAATCGCTGTTCCATGTTGATCGTCATGAAAAACGGGAATATCTAACATTTCTTTTAAACGTTTTTCAATTTCAAAGCAACGAGGGGCACCAATATCTTCTAAATTAATACCACCAAAGGAAGGGGCTAAAGCAGCTACAATTGTTATGATTTCTTCTGTGTCTTGAGTATCTAAAGACAGAGGAATCGCATCGACATTGGCGAAACGTTTAAACAAGGCAGCCTTGCCTTCCATTACTGGAATCGCTGCTTCTGGTCCAATATTGCCTAAGCCTAAAACTGCCGAGCCATCAGTAATAACAGCTACTAAATTTTTCTTAGTTGTATACTCATAAACTTTTTCTTTGTCTTCGGCGATTGCTAAACAAACCGCTCCAACACCTGGGGTATAAGCAATTGCTAAATCTTCCATTGACTCAATTGGTACTTTTGGGACAACCTCAAGTTTGCCACCTTTTTCTTTACTCATTGCTAAAGCTAGTTCTTTTACATCTGTCATAGTTGCCACTCCTTCTAAAAGAATATTTTAAATAAAAAAGTCATTGTTAAAACTGTAATTGCTCCACCAAGACGAGTTGCTACTTGGGCAAAAGGCATTAAATTCATGCGATTAGCCGTTGATAAAATTGCGACGTCGCCAGTTCCACCCATCCCACTTTGACAAGCGGTAATGATGGCAGCTTCGATTGGGTACATATTCATTAAACCACCTACAAAGTAACCAGTTAAAACCACTGTTAAGACTACTGAAATAACGACAACAAAATATTGCCAAGATAACATGCCCACCACATCTTTTAAAGGAATGTAAAGCATGCCTAAACCGACCATTAAAGGAAAGGTGAAATTCGCAGAAATAAACTTATAAAGTTGTTTTGATCCCCGCTCCATTTCAATTGGTAACAAACTTAAATATTTAATTAAGGCCGCTACTAAAATCATTAACACCGGCCCAGGGAAACCAGTTAAGTGCTGTAATAATCCACCAGTAATAAATAAGGTTGAAGCAATTAACACCCCTGCTCCCATTAACTTGACGTCAATTGGCGTGTCATCTTCTTTCATGGCATCAGACATATCATCGCCAGTAACTTTGACTAACTGACCATTGCCACACTTGTCTTTCTTCTTACCTGCTCCTAAACGACTAAGAACGGCAGCACTCATAATTGCGAAGAAGTTCCCGATAATCGTTGCCGGAATTAGTTGACCGACTAACTGCTCACTAGGAATACCAGTAATGGCACTGTACCCTAAAGATAAAGGTAAAATTCCTTCGCCAATCCCACCTGCTAAAACCGGTGTGACAATAAAGAACAACGTATGTTTAAAACCTAGACCTAATAAACTGCCAATTGTCGTTCCAATAATCATTGCTAAAATCATGCCACATAACATGGGAATAATCATTCGCATCAAGCCTTGAACTAAAATTTTACGGTGCATACCTAAAATACTGCCACAGACGAGACAAGCAATATAGAAATATAAAAAATTCGCTTGCTTCATTAACATGTCAGTTGCTGCTAACGTATTTTCATTAAAAAGATTGAAAAAGACCATAATTGAAGGAATCAACAAGGACATGATTGCCGGTCCTCCGAAATGTTTTAAGCCAGGAATATTAGCTCCGATAGTGCCTAATAACCAACCTAAAGACAAAATGACCGCAAACCCACCAATCATCGAAACCGGCAATTGCCCTAAGTATGCCGTCAATAAGATAATACTAGTTAAAACGAGATAAACTGGTAAGGGCACTGGCCCAACTTTAATTTGTGAAAAATTAATTCCTTTCTCCTCTGATTTTCCTTTACTTTCCATTAACTACCTCCTGTGATAACGTTTTCTTGTGGTTCGAACTTAGTATACAAGAATAAAATAGTTAATTGGCATTCTTTAAGTTGTTTAAGTGTTGATTAAGTAATTAAAGCTAGAACTTCACAAGATAGCCATTTTGTTACCTTTTAGACTATGTTAAACTATGGTTAAATAACTAAACTGATAAAAGAGGGTTGCTATGAAAAAAAGTCGTTTTTCATTATGGATGCGCTTAACTTTATTAATCTTATTAGGCATTATCATCACAGTGAGCTTCCTATTCTACCGAATCAATCAACAAATCATAGAAACAAACCAATTACGTCAAGAGAAAACACTTTTAGAGTTAGGTCATTTTCTTGCTCGTGATCAGCAAGTCATCGCTGCTTTAAAAAGTGAAACTAGTACACCTGAAATTCAACAACTTACTCAGGCAGCCGAAAAAGATTTCGACTTAGATTTTGTTGTTGTTATGACAATGGCGAAAATCCGCTTAACACATCCTAATCCTGAAAAAATTTACCAACCTTTTGAAGGGGGCGATGAAGAACAGGCTGTTACAAAGGGGGTTGAAACTGTCTCAACTGCGACTGGTACTTTAGGTCAATCTTTACGCGGATTTGTTCCGGTATTCGATCGAAACAAGGAAGAAATTGGAGTTATTTCAATTGGTATGACTACTACTCGCCTTAGTGAAACCTTAACCCAGGCTCGGAAAAACTTGTCTTTAAGCTTATGTTTAAGCTTATTTATTAGTTTGATGATTGCTGTCTTTACAGCCTTTACTTTAAAGCGACAAATGCACGACCTTGAGCCAAAAGAAATCGGGATTTTATTGGAAGAACGTAATGCCATGTTCCAAAACTTACATGACGGGGTTATAGTGACTAATCAACGAAATGAGGTCACCTTAGTTAATCAAGCTGGAATAGTTATTATTGAAAAGTTAGCACATACAAGTAAGCCTTTTGGTAAGCAGATTGCTAGTCTCATTCCTATGATTACAGAGTTTCAATCTCGAACAAAAACAATTACCGATGAAATTTATCAACAAAATGGGGTTGATTATTTAATTTCAGTGGCACCAATTGTTGTTAGAAAACAACAAGTTGGCCAAATTTTAATGATTCGTGACATGACCGATTTAACATCACTTCATGAACAATTAATTAATACGACCGCCTATGCAAGTTCCCTACAATCACAGTCTCATGACTTTTTAAATAAACTTCATGTCATTTACGGTTTGTCTGACATTGGCGATGCTGAGGCGTTACAGATTTATTTGCAAAAGATTCTAGAGCCGGAACAAGAATTTTCCAGCCGCATGGTTTATTTAATTCATAACCCAATTATTGCCGGCTTTTTAATTGGTGAACGGAGTCGTTTTCTAGAAAAACAGTTGCCTTTTATGGTGGAAATCTATCCTGACATTCCACCATCCTCTAATCAACAAAAAGTCCAACTGTGGATGAATATGGTTCGAGTGATTCATGATTTTTTATTAAGTCAAACACTCAAGCAATTTGCTATGCGCCTTGGTTATCAAAACAAACAGCTTGAACTAGTTTATACTTTACCAAATGACGATTTTTTAATTCCAGCGCTTAGGAGCCTTTTACATACGAAATATTTCGATAACTTACTTAAAACTACTAATGGTCGTTTCACTTTAGAAAATCAAGGTCAAGCCTACAAACTGATTTTAACCTTGCCTTACATTAGTACTAAGGAGGAAGAAAATGACATACCAAACATTAATTATTGAAGATGATCCCATGGTCTTGTATATCAATCAACATTATTTAGAAAAAGTTCCTGGCTTTAGTTTCGCTGGCAGCGCCACTACTTTTGATGATGGCCTCCATTTATTGACGAATCAAAGCTTTGATTTAGTTTTAGTCGATGTCCATTTAATTAGTGGCAATGGTTTTGACCTAGTCAAAAGCATTCGACAGCAAGGGCTCGATGTGGACATTATTATGATTACTGCTGCTAATGAAAGTCAAGACATTCAAGAGATGCTCCGTTACGGGGTTGTTGATTATATCTTAAAACCTTTTAAGTTTGAACGCTTTCAAGAGAGTCTTCTGCAATTTGCTGAACGGAATCAGCGACTGACAGAACAATCACACTTATCTCAAAAGACTTTTGATGAACTGTATAATAATCTAGCAACTGTTTCCCCACTTCCGATTGAATTAGAAAAAGGCTTAACTCATCAAACTTTAGAGATGATTTTAGACGCCTTAGAAAAATTACCACCTTCTTTTACAATCAATGATCTGAGTCAATCCGTTGAACTTTCTCATGTTTCTATTCGTAAATATATTAAGTATTTAGAAGAACAAAAAATTATTAGTTCTTCCATTGAATATGGCACGATTGGGAGACCAAATACCTTTTATAGGAAAGTAACTTAAATTGGATTGGTAAGTAAATAGCAGAAAAAAGACCAGAGATGACGCATGCTAATTCATCTCTGGCTATTTTTTATTGCTTAGTAGTTTATTCCTTGATAGGCGGACTAAGAGAACTTACAAACGTTTTCGATACTTAACAACGGCCACACTGATTAATAAGACACACAGACTATATCCGAGCAAAACACTTACGCCGCGAGTAACAGTCAAATTACCTAATGGTAGAGGAACAATTTCTGTACCGCCTATGATGACATTGGAAAAATCAACGTAGAAGAAAGGCGTATTTGCTTGGAATCCTTGAGGAATTAAGCCCCTTAACCACGTGTATTGATTACTAGTTAAAATAACGATACTACCAACTAAATTTAACATAAAGTTACTACTAACTAAGGATAACAAAAAGCTCAAGGAACCTAATAATAGTAACCAACAACAGACAAATAATAAGTTTTGCATCACAAAGGAACTGACACTTATTACTGAAACTTCATCGCCTCCCCGTAAGATGGCAACAGGGTAGTTAACAGCTCCTAAGCCATTTAAACTAACTGCAATTAGGGTAGCTAGACTAATAACTACAAACCAACTGGCAAAAATAAAACTAAAATTGGCAAACAGACTTGCTACTAAACTTTTCCATAAGGGCACGGGACTAATGTGTGTCAGCTCATGGTCATGATGACGCTTATCACTTGTAAATAAATTACTAAAGAGCAAAGCGTTAATCATTAAAAAAGTCAACACTTGCTGAGAACTCAAGAATAGTTCCCCCCAGTAATTACTAGCTGGCGGATACGGTTGACTTGGATGAACTCTTTCGATGCCCTCATCAACTAAATAACTTAAGTAGGCAATATTTTTTTCAAGCTCACTAACTGTCAATCCTATGAACCTACCAGCTAAGGTTTCTTCTAAATATGTTTTTTCTAAATTTAATTCCGCGATTAATTCGCCTTCCTGATCCCCACGATTCATGGCAGTTAATACTTCCCTCAAGTACTTCAAGGAAGTCTCATGATAATGAACTTCACTCTCTTCTTCTAATGAGTGAACGACCTCTTCTTTCATTCGTAAATTTTCTTCAAAAAAGTAACGCCGAAACATCGGATCATAATGATTATAAAAGAAAAGTGGAAACAACAGACTGACAAACAACAGACCAATCAGAATGCCATTGGCTTTATCTTTAATAATTTTTAAATAGTAATTACTAATTAAGGTTCCCATTCACTCACCCTCCTTAATCATATATAATTCTCGATATATCTCTGAAATTATTTGAAGGTTCGTTGTACTGTGGCTAATTTTTTTATCTTTCATAAAAATTACCCGTTGACAGACCTTTTGTAAATGGTGAAGATTGTGGGAAGTTATCATCACGGTCTTCCCTTGCTGATGTAAGCGTTGAAATAAGCTGTTGACTAATTCGACACTACCTAAGTCGAGACCGTTTAAAGGTTCATCAAACAACAAGACTGGCGCATCACTAATTAAATACATGCCAATTAATAAATGTTGCTTCATGCCTAAAGATAAATGCTTAACTGGTTTTTTTCGGTATTTCTCCATCCCTAAACGATTGATGACATCTCTGACTTCCAAGGGGCTTTGCCACATCTTTTTAACGTAAGCTAAATTAGTTTCAGGGGTTAAATTAGTCATCAGACTTTCGTTATTTTCCAAAAAAAACAATTGCTGGAAATATTTTTCTCGTTCCTTAGACTGATAGCCGTTAATTTCAATCGTCCCTTCTTGGCAACCAATCAAATTAGCAATTGCTCGAAACAGTGTCGTTTTGCCAGTACCATTAGGGGCCATTAAACCTAAAATTTCACCTTGTGGGACTTCCAAACGCAATTGATTAAGAATCAACTGCTTACCTAAACGGACTTGCACATCTTTAAGTTCTAGGTTCATCACACTCACTCCTTTACTAAAGGACTCTTTCTTCTCAATAATTCGTAGTTAAAGTAACTTTTCAGAAAATTCGCAACTAGTGAGTGACTTAGGACTTTAATTGCTTAAAAGTATACTGGACAATGTACTTCTAAGCAATTGTTAACACAAAAAAAGAAGAGATTTCTCCCTTCTTCAACTTTTTTTAGTTTCGCTGTTTTAAATAAGCTGTAAGTAACTTAAAGCATAGCGTAAATGATATTGACTAGCTAGCAACAAAGCGCCCTCATCAATATCAAAATTTTCATGATGGTGAGCAAAGTGAGTCTCTGGATTTTCAGGATTGCGGGCGCCAACGCGACCGTAAACCCCTTGAGCCACTGCTAAGAAATCGGCAAAATCATCCGCTCCTAGACTTTGGGGGTTATCAGTAATCACATTCTCTGCGCCAACTAATTCACCGGCGACTTTTTCGGCTAATTTAGTTGCTTCAAGGTCATTGATTAACGGAGCAGCCGCATCATAGACCTCAAATTCAATCGTTGTCCGGTGAGCTTCTGCCACACTTCTAGCGACTCGCTCAACAGCACTTAGCACATAAGCCCGGGTTTCGTGACTAAAGGTTCTCACAGTCCCTTCTAAGTTTGCTTGATTGGCAACAATATTGTAGCGGGTTCCGGCATTCAAGACCCCAACTGCTACGACGGCACTGTCTAAAGGATTAACTTCCCGAGCGACAATTTTTTGTAATTCAACGATAATACTAGCTGCTGCTAACAGAGCATCTCTGCCTAAATCAGGGCGAGCAGCATGACCACTTTTGCCATGAACTTTAATTTTAAAAATATCACAAGAAGCGTTAGTTGGTCCTGGTGTTGCCACTAGTTTGCCAACAGGGGTACTTGAATCTAAGTGAATCCCAAAGACTTGATCCACTCCTTCAACAAAACCGCCCTCGACAAATTGCCGAGCACCAGCCCCAATTTCTTCCCCTTGTTGGAAAGCTAACAGAATCGTGCCAGTTAATTCAGCTTGATGTTTAATTAATACTTTGGCTACCCCTAATAATGAAGCTGTGTGACCGTCATGTCCACAGGCGTGATTTAAGCCGGCATTTTTAGAAGTATAGCCTTTATTTGTTGCGTCAGCTAGTTCTAAAGCGTCAATGTCTGCCCGTAATAAAATTGTCTTCCCTTCATTGCCACCTTTGATTGTCCCTAAAGTTCCCGTTTCGCCGACACTGACAAAGTCAATGCCGAACTCTTTAAGTTTTCCTTGAATGTATTTTTGAGTCTCATATTCTTTTAAGCTGGCTTCTGGGTATTGATGCAAATGACGACGCCAATGAATAATCTCCCCTTCGATTTCCTTTAATTCTTGATTAATGTTCTCCCAATTGATTGTCATAGTTAAGCCCTCTTTTCTTTATTTTTTACCAAGCTGGCACTGAGCTGCCTTTTGATGTCTCATCGATAACTTTTTTCGTTGCTTCTGTTTGATATTCTTTAACAATTTTTTTGAAAACTTCCTTGTCTTTATTTTCAGTTGTTGACACGATGATATTAACGTATGGTTTTGACGTAGCATCGATTGGCTCTAAGAAAATCCCATCTTCTGAAGGCACAAAACCGGCATCGACTGCTAAGCCACTATTAATTAAAGCAATGTCCACATCTTGTAATGAACGGGCAACTTGGGTCGCATCTAACTCACTAATTTTTAAGTTTAAGTTATTTTCAGTTACGTCTTTTGGTGTTGGTGTCGTTTTAGCTGCTGGATCGACTTTAATTAAACCGGCTGTTTGTAATAGTAATAACGCTCGACCACCGTTTGTAACATCATTGGGAATTGAGACTTTGTCACCCTCTTTTAATTCTTTAATGTCTTTAATTTTATCTGAGTAAATTGCTAAGGGGGCGGTAACGGTATCGCCAATTGCTACGAGATCGGTTTTATGTTCTGTATTGTAGTTATCTAAGAAAATTTGGTGTTGGAATGAATTTAAATCAATTGAACCATCAGCTAAGGCCGCATTTGGTTGATTGTAATCAGTGAATTTCACGATTTCAACTTCAATTCCTTGGTCTTTTAAACGGTCTTGGACATCTTCCCAGACTTCTGTGTTTTCACCAACAACGCCGAGTTTTACTTTTTCGACACCTTTATCTGCTGCTTCTTTTTTGCCACAACCAACTGCTAAAACGCTCAATGCTACTAATCCGATTAATCCAATAAGTGCTTTCTTTTTCATAATATATTTCCCCTTTAAGTTGTTTTATTTTTTTATCTACTGTTATGCGTGATCGGTTTTTTTAATTAAATAATTACCTAATGCTTGACTCATAAAGACTAAAACTAAAATAATTAAGGTTGCGACTAAAGTCACGTCGTTTTGAAAACGATTGAAGCCCCGAGCTACAGCTAAGTTTCCTAAGCCGCCGCCCCCAACCGCTCCAGCCATGGCTGTTAAGCCGATTAAATTGATAATCGTTAAGGCACTTGCTCTAACGATGGCTGGCAATCCTTCCCGTAAATATACCCGAAAGATAATTTCTAAAGTACTAGAGCCCATTGACTGAGCAGCTTCAATCACCCCGTGATCCACTTCTAGTAAAGCGTTTTGAATTTGCCTTGAAAAGAAAGGCACCGTTCCAATAACTAAAGGGACAATCGAAGCCGTCGTTCCGATCATCGTCCCTACTAACAATCTAGTTAGAGGCGCTACGGCTACTAACATAATAATAAATGGAATTGAGCGGCAGACGTTTATTAATTTATCTAAGGTTCCATAGATAAGTTTATGGGGTTTAATCCCATTCCAATCGGTGACTACTAAAATAACACCTAAAATAATACCGATACTACCGGCAATGACTGCCGTAACTAAGGTCATATAAATCGTTTCTAATGTACTACTGACAAATTCATCTGACAGTTCAACCACATTAGGAATGTACTTCACTAATAATTCTGACATTGTGCTCCTCCTTGTAAAAGTCTAACTGACTTGTTTCTGATTATTCTTTTGATTAGCTGGCTGAGGTAACTTAATCTCAGTTACTTTGACTTGATGTTCTTTTAAATAAGCAATTCCTGCTGTAATTTGTTGACTATCTCCAGCTAGAATCACAATCAAGTTCCCGATTGGCGTTTGATTGATAACGTCAATGTCACCATATAAAATATTCGCTTCGACTTGATAAGTACTATACAATCTAGCAATTAACGGTTGGCTTGTCTGACTACCAACGTAAGACAAGTGGACTAGTTTATCTGTTGGTTGCAGTTGGACAATGGCTGGGTGATCGCCAATTGTTTCAATGGCTTTGTTTAAATGATTGGCAGTTTGGATAAAGTCCCGCGTTAAAGCTTGCTCTGGTTCGCTAAAGATTGAGACAATTTCCCCAGCTTCAATTACCCGGCCATCTTCCATCACAGCAACTTTGTGACAAATTTCTCTGACAACTTGCATCTCGTGAGTAATTAAGACGATTGTTAAGTTCAACCGTTGATTAAGTTCTTTCAACAAATCTAAGATCGCCACAGTTGTTTTCGGATCTAAGGCACTGGTCGCTTCGTCACATAAGAGCACTTCCGGGTCATTAGCTAAAGCTCTAGCAATCGCCACCCGTTGCTTCTGTCCCCCTGACAACTGACTAGGATATTGTTGCGCCTTATCAGAAATCCCTACAAGCTCTAGCAGACTAGTAACTTTTGCGGTTTTCTCACTTTTACTTAACGCTGAACCACGGAGAGGATAACTAACATTATCAAAAACTGTCCGAGCTTCCATCAAATTAAAATGTTGAAAAATCATACCGATTTTTTTGCGAGCAGCTCGTAACCCTTTGCTATTTAATGCACCTAAGTCTTGATTGTTAATAATGACACTACCTTTCGTTGGCACTTGCAAGTAGTTCATAACTCTTACTAGGGTGCTCTTACCAGCCCCACTATAACCGACGATTCCGTATACTTCCCCTTGTTTAATTTCTAATGACACATCTTGAACTGCTTGAATTGTTTTAGCTTTGTTTTTAAATGTGACATCAATATTTTTTAATGTAATCAACGCCTTACCTCCTTAAATTTGTATAAAAAAAATCGCCCTCTTAACTAAGCTAACCTAGTTAAAAGGACGATTGTTTAATCGTGTTACCACCTTCATTTATTAGTGACTCACATCACTAACCTCTTCAAGTACGGAAGTTACCTTCGATACTCTAGCACTATAATGGGTGCACCCATCGTAGCCTAATGATTTCTCACTCGGTACGCCGCTCCAAGACCATTTTCACTTAGTTAGTGACTTCATCTGCTCTCACCTAATTGCCAGATTCTCTGTAAAAGTATAAATAAGTTACTTTTCTTATCATTGCTTTAAACTATCTAATTAAAATAAAAAACTTCCGTCCTGCAACACAAAAATTCTGTGTTGCAAGGACGAAAGTTAACATTTCGTGTTACCACCTTGATTTGTTTCTCTATTACTAAAGAAACCTTAGCCAGTTCATAAAGTGGTCGATCCAACTTTGTAAACTGCGACACGTTAACGGGTGTCATCACCGTTATTGGCTAACTATTCGCCAATGACTCATCCAAGACCATCTTCAACTTATTAATCATTACCCTTTCTCACCTTACAGGGCTCTCTTTACAATGACGCTTAAATTTACTTTTCTTTTCATTTGAGAAGTTATTTTATTTGTTGATTCAAACTATACACAAATCATTTCCTGATGTCAACACTTTAATTTTTGATTCTTAATTAACCTGGGTATTTCCCCACTCAACTCTTTACTAAAAGACTAAGGTAAAGGGTTTTTAATACATTTTTAATAAATAAGTTTATATTTTGCTTTTAAGTCTAAAGAGCTATACACTAATATATAGTAAGTAACATTAGAAAGGTCGTCAATTACATGAAGCTAACAAATAGAGAAAGAACCATTCATTCGATCCCAACTTTAGAAATTATTCAAGAAGAACTATCAAATCAACCATTGCCCCTAGTGATTTTTTATCACGGCTGGCGAAATAACAAAGAATTAATGTTAACTCAAGGTCGTCGCTTAGCCAACCAAGGTTTTAGAGTTATCTTACCTGATTCTATGAACCATGGCGAACGACGCTTCACTGAAATCTCGACGATTCCTGGCGTGACTTTTTTATCAAGTATCCAATATAACATTATCGAATTCAATTTATTAATTAACTACTTTCAAGAAAGGAATTGGATTCTCGATGAACGAATTGGCGTTGGTGGCTATTCCATGGGTGGCATGACTACAGCCGCTTTATTAGCTCAACATCCAGAGATTAAAGTCGCAGCTAGTATTATGGGAACACCTAAGCCATCTGATTACATTCAACTAATTCAAGAAAAATCACGAGCTATGGGTCGTTACGTTCCCACAGATTTACGGCGAATTTTAAGTTGGGTGCCACTCTTTGATTTATCATTACAACCGGAAAAATTGGCTGGACGACCTGTGCTCATTTGGCATGGAACACTGGACGAAAAGATTCCATACGAAGATGCTTTTAGTTTTTATCAAGCTAATAAAGAGCAAGACTATGCTAAGGAGACGGTTTTCTTAACTGGCGAAGGCGAAGGTCATCTAGTGACGATTCAATTAATGGACCAGATTACAGACTTTTTTGTTGAACATTTGTAACAAGATTTCTGCAAAAAAAAGCGAAAAAATCAGTCCTTCATACTTGTGTCACCCTGCTAATTTTGTTAAACTGTAAGTGAAAAATAGCCGTTAACTTGTCACTACGTAAAACCGTAAAAGACGGTGGCTTATTAACAGAAAAAAATTAACCGCTAACTAGCCAAAGTTATTCTGCGGTTAATTTTTTTCGTCATTTTTTTGCAATTTAACCATTAAAGTAATCAAAGCAATGGTAAATATACACAGCCTAGTATTACTTTAATTGTCTCATATGCAGACAAAAAGGCATTTCCTTTCTAAAGAGTACAGCACTTACTTTCATAAGCACCACCATCATAAGTTTTGCGTTTTAACGTACCAGACTCGAAAGTTTTTACCTTGAATTTACCATCCTTTAAAACTTGTCTTACCACCATTTTCTTGCTATACTACAAGTGAAAAGAGAGCCTAGCTTTCGCCAGATTCCCTTTAGGTAGAACCGTATAAAACGGCAGCGCTTTCGATTAAAAAAAATAACCGTTAACTGTCCAAAGTTAATGTGCGGTTATTTTTTTTCGTCATTTTTTAGCAATTTAACCATCAAAGTAATCAAAGCAATGGTGAACATACCAAAGCCTAGTATTACTTTAATTGTCTCATATGCGGACAAAAAAGCTTTTCCTTTCTAAAGAGTACAGTACTTACTTTCATAAGCACCACCTCCTTTCAGAAAACGCCACCGTCATAACTTTTCTACGTTTTTAACATACCATATTCGCAAAGTTTTTCCTAGAATTTACTATCCTTTAAAACTTGTCTTACCACCATTTTCTTGCTATACTACAAGTGAAAAGAGAGCCTAGCTTTCGCCAGACTCCCTTTATGTAGAACCGTGTAAGACGGTGACTTTTTTAGATTAAAAAAATAACCGCTAACTGGGTAAAGTTAATGCGCGGTTATTTTTTTTCGTCATTTTTTTAGCAATTTAACCATTAAAGTAATTAAAGCAATGGTAAACATACACAGCCTAGTATCACTTTAATTGTCTCATATGCAGACAAAAAGGCTTTTCCTTTCTGAAGAGTACAGCACTTACTTTCATAAACACCACCTCCCTTCCAAGATACCTTCAACTCTTTGAGCTTTAGCTCTTAGAAGTTGATGAGATCGAAGACCTTCAACTCTTTGAGCTTTTAGCTCTTAGAAGTTGATGAGAGCGTATCTCAAAGAATCAAAGGAGCGCCACCGTCATAACTTTTCTACGTTTTTAACATACCATATTTAAAAGGTTTTTCCTATAATTTACTATCCTTTAAAACTTGTCTTACCACCATTTTCTTGCTATACTACAAGTGAAAAGAGAGCCTAGCTTTCGCCAGACTCCCTTTGTGTAGAACCGTGTAAGACGGTGACTTTTTTAGATTTAAAAAATAACCGCTAACTCGGGAAAGTTAATGTGCGGTTATTTTTTTTCGTCATTTTTTAGCAATTTAACCATTAAAGTAATTAAAGCAATGGTAAACATACACAGCCTAGTATTACTTTAATTGTCTCATATGCAGACAAAAAGGCATTTCCTTTCTGAAGAGTACAGTACTTACTTTCATAAGCACCACCTCCCTTCCAAGATACCTTCAACTCTTTGAGCTTTAGCTCTTAGAAGTTGATGAGATCGAAGACCTTCAACTCTTTGAGCTTTTAGCTCTTAGAAGTTGATGAGAGCGTATCTCAAAGAATCAAAGGAGCGCCACCGTCATAACTTTTCTACGTTTTTAACATACCATATTTGAAAGGGTTTTCCTATAATTTACTATCCTTTCAACCTGTTTATATATTAAATAATAAAAAAAAGCGTAACTATCTACTAATTCCAGATAGTGGCTGTATAATTTTTGGTGTGGATGAAGAGATTCATTCACACCTATTTTTTACGCAAAAAAATAGAAACATATGAACTTTCCAGTTAGAATAAAGTTGCTTACACCAATTCAGGGAGGAGAATTCATATGTTTCATAACGATTATATCCGATTATCACTTAATTTAAAAGACCCCAATATCACATTTGCTGAAAAAGCATGCGTTGAACAAAAAATAAAAGGCGTTACTGCAACCCTTTATTTTGCTACTTTGACTTATACACCCACTCATTGTAAATGTTGTGACCGAGAAAACACTGATTTTCT
>NZ_NGJU01000024.1 GCF_003987495.1 Vagococcus salmoninarum
GACTGACACCTCAAAAATATTACGAAACATTCAAAGTATAAAAAAGATGATCCCCAAATTTTGGGAATCATCTTTACACAATTCATACCACTTTTTTTATTATGTCCTTGACATGGGGTACACTTTACCACTGGAACTGCCGCCTTTTTAATTTACTTTTTGAAAATAGCTAGGATCAAGAATCACAAATTTTTTATACTGATACGTGATCTTTTTTTTAGCTTTCAACTCTTTTAAAATTTTCCCTGCAGTTTCTCGACTCGTACCACTTAAATAAGCAATTTCTTTTATTGTTAAAGGATAAGGTAAGGCAATTTCTTGGGAATTAAGAGGTTCACCTAACTTAGTCATTAACATCTCTAGAGTTTGTTTAACTCGTAAGTTCCCACTTGAAGTTAAACTACTCTTTAACCGTTTCTCATGTTCCATCAATAACTCTGACAGTTTTTTTAATAATGTCAAAACCGATTGAGGGTTATTGCGAAGAATTTCCTCAAACAAAGCCATAGGGAAATAAAGTAACTCTATTTCCGACAAGGCAATCGCCCTGTAATGATAACTTTCATTTACGAAAATGCCACTTAAAGGAAATAACTCTGGTCCTTTTAAGTAATTAAAGTAATTGTAACTTCCTTCGAAATCAAAACGTTCAATCCGAATTCCCCCACTTAGTAAGAAGTACATCTTTTCTCTTTTATCTCCTTCATCAAATAAAACCTGACCTTTATTGTAAGTACGAATGTAAGCATGGGCGATTAAAACATTAAGCTCCTCTGCCGTTAATAATTTAAACAAGTCATGACTTAACAAAGCGTTTTTCTTTTCAATCTCAAGTTGTCTTTTATCCACTTAGCCATGCACCTACTTTCACTTTCAGGCTAATACACCCCTTGACTAAAGGCCTAATTACTTGAAATCAACGTTCCACTTTCACCTTTAAGGGCTGGCTGAAGATTATCCAAGGAAGTAATTATTCCTTGGCCTTGAGGATTTTCTTGCAAGAAATTAATAACAGCTGCTACTTTCGGTTCCATGCTCCCACTAGCAAAATGCCCCTCTGCCTGATACTTTACTAACTCTGACAGCGTGACTTTTCCTAGTTGCTGCTGATTTTCTTGTAAGTAATTTAAGTAAACATGGCTGACATTCGTTAATATGACTAAGCGATCAACAGCTAAGTCGGAAGCTAACTTTTGAGAAGACAAGTCTTTATCAATGACCGCCTCAACCCCTTCTAAGCCTTCTGCACTATTAATAACTGGAATGCCACCACCACCTAAAACGATTGGAACAACTTCTTGGTTCATCAATTGACGAATGACTGGCCCTTCAATTATTTCTAGAGGCTGTGGCGAAGGGACTACTCGGCGCCAGCCTTTGTTAGGTTGTTCTTTAAAGACTACTTTTTCTTTCGCCATCTCTTTTAAAGCTTCTTCTTTTGAGATAAACGGACCAATCGGTTTTGTTGGCTTTTGAAATGCTGGATCAGTGGCTGCCACAAGGACTTGAGTTAAAGATGTTAGAGCTTTAAGTGGCAAGCCTTCCTTGATGAGCTCCCTCGTTAAATTTCTTTGTAACCAGTAACCGATACTCCCTTGAGTCATGGCTACACAACTGTCTATCGGTAAAGCCGGGTTCTCTTGACTAGGCCTAGCTAGTTGTTGGAGATGTAAGTTCCCAACTTGGGGACCATTCCCGTGAGTAATGACTAGTTGAAAACCAGCCTTTATCAAGGGAATTAATTGCTTCACAGTCTCTTGAACGACTTGATTTTGGCCCTCAGCACTCGGGTCCCCTTTTAAAATACCATTGCCACCTAAGGCAATCAGGATTTTCTGATGATTCATCGACTTGCCCTCCTTTTTCTTCCCTTATAAAATAGTTACGTCTAATTTACCGATTATCATTTGATAAATACAAAAGATAAACAATAAAATAATTCCGAAGGCACTTACAGCTTCGCCTTTTGTAAACAATCGCTGACGATTTTCCTTTTGAACCCAAGCAAATAAAATAATCCCTGGTCCATAAAGCAGCATCGTTAATAAAAAGTAATCCATGCCTCCAGCATAAATCAACCAGAGACCGTAAAGGCTAGTTAAGGCTCCTAACAAAATGTTTTTTTGGCGACTATGGTCATCTTCAGCTAATGAATATTTTAATTGGTAAAACCCTGTAAAGGCGTAGGGAATTAAGATCGCCGATGAGGCCAAAGAAAAGGCTAAGCGGTAGGCACTGTCATTAATTAAAAAACTAAACAAAAACAATTGGATTAAACCATTTGTAAAGAACAAGGAATTAACAGGGGCCCCTTGCTGATTTTCCTTTTTGAAAAAAGCTGGAAACGCCCCTTGTTTCGCTGCTTGATAAGGCAGTTCTGCTGCAAACATCGTCCAAGCTAACCAGGCTCCTAAAACTGAGATGATGACCCCTATATTAATAACTACCGCCCCCCATTTACCAACGACTTCTTCTAGTAGATAAGCCATGGCTGGTTGGGGTAGTTCTGCTAAATCACTTCTTAACATTACCCCCATAGATAAGATAGTAATTAATAAATAGATGCTAATAACTGTCACTAAGCCGAGAATCGTTGCTTTCCCCACATCTTTTTTATTTTTCGCTCGACCTGAAAAAACAACGGCTCCCTCAATCCCAATAAAAACCCAAACCGTTACTAACATCGTTCCTTTGACTTGCTCTAATAAACTACTAAATTCAAAATTACCAGAAAGGGTGCCCCAAACGTCCGCTGTAAAAATATTCAGTTTAAAAGCTAATAATAAGCTGACTAAAAAAATAAACAGAGGCACTAGCTTACCAATCGTGACAATGATATTAATATAAGAAGCTGTTTCAACCCCTTTTAAAATCAAACAATGGACTAGCCATAACATGATCGATGCACCGATGACCGAAGCTAAGTTTTGACCTTCCCCAAAGACTGGAAAAAAATAACCAACAGAGCTAAACAACAAGGTGCCATAAGCTACATTCCCTAATAAGGCTGACAACCAATACCCCCACACTGCATTGAAGCCCACAAACTTCCCAAAGCCAGCTTGGGCGTAACTATAAATTCCCGCATCTAAATCCGGTCGTTTTGCTAATAAATTTTGAAAACAAAATGCTAACATTCCCATACCTAATCCAGTAATAAGCCAACCGACAATCACACTTCCAAGGGAAGCTTCTTGTGCCATGTCACTCATTAAGTTAAAAATACCGCCGCCAATAATTGAGCCAACAACAAGAGCTACTAATGAGACTAAGCCTAATTTTTTTTGAGTGGTTCCCTTCTCTGCCATTTCTTGACCTCCTTAACAAGGTTCTAATGTGACTAATTGTTAAAGCTCGGGAATAAATAAGTGACCTAATGTTGCTGCCATCACACTTTTAATTGAGTGCATGCGATTTTCAGCTTGTTGAAATTGACGACCAAAATGACTATTAAAAATATCATCACTTATTTCCATCTCTGACAACCCATATTTCTCTTTGATTTCCTGGCCATAAGCCGTTTCAGTATTATGAAAGGCTGGTAGACAATGTAGCACAATGACTTGAGGGTTATTCGTCAAATTAACCATTTGGCGATTGATTTGGTAGTCTTGAAGTAAAGTAAGCCGGTCATTTATCTTGTCTTCTTCCCCCATGGAAAACCAAACATCAGTGTATAACACATCTGCCCCGTTAACAGTTGGTTCGATGTCGGCTGAGATTGTCACTTGACTACCGGATTCTTTAGCAAAACTCTCTGCTAACTCACGGATTTCCCCAGTTGGTTGAAGGGCGGCTGGCGCACAAATACTAACATTAACCCCTAAGATTGCCCCAGTCACTAATAAACTACTGGCCACGTTATTCCGACCATCCCCAAGGTAAACTAAGTTAATCCCTTCTAAATAGCCGAAGTTTTCTTTAATCGTTAAATAATCAGCTAGCATTTGAGTCGGGTGCCAATCATCAGTTAAACCGTTCCAAACTGGTACGCCGGCATAACTAGCTAATTCTTCCGCATGGCCTTGGCTAAATCCTCGAAATTCAATCCCATCAAACATGCTCCCTAAGACTTTTGCCGTGTCTTTGACTGATTCTTTTTTACCAAGTTGAATGTCATTTTTACCTAAGTATTCAGGATGGGCCCCTAAATCAATCGCTGCTGTCGTAAAAGCTGCTCGGGTTCTAGTGGAAGCCTTTTCAAAAAGTAGGACGATATTTTTACCTTTTAAATACTGGTGGGGTAGCCCCGCTTTTTTTAACTCTTTTAAATGGGCTGAGAAATCGATCAAATATTCTAATTCTGCCTTACTAAAATCTTTTTCCGCTAAAAAACTTCTTCCTTGAAAATGTTGATTCATCATTTCACTCCTTTAACTTGCTCCTTAAGTGACAGACATTGGCTCACGGTGTAAAGGCATACTCATACAGCGGGGACCGCCACGTCCTCGGGAAAGTTCTCCTGAAGGGATTTCCAAAACTTTAACACCGACACTCCGTAAAAGGTTATTAGTAACATAATTCCGATCATAAGTAATCACTATCCCTGGGGCAATTGCTAAAGTATTTGAGCCATCGTTCCACTGTTCCCGGGGACCAGCAATAGGATCACCACCGCCACAAGGAACGAGAACGAGCTCACTCAAGCCTAAGACCCTTTTTAATAACTGTTGTAAATCACGTTCAGAAGTAATTTTAACTCCTGGGGCTTCAATAGTTGGTTCGAGTAAATAACAATCAATCTCCCCGTTCTGAGATAAAATATCTGGATGAATCGTAAACTTATCTACATCAACCATCGTAAAGACAGTATCTAAGTGCATCATTGCTCGTTGGTTAGGAATTTTGATAGCAATGATTTTCTCCACCCCTTCTTTCTTGGCAAATAACTTTTTAGCTAAAGCTTCTACCCCTTGAGCTGAGGTTCGTTGGGAAATTCCCACAGCGATAACTTTTTCATTTAAAATTAAAATATCACCACCTTCGATTAAAGATTGACTGTTAATCTGGTCGTACACTAAGATATCAAAAAAACTGGATGTGCGGTCATCACTAGTTTGATAAAGAGACTTTCTCGTCGTCGCGCCGTAAAGGTCATGCGATTAACTACTACGCCGTCACCGATGACTGCCCCTGGGTCCCGAGTAAAGTATAAATTAGGTAAGGGGTCTAACAAGAAGGGATAATCCTTTGACTGACTGTAATCTGCTAATTGTAACTTGCCTAAGTTCAGTTCTTCCTTGCGAATGCCAGACATCAGCTTTTCGATAGTTTCTTCCAAACTTAAACTTAATAAATACTCTGTCAACGCCTCTCGTAAGTTAGTCGAACTGAGCTGGGCCAAACTTAACATCTCTTGGACAAAACTCAAGATTCCTTGGTTACTTTTCAAGGCTTCTAAAACTAGTTCCTCTAGATAGAGAACTTCCGTGCCATTTTCCTGTAGGACTGTTGCAAAAGTGTCGTGTTCTGTCTGAATGACTGGCAAATATGGGATATCATCAAATAACAATCGTTCCATAAATTCTGGAATAATGTTTTCAACTTCTCTGCCTGGTCGTTTTAACAAAACGGTCTTGAGTTTGCCGATTTCCGAGTTAACTGTCACAATTTTTTTCATAACGTCCCCCTTAAAATCTTTTACTTTCCTCTATCATACCGACTAAATTAAAACTTTTATTTGAAAAACTTCTCTTTTGAAAAGAAAAGTTTCTCTCATTATAAATAAAAATCGTATAATTATACTGATTTCTCTTTTTAATTATTTGTCGAACGAAAGTTAATCAATTTTTAGTTATTTTTATTCACACTTTTCGGCAAAAAAAAGAGGCATGACTCTCGTCACACCTCTCTGTCGCTATTTTCTCACAAACATCTTACAACATGTCGAATAATGACAATTGGTTTTCATCTGGTAAACCATCTAAAACACCGTTTTCCGTCATATATTCAATCAAAGTTTTTGAGACTTTGCCTCGTGTTGCCACATCTTCTTTTGAAAGAAATTCTCTTTCTTCCCGAGCGATAATAATTTGTTTCGCCACGTTTTGCCCTAAACTTGGGACTGCTCTAAATGGGGCAATTAACGTATTACCCTCAATCACAAAGTTTTCTGCATCGGACTTATAAAGATCAATCATACTAAAGTTATACCCACGTTCAATCATTTCATTACATAGTTCAAGGACTGTCAGTAAGTTTTTCTCTTTAGCTGAAGACTCCATCCCTTTATCCATAATTTCTTTCATCCGCGCTTTAACAGCATCTTTCCCTTGTGCCATTGCCACTAAGTCAAAATCATCGGCCCGAACGGAGAAGTAAGCGGCGTAATAAAGAATCGGATAGTAAACTTTAAAGTAGGCTACCCGCAAGGCCATTAACACGTAAGCGGTGGCATGGGCTTTCGGGAACATGTACTTGATTTTTAGACAAGAATCAATGTACCATTCAGCAATTCCAGCGGCTCGCATCTCGACTTGCCAATCATCAGGAATCCCTTTACCTTTACGGACACTTTCCATAATGTTAAAGGCTAAGCCATCTTCTAAGCCGTTATGAATTAAATAAACCATAATGTCATCACGACAACCAATTACTTCTGCTAAGGTTTGTTTGCCTTTACGAATTAATTCTTCGGCATTGCCTAACCAAACGTCAGTCCCATGTGACAGTCCGGAAATTTGAACTAATTCTGCAAAGGTCGTTGGATGGGTTTGTTCTAACATTCCTCGGACGAACTTCGTACCGAACTCAGGAATCCCAAAGGAACCAGTCTTAGAATGAATTTGATCTGGTTCCACTCCTAAAACTTGTGGACCAGAGAAGATCCGCATAACTTCTGGATCATCCGTTGGAATAGTTTTTGGATCAATCCCTGATAAATCTTGCAACATTCTAATAACTGTCGGATCATCATGACCTAAAATATCTAATTTTAAGACGTTATCATGAATTGAGTGGAAATCAAAGTGAGTCGTCTTCCAATCAGCATTTTGATCATCTGCTGGGTATTGGATCGGTGTAAAGTCATAAACATCCATATAATCGGGAATAACAATAATTCCCCCTGGGTGTTGACCAGTTGATCGCTTAACTCCAGTTGAGCCTTTCGCTAAGCGGTCAATTTCGGCATTACGTAAGTTCATATTGTTGTCACGTTCGTAGCCTTTAACGAAGCCGTAAGCTGTTTTATCAGCTACCGTTCCAATCGTTCCCGCTTTATACACGTACTCTTCTCCAAACAAGTCTTTCGTATAATCATGGGCTTTCGCTTGATAATCACCAGAGAAGTTTAAATCAATATCGGGAACTTTATCCCCGTGGAACCCTAAGAACGTTTCAAAGGGAATGTCATGACCGTCTTTAAACAAACGCGCCTCACATTTTGGACACGCTTTTTCCGGTAAATCATAACCTGAACCGACGGAACCATCTTCAAAGAACTCTGAATATTGACAGACTGGACAACGATAATGAGGGGCTAAAGGATTAACTTCAGTAATCCCAGTCATCGTCGCTGCAAAGCTGGAACCAACGGAACCCCGGGAACCAACTAAGTAACCATTTTCTAAACTCTTATGAACGAGTTTTTGGGAGATTAAGTAAATTACTGAGAAACCATTGCCAATAATACTATCTAATTCTTTTTTCAAACGTTTTTCAACAATCTCCGGTAAGGGGTCACCGTATAAGCGTTTCGCTTCGTTGTAACTTAAGTCGGTAATCTCTTGTTCCGCCCCTTCAATCTTCGGCGTGTATAGTTCCGTTTTAACTGGACTAATTTCATCAAACCAAGAAGAAACTAACTGACTGTTATCGACAACAACTTTTTTAGCTAAGTCTTTGCCAAGAAAGGCAAACTCATCTAACATTTCATTTGTCGTTCTAAAGTGGACATCTGGTAAAGAGTGACGATTTAACGGATTGGCTCCACCCATTGAGTTAACTAAAATCTTCCGGTAAATGGCATCATTTTTATTAATGTAATGGACATTCCCAGTAGCAACGACAGGTTTGTTTAAGTCATCGCCAATTTTAACTAAGTTGCCAATAATTTCTTCTAAAGCGGCTTCGCTTTTTACAAGCTCTTGCTCAATTAAATGGGCATAAACTGGTTTCGGCATAATTTCAATGTAGTCATAGAAAGCTGCCCGATTTTTGGCTTCTTCTAAGCCTTTTTGCATCATCGCTTCAAAGATTTCACCGTTATTACAGGCGGAACCAATGATTAAGCCTTCCCGTAATTTACTCAGTTGGGAACGGGGAATTCGTGGCACACGATAATAAAAATCAATGTTGGACATTGAAATTAACTTAAAGAGATTTTTTAAACCGGCTTGGGTCGTTGCCATAATCGTGGCGTGGAAAGGTCGGGCCCGTTTGTAAGAGTCCCCTTCCCCTACATGTTCGTTTAACTCATCGTGGTAGTGAATGTCATGCTCTTCTTGGGCCTTTTTAACGAAAATCCAACATAAGTGACCTGTTGTTTCAGAATCATAAACCGCTCGGTGATGTTGTTCTAAGTTAACGCCGTATTTTTTAGCGATCGTATTTAAACGATGGCTCTTCCATTCTGGATGTAAGAAGCGGGACATCTCTAAGGTATCAATGACTGAGTTAGGTGCTTCGGGTATCTCATACTTACCATAACTAGTGTTCAAGAAGCCCATATCAAAACTGGCATTGTGGGCAACTAAAATATCTTCCCCACAAAAATCTCGAAAGCGTCTCAAAACCTCTTCTTCAGACTTGGAATTTCGAACCATATCATCAGTAATCCCTGTTAAATTAATTGTTGTTTGGGAAAGGGGATGACCGGGATTAATAAATTCTTCAAACTGTTCAATCACATTCCCTTTATGCATCTTAACGGCAGCTAATTCAATAATTGAATCGTAAACCGCCGAAAGTCCGGTAGTCTCCACGTCAAAAACCACATATGTGGCATCAGTTAATTCAATGTGCCGTGGGTTGTAAGCAATTGGTACGCCATCATCAACGATGTTGGCTTCAATCCCGTAATGGATTTTAATGCCATGTTTTTTACCAGCACTGTGAGCGTCAGGGAAACTTTGAGCCCCTGCGTGATCGGTAATTGCCACAGCTGGCATCCCCCATTTAGCCGCTTGAGTAACTAAATCAGTGGCACTACTAATGCCATCCATCGTACTCATATTCGTGTGTAAATGTAATTCCACTCGTTTTTGATCAGCTGGGGCAGTATCTTTCCGACCAGCCTTTTTAACTTCCATAAAGTCCCGAGCATTCATGACTAAGTCTTTCATGAAAGTATCTTCTTGGACACTTCCTCGAACTTTCAGCCACATGCCCGCTTTAATTGCTGCGAAGACCGCTTCGTCTTGAGGGCCATTAGAGAACTTTTTAAAAGCAAACGATGAAGTGTAATCTGTTAATTTGACGACTAAAATTTGTCGACCTGAACGTAAGTCCCGAACATCCACATCAAAGATAAAGCCTTCAATAATGACACTCCGTTCCTCATCAAGAATCGCACTCATCGGCATTACCGGTTCATCGTTATTAATTTGACGACCCATTTGAACAGGCCCTTCTAGGGCAACTGGATCATTTTTCTTCTTCTCTTTTAATTGTTCATTTTTTTCCATCGCTACGGCTGCTTCTTCCATCATCCGAGCTTGTTGTTCTTGTTGGCGCAAAGCGAAGGCTTCTTGGTTCGCAGCGGCTTTTTGTTCATTAACTAAGGGCTCGATTCTAAAACGGGGAAAGCCAAATTCTTGGTAAGCGACTTCCACTGCAGGTAAGTACTGTTGTCTTAAATACTCGATGATCCCTTCATTATCAACTAATAAAGCAATCCGATCCCCATCGATATGAGGCAATTGATCTTTTAAAGCACCATTGACAATCGCTTTATTACATTGGGCATTTTCAACTGCTAAAGCCCAATAATCTTGGAGTTCACGATCAGTAAACTTAGCTTCTGGCACAGTCACATACAATTTAATTCTTGCAATGGCTTCAAAAGCAGTTACTAACCGTGTGCCTATTAAGTGATATAAATTAAAAGGCAATATTTCTGGAAATTCTAAATGAAATTCCCATAGACGGCTTTGCTTATGGACAACAACTTTACTGACTTGCCCTTGTTTTAACAAAGGTTCAGCTTTTACAGAATCATCTAACTGCATTTGATCCATTAATTTTTGAAAAAGTTCTACTGGATTCAACGACACACGATTCCCTCCTTATTTCTTTACAAACGGCTATGTAGAAAAGCTGAACAAGTTTTCCTCTAACAATAAAATGACTGGCAGACGTTAATCTGCCGATAGTGACTTTATTATTAGATGGGACTTGTCCAGCTAGTTATTTGTCTGTCATAGCTTCATTATACGCTTTCGCGCCTACTTTTTCCAATCAGACTTATTCAGTTGCTTCAGGATTTAATAAAATACTCAAAGTGCTAGCTAACTCTTCTTTACGCACTTCTAAAGTTTCACCTGTTTGACGAATTTTCACTTCAACAATTCCATCAACAGCTTTTTTACCAATAGTAATCCGAATTGGTAAACCAATCAGATCCGCATCAGTAAATTTAACACCGGCACGTTCTTTACGGTCGTCAATTAAGACTTGGTAACCGGCATTAACCATACCTTCTTCAATTTCTTGGGCTAATTTCATTTGGTATTCATCTTTAACGTTAATTGGTACGATGTGTAAGTCAAATGGCGCAATTCCTTTTGGCCATTTCATGCCTGATTCATCTGCGTATTGTTCAACAATCGCTGAAACTAAACGGCTGACGCCGATGCCGTAACAACCCATAATAACTGGAATATCACGTCCGTTTTCGTCTAAAACAGTTGCGCCCATTGACTCACTGTAACGTGTGCCTAATTTAAAGATATGACCGATTTCGATCCCTTTAGTAAATTTCAGAACCCCTTCGCCATCAGGAGCTAAATCCCCTTCTTGGACGAAACGGAAATCTTCATAAGCTAAAGCCGTAAAGTCACGACCTGGGTTAGCATTAATTAAGTGAGCACCCGTTTCATTCGCACCAACTACAGCATTTTCCATGTCTTCCACGTATAAATCAGCATATAATTTAACTTCTTCTGGTAAGTTCACTGGTCCGATTGAACCAAATTCAGCTCCAAAGTACTTAGCAGCTTCTTCTGGTGTTGCTGGCTCTAAGAAATCAGCATTTAAATAATTTTTCAATTTAACATCATTGACTTCATGATCGCCACGGACTAAAACTAGTACTGGCTCTTCATCGGCCATAAATAAAACTGACTTAATAATTTCTTTTGCTGATACGTTTAAGAAATCAGACACTTCTTCAATCGTTTCAACTGCTGGTGTCGCAATTTTTTCTAACTCTAAAACCGTAGCATGAGAATTATTTGGTGTGTAGAAACTAGTTGCCATTTCTAAGTTAGCCGCATAATCTCCCGTTGATGAGTAACAAATAGTATCCTCACCTTTTTCAGAAATCGCCATAAATTCTTTCGAATCACTGCCACCCATTGCGCCACCGTCACCGATGATGCCACGGAATTCTAAGCCACATCTTTCAAAAATACGGTTATAGGCTTTTTCATATTCACGGTAACCTTCGTCTAAACTTTCTTCTGTTGCGTGGAAAGAATAACCATCTTTCATAATAAACTCACGGCCACGTAATAAGCCAAAGCGAGGACGTTTTTCATCACGGTACTTCGTTTGAATTTGGTAAAGTGAAAAAGGCAAACGTTTGTAACTAGTTATTTCATTTTTGATTAACTCAGTAAAGGTTTCTTCATGAGTTGGGCCTAATAAGTAGTTACGGCCATGACGGTCTTTTAATTTCATTAATAATGGACCGTAAGTATCGTAACGACCAGATTTTTCCCATAGTTCTGCGGGAATTAAAGCTGGCATTAGCATTTCACTCGCATTAATCGCTTCAAACTCTTCACGCATGATTTGTTTGATTTTTTCTAACACTCTTACTGCTAAAGGTAAGTAGCTGTAGACACCACTTGAAACTTGGCGAATATAGCCTCCTCTTAATAACATTTGATGACTGATAACTTCTGCGTCAGTTGGTACTTCACGCAAAGTTGGTATTAACATTTTTGACTGTTTCATTTATAAAAATCTCCTTTTCAAACCCTAACTTTTTCTATCTATTTAATTATCTAAAGAAAAAACGCATAATATCATTCCAAGTAACTAAAACCATTAAAATCATCATAAAAGCGAAACCAAAAATCGTGATTTTCCCTTCACTTTCTGGACTTAAAGGTTTTCTTCTAACCCCTTCGACTAAGTTCAGTAATAACTTACCGCCATCTAAAGCAGGAATCGGTAATAAATTCATAATTCCTAAGTTGACACTTAAAGTTGCCATAAAGCCTAAAACAACCATAAAGCCTTGTTGCGCAACTTGGGAAGACACTTGGAAAATCATGACTGGTCCACCTAGTTTGTTTAAACTAAAGCCTGTTAACAAGCCTTTTAAAGCGACAAAAATCGTCATAGCACTAGTGATTGTTTGGCTTACCGCTGCTTTTAACTTACCGCTAAAAGACAATTTCTCTAACTTATAGCTAGAATAAATCCCTAAAACAACTTGTGTTTTACCATCATCGGTCTTTTGCGTTTCTGGTGTTAACGTAATCGTTTCAGTTTTATCTCCACGTTGAACTAACAACTTTAGTTCTTGGTCTGCCGAACTTTGAATTTTTTTAGTTAATGCCTCAAATGTGGCAATTTCTTGACCGTTAACTTCTAATACCCGATCGCCTGGTAGAATCCCAGCTTTCTCAGCTACGCTGTCAGGGACTAAACTGCCAATGGTGCTACTAGGATCCGCCGTCCGATTTCCCCCTTGAGCAAACAAGATGACGATAAAAATGACAAATGTTAACAAAAAGTTGAACATTGGACCGGCAAAGTTTGTCAGCATCCGCTTGTATAGTTTCGCCGATTGGAACTGGACGTCTAAGGGCGCAATCCGAACTTCAGTGCCGTCACTTTCAATGATTGTTGCATCATGATCGACTTGGTAAGTCACTTCTTTCCGCTCATCACCATAAATATTGCCTTTAATAAACAAGTCCTTTTCTAAATCAAAGGCTGTCACTTCAATTGGGATACTATTGGCTAACTGAACTTTACTACTAGTGTTGATCCGTTTAACGATTTGGTTTTCGTCTAATTCTAAAGACAAAGGTTGGCCTGGATTGATTTCAACTTCCTCTTCACCTAAGCCGGCCATCCGGACATATCCGCCAATTGGCAGCATGCGGATCGTATAAGTTGTACCAGCTTTTCCTTGATGAGCAAATAATTTTGGCCCCATCCCAATCGAAAATTCTCTCACTAAGATCCCTGACCATTTTGCAAACAGAAAGTGCCCTAATTCGTGAACAATCACGATCACACAAAAAACAAAAATAAAAGTTAAAATAGTTTTCATTTGCACTCTCCTTTTTTAATCATCCCTAGTACATAGTCACGTACTTTTTGATCGACAGCATTTAGCTGCTCTAAGCTTGTGACCTTTTCCGATGGGATGTCTTGAACTGCTTGTTGAACGTAGGTTTCAATTTCTAAATAACCAATCTGTCCTTGAAGAAAGCTGGCAACTGCCACTTCATTGGCTCCATTGTATACAGTTGGCAACGTTCCCCCGGCTGCCCCAACTTCATAAGCCAAAGCCATTAATGGGTAGCGCTGGTAATCCATCTCACTAAAAGTCAACTGACCTATTTTCCCTAAATCAAACCCTTGTGGCTTTTTAATAGCAATCCGATCAGGGTAAGTTAAGGCCCCTTGAATAGCGCCCCGCATATCATTAGGACCTAATTGAGCTAAGTAGCTACCATCTTTGAACTGGACTAAGGAATGAACCAAACTTTCTCGATGTAAAACAACTTTTATTTTATCATAATTCATGTCAAACAGCCATCTTGCTTCAATAACTTCCAACCCTTTGTTCATCATCGTCGCTGAATCAATCGTGATTTTCGCTCCCATTGACCAATTGGGGTGTTGCAAAGCGGCTTTAACTGTGACATGTTTCAGCTCTTCCCGACTTAAATCCCGAAAACTACCACCTGAAGCAGTAATCAATAAACTGTCGACGTTCTCCCGTCGTTGCCCTTCGAGACAGTGAAAAATAGCAGAGTGTTCACTATCAACCGGTAATAACTGGACTTTATGACGAGCCACAGCTGCCATGACTAATTCTCCACCCATGACGAGGGTTTCTTTATTCGCCAAAGCGATGTCTTTACCCGCTTCAATCCCAGCTAAAGTCGGCTCTAAACCAACACTGCCAACAAGGGCTGTTACAACTATCTCAGTTTCTGATAAGGTACTCGCTTCAATTAGCCCTTTTACGCCATAACCGAAAGTAATTTCTGGAAACTCCCGACTAAAAATCAACGCTTCCTTTGCTGATTTAACTGCCACATAGAGTGGTTTCACGTCTTTTATGATTTGCCGACCTTTGCTTAGATTGTCGTAAAAAGATAGGGCGACAACTTTAAATTTATCTGGGTAAGCAGCCACAACAGCTAACGTATTGCTCCCTATCGAGCCAGTTGCACCTAGTAACGTAATCTTTTTCATAGCTGTCCCTCCCAACTGTTGAATCTTTTTGATGCTAAGTAGTTAGTCTGAGAGGTTTTAAAAGATGCCTAATAAATGCATCACCGGAAAGACAAACAGCAAGCTGTCGAAACGATCTAAGATACCACCGTGCCCTGGCAAAATTGTGCCAGAGTCTTTGACACCGTAATGACGTTTATAGGCAGATTCGACTAAATCTCCCATTTGACCAACCATTGAGAAAATGACGGTAAATAATAACATGACCCAAGTTTTATAACCAAATGTTGCCATTGTCGGGAAAAAGATAAAGAAAATACCGGCAAAGACTACAGCACAGACAATCCCACCTAATGAGCCTTCAATGGTTTTATTTGGTGAAATCGCTGGTGCTAGTTTTCGTTGACCTAATTTACGGCCAATCATGTAAGCCCCAATATCTGTCGTCCAGACAACTAATAAAGCGTACATTAAAACCGTTAAATCTGAGGTTGTTCCTCGGGCTAATAAGAAGCTCTTAAAGCCCATGCCGACATATAAACTAACTAAGACTGGAAAAGCAGCCTCGTCAAGAGTATAAGTGTTCTTTGAAAAAACTGATAATGCTAAGACGATCATAACTACGACATAAAATAAGGCGTATGTATCAGACTTAGCTGGTAAAAAGAAAAACCATTCTTTCATTGGTAAGACTAACACGACAGCCCCAACGGCTGCTAATAAGCCTTCAATACTAACTAATTTTAAACCTTTCATGCGGAATAATTCATAAACTCCAACGACTGCTAAGGCAGCTGCTGTTAATTGGATGATAATACCTCCATAAATAATAACCGGAATAAATAGTGCCAAAGCAACTACTGCGGTAATAACTCGTTGTCTCATTTTTCTTTAATCTCCTTCTATTGTTGGTTCAATCTTAACTTCTTCAACTAGGCCGCCAAAACGACGGTTACGGTGTTGATAAGAAGCAAGGGCTTGTTCTAAATGATCTTCATCAAAATCTGGCCAAAGAGCCGGTGTGAAAAATAGCTCACTGTAAGCAATTTGCCACAATAAAAAATTACTAATTCGTTCTTCGCCACTTGTTCTAATTAATAAATCTGGGTTTTGGAGTTCTTCTCCTAAAGTTGCCGTCATTAAATAATTAGAAAAAAGCTCTTCGGTAATTGGCGTTTCAGCCAGTTCGCCAGCTTTAGCTTCAGTTACTAATTGATTGACTGCTGTTAAAATTTCAGCTCGACTACCATAGTTCAAAGCAAAGTTCAAAATCATGCCAGTGTTGGCTTTCGTTTGTTCAACCGCCTCTAAGACTGCTTTTTTAGTATGCTCTGGCAAATCATCAATATAACCAATCACTGCTACTTTGACATTTTCAGCAATTAGCTCAGGTACAAAGGTTTCAAAAAACTCAACTGGCAACTGCATTAAGAAATCAACTTCACTTGTCGGTCGTTTCCAATTTTCAGTTGAAAAAGCATACAAAGTTAAAACTTTGACTCCTAAACGGCTGGCTTTTTTCGTGATTTTTTTAACATTATTCATACCTTCTTGATGTCCTGCCACTCGCGGTAAGCGACGGTTTTGGGCCCAACGACCGTTTCCATCCATTATGACTGCCACATGGCCTGGAATTTCACCAGTTGCTTCAAAGCTCCATTGGCTTTCATCTTGAGTATATTTATCTTTTTGAGGAAATAAACGAAACATCATGTGCCTCCCTTTACTCTTAATCTATCTTAACCATTGTAGCAAAAACTTGCCTAAAAGCCTATAAAAAGCGTATATTCTCATAAAAATTCAGGGAAGTTAAAGTTATTCTTAAGATTAATTTGCTTTTGGGCCAGTTATCTGGAAGACAAGTCCTTTTTCTTAGCTTTTACTACAAAAAAAAGAGCCTCTTTAGGCTCTTTTTGACATGCTTAAACTTCTAACAATTCTTCTTCTTTAGCAACAGTAATTTTGTCAATTGACTTAGTACTATTATCTGTTAAAGCTTGAACGTCTTTTTCTAATTTGTGTAATTCATCTTCAGAAATATCTTTCGCTTTTTCCATTTTTTTCAATTCATCAATGGCATCACGACGGATATTACGGACGACAACTTTCGCACTTTCAGCATATTTGCCGACTTCTTTAGCGAGTTCTTTACGACGATCTTCGGTTAATTGTGGAATGACTAAACGAATCACAGTTCCATCATTAGCTGGTGTAATACCGATTTCACTTTGCGAAATAGCTTTTTCAATGTCTTGAATTGAGCCTTTATCAAAAGGTGTAATCATTAAAACCCGAGCTTCTGGGATTGTAATAGACGCTAAAGCATTCAATGGTGTTGGAGCACCGTAATAAATTACTTGAATGCGGTCTAAAAGGCTGGCATTGGCACGGCCGGCACGGAGTTGTCCTAACTCACGTTGTAACCCTTCTTCTGCTTTAATCATTTTATCTTTGGCTGAATCTAATACTTCTTTGACCATTCTTATTTCCCCCTAACTGTAGTTCCGATATTTTCACCAAGACAGACACGTTTGATATTGCCAGTTTGGTTTAAATTAAACACAACTAGTGGAATATCGTTATCCATACTTAGTGAACTTGCGGTAGTATCCATAACTTGTAAGCCTTTAGAAATAACATCTAAATGTGTTAATTCATCAAATTTAGTGGCATCAGCATTGTGTTTTGGATCAGATGAATAGACTCCGTCAACATTGTTTTTCGCCATTAAAATAACGTCAGCACCAATTTCAGCAGCTCTTAAAGCGGCTGTCGTATCAGTTGAAAAGTATGGGTTCCCTGTTCCAGCTGCAAAAATAACTACGCGTCCTTTTTCTAAGTGACGAACAGCTTTGCGGCGAATATATGGTTCAGCGATTTGACGCATATCAATCGACGTTTGAACTCGTGTCGGTACATTTAAATTTTCTAACGTATCTTGCAGGGCTAAGGCATTCATGACAGTTGCTAACATTCCCATGTAATCGGCTTGGGCACGTTCCATTCCCATTTCAGCGCCAATGTTGCCACGCCAAATGTTCCCACCGCCAACAACGATGGCAATTTCCACACCTAATTCATGAACTTCTTTGATTTCTTTACCGATTTCTTCGATAACAGGTGGTTTAATACCAAAGCCTTCATTGCCGGCTAAAGCTTCTCCACTGACTTTCAAAATAACGCGTTTGTATTTTGGTTTAGACATCAATTTTCCCTCCATTATGGTACTACTTATATTTTAGCATAGTTTCCCATGCTTATCAGTTGCTTTTACCTTAAAATTGCCTAAAAAAAGGGAGCGCAATCCACAAAAAATTGCGTTCCCACTGTCTCGGAAGACAGTTATTTATTTCATTTGGTTTGCTACTTCTTCAGCAAAGTTTTCTGATTTTTTCTCCATGCCTTCGCCAACTTCAAAACGGACAAATGACTTAACTGTTGCGTTTTTAGCAGCAACAAATTTAGCAACTGTCATGTCTGGGTCTTTAACGAAAGGTTGGTCAACTAAACAGATTTCAGCTAAGAATTTTTGCATACGTCCAACAACCATTTTTTCAACGATGTTAGCAGGTTTGCCTTCATTTAAAGCTTGCTCTGTTAAGATTTCTTTTTCTTTTTCTAATTCTTCAGCTGGTACTTCATCTTTAGTGATGTAACGAGGGTTGATTGCTGCAACGTGCATCGCAACGTCTTTAGCAGTTTCTTCGTCAGTTGTACCGTCTAAAAGAGTTAAAACAGCAATACGGCCACCCATGTGTAAGTATGAACCGAAAGCTTGAGCGTCAGTTTTTTCAACTAATTCAAAACGGCGGAAGCTTATTTTTTCACCAATAACAGTGTTAGCTTCAAGAATGTCTTTTTCAAGAGTTTCGTTGTCTGTTTTGATTGCAAGTGCTTCTTCCATTGTCGCTGGTTTGTTATCAACAATTGCTTTAGCAACTTTTTTAACTAATTCTTGGAACATTTCATTTTTAGAAACGAAATCTGTTTCAGAGTTAATTTCAACGATAGCAGCAAAGTTGCCATCGATATGAACGTTAGCTAAACCTTCAGCAGCAACACGGTCGCCTTTTTTAGCAGCTTTCGCCATACCATTTTCTCTTAAGTACTCAACAGCTTTCTCCATTACACCTTCAACTTCAACTAAAGCTCTTTTAGCATCCATCATACCAACGCCTGTTGCGTCACGTAATTCTTTTACCATAGCAGCAGTAATTTTTGACATAATCTATATTCCTCCAATTATAATTGTTCGATTTTTTTAGAAAAAACTGCCCCAAAGGAAATCTGGGCTACTTATTTTCGCCAACGGATCAATAGCCTTTGAGACAGTTTCAGTTTTTAATGTTAATTAAGCGTTTTTGCCTTCAACGACTTCAACGATTTCTTCGATTGAAGTTGCTTCTTCTGCAACAGCTTCTTCTTTAACAAATGTTTCTTCAACGACTTCATCTTCACCTTGACGGCCTTCGATGAAAGCATCAGCCATTTTGCCAGCAATTAATTTAACGGCACGAATAGCATCATCGTTTGATGGGATAACAACGTCGATCTCATCTGGATCACAGTTAGTATCAACCATAGCTACGATTGGAATATTTAATTTGTGTGCTTCTTGGACTGCAATACGCTCTTTACGAGGATCCACGATGAAGATTACATCTGGAATTCTTGGCATATCAGCGATACCGCCTAAGAATTTTTCAAGACGTTCGCGTTCTTTGTTTAAACCAGCTACTTCTTTTTTAGGAAGTACTTCAAAGATACCGTCTTCTTCCATTTTAGTGATGTCTTTCAAACGACGGATACGTTTTTGGATAGTATCCCAGTTAGTTAAAGTTCCACCTAACCAACGGTGGTTTACGTAGTATTGACCAGCGCGGATAGCTTCATCTTTAATAGCTTCTTGAGCTTGTTTTTTAGTACCTACGAATAAAGCAACTCCGCCGTCTTCAGCGATGTTCTTCATGTAGTTATAAGCGTCATCTACTAGACGTACAGTTTTTTGTAGGTCGATGATGTAGATTCCGTTTCTTTCTGTAAAGATGTATTTCTTCATTTTTGGGTTCCAGCGACGAGTTTGGTGTCCGAAATGTACACCAGCTTCTAATAGCTGTTTCATTGAGATTACTGCCATGATTTTGTTTCCTCCAATTGGTTTTTTATTTTCCTCTCTCAAATTCAACTGTATGAAGAACTTTAGTTGCCTAAAGCACCGCTCCACGCATCCTTTGAGATGTGGTTTTGTAGTTATACGATTCGCATAACCTTTAACAGTATACAATAGGGGGGAGGGAAATGCAAGAGTATTTTGGGAGTTTGTGTGTGGAAGATTCGTTTTAATAAGGTTCAGCAGATTATTCCATGACACCCCCATTTGATAAGTTAATATAAATACTCTTGCTAGTGATTTAGTAGTGATAATGGTTATGAGGAAAATAATCCCTTTTTCGTGTAGAAAAATCACTTCACCGCAAGCGATTCACGATATTCCTCAGCATCGACATCAGCTCTAAAATCAATTGTTAGTTCTCCATACTCATCCAGTTTCTTTTGGACCTTATCAATTGGCACCTTAAAAAACTCTTTTCTACTGTTAACTTTATTAATTCGATATGAATCAAAATATCGATGTAATTCTGACTCCAGTTTATATGCATCATAACTAAATATTAACGCATGGACATCAAATTTGAACGGAACAGAAGCACTACTCAATTCACTAATGCGTTCTAAAGGATCTATACGTCGTGTGACACCAATCTTAACAACCTCCTTACCAAAAGCGCCAATATTGCTAATCACATATACATAACCAGCCAATGCATGTGCTGTTCGATAATCTAGCTCTTCTTTTTCATCTTCACGTTCTTGTACTTTAACACCTAAATCGATAATTTGATTTTCAATTGATTGCTTTTCTTCGTCGGAAGTTGCTGTTTCTAATTTTAGTTGTAAATCAACGATTAAATTTTGATAATGCTTTATGTCCTTGTCAATTAATTTCTTCTTGCTCTGAATTTCCTTCTGCAAAGCTTTTTCTTCTCTTTCACGTTCGCGTTGCTCTCTCAATTCTTCTTTTTCATCTTGTTTTTTTCGTTCATATTCGTAAGCTAAATACAATTCTTCTAATTTTAAAGTTAAAAATTGGTTCGTCAGTGAGAGTCGATTTGAGTGATTCAATTTGTTTAACTGTTCAAAAGATTTATTAATTCTATTTTCAACTGATTGTATATTATTATATTTGATTTTGTTTATCGAAGCTTCACATTCGTTATTAAATGACCTAAGAATTTGTTTTACATTATCATTTGTCATTTTTTTACCTTTTGCTTTACTCCCATCTACAGTCCAATTTTCAAAATAGTTCACTGCACTTTTGTCCTTTATCATCTGCTTTTGGTGAGAACGAACTTGAGCTAATTTATCTTTATATCCTAATGAACTAGCAAAATTATACTTTGGTAGATATAATCCAAATGACTCCATTAAAAGATCGTCTTCCGCTACTATAAACTGTCTTCTCAGATTGTTTAACTTTTCTTGTTCCGTACTAATATCATTAGTAATTTGTCGTGACTTACTTTCATGATTTTTAAAATCTTCTTTAATTTGTTTTAAATCTTTTTCTTGATTTAAAATTTTTTCCTGTAATTCCAACACCGTCATTTGTTCTATTGTCATTTCTTTTTTTCTTAGTTCATCTAAATCATATTTTAGTAATTCAATCTCTCTTTTATAATCATTTACTTTCAAAAAATCAAATATCCCCATCAAAATTCTCCTCTTCACTGAAATTCGAGTAAAAATACATATTAATTTAAAGTTATCTTAAAAAAAATCTCTTAATACATTTAAAATTATATTGAGCAAAAAAATTAATCGCTACTCTCATGGAGTTCTCCTGCATACTCATTATATTGTTTCAAAACAAGCGAGCCTTCTTTATTTTCGATGTATTTAATTTTTGTAGTCTCATAAATAAGCTCTATCCATTTACTATAAAAATCTAAATAAAACGCTCCACCCAGTGATTCATCAAGAGAAAGTAAAAACAATTTTGCATCATTCATTAAATTGTCCGATTCAGACAATATTTTTACTAAGTCCGATACACATTGATCAATTACCAAGTTTAACTTCTCTGACCGTTTTTTCAAACTAATATGAGCTTCTTTTTTTATTATATATAAAATATGCGCAAAATATAACTGTTCAAAATCTAACCTACTATTCTCAAAATCCGTTAGTTGACATTCCAATAAAACAAAAGGATAGTCGAAATAACTTCTACTTATTTTTTTTATATTCTCTGGATTTGACATATTAAGTAACCAATATCCTGATAACGAAATTCCTAACCATTTTAACTCATTAACATACTTACTTTTTTTTATCGCTTCCGCTTCTTTATCTTTACCATAAAGCTCTAAATGAAAAAGCAAGTGTCCTCCGATTGGAAAATGTTGATATTTATCAACATTAGATTCTGACTTAGAAATCGAAATAACGTAGATACTGTAAAATAAAGACAGCATGTTTTCTAAATTTATTTTAAAATATCCTTCAACCTCATTGACAGTATCAAGAAATGCTTGAAATATTGATTTTGCCTCTCTAAGATTATTCGTTCCTTCTGAAAACCAGATAGACTCAAAGTCGTTAATAATAGTATTCATTATATCTAGAAGTTTTATTTTCGTATCGTTATTCTCATATATCTGATTTTCTAAACTTTTATTAAAAATGTGAATTAGTGATTTCTTATCTGCATTTTTACGATAAGTTATACAATCAAGTTTTCCACGAAAAACCTTATCCATATAGTTATTTCCTATTATATCTGTGTTACAAATTATTATTACCTTTACATTATTATTTTCTATTAATTCATTTATAAGTCCTGTTACAATATTATATTTTTGTAAATTAAAATTTATAATTTCATTATTTCTTTGTGATAGTATTTTAATAAAAGTGTCTTGTATTTTTTTAAATTCATCATCTACGTTTTTAAGCTCAGGCTCAGATGAAAGCCCTTTAATCCCTTTAGTAATCTTCTTTCTATCGTAATAGTTTTTTCCATCCAACGATGTAACTATCCCTGATGGTGTTATTCTTTCAAAATCATCAAAAATAAAAATCGAGTCAGATGATATATTTTGTAAATTATATGTTTTTTTTAAAATGCCAAAAATTGGTAATCCCACCACCGGTATATACTGAACCCAATTAAATACAGAATTATCATTTACTTCAATTTGTGTTTCTATCTCTTTTAAAACTAGCTCCCTAGAGTCTAGTCCAAAACAAGATATTTTGTAAATTGGGCGCTTATTGAATCTGAAATGTTTATCAAAAAAATCTTCGATAAGGTATGTTTTCCCACTTCCCCATTCTCCAGAAATTAAATAGCCTTTGTTAGAAAATTTTCCAGTTGTATCCATTAAATAATTTGAAAGACTTTTCTCAAAAGAAGTTACTGGATTTACTTTTGCTAACTTTTCAAACCAAGGTCTGAATAAATAGTGTAATACAAAAATCACAATACAAAAAAAAATAATAATGATCGAAATACTTCTGCTCACAGTATAAATAAATGTATATTTTCTTATTGAAAAGCCAAATAATAATTTTTGTTCTTCTATGAAACTTAAAATATTGATAATTACTTTTTTAAAAATAGTAATTTCTGTTACCAAAACTATGGCAACACAGGTCACAAATATTTTTTTTAGTTTGTTTCCATAATTTGAAAACATCTTAGATAAATCTGTATAAACCTTATTCATTTATGCCATTGACCTCATCTCTTTTTTTTTATAACATCTCACGTACTTTCCCATAGATTACACGCTTTTGCTTATCTACTGAGCTAGCACTACAAGCCAAAGGTTCGTCCCTTATCCTTTCCCTTTTTCTTGTTAGCCTAAACACCTTTTATTTGCTTATCAAACATCTGCTTAGGCTCATTTTCAGCTGTATCTTTAAACAATTCAATAATTAGATTATTTAAAACTGTCGTCCTATATATCACTTTAAAAATCCCGATCAGGAACCTCTAGTATCTAATTTCTCCCTATATCAGATTCATGATATAAGTGACTTCATCGTCATTGAGTACTATACAGCCCATCCTAGTCACAACTATTATATCACTTTCTCCGATATAGTTTAACAACTCTTTTAATTATGGGTGTCTATTATCTTTTCCACTCAATTTATCCGAAACTGCCTTTGTTACCGCCTATTGCGATTCATCTATTAGGTACACTACAACGCAAAAAAGAAGACGAATAAATCCGCCTTCTACCTTAACAACTTCTTATATTATCAATCCTAAACCTTCCGATCAATCTTCCGGGTAATTAAAATCGCCACCCAGACAGCAGTAATCCCACCGACTAACTTACCAGCGATCATCGGGACAATCATCTCTCTGGCAACCCCAGCGGTAAAGCCTAAGTGATCACCTAAGACAAAGGCTGCCGAAACGGCGAAGGCAATGTTAATAATCTTCCCACGTTCGTCCATTTTTTTCAGCATTTGAAACATCGGAATACTATTAGCTAGTGTCGCGACGAGTCCCGCGGCAGCAATTTCGTTAATACCTAAAATTTTACCAAGACTTAACAAAGGTTTTTTGGCTACGCGAGTAATTAGCTCAACTAAGACAAAGGCGCCTGATAAGGTTAAGGCAATTTCTCCGACAATTTCTAGCCCTTCCGTTACTGGGGTTGTGCCAGGAATTAAGGTAATCCCGACTAGTAGTTCTAAGGCTCCCACAATCAAGCCAAATATTGCCACTACGACGACACCTTTACCAAAGATAGTAAAGCCTTTAATCATCTGATTAGGAATAAACCATAAGCCTAACATAATTAAGACAGAAACTAAGACAATCGGAATTAAGTTCGTCAAAATCATAGTTAAATCAAAGCCTGCCACTACACCACCGACAAATGTTCCTAAAGGAATCGTAATCATCCCTGAAAGAATCCCTTTAGCTAAATAAGGTTGGTCACTTTTATCAATAATGCCTAAAGCCACAGGAATCGTAAAAACAATCGTCGGTCCCATCATCGCTCCGAGAATCGTCCCGGCAAAAAGACCAGCTTCTGGCGTTAAACTCATTTCCATCGCTAAAGGAAACCCACCCATATCATTGGCTAAAATCGTTGTGGCAAACATCGCTGGATCAGCATTTAACATTGTATAGATGGGAACGATGACTGGTTCTAAAATAATTGCTAAAATCGGGGCTAGAGTAATAATTCCCACCATCGATAAGGCTAAGGCACCCATGGCCATTAATCCTGCTTCAAACTGACTGCCGAGTTTCAAAGGTCCGCCTAATGCATAATCAATGCCACCAACAATTAACATTAGGACAATGCCATACATCACTAATTCGTTAATGTTCATTTCATTACCTCCATTTTTAACTTGTTCATTACAGCTTTTTTACTTAACTTTCCAGATCGATAATGCCGACAATCAAGGCATCAATCGGAACATTCCCTTTAGCTAAACCAACTCTCGCACTGTTACCGACTGTGACTAAGACACGGTCACCTAGGCCTGCTCCAATATTATCTACAGCAACTAACCTTTGTGTTCCAGTTCTTCCCTCACTACTTTCAATGTCAACTAATAAAAACTTTAAACTATGGAGCTGATCGTGTTTGCGAGTTGCCCAGAGCTTATCGACTACTTTTCCAACTAACATCCTGATCCCTCATTTCTGATTCCTGTTTAAACGGTGATAATCGGCGATTAACTCCCGGGCCAAAGGAGTGACAATTCGCTGAGGTTCGCCTTCAAAATTAACATTCCCTTTTTTTAACTGCTCTTGGACTTTTGCCGCCGTTAAGACGTTAGCTTCCTTAGGCACTTTAGTTTCTTTTAAGAAAATCACACCAAAAGCTTCCAAATTAGCTTCCCATTTACGAATTTTTTGTTGCAACTTAAAGGGGGCTGCCCCTAACTGTTGCCGGTATTGACAGCCTTTGCGACTAACAAATACAGGGTTTTTCGACCACAAATGGGAAATAATTAGCTCTTCTTGCCAATCTTGTGGAGCTAAGTTTGCCACTCGACTAAGTCTCCCAAAAGTCAATTCAGTCAAACAAAGTCCGTGGCTAGGGCCGCCTTTAGAACTTAGCTGAAAGCCTCTGCCTTTTAGATCCTTAGTAATTGCTAGTTCCTCCTTGCCAAGGAGTTGCAACGGAATTAATGATGACTCTTTAGCTTTGACTTTTGCCAGTCTTCCTTCTTTTGCCAAAATATCGAGAATTTCAAAGAGGAGCATCTCTCGTAAGTCTTCAAAATTAGTCATCTTTCTCACCTACTTGGCAAAACAGTGCCTAGATCGCCTGGTTCAAAACCACAGGCATTCGCCTCATCATAATCAATATGCAAGACACTTCTGAACTGAGAACTTACCCGAACCTGCACGTCTTCAAAAATCACCGGTCGCTGACTTGCCATTTTAACTCGTACCTTCTGGCCCGTCAGGAGTTGATGTTGCTGGGCATCTTCTGCCGAAACATGAAGATGGCGTTGAGCAATAATCACCCCTTGAGGTAGACTAACTACCTTTTCCCCTACAGCAATAATAATTCCTGGAGTATTGGCTAAATCACCACTTAGTTTTACTGGTAACCTTAAGCCTAGTTTAAGAGCGTCTGTCTTCGATAACTCGACTTGGCTTTGTTCCCGAGGTGGGCCTAAGATTGCCACATTTTCCAAGACCCCTTTCGGACCGATTAGACTGACTCGTTCTCGGTAACGGTATTGACCAGGTTGAGATAACTCTTGGACAGGTGTTAATTGGTAATCTTTACTAAACAGTTCATCAATGGTCTTTTGACTAAGATGGACATGTCGGCCACTGGCTTCAACTTTAATCTGCCAAGTCCTTTTAACTTGTTGGACTAATTGGCTGACTAGTTCATCAAATAGTTGCTCTGTCATCTTTCCCCCGCCTTTCCCAAACCTTTTTATAAGAGAAAGAGGTCAGTCCAGTTGAACGACCTCTCTTCTCTAAGCTATTTCGTTTTCGGTAAAATTTCATCGACTTCAGAATGGGGTCTTGGAATAACGTGAACTGATAATAAGTTACCTACCCGTTCAGCAGCTGCCGCCCCAGCATCTGTTGCAGCTTTAACAGCCCCAACATCCCCACGTACCATGACTGTCACTAACCCGCCACCGACATGTTCTTTCCCAATCAACGTCACATTGGCCGCTTTAACCATGGCATCGGCTGCTTCAATCGCTCCGACTAATCCTTTTGTTTCAATCATTCCTAATGCATTGGCATTCATTTATTTTCCTCCTAATATGATGTTCTTGATTTTTACAACTTAGCTAAGACTGCTTTGACAATTTTGTTAATAATTTCTTCACTAATTTCCGGCGTTAGTTCTTTAACTGGGCCTTCTTCCATGATTTCTTCAATAGTTTCACTGGCCATTAAGTCCCCTTGTTCAACTAAGCCATATGCCACTCGCCGCCGATTAAACAAATGTTCTGGGCCGATGTTGTCACTGCTCGAACTGCCACCTACTGCCCCACAACCTAAAGTCATAGCCGGCATTAATGCCGTTGTCCCACCAACTGCGCCTAAAGCACTACCGGCATTGACGATAATTCTAGAAACAGGCATTTTCAAACTAAACTTCTTAACCACTTCTGGCTGTTCCGAATGAATCGCCATCGTATGACCTTGCCCTTGGAAAGTTAGTAACTTAAAAGCTAACTCACTCGCCGCCTCTTCATCAGAGACAGTATAAAAGGCTAAGATAGGTGCTAACTTTTCCCGAGAGAAAGTAAACTCCCAACCAACATCACTTTCTTCCACCATTAAAACTTTTGTCCCTAGTGGTAACGTAATATTAGCCAGTTCAGCAATTTTCAAGGCAGATTGACCGATGACTTGCCGGTTGAAATGACCTTCCTCGTTAACTAAAAGATTCCGTAAACGTTGGCTTTCATTGCTACTTAAAAAATAACCTCCTTGCCGTTCGAAAGCTTTAATGACTGTAACTTTACTGCTTTCTTCAACGATGACTGATTGTTCTGAAGAACATAGTAAACTATTGTCAAAGGTTTTCGAGGCAATAATCCGTTCGACAGCTAAGGCGATATTCGCTGACTTTTCAATAAAAGCGGGACTATTCCCTGGGCCGACACCAATCGCTGGGTTCCCAGAAGAATAAGCAGCTTTCACCATGCCAGCACTACCTGTGGCTAAAATCAATTTAGTTAAGTCATGATTCATCAAAGTGGAAGTACTTGCTAACGTGGGCTTCGTTAAAACACTAATACTATTTGGTGGCCCCCCTGCTGAAGCGATCGCTTGACGTAAAATTTTAACTGTCGCAATCACGCAGTTCACTCCTTGAGGATGGGGGGAAAAGACGATACTATTCCCACTTTTCAAAGCAATTAACGTTTTATAAATGACTGTCGATGTTGGATTAGTGACTGGTACTAAGGCTGCGATCACACCAACTGGCACTGCGATTTCAGCGACTTTTTTTTCCTCGTCAACAGCAATCTGACCGACCGTTGGCAACTCGCTAATCTCAGCAAGTAAATCTTTCGAAGCAAAGGTATTTTTAATAACTTTATCTTGCCAACGGCCGTAATTCGTTTCTTCCTGGGCTAACTTAGCTAATTTCACCCGGTTGTCATAGGCAGCGTGACTGACAGTTTTACAAATTCGATCAATTTTGTCTTGAGAATACGTTCCTAATTCCGCCTGGGCCAGCTTAGCTTGTTCTAACAGTTCAGTAACAACTTGCTCTTCAGCACCTTGGGCTCTTTGAGTAACCTCACTACTCACTTGTCATTCCTCCTATCTTTTGCTCTTTTTTTTACTAGCTTTTGATGGACTAGACTGACTTTCCGCTGGTTCAACTGCAACGGTTTGGCTGTCTTCGGCTGTTTTAAAGTTAACAGCTTCTGGCAATTTTTTGACCTTTTTCTTAACTAAAGGTTCTTGCCAAAGCATGGCTTTCGCTTCATTCGCAACTCGAGGAATCACGTGACTACTAATTAAGCAGCCTAACTCTTCCGCCAGCCCTGCTCCAGCTGCCACAGCGACTTTGACCGCACCAACATCACCGCTTAATTGAATCGTCGTTAATCCACCTTGAATTTTTTCGGCATTCAGTAACTCGACATTGGCGGTTTTCAAAGCCGTATCGGCGACGACAACTGCTCCTAAAAAACCACGAACTTCTATTAAACCGAGGGCTTGATTATCCAAATAATAACCTCCTTGTTTTTTGACTTTAATAATAACTCTCGACTACGAAACTAATTAAAAGCTCAGAGGTCGGCTAGCAACTTCCTTAACTCCTTGGGCGAAAGCCTCACAAGCCACTTGGCAGGCACTTTGACTGCCAGTTAATAAGCCGCCACCAAAATTCGTCTCCGATGGTGGACCGTAAAAACTAACTAATTTAACATCTGCTGCTTTGAGGGCCACATCTAAGGCGTAAATACTTTCTAAAGGTGGGGCAATTAAATACGCTAACGGTTGCCCTTCTGGAATCTGGGCTAACTCAGCTAAATAAGGGCCACTGCGAGAAATTAGTTGGGCGTAGTAAGGAATACTATCATCTTCATTGGCACTAATGAAGCCAGTACTTTGACTAACTGACTGCTGGATAATCTCTAAACCACTTTTAACTTCTGCTGGTGTCGGGCCGGCAATAATTCCAATAACTTCCCCGGCTAGTTTAGTTGAAGCGTTCCCTGCCCCGGCATAGAGACTTTTAGCATACACAACGACAACATCTGTTTTTTTCGTCGCCTCATCTAAAGCAACGTACAACACATCGTCACAATCCGCAGTGACTAACCCAAAACTTTGATGCTCTTGAGTCTTAAGGTTAAAAGCTTCAAGCAACCCTTCGTCACCTTTAGCAATCAACTTTAAACTTAAAATTTTCGCTCCTAATGGATCATTCAACATCGTTACTCACCTCCTGCTCTTCTTTTAAGGCTACGCCGGATTTCTTTTTAGCAACAATCGTGGCAATCACTTCTGCAATATAAGCCCCGGCTTCAACAGCCGGTGTTCCGCCTTTTTGAATATTGGAAATAACTGTGCGACGGGCTTCTGGCATCCCACTAGTTGGACGGTAAGCAATGTAAGCACTCATCGATTCTGCCGTGACTAAACCAGGGCGCTCACCGATTAACATGCAGACACACTCGGCTTCCGTTAACTCGCCAATGGGGTCCATTGCTCCTACTCGGGAATATTTAATAAAGAGAGTTTCGGTATAAGCTAAATCAAAGAGTTTTAGCCCTTGCTTAATCGCTGGTAAGATCGTCGCTAAGTTGGCTTCAATTGCCGCCGAACTCAAACCATCTCCAACAACAATTTGGACTGGTTGCTGCCCTTTAATCCGCTCCTTAATTTCAGCTTGAACCTCTTCACTAAACTCACGTCCAAGGTCTGGACGAGTAACGTACTCGTCTTTATCCTGACATTTCGTTTGAATCGGAATCAAATCGAGTTCTTCAATTAACTTCGTTGAAACGTCTGAGAAAACAGCATCTTGAGCTGCCGCATGATCTGCCCGGAAACGCAACATTGACTGGGTTTTATATCGTGGACCAGCTCGCCACAAACCTAAGCGGGCTGGGGTAAAAGCTTTCATCCGTAAATAGCCTTCTTCATCTGAAGCTTTTGGCACAAAAAATTGTTTTTTAATATCGACTTCCGTAATATCCGGTAAATAAGCTTCCTCGCCTTCGGCCTCTTCTAGTGGGAGGACTTCCTGTTGATTGCCAGTTTCTAAGCCTTCACCTAAGCTTTCTAAGATCGTTTGCCGTTCCTCAGGCGGTAATTTAGCAAAGTAGTCACGAATTAAGGATTCAACTTGACCTGCCTTTTCCATTCTTATTCCAACCCCTTTCTATTTTAAGAAGATTGAGCCATCGCCAGCTCGTTCCGTTAAGCGACCATCAGCCATAATGCCCATTTTTTCTAACCATGTTTCAAATTCCCGAATCGGTCGTTTATCCAGCAAGTGGCGCATCGTCGCCGTTTCATGAAAACCAGTTGTTTGATAATTAAGCATGATGTCATCTGCGTGAGGGATTCCCATAATAAAGTTAACATTGGCAACACCTAGTAAGGTCGTTAAGTTTTCGGCATCATTTTGATCGGTTTTCATATGATTCGTATAACAAATATCACAACCCATAGACAAGCCAGAAAGTTTCCCCATAAAGTGATCTTCTAAACCTGCTCGTAAGACTTGGGGTGAATCATACAAGTATTCTGGCCCGATAAAACCAACAACGGTATTGACCATAAAAGGATCATAGGCTTTAGCAAAACCATAACACCGCGCTTCCATTGTGACTTGATCCGTATCATAATGGGCATTTGATGACAGTTCTGACCCTTGGCCGGTTTCAAAGTACATCACATTAGGCCCAACAACGGCACCAGTCTCTAAGGCTAAGGCTTGGGCTTCGACTAAATCTTGACTATTAAACCCAAAGGCCGTGTTGCCTTTTTCAGAACCAGCAATCGATTGAAAGACTAACCCAGTTGGACTCCCCCGACGCATCGCTTCAATTTGCGTTTTAATATGAGCTAAGACACAGGTTTGCGTTGGGATTTCCCACTTATTTTTAAAATCATCAAATTTATTTAAAATCCGCATCACACTTTCCGTTGAATCATCCACTGGGTTTAAACCAATTAGAGCATCCCCAATTCCAAAAGAAAGACCTTCCATCACCGTGGCCATAATGCCATCGATATTATCTGTCGTGTGATTTGGTTGCAGGCGGACAGACAAGCGACCTGGTTCGCCGATTGTTGTATTCGCTGTTTTAATGACAATTATTTTTTGAGCGCAGTAAATCAAGTCTAAGTTCGACATGATTTTAGTGACTGCAGCTACCATCTCTGAAGTTAAGCCCCGAGCCAGCTGCTTAATATCGTAATCTGTCGTCTTGAAATCGAGTAAATACTCCCGTAACTCCTCTACTGTCCAATGTTTAATTTTTTCGTAGGCCCGGCGATTGACACCGTCGATGATCACCCGAGTGACTTCATCTTCTTCGTAGGGAACGACTGGGGCATTGAATAAATCTACTAACTGCAACTGACTTAAAACAACTTTAGCTGCCACCCGCTCTTCTGCTGATAAAGCTGCTACCCGGGCTAACAAGTCCCCGGATTTCAACTCATTGGCTTTCGCTAACACTTCTTTAATCGTTTGAAAACTGTACATCTTTCCAAAAAGTTTTGTTTTTAAAATCATGGGATTTTCCTTTCCAACCTAATTAAAAATTAAGGTTTTAACAACAACAGGCAAGACATCCCCAGCCGCAACTGGCCGTCCAATATCGAGATAGTCACCATTTTCAATGGCTACCCGGTCAAAACAGACAAAGGGATAACCTTTTGGCAACAACATCCCGATAGATTGTCCCAGGGCCTTTGCCATATCTTCTTCAACACTAATAACTAAAGTTTCTTGATTCTCGATTAGTTCTCCTAATCCAGCCAACACCCCTGCTGCTAGTTCACCGACCCTTTGAAAAGACGGGTCAACTTCCCCAACTAAGCCTAGGGCGATTGCTTGTGAGCCTTGACTTAATTTAAACCAATTGAGTTTTTGGCGAATGGCTTGACCAATCTGCTCCGAACTTCCTTCCTCGTCTGCTAAACTTAGCTTCAGAACTGGTCGGTTTTTGATTGGTAAAATTTCTTTCCGATAAGTAATCGTGCTGCCACTAATGGAAGTCGCATGGGATCCTGCGCCAACCACTGTCGCCCGCAAAGTTTCCCGCGCCTTCAAGACGTTAAACGCTTTCATAATCTCTGATTGAGCAATTTCTACCCCTAGTAATAAGCCAATATCTCCGTATTTAAAAGGCTCTGTTAAGGCCTCATCTTTAATATAATCTGCCACTCCACCGGAAAAAGACACTGCTTTGATTTCCCGTTGAATTAACAAACTTTCTGTCGTTAAGATCCCTTGATAATAAGGACTGACTGGACCTAAATTCAGACTATTAGCTAACAGTTGAACCATAATCTTTAGTAATGGTTTTAAAGCTTTGGGGCTAACAGTCTTTCCTAAAATAAAATCAAAGCCTTCGCCTTCAATAATAGTTTGTAATTTGGGAGCGATATAAGTAATCCGTTGAGTCTCTTGATCAATTTTAATTAAACGACCGCCAATGTCTAAACAACTTGTGCTAATCACCTCATTGTCATAAAAGAGGGCTAAATTAGTCGTGCCACCACCAATGTCTAAGTTAACAATCGTTGTGTGGTGTTCTTTCGAATAACTTTGAGCTCCCGCCCCACGACCAGCTAAGATACTTTCCAAGTCAGGACCAGCTGTCGCCACTACAAAATCCCCAGCGTACTCACTTAAAGCTTGAGTGACAGTCTCAGCATTTTCTTTCCGAGCAGATTCCCCAGTGATGATAATCGCGCCAATATCAATACTTTCTTTGCTAATGCCAGCTAACTTGTACTGCTGGCTAATAAAACGTTCTAAAGGAATAACGTCAATTAAATGATTGCTACGTAAAGGTGTAAATAAACTTGGGCTTTGATAAATCACTTCTTTTTCGGTAATCGTGACCCGGGGGACCGTATAGACAGTCGCCATATTTTTAATCGAAAGTTTAGCGATAACCATTTGGGTAGTTGCCGTTCCTAAGTCAATGCCGACACTTAATAAATAATCTTTTCCCATGCTAGCTCCTCCTTAAACTGATTGAGCCTTTCAACAACAGCTAGTGAGACAAGATTAACATCTCAGCAATGTCAATAATCGGACAGCGGTTTTCCATACTTAAACGGCGCATCTTTTGATAGGCTTTTTCTTCTGTTAATCCTTGACGACTCATCAACATGCCTTTCGCTTGTTCGATTTTAATTCGTTGACTTAATTTATCATTGAGGGTGGCGATTTCCTTTTCTAGTCTCTTAATTTGTTGTTGTTTTTTAGTCACTAACTTGAGAATTAAAGCCAAGTTGTGCCCTTCATAAGGCGCCACTATAAACCCATCAACTTCATCAGTTATTTCTTTGGCTTCCTTTAGTTCTTTTTCATTTCGACTTGTAATAATCAAGCTTTCAGTCAACTTTTTTTCAACAATTATCTTAGCTAAATTTAAGCTATCCTTCTGCAATAAGGTACTACTTAAAAAAATCACATCTGCCTGTTGTAAGTCAGTCACTTCTAACAACTTAAAGACACTGTTAACTTTAATTACTTGAAACTCCCGATTTTCCAAGAGCTTTTTTAATTGCTGACTTTCCTCTGAATCATAATCGACAATGATTATTTTCCCCACTTCAATTCCCCTTTTCTATCTAACTTACGTTCGTGTCACCTCAGTGCAAGTAAAGTTCAAAGTCTTTGCTAGCTCTTTAACTACTGCTGTTAAAGCAACTTCCACCGCACTAATTTCACCAGTAATAATCACGGAGCCACTAAACCGATCAACTAAACTTAGACTGACTTGACTGGCTTTTAAAGCGACGTCTGCCGCAATAATCGCCCCTTCACTCGGAGTAATCGTAAAAACTCCTAAGGCTTCCTTGTTACCTTCGATAATTCCTAATTTTTGATAACTATCTTCCGTTGGATTAGCCATTAAGTGAGCTAATGTGACTTGTTTACCTGGAACATATTCTTGAATAAAACGTTGTTTTTCCTCTGCCATTTAGCACCTCACTCTCTCCCCATAGAAATTAAAAGGATTAAAAAAAACTGCCTAAAAGACTAACTTAGTCTTTGGGCAGCCTCGTTGCTGAAAATAGTCTTCACATCAAAAAAACAGGAAGCACCTTATTGTGCAACTAACGCTCCCTGTTTGATTCTTAGACAATTTAACTAAAAAAGTCTCGTATCATCCCAGGCTTACGTAAACTAAGGCGCGTTAAATAAACTTAGTTCACTTTTGCTGTTTTACCACGAAACAGTCCGATTATACTCAGTTTAAATCGAAAGACCTGACTTTAAGCTCGCGCTTTTCACAGTGGCGGGACCGTGTTGGATTTTCACCAAACTTCCAGCGATTTAGACCTTTTACTAGCTGAATTCTAACATAAAAAAAAACAGCCTGCAAACATAATAATTGACTTCTAATAAAGATATTTATTGTTCATTTGACGCGAACAGAGCTGATCTTTGTATTACGTTTAAATAGTTTAAAATAACAACGCAATCGTCTCTTTCCGTTTTATAACTTTAATTATAAAAGACTTGGCTATTCCGTCGGTAATTAATATCTTTACGACCTTCTCGATAGTTAATCAACCGAGCGGCTGCATAAAAATAATCTGATAAGCGATTTAACACTTTTAAAACATCTGGATTGATTTCCCCGGTTAAACTAGTAGCGACTACTTCTCGTTCCGCTCGGCGCGTAATCGTCCTGGCAATGTGTAACTGGCTAGCGACGACAGTTCCCCCAGGTAAGATAAATTCAGTTAATTTCGGGGGATGGTGTAAATAATAGTCAATCTTACTTTCAAGCCAAGGCGTTACCCCTTGTTCAGTCCGATAACCTTTTTGACTTGTAGGTGTTGCCATATCAGTGCCACAATCAAATAACACTTGCTGAACTTCTATTAAATCATGTTTTAAGTCGATGTCATGTTGCAACTGACTAATGATCAAGCCCACATAAGAATTCAATTCATCAATCGTTCCATATGCACTGACTCTAATCGCCGATTTACTCATAATTTCGCCACCGATAATACTTGTTGTACCACGGTCACCGGTTTTCGTATAAATATTCATCCTCTCAACTCCTTTTAGTCATTCTTTAACTGTCTCTTCTTGTAAAAAGGCGAGCAATTGACTGATTCCTTGCTGGTTCACGGCTGACACTTGGAAAATTCGCCTTGCACCAGCTACTTTGAGACGGCTTTCTAGCTGGCTTAATTGCCTTTGGCTGACTGAGAGATCAGTTTTCGTAATAATTCCAATTACTGGCCGTTGAAACAAGGTGGCAAAAGCGGGTGGGTAAGGGTCTAGCTGATCCGTTAAACTATGAACTAAACCAACGATATCAGCTTCCAAGGCTGATATTTGTAAGGCACTGTATAATTGACGCCTTTGGGTAAACTCCCCAGCAGTATCGATTGTTAATGGGTAAAATTCAATGCCTTGGGTTTTCTGGTAACTCATTTTCTCACCAGCCAAAGCTTGGCATAAACTCGTTTTTCCTGAACTGACTGGGCCAACTAACATTAACCGTTTCATCTGCAACCTCCTCTGACTCTGTCCTTTAAGTTTTAGTAATCGCTGTACTCGTTATTTTTAAGCGTTGATTTAAGGCTTTTAAAACTGCTTCAAGGGCCACTTCCACTGCCGCTATTTCACCAGTTAACATGACCGCTCCACTAAAACGATCCATAAAAGCAACGTTGACTGGCCCTGCTTTGGCAGCAATGTCTGCCGCGATTATCGCACCTTCCCCTGGGGTGATCGTTAAAATTCCTAAAGCCTGGCCTGAATGTTCACTGAGACCAATCTTAGTGTAGAGTTCTGGCTGAGGTTGAGCGACAATATGGGCAATCGTCACTTGGCGACCTGGCACTGATTCTTGAATAATTCGCTTTTTCATAAGTTTTTCCTTTCTTAAATCACAAAAAAACAGCGCAAAAGAAGTTATCTTTTGCGCCGTTGCATCTCTCGTCACATCGTTGTGACCTTTTTTTTAGTTTAACAAATCTCTTAGCCCAGGTCAAAATTTTAAGTTAATTCCCTTATTCTGATAAGGTTAAGCTTGGATCAGCATTTAAGTTCCAGCCAGCATAGTTACCTTTAGCTAGTTCAATACTTGCAGCCGCCCCAATCATTGCGGCATTGTCACCACAAAGTCTTAAAGGTGGCACGATTAATTTCACTTCAGGTAGTTCTTCAAGAACAGCTTGACTTAAGGCAGCTCGCAACCCTTTATTAGCCGCTACTCCCCCAGCCATAATCAGTTGCTTAACGTCGTAAGCGTGACAAGCTTTCAAGGTTTTAGTAACTAGGACTTCCACGACACTAGCCTGAAAACTAGCTGCTAAATCTGCTTTATCTAAGACTTCGCCCTTTTGTTCGGCATTGTGATACCGATTAATAAAGGAACTTTTTAAGCCACTAAAGCTAAAATCATAATTTGGCTCTTTAAGCATTGCCCGAGGAAAATTAAATGTATCTTGACCTTGATGAGCCAATTCGTCTAACTCTTTCCCACTTGGGTAATTTAAGCCTAACACCCGCCCAACTTTATCGTAAGCTTCTCCTGCAGCATCATCTCGGGTTTCACCAATCACTTGATACTCCCCATCAGCCTTCATATAAACGAGTTCTGTATGACCGCCACTAACGAGTAAGGTCATTAATGGAAACACTAACGGCTCAACAAAGCTAGCAGCATAAATATGGCCAGCCATATGATTAACTGGGATTAACGGTAAGTCATGAGCCCAAGCAAACGCCTTAGCGGCACTAATGCCAATTAATAACGCCCCAACTAAACCAGGTCCTTCGGTGACGGCTACTGCTGTTAACTCTGAAACAACCACTTTCGCCTCACTTAAAGCTTCTTCCATACACAAAGTAATTTGCTCCACATGATGACGACTGGCGACTTCTGGAACGACACCACCAAATCGGCGATGGCTTAAAATTTGGGAAGCCACAATATTTGATAAAATGTGATTGCCATTTTCAATCACAGCAACGCTAGTTTCATCACAACTACTTTCAATTGCCAGAATTAACTGTCTCTTTGTCATTTTGTTCTTTCTCTCCAGTCTCCATAATCAATCCACCTCATTGACTATTTTTTGCATCATAATCCCATCTTCACGAGGATTGTGATAATAATTTTTACGGATGCCGATTTCTTGAAAACCAGCTTTTCGATATAAGCCAATCGCTGCCTGATTGGTTCGCCGAACTTCTAAGAAAAAGCTCTTAACTCCTTGACTAGCCATCGTTGCCAAGGCTTTTTCAAATAGTTCCATTGCGACTTTTTGCCCTTTAACACTAGGATCAACGGCGATATTGATGATTTCTGCTTCATCTAAGACTTGATGAAAAATCACATAACCTAATAAGCCCTTAGGTGTTTCTGTCAAAAAATAAAAGCTCCGTTCATTTTGTAAATCTGCTAAAAATTGAGCTTTTGTCCAAGGGGAACCATAGTCATAAGCTAATTCACTTATATCCCAAAATTTTTGGGCTAAGTCGGTTTGAGGGGTTTCAAAGTCTTGATTCATTATTTCCGCTCCTCAAAAACATAAAGCATATCTAAGGCATCTTCCCCATTGCTTAAGTAATAATTCTTTTTAACCGTTCGAGAAACAAAACCTAGTTTCCGGTACAAGCGTTGAGCGTCCATGTTACTGATTCGGACTTCTAGTGATAACGATGCGTACTCACTGCGTTTAGCTGCTTCGATGACTTCTTCTAATAAGATCGTTGCTAAGCCACGGCCTTGGTACTCGTGTAAAACTGCAACGTTAGTAATATGGCCGTCCTCTTGTTCAAAGCGAACACCGATAAATGCAACAGCCTGCCCCTCATGTTCAACAATTAAGTACAACACTGGTTGGGGACCATTTAATTCTGATAAAAAAGCGGTTTTCCCCCAAGGAACATCTCCTTCATAGGCATCTTTTTCAATCGCAATTAACTGACGAATGTCAGTGTAGCGGACTTCGCGAAAAAGAAATGTTTCCTCACCAACTTTTTTTTCGCTAGTTAAATAAATTAACTGTTTCGTCATTACGACGCGAACTTTATCAAAAAAGTTAGATTTTTTCGACATAACTTTCCCTCTGTTCATGATTATTATTATTGGCTAACCAATTTTCTTCCGCTTCAACTAATTTTAAATAAGCTGGCACAAAGTCTTCAACTGAGGGGACAACTTCCCCAGTTAAGCCTAACTTAGCTAGGCTTAAACTGTTTACTTCATGATAAGCAGCTGTGAGATCGATAGTTGTTTTAACAAGCGATTCCTCAATCAACTGACTAAATTTGCTAAGATCACTACCGACAAAACGCATCTCTTGGTCATAGTTCTCTAACTCAAGCAACCACTGCTCAAAACTAATGTGTTTATCAGGAACAATCGTCACTAACTGACTGCCTTGCCACTGATAAATCCCGGTATAAACATTATTTCGACGGGCATCAAATAAAGGCACGATCAAGCCTTGATAATCTAGAGAATTAGCAGCTAGACTCGCTAAACTTGAAATCCCAACTAACTCGACACCTAAGGTCCACGCTAAGGTTTTAGCGGTTGTCACACCAATTCGTAAACCAGTGTAAGAACCTGGTCCTTGGGCCACAACGATTCGTTCAATTCCTTGAGGTGAGATTTGATTTTCTTTCATAATAAAATCAATGGCCGGCATTAAGGCTAAACTATGATTTTTATTTGTTGTTCCTGTATATTGACCGATTAATTGTTGGTCATTGCAAATCGCCACACTTAATGTTTGATTAGAAGTGTCAATTGCTAAAATCTTCATATTCTACCCATTCCTTCACTTTGAATTCTTGACTATTATAGCATAATTTCTAAAACAATAAAAAGGAGCTGAATCACAGCTCCTGATTACTTATAAACTAGCTAAAAATTGTTCTGCTTCCGTCGTCGATAAGCTTGTTTTAGCTAGTTCGGCAATTTCCTCTTGATCATTAATAAAGCCTAAGGCTGGGATTAAGTCACAACTTTCTGATTTAAAGATTAAATACAACTCGTAAGTACCGTCCTCTAGTCTAATTAAGCTACCAACTTGCCCTTGGGCCTGACTAAAATTACGCCACTGCTCTGATAAGTAAAAGGCTACTTGGCTTAATTGTTGAGCATTAGTACTGCTTAATTTGATTGCCAACACCGGCCATACTAGAACTTCTCCAGAAACTGCCTTAAACAACGGCAATTCTAAGGTTCTAAGAACTTGAGCTTCAGTAATCGGCGCTAACCCTTTGCCGCCTTGATAATGACCGTGTTCACCACGACCATCACTAAAAATATAATAATGAGGGAAAACTTCTAAAAGATCAGTCAATTTACTAAAATAGCTTTGATCTTGGACTAAGGGGTGATGTTCTTCCATAACAAAAGCACAGTGTTCCAGGACTTTTGGTTGCTCTAAGTAATGATAAATCCAACTTTCGCCAGCTAAATTCATCCGAATCCCCCGGCGGTTAGCTTGGCTTCCTTGATTGGCTGACCCTAGATAGCCTTCATTTTCTAAACATAAAGAACATTGGGGATAGGCTGAAGCTTCCTCTAAGTCACGCTCCTTCAAGGGCTGCTGATTAAGTAAAAAATCACCTTGAGGACTAGACAGCTTAACTAATGTATCAGCTAACTGCACTTTGACGTAACCATTATCAACCATTAACTGATAAAAATAATTAGTTGCGCCTTCAGGGTCCTTAGCATGGTGTTCTGCGAACAAGGCATTGATGACTGAGGGTGGTGGTGTCAGAAAATCTCCTAGTTTGGCTGCAAAATCAGCTTGCTCTTGCAGTGAGTCACTAATGACTTTTTGCTCCGTCGCAACTGCTGTTAAACCTTTAATTAGTTGACTGACTTCTAAGTAATCTGTCGTATTAACAGCTAAGGTCTCTGGGCTAACTTTTAATAGTCCTCTTAATTGATTCGTTAAATACAAGCGATCTAATTCCATCCAGCCACCTGCTTGAATGGCTAATGTTACAAATTCATTAATCATTTGATTATTTGTCATTGTTAAAACTCCTTATATCATTAAATTATTCCCGGTGCTTATCTTCTTAATCATACACTTTCTAAAGATTATTTCAATAAACTGGCAACAAAAAAAAGACTGGCAAGGGGACTGAACCCTTAAAATGAGACAGTAATAAAAACACCTATGCGGTTGCTTGTTTTCGATAATCTATCGGAGATAAGTAACCGTATTTTTGTTGAATTCTCTTTTCATTATAATACTTGATGAAATTTTGTACAGTTTCGATTACACTAGTAGTAGAGCATCCAAGCTCTGACTGTATTGAGAACGTTTCAGACTTTAGAGTGGAATGAA
>NZ_NGJU01000025.1 GCF_003987495.1 Vagococcus salmoninarum
GCTGCTTCTTTAACTTCTAATGGGTATGAAATTCGTTTAACCATAAAAATACACCTCCGTTTTCTTCATTTTACACGAATTCAACGGGGGTGTTTTTATATTTGTCTCAACCTATGGGGTCAGTTCAAAGGTCAGCCAGTCTTCCTTTAATTAGTTTGCTAATTGCGATAATGCTGCTTCATCAGCAATCACATAAATGTTCCCGTGTTTTTGGAGAGCACTAGCCGGACAAGCTTCTGACATGCTGTCTTCAATCATGCCTTTTAAAGCTGCTGCTTTACTTTCACCATAAGCGATTAAAATAATTTGTTTGGCTTCTAAAATTGAACCAATTCCCATTGAGTAAGCTTGAGTTGGCACATCTTCTTTTTTATCAAAGAAACGTTTGTTAGATTCGATTGTTGACTCAACTAAATCGACTTTACGCGTTTTTGAATCAAAAGGCGTTCCTGGTTCATTAAAACCAATATGACCGTTTGTGCCGATGCCTAACACTTGAATATCAATTGGGTTATCCGCAATGATTTGGTCATAACGTGCACATTCCGCCTCAGCATCTGTTGCCATGCCGTCTGGAACGAAAGTTTTGTTAAATGGTTTTGCGTTAAATAAATTATCATTCATAAACTGACGGTAACTTTGGGCATTAGTCTCTTCTAAGCCAACATACTCATCTAGGTTAATACTAGTTAAGGCACTAAAATCAAGATCGCTTTTCACCATTTCTTCATAGAGAGAGATCGGTGTACTGCCTGTTGCTAAACCTAAGACTTTTGCGTTGTTTTCTTTAATTCCTTTTTGAATTAATTCAAAGGCTTTTTTGCCGCCCTCAGTTTGGTCTTTTACTTTAATAATATTCATAAGTAACGTCGCTCCATTTCTTTTTGGTATAGTCCAATTATAAAATAGTTTGACGACTTTTACAAGTTAAACTCCTTATTAAATCCCTATATTACAGTTTTATCTAATAATTTAGCTAATTCTTAACTATTTTCTTCTTAATTTAACTAGCCTGGCTCTTGAATTTTCCCTTCTTCAATGACAACGAAGCGCTGAATCGTTTTCTTTAAAAAATAACGGTCATGGGAAACGACAATCACTGTTCCTTGATAGTCTTGGAGAACTTTTTCTAGTAACTCCCGGGTTTCAATGTCTAAATGGTTAGTTGGTTCATCAAGAATTAATAAGTTGTTTCCTTGTTGCATTAATTTTGCTAATTCGAGCCGAACTTGTTCGCCACCACTTAATTTTCCGACTTGGCGAAAGACATCTTCTTTAAAAAATAAATACTTAGCTAAAATTCGGCGACAGTCTTCTTCGTAAAGATCATTGCTACGTTTAAAATTTTCTAAAACTGTTTGCCGGGGCTCCTCATAATGAATATTTTGTGATAAATAGCCGATTTCCACTTGAGAGCCAAGGTCTACTTCGCCTTGATCTACTGGAACTTGGCCTAAGATGATTTTTAATAAGGTACTTTTACCACAACCGTTACTCCCTTGAATCGCCACTTTGTCTTGCCAGCTCACATTTAACTCAGCCCCAACTAATAATTCTCGACTGTCATAGCTTTTATAAAGGTTTTTTAGCTGTAGCACTTCTTTCCCGGACCGTTGGCTAAATTTAAAAGCTTTCATTAAAGCAACTTGTTCCTTCGCTGGTCGTGAAATCTCATCCATTTGGGCCAAACGCTTTTCTAAGTGCTTCGCCCGTTTGAAAAATTTGGCATTGTCACTTTCATTTCCCCATTGACGGTAACGGCGAATCGCATCTTTAATTTTTTTGATTTCTTTTTGTTGTTCCTGGTAATCTTTAGCTAAAACTTCTAGCCGGGCTTTTTTACTTTTTTCATAAGCGTCATAATTACCAGAGTAACTGTGTAGCTCGTTGTCAATTTCCACAACTCGGTTGACAACTTGATTTAAAAAGTAACGGTCATGAGAAACGACAATCACCGTCTTTTTGGCTTTCTGTAAGTAGTTTTCTAACCAGTTCAAGCCTTTAACATCTAGATGATTCGTCGGCTCATCTAGAATTAAGACATCGGCCTCACTAATCAAGACATGGGCTAAAGCCATTAATGTTTGTTGGCCCCCACTTAACATCATCATCCTTTGAGCTAATAAAGAATTGATCCCTAAGCCTTGGGTCGTACTTTGGATGACGTCCTCTAGTTCATAGCCACCACTGTCTTGAAAAAGCTCCTGTTTCTTACCATAGCGGGTCATGACACTGACTAACTGCTCCTCTGAAACTAAAGCAAGTTGTTCTTCCAACTGACTTAATTCTTGAGCTAAGGTCAATAACTCTGGACGGGCATTTAATAAGAAATCGCGGGCTGTTAAGTTTGGATCAACGACCCTTTCTTGCCTTAAATACGCCAGTCGTAAACCATTCCGGAGACTAACAGCCCCTTCATCAATCCCTTCAATTCCCATGATGAGCTTTAATAAAGTTGATTTACCAGACCCGTTACGGCCGATAATCCCGATTTTTTCGCCTGTTTTGATACTTAAATTCAACTTTTCAAATAATAATTCGCCACCGATAATTTTCGTAACTTCATTTAATTGGATAATCATTTTCGTCCTCTTTCTTACCATTCAGGACGGTCTTTTCGCTTTTTTTGTACACAAAAAAGCCATGACAAAAGATGCCATGGCTTTAACTATTGTTGCTTGTTTCTTTAAACACTTGCCTGAATGGTCTTTTTCTCGTAGTTATATTCTGTTTTTAGACGGACTCGTCGACTTAACAGAAAATACGAAAATAATTGCACGGCAAAGAGCAAGAAACCGTTGATTTTTCAGATTAACTACTTCTTCCATGCAAAACATCAGACCATTCACCACCTTCGTTAATTAGTTAACTTAAGGATAGCAAATTTTAAGACAATTGTAAACGTTTATTCAACTGTGACACTTTTAGCTAAGTTTCTCGGTTTATCAACATCTAACCCTCTTTGTAAACTAGCGTAATAAGCAATCAATTGGGTAGGAATCACACTAATTAAGGCCGTTAAGCTCTCAGCTACTTTCGGTAAGACAATCTGATCCGACTCTTTTTCAAAGCCTTCCATCGCAATGACAAGTGTCTTTGCGCCACGACTTTCGACTTCTTTTAAGTTCCCACGAGTATGGCTACCCATCACTGCTTCGGTAATAATTCCTAAGACCGGTGTTCCTTCTTCAATTAAAGCAATCGTTCCGTGTTTTAACTCCCCTGCTGCAAAGCCCTCAGCTTGGATGTAAGAGATTTCTTTTAGTTTCAATGACGCTTCCATCGAAACGTAATAATCCGTGCCACGGCCAATATAGAAGGCATTACGAGTCGTTGCTAAGTTAGCTTGAACGAGTTCGGCTAAACTTTCTTTTTCACCGATCAGACTATCCATCCCATTAGCAACAATTCCTAACTCATGAATCAAGTCTAGTTCAAGAGCCTTCGAAACACCGGCTTGGGCCCCAGCAACTTGGGCTAGAATTGCTAAGACAGCAATTTGAGCCGTGTAAGCTTTTGTCGAGGCAACTGCGATTTCTGGGCCAGCATGAAGTAGCATAGTGTAGGCTGCTTCCCGTGATAAAGTTGACCCAGGCACATTTGTCAAGGTTAAGGCTTGGTGACCTAGTTCTTTAATTTTAACTAAAACTTGACGACTATCGGCTGTTTCACCACTTTGGCTTAAGAAAATAAAGAGAGGTTTAGCTGATAACAAAGGCATATTATAACCAAACTCACTTGAAAGGTGAACTTCAACTGGTTTATTAGCTAAGTTTTCCAGTAATTGTTTACCGACCCAACCAGCATGCCAGCTCGTTCCACAAGCCACAATATAAATTCGATCGCTACTGTTCACAGCCTCAAGAATCTCTGAATCAACAGTTAGTTGATTTGAAGGAGTGCTGTATTTTTGCACGATTCGACGCATCACAGTTGGTTGTTCGTCAATTTCTTTTAACATGTAATGAGCGTAGGTCCCTTTTTCCATGTCATTTAAGTCTAGTTGAGCCTCATAAGCTTCCCGACGAATTAAATTGCCTTTTTCGTCTTCAATTTCAATTTTATCTGCCCAAATACTCACGACTTCACCGTCAACAATTTCAACAAAACGTTTCGTTTGTTCAATCATCGCCATCGCATCGCTACAAATCACATTAAAGTCTTTGCCTAAACCAATTAGTAAAGGACTTTTATTTTTAGCAACGTAAATAATATCTGGCTGTTCTTTATCAACTAAGGCAAAGGCGTATGAACCTTTAATAATTGTTAACGCCTTTTTAAAGGCTGCTTTCGTTGTTAAGTCTTCTTCTAAAGCTAAGTAACTAATTAGTTGAACGGCAATTTCAGTATCTGTTTCGCCTTTTAAAGTCACTTCACTTAAATACTCACTATGAATTTCTTCAAAGTTTTCAATCACACCATTATGGACTAAGACAAAACGGTCATCGATTGAAGTATGAGGATGAGCATTTTCCTCTGAGGGTTTACCGTGAGTCGCCCAACGAGTATGACCAATGCCTAAGTTTCCAGCCATTTCTGGAACAATTTTCGCTCTTAAAGCAGCAATCCGCCCTTGGGATTTCACTAAATGTTCTTGGTAATTTCTCCCAGTAATAAAAATTCCGGCTGAATCATACCCACGATACTCTAATTTTTCTAAACCTTTAACTAAAATATCTGTTGCATTTTCTTTTCCTACTACGCCTACTATTCCACACATAATGATTTTTCCTACTTTCTTTAAGTTCATTATCTGTTTCTATCTGCTTGAATTAGTTTTTGTTATAACTTTCCAGCTATTTTTTAACTACTTCTTTAGAGTACAGTCCCTAGAGTCATCCGCCGAATTTTCGATAAACTCTCTCCTCGTCACCTAATTACGCTTGAACCACAGTAATAGGTCTGGCGCTATCCTTTATAATTGGTATAGATACCTCCTTTTATTTATATTCCATAGAAACATTATAAATCATAATATTTTTGTCGCTGTTTGTCAATATTTTTATTATTGGTATAGCATTTTTAATATCACCATTCATAAGTGGTATAGACAAAAAAAGCAATGAAAGAATTTCTTCTCTCATTACTTTCCCCTGTTGTTACGTCTATTTTTTATAAACCGTTGACTAAATCCCATTCAAAGCTACCAGTATAACCACCTTTAATATTACCAATTCCTTGTTTGAAAATTAATCCTTGACCAGCTACTACTGGCCATTCTAATTCTACTTTTTCAATTTGTTTCACACCTTTTTGATGAACGACTTCCCCAACTTCGTCTATCCTAACTGGCTGTTGATTAGCTTTAACAAAAGTAAATTCTCCTTTTAAGGGACTGTCATCCACTAAACTTTTTAATGGTTCAGCAATTCTCAAACGCAAATCCCAGCCACTAGACAACTGATCGATAATACTTACTTTAATCGTCTCGGTTGGAAAAATTTCTTGACTATGAACAGTAATTAAATCATTTTCACCAAAATCAATGACATCTGGGACTCTTGTCAATTTTCTAAATTTTTCTTTCGTAAAAGTATAAATAACTAAAATTGTTTGATCTTCGAAACCTGTTTTCCCAGCTGGGGCAGCTCCTTGATTACCAGGGTCGAGAATATAACCTAATTCCAAACCTAAGTTTTCTTGATTATCGGTGACATAGTCTTGGTCGTATTCGTATTCTTCGATTTTTTCAGGCATAATTGGTTCTTGTACTCCGTTAACCTCAGTTAAATACTGGGTTTCTACAGTGACTTTTCCCCGTTTATAGATAAAAAAGACTTCTGCCCCGGCACTCGTCATCTTGCCAGAGACCGGTGAACCTAACGCTTCTTTCAACGTCCAACCTGCCGTTGATAAATTAGCCGACTCCGCATTGTAAACCTCACCGATGACAACTTCTTGACTCGTTGGTTGTTTTAAGACAATATTTCCCTCATCGATATAATGAGCTAACAAACTAGCAGTTTTGATTTCTTTCTCTGCATAAACTTTATAATTATTTTGAGTTGCGTTAAAAGTAATTTCTTTAGAGACTGCTGTTGGCAATAACTTATTTGTAAAATCTAACTGATTAAACTCTTCAGTAGGTAACTTTTCTTTCAAAATTGCCACAGCATCACCTTTTAGTAACGTTGTGCCGTATTTTAATGAAGAAAGTTTATTCGAAGCAAGGAAGTCCCCTTGACCACCAAGGTTCTGATAATTTGTCCCAACAATACTCTGGGACAACTGGTAATTCGCCACGTTATTGATTGAGCCACTGCCTTGATAAACGTATAATTCAATTCCAGCTTCAGCTGTTGGTTCAAAAAGGGCTGGCAGTTCAGAAATCCTTTGACTCGGTACTATACTATTTTTAAAATTAACTTGTCCTGACCTAAAAGCTGTTAAAGGTGATACCATCACTTGATTGGTAATGCCGCCAGTGTAGGCTAATCGAAAATTTCCTTGATCTGTTTTACCGATGGCATTATTCCCTACAAGCACATTTGTAATTGACATATTTTGATTTCCTAGACCGATTTTCTCAGTGGCAGTGGGAGAATTCAAACTATTTTTAACAAAACTTAATTGAGAATCACTAGCCAATTCAATTGTATTAGTGCCATCATAAGTCACAACTAGTGCGCCTTTAAATTTATCTGTAATCGTTTGTTCTGCCGTGCCTGGGCTAGTATTTTTGGCAACGTAATAAGAGTCCCAGCCCGCCGCTTTTCTAGGTCCACTCGTTGTTTGGTTTTGAATCCAAGTAAAAGGGACTGGCATTGCTTGGGTATTATTTTTACTAACTTGATACTGAATTGGTAAGAAGATTCCCGGTTGTTCCCCACGATTACCAATCGTCCAAAAACGATCCACTTCATTTTTAAAGCGATTCATGACATCCACAACATTATTAAACTGATAATCACTTAAAAGCACTACGACTGGTACGGCTCCAGGCCGTAAGCCAGTAGCTGGATTGTTAGTGTCCTTGCCTTCTAACATATTATTCGCATCTTTCAAAAAGGCGGCCACATCATCATTTTCAAAACCATTTCCTGTATTATAAAAAGTTTGATTGATTTTCGTCTCCCAGTCATCATCTGAAGAAACCCAACCGCTATCACGTTCTCTAGTAAAATCTCCTTGGTTATTAGCTAGAGAATTATAGCCTAACATGCGAATCCGACTACCTGGATATTCTCGCATGACTTTTCTAGATAAGCTTTCCACCATGTTTTTCCCATGTAAACGCGGGTTCTCAACTCCTGCGGCAAATCCGTTATTCATTGATCCAGACCAATCTAAAACAAATGACACATCATAAACTGTGCCTATCCCTTCGCCATCTGGGCCAGGATTAAAATAATCAACAAGGTAGTTCAATTTCTGATCCGGATAGTTATTTCGGATCGTTAAAATGACTTCTGGCGACCAACGAATTGGTCGGAGTTCTAATTTCTGAGCTGTCTTCACTAAAAGAATTCGCCCAAGTTCACTACCTAAATCATTTTCAGCTAATAAACTAGCTTGATAAGCTTTATCTAAAGCCATTAGGGAACCTTCTGTCCAATTAAGATTATCTTTATAAGGGCGTTCAGTCGTTCCTGCAAGCTCATCTTTTAAAAAGACTTGAACTTTTTCTTGAGCCTGACTTAAAGAATTTTCTTCCCAGTTTTGCCACTGGCTAAGGCTTTTTGAATACTCTAGTTCATTAGCTACAATCTTTCCTGACAGTGAATTCCAAACAATAAAAAGGCTGATTATCACTAATAAACATAATAACCAGCTAATTAAGAGCTTTCCTCGTTTAAATCTCAGTTTTATTCTCCTTTTATGAACTAATTTAAATATTAATTTCTTGCTAAGTCTCTATTGAATATAATATTTACAGTTTATCCGTTTTTTATTACTATATTTAGTATACACGCTATCCCGGTCTTTCTAACTCCTAAAAAATACCGTACTTACCGGAGTAAACAAAGACTAAAAAAATAAGCCTTCCACTTAGATAGGAAAGGCTTATTTCTTATGAGATTATTTTATTTAATCGAGACCAATTTCAGCTCGAACGACATCGGCAATTTTATCAACATAATAATTAACCTTTTCCGTCGTTGGCGCTTCTGCCATCACACGTAACAAAGGCTCAGTACCAGAAGGGCGAACTAAAATTCGGCCGTCGCCGTTCATTTCCGCTTCTGCTTCATCAATGGCTGCTTTGATTGCTGGCACATCCATCGCCCCATGTTTATCAGAAACTTTAATATTCACAAGTTTTTGTGGGTACTCTTCAATTTCACTAGCTAATTCTGATAATTTTTTCCCAGTTTGCTTCATAACATTAATTAATTGAATACCTGATAATAAACCATCACCAGTTGTATTATAGTCTAAGAAAATCATGTGACCTGATTGTTCTCCACCAAAGTTATAACCATTTTTACGCATTTCTTCAACGACATAACGGTCACCAACTTGGGTAGCTAAAGCGATCATTCCTTCATTTTCAACTGCTTTATGGAAGCCTAAGTTACTCATAATCGTTGAAACGATAGTGTTTTTATTTAATAGGCCTTGATTGAATAAATATTTCCCACAAATAAACATGATTTTATCACCATCAATGATATTTCCTAGTTCATCTACTGCGATGACCCGATCGCCATCACCATCAAAAGCTAAACCTAAATCAGCTGATTTTTCAACAACTAACTTCGCTAATGTTTCAGGATGTGTTGAACCAACTTGATCGTTAATATTTAAACCATTAGGACTAGTTCCCATTGTATAAAAATCAGTTTCTAAATCGGCAAACACTCGATTAACTAAAGGTGTTGTTGCGCCATGTGCCCCATCTAAACAGACTTTAATGCCTTCAAAATCACCAGTCACAGTATCTGTTAAGAATTGCGAGTATTTTAATAACCCTTCTGGAAACTCATCTAAAGTCCCTAAACCAACAGCTGAAGGACGTGGTAAAGTATCTGTTTCCGCATCAAGTAAGGCTTCAATTTCTAACTCTTGAGCATCAACTAATTTAAACCCATCAGGTCCAAAGAATTTAATCCCATTATCTTCCGCAGGGTTATGTGAGGCTGAAATCATCACGCCTGCTGCTGCTTTTTGTAAACGAGTTAAGTAAGAAACGCCTGGTGTTGAAATCACACCTAATTGAAAGACTTCAATTCCTACGGAAATTAACCCTGAAATCAAAGCTTGTTCAAGTAATTGACCAGAAATTCGGGTATCCCGCCCAACTAACACTCTTGGCATCTCATCTGAAGTTTTATTGTGTTGACATAAAACGTAGCCTCCACAACGTCCTAATTTAAATGCTAACTCCGGTGTTAATTCTTGATTCGCAATTCCTCTGACGCCATCTGTTCCAAAATATTTTCCCATTTTTTTATCTCTCCGTTACCATTAAGGTTATTTTTTTTCACTCGACTCTTTAACTTTAGCTTTCGTACTATTTGTTTTCGTTGCTTCGGCTTTGATCGGTGTAATACTCACTTTCACTGACTGAGGTTCCGCCTCAACAGTGTCAGGAATATCTAATTTAAAGACTTCTTTCTTCTCATCTAAAATTGTTGTTGTATCTATAAACAACGTCACTTCTTCAACTTTATCAATATTTTCTCGAGAGCCACGAATCGTGATATTCTCATATTCTGTCTCGAATTGGAAACTCTTAATCCCTGTCGGAATTGCCCCAGACTGTTTAATCGTTAAAGGCACAGCCTTACTTGGGGCTTCCACATGAACAGTCATCGAGACTGTCGTTGGCACAATAATCACGCTTAAAATATTGCCGTCCTTATCTAAAGCTACCACGTCGACTCGTTTTGATAAATCCGAAGATAAATCTCGATCATCATCTAAAGAAGCTACTACTTGATCAATGGCATCTAAAGTATTTTGCCCCGATGTTATTTCAACCGCAGCCGGTTCTAAGACAATGTTTTCTAATGAGTAACCTTTTTTCAATAAGTTGTCATTGACTTTAGGTGTGACATCAAATTGACGGCTTTCCCGTTTTTCAATTCGCACATGAAGGGTTTTATCTTTTAATGTCCCTTCGATGCCTTTATTAAGATTGATAATTTCTAAAGGTACTTCATAAGTTCCTTCGCTAAATTCTGTCAAATCAGCTTCAACTTTGAACATTCTCGTTGACTCATCTGATTCGATATCTAATAAAACTTTGTTCGCACTAGTCATATAAACGGTAGTCGTTGCTTCATAGCTAGCAACATAGTATTTCTTCTCATCATATTTCAAACGAACTGGGACATTTTCCGCCACTGCCGTTAAAGCGGCCTCTGTCGTGAACTTAAAATGAGTTGTATCTGAATTAGCATTAAAAAAGAGTAATAACGCAAAAAATAAAGCTAAAATCCGTGTGAACCAACGGCTATCTGTTAGTTTGTTCATTATTTTTCGCCTCCTTTAGAAATACCTTCTAAGAAAGCTTGTAATAAATTATCTTTTTCTGTCTTTTTTTCAACGACTAATTCACGGTTTAAAATTTTCATATATTCCTCTTGGCTTAAATGTGGGTCTAAGTGATTATTTTTCGCTAAACTAACATCACCAGTTTCCTCTGAAACAATAATCGTTAAGGAATCACTAACTTCACTAATCCCAACTGCTGCCCGATGTCGAGTACCAAATTCTTTCGGGATATTTTCATTTTCCGACAATGGTAAGTAAGCACTTGCGGCGGCAATCTTATCATCTCTAATAATGACTGCACCATCATGGAGTGGTGTATTAGGAATAAAGATATTAATGAGTAGTTCACCAGTAATTTCCGCTTCAATTGGAATTCCTGTTTCGATATATTCTTCCAAACTAGTATTTTTTTCAATCGTAATTAAGGCACCGATTTTCCGTTTCGCCATATATTTGATCGCTTGGTCTAAGGCTTTAACCATGGCGATGTCTTTCCGTTCACTACGATGGGCTTTCTTAAAGAGAGAGCCTCGTCCTAAATGTTCCAGACCACGACGAACTTCTGGTTGGAAAATAATAATCGCTGCAATCACACCGTAAGTAATCACTTGATTCATTAACCAAGAAACAGTATTTAAACCAAGCATGCCACTGACAAAGCGAATCGAAATAATAACCGCGATTCCTTTCAAAAGCTGAATGGCTTTAGTACCTCGAACTAAGCTAAATAATTTATAAATTAAGTACCAGACGACAACAACGTCTAAAATATTGATTAAGAATTTTGGGGTTAAAAAGTAATTGTGGATTAAATCATTCCACGAATCTAAGTTTAGTATATTAGTCAGTTGACTTAACATTAAGTTCACTCCTTGCTTGTTAGCAACATGGTCCATCTTTTTCTGACTTCTAATTAGTCAGCTGAGATATACACATAAGTATAACATAATCTAGCAAGCCTGAAAATAAAGATTGTTCTAAGTCTAAGTTTCTATCCCCCTTCCTATACCAATTTAATAAAAAAACAAGAAACTAGACTCCTAATTTGTCTAGTTTCTTGTAAGTTAAAATGTTTTATAAATAACTGCCTCATAAGGTCGCAAATTAATTTCTGATAAATCTTCCTCGCTATCTGGGTAGGTACTTAAAATCGTTTCACTAATAATGACTTCTGAATTACTGTATGGCACAGTTTCAGAAGTAAAGTTAGCTACGACTAGCCAAGTCTCACCTTCAAAAGACCGCTCGTAAACAAATAGCTCTGGATGACCTGGGGCTAATTCTCGGTATTCACCCCAAACGACTAAAGGATTTTCTTTTCTTAGTCTAATTAATTCTTGATAATGATAGAAAATTGAGTTAGGTTCAGCTAATGCTTTAGCAACGTTTATTTCTTCATAGTTAGGATTTAATGCTAACCAAGGCTGACTCGATGAGAAACCACTGTTTTTTGTCTGATCCCATTGCATCGGTCGACGGGCATTATCTCGGCCTTTTTTATTAATTGAAAATAAAATGTCCGCTTCCGGATATCCTTGGGCTAAACGTTCTTCGTACATGTTTAAACTTTCGATGTCGTCAAGTTCCGAAATTCCATTAACTGGGGTATTAATCATGCCGATTTCTTCCCCTTGGTAAATATAAGGGGTGCCTTTTTGCATGTGTAAAATGGTCGCCAACATTTTAGCACTTAACTCTCGGTATTCTGGACGATCATTCCCCCAACGGGAAACAATACGCGGCGTGTCGTGGTTATTCCAAAATAAACTATTCCAACCATCCCCATCAAAAGAAGTTTGCCACTTACTAAAGACAGCTTTTAAAGCGGGGAAGTCTAATGGCTGCCAATCCCACTTAGCTTTACCAGGAATTTCATCTAATCCAATGTGCTCAAATTGAAAGACCATCGATAACTCCTCACGGCGAGGGTCTGAGTAAAGTTTTGCAATTTCTGGAGTCGCTCCCCAAGTTTCTCCCACTGTCATCACATCGTGTTTACCAAAAGTTGCCTGGTTCATTTCTTGTAAATAGTCGTGTAAATGGGGGCCATTACCAGTAATTTCTTGATCTGGTAACTTACCAATCAAATCAATGACATCCATTCGGAAACCGCCAATGCCTTTAGCTAACCAAAAATTCATCATATCCGCCACTTCTTTACGAACTAATGGATTCTCCCAATTTAAATCTGGTTGTTTTTGACTAAATAAATGTAAGTAATATTGACCTGTCTCTTCATCTAATTGCCAAGCTGGCCCACTAAACGTTGATCCCAGTTGATTAGGCAGTCCACCGGCTACTGGATCACGCCAAACATAATAGTCACGGTAAGGGTTATCTTTACTTTTACGACTTTCAATAAACCACGGGTGTTCGTCTGAAGTGTGGTTTACGACTAAATCCATAATTAAACGAATGCCTCGCTCATTACATTGGGCGATTAGCTGATCCATATCCGCCATCGTTCCGAATTCCGCCATAATCCCTTGGTAGTTACTAATATCATAACCATTATCGTCATTCGGCGATTCAAATACCGGACTTAACCAAATCGCATCAATGCCTAATTCTTTTAAATAATCTAAACGTTGAATAATCCCTTGAATATCCCCAATCCCATCACCATTACTATCTTGGAAACTTCTTGGGTAAATTTGATAAACGACTGAATCATGCCACCATTTTTTTGTTATCATCTGTTTTGCTCCTCTATCTTTTATTTACGTAAACGTTTAACCTGAAACTACAGTGAAACACTTCTTAAAGTGTTTTAACTGATTGCCGCTCAATTAAGCGATGGGGAAAGATTTCACTCGTTAAACTTCCCTGTCCTTCACAAACAGCAATTAACTTAGTGACGCTCTTTTCCCCCATCTCTTCTAAAGGTTGGTGTAAAGTCGTTAACTCAGGGGTACTTAAAAGGGCTGTTTGGGAATCATCAAACCCACAAACTGAGATATCTCTAGGAACTTGCAAGCCTTGGCTTAAACAAGCTTTGATAACACCAATTCCAGCCTCATCACTAGCAGCGAATACTGCCGTCACTGGCAACTTTTTACGTAACAAGTCTAACATCCCCTGTTTGGCTTTCTCTAGGCCAAAATCACCAGAAAGAACTAACTCAGGTTGGCTGACAAGTCCTTGGGCTTTCAAGGCAGCTTGATAACCTAAGAGTCGTGGTTTTCCTGCAACTTGATCATTTAAGTTTGCCCCTACAAAGGCAATTTGTTGGTGACCTTGACTAATCAAATACGTAGTCACTTCAAAAGCCCCTTGGTAATCATCAATTTTAACGTAAGGATAACTTAATTTTGGTGAACTAGCAGAAATAAATAAGTACGGTATTCTTAGTTTATTTAATAAAGCTAACTCATCTTGACTAGGTTGAATTGACACTAATAAAATCCCTTGGACTCGCCGTTCACCTAATGTTTGTAACGATTGTGCTAAAAATTCTCCATCGTTACCACTATGAGAAAGTAAAACGGAATAGCCTGCTTCTCGGGCCTTCGTTTCAATGCCATCAACAATTAAGCCATGATAATTTGTTGTCATACTCGGGATAATTACCCCAATGGTTTGACTATTATTCCGTTTTAAACTACTGGCTAGCTCATTTTTTTGATAGCCTAACTCAGCAATCACACCTTCGACTTTTAAGCGAGTTTCTTCACTAAAACCAGTTTTACCATTCATAATTCTTGAAACAGTGGCAACTGAGACTCCCGCTTTCGCTGCGACTTCAACCATCGAAATCCCCATTACTTCACCTCTTTCCGAAACAACGTAAACGTTTACTCAATAAAACTACTTTATCACGTTACCGCCCCTCTGTCAAAATTATTACGAAAAAAGAGAGGTGCAAGAAAAAGTTGAAAATAGACTCTTTTTGACGAACATTATTTGATAAACGGGTTCCAAAAGTCAAATAGCTTCGCTCTCAACAACTGCTAAGCGTTGAAGGCACGATAATTTCAATAAAGCCACACAATCAAAAGAGCTGATTGTGTGGCTTTATTTCCAATAGCCGTGCCTCTTATGACTTTAGTCATTAGAGACAGGGACAACGAAGTACTTGTATTTAAACGACTTTTCTCACACCTTTTTACTTATTATTCTTTTACTTTTTCTAACTTTTCACGGATTTTTTCTTCTTGACCGGCAATCCGAGCATAGCGATAAAATCGCGATTTAGCATTGGCAACTGTTTGATCAAATAAATCTTCTGATATTTCAGGTTCAATCCCAACTAAAGTTGAAAAGCGGGTTTCTGATTTCATAAACTCTTTCATTTGACTAAAATCTGGTTTCTTAAAATCTAAGGTCATCGGATTTTTGCCTTTCGCTAATAATAAAGGGTTGTAGCGATACAAGGACCAATAACCAGTAGCCACAGCGTCTTTTGTTTGCTGTAACGTAATCCCACCAGCGATACCATGGGCAATACAAGGGGTGTAAGCAATAATTAATGAAGGCCCAGGAAATTTCTCAGCTTCTTCAAGGGCTTTAATCGTTTGAGTCGGATTAGCTCCTGAGGCGATTTGTGCCACATAAACATGCTCGTAACTCATAGCAATCACACCTAAATCTTTTTTCCCACCCCGCTTACCTTCTGAAGCAAATTTAGCGACGGCTGAGGTTGGGGTCGCTTTCGATTTTTGACCACCAGTATTTGAATAAACTTCATTATCCATGACTAAAATATTAACGTCTTCCCCACTAGCAATAATATGGTCGATACCGCCAAAGCCAATGTCGTAAGCCCATCCGTCGCCACCAACCATCCATTGACTTGGTTTAACAAATAAATCATTTTGGTCATAGATTTTAGTTAATAGTGGCTCCTGTCCTTTTTCCTCAGCTAATACGTGTTTCAACTTCTGAGAGCGTTGTTGAGTCCCTTCACTATCAAAGAGGTGCTCCAACCAGTCTGCCATTAACTTGCGTAAATCATCAGATAGTTGACACTCTTCTAAAGCCCTAGTCATCTCAGTTGCTAAATGTTCTCGTCTCCCATTATTAGCTAAGTACATACCATAGCCGTACTCAGCATTATCTTCAAATAACGAGTTCGACCAAGCTGGTCCTTGTCCTAAGTCATTCGTTGTATAAGGAGTACTAGGAGCTGCGCCGCCAAAGATTGAGGAACAACCTGTCGCATTGGCGATCATTAAGCGGTCCCCATAGAGCTGAGTTAATAATTTTAAATAAGGGGTTTCGCCACAGCCAGAACAGGCACCGGAAAACTCAATTAAGGGTTTTTCAAATTGAGAGCCTTTGATTGAGCCTTTTTTAATCGGGTTTTCTTTTGTTTTTAAAGTCATGGCAAAGGCCCAATTTAGTGCCTCAGCTTTTTGGTCTTCGTAAGGTTTCATTTCTAAGGCTTTGCCTTTTGCTGGACAAGCTTCCACACAGAGACCACAACCAGTACAATCTTCTAAGGAGACTTGAATCCGATACATCAAGCCATCCGCTCCCCGCATTTCCCGGACAACAAAGCCGGCTGGCGCTTCCTCTAATTCATCTTCATCAGCTAAGAACGGCCGAATTGCCGCATGAGGGCAGACAAAGGCACATTCATTACACATTGTACAGCGGTCAACATTCCACTCAGGAACTTCTAAAGCGATGCCCCGTTTTTCATAAGCTGCTGTTCCTAAAGGCATACGTCCATCGGTCATGCCAGCGGCTTTTAAATTGCCAACACTTAACCCATCCCCTTCTTGGCGGTTAACTGGTTCCACAATATTAAAGACAAAGGAAGGGACATTCTCCCGAAGTTTTTTAACTGGTTCCGTTAAGTCAGCCCACTCACTAGGAATCGTGATTTTCTTTAAATGAGCCACAGTATCATCAATGGCTTGGTGATTTTTAGCGACAATACTCGGTGATTTTTTACCGTAATTTTTAATGACTTCTTTTTTCATTAAAGCCACTGCTTCCTCGTAAGGCATCATCCCCATTAGCTTAAAGAAAGCTCCTTGCATAACCGTATTAATCCGTCGCCCTAAACCATTTTCTTGGGCAATTTCCACGGCGTTAATCACATAAAAATTAATCTTTTTAGTCGCTAATTCTTTTTTTAACTTAGTAGGTAAATTAGTCGTTAATTGCTCTTCTTGCCAGCTAGTGTTTAATAAGAACGTTCCACCTGGTTTCAGCCCTTTTAAAACATCGTAAGCAAAGACGTATGACTGATTATGACAAGCAATGAAATCCGCTTCTTCGACGAGATAAGCAGACTTAATCGGCTCTGGACCAAAACGTAAATGAGACATCGTTAAGCCACCTGATTTTTTTGAATCATAAGAAAAATACCCTTGGGCAAACAGCTCTGTTTCATCACCAATAATTTTAATGGCTGACTTGTTCGCGCCAACTGTGCCATCTGAACCAAAGCCCCAAAACTTCCCTTGGTAGGTGCCAACTGGCGTTAAGTCTAACTTCGGCAAGGCAGGCAATGACAAGTGAGTCACATCATCGATAATTCCAATTGTAAAACGTGAAATGACTTGCTCTTTTGGTAATAACAAATGATCATAGACACTAACAATTTGATCTGGGGTAACATCTTTAGAACCTAAACCGTACCGACCGCCAATAATTAAAGGATGAATCTCACTGTCGTACATGACACTTTGAACGTCTAATAATAAGGGTTCGCCACCTGCTCCGGGTTCTTTTGTCCGATCGAGGACAGCCATTTTAGTGACTGTCTGAGGTAAGGCAGCTAAAAATTCCGCTACTGGGAAAGGCCGGTATAAATGAATGTTGAGGTGACCGACTTTGCGACCTTGCCCATTCAAATAATCTACAGTTTGCTCCACGACTGGTGCCACGCTGCCCATGGACACAATGACTTCCGTGGCATCTGAAGCACCATAGTAATTAACTAAGTCATAATTAGTGCCACGGATTTTATTAATTTCCGCCATGTAATTTTTAACAATGCCAGGAATTGCTAAATAATGTTGATTAACTGTTTCCCGTTGTTGGAAATGAATATCAGCATTTTGGTTTGTGCCACTAATATGGGGGTGGTTAGGATTCATGCTACGGTTTCGAAAAGCCATTAATTTTTCTTGGTTGACTAAACTGGCTAAATCATCATAGGCAATTGTTTCAACGGTTTGAATTTCATGACTTGTCCGAAAGCCATCAAAGAAACTCATCACTGGCAAACTGCCTTCAATGGCTGCTAAATGGGCAACAGCTGAAAGGTCCATCACTTCTTGGACAGTACTTTCCGCTAACATCACGACGCCAGTTTGGCGAGCGGCCATCACATCGCCATGATCGCCAAAAATACTTAAAGCGTTAGTCGCCACTGCCCGACTTGCCACATGAAAGACGGCTGGTAATAACTCACCAGCAATTTTATACATATTAGGAATCATTAATAATAACCCTTGTGAGGCTGTATAAGTCGTTGTTAAGGCGCCCGTTTTTAGTGACCCGTGGACAACCCCTGCCGCCCCGGCTTCTGATTGCATTTCCACAACTTTAACTGGTTGACCAAAGATATTTTTTTTGCCCTGGGCTGACCATTCGTCGACAAGTTCAGCCATAGTTGAACTTGGCGTTATTGGATAAACTGCGGCTAATTCAGTAAAGGCGTATGAAATATAAGCTGCTGCTGTATTCCCGTCCATCGTTTGTTGTTTCCCCATCGATTTTTCCTACTTTCTACTATTAACATCATTACTTTCAAGAAAGGAACTAATTATTTTTTTGTGAAAAAACAATCAAAGTTCCGACTTTTACATTATATCCTAATCGAAAAAGCCTTTCAATCTTATTTATGATTAAGTTAAGAATAAAAGTGTTTTTGATGATAATTTCACAGAGCCACGTGATTGTTAGAACTCAATCACCAAAGTCCCCTGCTAACTCCTCTTGAATTTCAAGAAAACGTTGGTAAGATTCCCCAACCTCTTCGACTAGTGGTGCCGATAAAAGGAGTGTGTCAGCTGCTTCTAAGGCTGCTTGGGCGAGTGCCTTCTGGCCTAAAGCACTGAAAACCTCAGCTTGTAAGACACGGCCTTGAAAGAGCAGTTCTTGTGAGGCATCTTGCTGATAGCGATTAAAGGCTGATTCCAAGGTATTGCGAGCTGCCTTAAAGTCTTCTTTCGAATAAGCAAAGCGATAGCCTTGGAGATAAGCTTTTTCGAATTTTGAAGAAAGAGCTTTAACCCGCGTCGATTCTGCTGTCATTAACTTAGTTGAGTCACCGAAAACTTGGCCGATAATAATGCTATTGCCAGAAAAATCTGTAATGTTCACTCGCCAATCTTCCGCCGTTTGATTTAATCTTGAATAACGGGGCTGACCTTTACGAGGGTTTTTTCCATAATAAGCTTTTAAATTCACTTTTAATTCTTCATAGACTTCCTTGATATTCGGAACATATATATAACAACCGCCAACTTTGCCAACTTCTTGAAAGTTTTTGACACCATAAAAACCAAATTCTCCAATGCCCTTTTTTTCAACAGAGGCAAAGCGATAAGGGGCTTTTTGGTAATAAGTCAGGCTGAAACCTAAGCCTTGGTAAAACTCTAAAGCCTCATCAAATAGCTGGTAATCACAATCAAAAATCGGCATCGTCCGGTTAAGGTTCAGTTTCCTTAGAGCTTTTTCATTCATAAACTAATCATCCTTTCAGTTTTGCGAATAATTAATTTTAGCAAATAAAAAAACCGATTGCCTATCCTTTGTTTCCTTAATCAAAAAGAGGTGCGACTGTTGTCACACCTCCCCTAAGTAAGATTTATAATGTAATTTCTTGGCCGATCCCTAATGCTCGCGCTTTATTAACTATTTCTTGGGCACATACGACATCTAAAACGGCGGAACCAACTGTTTTAAAAATGGTAATATCTGTCCCCTTTTGACGGCCTTTAATTTCTGCTAAAAGTAATTGACCTAGCTCACCTTGATAAGCCGATTTTTCAACAAAACCAGCGGCTAATGGTTCAATAAAATCCCCGGCTTCTGCTAGGACGCCAGCCATTGTATCAAAAATAACACAATCAGCTTTTTTGATGATTTCTCGTGGCACTTCTTTCATTTCCGGCGTATAAGCACCAACGCCATTAATATGAGCTCCAGCTTTGACATCTTCACTAGCAAAAGTTGGGTATTTTGAAGTTGTCACTGTCGTAATGACATCAGCACCACTGACTGCGGCTTGCGCTGTTGCACAAGGAATGAAGGTTGCCTTGAAATTAGTAAAAGTTTCTGTCATTGCTTGAGCAAAAGCTTTTGCTCGTTCTTGATCCACATCAAAAATGCGAATTTCTTTAAACTCACGTACCGTTAACATCGCTTCTAGTTGACCTTGGGCTTGGCCACCTGTGCCGATTAAGGCGCCAATTTCAGCATCGGCATTAGCCATTAACTCTGTTGCCGCACCTTGAATCGCCCCCGTTCTTAATTGGGTTAAATAGGTGCCATCAATTAAGGCATCGACAATACCTGTTGCTGGATCAAGGACGACCATCGTTGCTGGAATAGTCGGTAAGCCTTTTTCAAGATTATTAGGATAAGAAGAGACTATTTTAACCCCTAAATATTGTTCTTGATCTGTAGCATAGGCTGGCATGTAGAGACTTTGACCATTAGCTTCTGGCACAGCTAAATTAGTCCTTAAGGGCACTGTTGCCTGACCTTTACTGTAAATCATCATGGCGGCTTTATCTGCCTCAATCGCATCTCTCATTGAAAAACATTGTTCAACATCTGCTTTAGTTAAAACTAACATTAATTTTCACCTACGACTTCCGGATTATTTTTAGCATTGATTAGTGACGCAATCATACTATAGGCACTGTAGATTAGGACTAAAATAACGACCCATTTCAACATTACTGTGTCTAAAGACTTGACTAAAAAGACAGCACATAAGACCCCAAGTACCCCAAAGGTCGCAGCGAATAACGTAATCTTACGACTGTATTCACCAAATTTAACAAATTGCACGCTGCCAACAGGAACTGAAAACGTACATGCCCCCATCATAATTGGAAACGCCGCTGCAGGATTTAGACCTAACATATAGACTGTAACCATTGTTAGAGCGTATGAACCGATCCCAATATTGTTCAATGCCCCAAAAACGAATAATAAAAAACCTGCTAAAATTAGTTTCCCGCCATATAATTCAGTGGCTGTCCCGTTTGAAGGAATCCAGTTCATTTGACCAGCAAAGATTAAGATGGCAGCGACGATTAAACCGATACTGACAAATATCTTAATTGTACGTTCAGGTAATTTAACAACAAATTTCGGACCAATGTAAGCCCCGATAACTTGGCAAACAATACAAACAACTAAGGTTTTAATCCCAACTTCAATCGAAGTTATATAAGATAACGCCATTGTGGCCACAGGTATCACACACTGGGTATTTAACGTTCCTGGTAATTTTTTTATAGATACCCAATTTAATTTCGGGTATAAAACACTACCGATAGCAAAATCTGAAATGCCAAAGGTTGATAAAAAAAACATAATAAAGGCGCTAAAAGGAAGAATTTTACTACTCGCTTGCTCTTTTTTAACCTCTTCTTTATGACTAATTACATCTTTCACAAATACAAACAAAAAGTAACTGTTAATCGCTATTATCAATATAAGTAATACATTCTTTATCATTATTCAAACCCCTTACTGTTTTAGTAGATATCACGTAATTGGTTTAAATCGCCGTTATACTTAGTATTTAAAGGCTCAGGTAATTGATCAATTATTTTCAAGGTATAAGCGTCGTGCTTGATATATTCTTTCGCTAAAGTTTTCATGGCATTATTTTTTGTCCAAATCGCTTCAACTTCTTTGATTGAAAAGTTAAAATCACCGAATAAAACTTCTTTTGAATCACTAATCACATTAAGCCAGCGATTACCAAAATCCAGCAGTTTCTTCTCTTCAAACCCATGATTATAATAGCGTTTAAATGGCAATTCAAAGGTGTCATGTTCTTTAAATAAGATTAAAACAAAATGTTCTAACTTACTTTCCGCTTCCTTTAAATTAGCAATTAGTTCAGGCGTTAAATCCTGTTCCCAAATTTGAATATAAAGACTTGTTTGAGCTTTTTGGATTAAATAATTCGCCTTACTTTGAATATTTTCATAACCAACAACTTTCCATAATAGATCATCGTCTGCATTTTCCTCTTTAATACTTTGTAACTGGTGATTTAGATTAGTAATATCTTGTTGAACACTTTGTTCTAAGTTCTGAATAAACTCTTCTGGTGAGAGTCCTTGATAAAGTTTCGGTTCGGTTTTATTAACAATTACTAAGCCTTTAGTGACTAAATTTTCTAAAAGATTATAAATTTTAGATCGAGCAACACCTGACCGTTTACTCACTTCATATCCTGAAAGTTTACCACTTTCAAGGAGAGTTACGTAAACTGCTGTTTCGCTTTCAGTAATGCCAAATTTTTTCATTATTTGCTTAATCGTTGTCATCCTACTTCCTCACTTCACCTTATATTTATAGTAGCTACCTATAGGTACTACTATAGTCGATTTCCATACAAAGTCAACAACAAATTCAATTAATCACAATCTTTTTATTTTAATACACCTTATTAGAATCATAGTATTCTTCACTTTACAGTCTTTATGCGGATTAGATTATCTCAACTTTCAAAAAAGATGAAACTTATATATTTTTTTCACAATAAAAAACACCTAAAAGAAACTCTTTTAGGTGCCCCATGATTAATTGATTCGTTCATTCCATCAACTGATTCGTTCGTTTAGCAATGGCTTTTTTTAGTTGTTCAATTCTTAGGGTTAATAAATAGTTAAGACTGCGACTAAACAATGAGCTATTTTGACAGATTTTCAACTTGCGACATTGTTCATAGTAAGTGAGTTTTTCCATCAGACTTGTGACCTCAGCTAAAAACTTCATCAGTTCCTCCTTCTTAAATGATTGCTCCTAAAAAATCCACCAGCCAATTCTCAACTCAATTATATAAAATCAATGAGCTTTTTCAAGTATCTTAACTTACTTAAGCAAAAAAATAACCACTTAGACTAGCAAGTCTAAGTGGTTTTTCACATTATTATTTCTTACAAACAAAGAACCAGCGGGTGGTATTTTCAGATGGTTTTTCATCAGAAAAATCCGCATAAATTTCAATGTTATAAAAGTTAGCACTCTCAAGCATCGTGTAGTAGTTTTCCATTGAATAAGTCCGTTCTTGATGAAGCTCATCGTGACGGACAAAGGTTTTGTCGTCTTCTTTTTCTTTTACAAAAAAAGTTAAGAAATGTTCGACACTATGATCCTTCTCTCCAGGATAACTGTCCCATAGGAAGCCAAATTCATCGGTTTGATAATGATAGCTATACTCTGGGAACACTTCATCAACTTGGAAGATTGAGTGGACATCAAAAATAAACGTGCCACCTTCTTCTAAGGCTTGATATACTGAGTCGAAAACTTGTTGGACAGATTGACGGTCTGGCATATAACACAATGAGTCAGAGAAACACGTGATTGCTTCATAAGTCCCAACTTCTGAAAGATCCATCATGTCGCCTTGGACAAACTGAACTTCAACCCCTTCTTCTTGGGCTCGTTCACTAGCTACTGACAGCATTTGCTCAGATAAATCTAGAGCAGTGACGTCGTAACCTTCACGAGCGAAGTCGCAAGCTAAAGCACCAGTCCCACAAGCTAATTCTAAAATTCGCTTAGTCCCTTTAGGCAAGTGGCGGTTAGCAAATTCTAACCAGGCCACATAAAGAAAAGGGTCCATCACTTCATCGTAGACGAAGGCAAATGTTTTGTATAACATATTACTCGACCATCGTTGTCAAATCAACCATTGGTGCATCTGACCATAATTTTTCTAAGTTATAGAAATCACGTTCTGATGAGTGGAAGACGTGAACAACAATGTCTCCTAAGTCTGCTAAGACCCATTTTCCTGATTCTTTTCCTTCAATACGGCCAACTTCAATGCCTTTCAAACGAGCAGCAACGGCTATTTCATCAACAATCGCTCCTACTTGTTTTTCACTGTTACCGTGACAAATGACAAAATAATCTGCTAATAAAGATATTCCTTGAACATCTAAAGCAACGATGTCTTCTGCACGCTTATCATCTGCGGCTTTTACTACTACTTCTAATAATTGACTACTTTCTATGATAATTCCCTCCTATTTTTTTGCAACCCATTGATTATAGGTCTCTACCGTTTTCGGATATATTTTAAGATTACGTTCCATTAAGTATAACAAGACATGGTAAGTTTCAAAAGCAACAGCTTGATCCAAATCCGCAAAAGCTAATTTACGGGCTTCTTCAACAATCGGAAAAACTCTCCCTAATTCAATATAATCAGCAACATAAATTATTTTGTCTAGTAAACTCATTTCTTTGGCGCCAGTTGTATGAAGACGAACAGCAGATTTGATCGCTGAATCAGTAATTCCTAATTCACTTTCGATTAATTCTGCTCCAAGAATCCCATGCCAAATAGCATTGCCATACTGGATTAACTCTTGGTCGAAGTTCCCTGACTTTATTAATTGAATCATCTCTGAATCCGGCCGCTCTTTTGCATAGTCATGGACTAAAGCAGCGATACTGGCTTTTTCCAGGGATTCGCCAGTCTGTTCTGCTAATTTAAGGGCCATTTCTTCCACACGCAAGACATGATTAAACCGCTTCTCAGAAAGACTTTTTTTCATCAATTCAATTAACTGTTGACGACTTACAGGACAGATAGACGTTGAATAAACCAACTCAGAACTAGTTGTCATCTCGATACAGTCCCTTCTCATCAATGTATTTTATCACATTTTCAGGGAGAAGATAATTAATTGAGCAATTTTCTGCTACTTTTTTTCTAATTAATGAGGAACTGAGCTCCATTAACGGCACATCGACCCAAATAATGGGGTATTCCGAGGTAACTGGATAATTCGGACGACGAACTCCCACAAGCTGAACTAATTCTAATAATTCTGGCAAACGATGCCAAGTTGGTAAGTATTCGACCATGTCCCCACCAATGATAAAATAATAATCGGTTTCCGGATTAGCAGCTACTAGTGCCGCCATTGTGTCATAAGTGTAACTTTTACCAGCTCTTTCAATCTCAACCGTCTCAATTCCCAGCTGAGGGGAAGAATCAGTTGCTAAGGCTAACATTTCCAAACGTAAGTCTGCTGAAATGGTTTTCTTAGGATCAACGTGAGGCGATTCAAAAGAAGGCATCAAGTAGACTTGATCTAATCCTAGTTGATGGTAAACTTGATCAGCGATAATCAGATGGGCTTGATGAACAGGATTAAAATTACCACCTAAAATACCAACTTGACGTCGGTGACCTTTGGCTTTCTTTTCTGCTAGAACAGTTTCGGTTCCCATTAACACAGCCTGACTTTTTTTCATCACAATCATTCACCTCTCGTTAAATTAAATTTTACGGACATCAATTGATAGTTTTTGGTATTTTTCTTGAGTAGATGGTTTGAATAAAACTAAAGCGCGGCCAATGATTTGGACAACGTCACAACGAATTTCTTTCGTTAAAACTTCTGCCACATCTTCGGCAACCTCATCTGTATTTTGTAATAACGTAATTTTGATTAATTCTCTTTTTTCTAGGGCTTCTTCGATTTGAATTAACATATCGTTGTTTAAGCCACCTTTCCCAATTTGAAAAATTGGGTTTAAATGATGGGCTTGACTCCGTAAAAAGCGTTTTTGTTTTCCTCTTAATTCCATGATCTTCCTCTTTTCATTCTATACTAAAGCTTTTCTTCTTAACACATCGACACCTTTTGGCGCCCACCCTGCAACAACACAAGGTTCTGAAACAGTGATCCAACCTAAACCAGCAAAGACAATATCGGTATTTTCTTTAACTGAAAATTCAAAGCGAACTAATTCAGGGAAAGCACTAACTTCATCTGGCCGTGGTGGTTGTAATAAGCCACCAACGTGTTTCTGATAAAATTCATCTGCTTTTTCGAGTTTCGTCCGGTGAATATCTAAATCATTCGATACATAACTAACGAAAGATTGACGTTCCCCTTGAATAAAGTCAAAACGAGCTAAGCCACCTAAAAATAACGTTTGGCCAGCATTTAATTGATACACTTTAGGTTTAATTTCTTTGATTGGGGCAATAATTTTTAAATCTTGTTTGCCTAAGTAATGAGCCATTTGGAATTTATGAATAATTCCTGGGGTATCAACTAAGAACTTACCATCATCTAAAGGAATTTCAATCTTATCTAGGGTCGTACCAGGGAATTGCGATGTTGTAATCAATTCTTGGACCCCTGCTGTTGCTTTAATAATGCCATTAATTAAAGTTGATTTACCAACGTTAGTTACACCAACTACAAAAACATCACGGCCTTGACGGTGTTTTTCAATCGTTTCTAGCAAGCTTTCCATTTCTAAAGGCTTCTTAGCACTAGTTAATAAGACATCAATTGGCCGTAAGCCAGCTTCATGGGCTCTTTCACGCATCCATTGAGTCATCTTGCCACGTTTTAATGATTTCGGTAAAATATCAACTTTATTACCGACTAATAATACCGGATTATTTCCGATAAAACGATGTAAGCCGGGAATTAAACTACCATTAAAATCAAAAATATCCACAACATTAACTATTAGGGCATCTTCTTGACCAATGCTGTTTAATAATCTTAGGAAATCATCATCGGTTAGTTCCACATCTTGAATGTCATTGTAATGACGGAGACGGAAACAACGTTGGCAATACACATTGCCTGTTTCAAGACCTTTTTCTAAAGCTGAGTTCGGCGTGTAGCCTAACCCTTCTTGATTTTCAGTTTGAATGACTGAGCCACAGCCAATACAACGAATTTCTTCGTTCATCCTAATTCACTTCTCCATTTCATATCTGTATGATTTTTCTTTAAATGGGTCATAATAACTTTTTCCATGGCCCGATTTGGTTTAGTGTTCCAAGCATCTGAGGCAACAATTGGTTTCACTAAAATTGAAGGAATACCTGCACTATTAGCTGCTTTAATATCCGTCATCAGTTGATCGCCGACCATCACTAATTGCTCTTTCGGTAAACCAAGCTTGTCAGCTGCTTCATTCATCCCTTTTGTAAATGGCTTCAACGCCCGGGCAACATAAGTTAACCCAAGATGAGAAATGGCTCGCTCAACTCGTTCGGCTTTATTATTAGAAACAACCATGACTGGTATGCCAGCTTCTTTCATCCCCTGAATCCAAGTTAACAACTCCGTAGTGCCATCTGGATTATTCCAGGCAATCAAGGTATTATCTAGATCCGTCAGTATTCCTTTAATATTATGTTTTGCCAGTTCCTCTGGGGTAAGTTGGTAGATTGCTTCCAACATCCAAGTCGGTTTGTAATTTAAAAACATAAAGACTCCTTTCTCATGAGTTCATTTATTTAAGTCAGGATTTCCCTTACTAAAGTTAATTTGAACTATAAAAACAGGGGTACTGAGTCAGTACCCCCTTTATCAAGTCTATTATACATTATTTCATGACTATTTTCATCTAATTATCACTATTTTATTTTGAGTCTAAGATTATTGACTTTTTTCATGATTTATAAGAAATAGTTTCCCTTCATTAGTCCTACTTTCCTACGCTAGATTAACGTTTACAAATGACTGATTTTTCAGTTTTTAAAAAGGTTCTTCTGACATTTAACATCTCTGAAATGCGTTTTTCGGCTAAGTGATCAGCAGCTTCCGCAGTAGTAATCCCTTCCGCTTTCGCTATTTTAAAGACTTGCTCCATTTGATAGTAAATCCCTTTAATTTTTAACTTTGCCCGTTCTTCATTGTAGCCACTTAACTCATCGGCCACATTAATTACCCCACCAGCATTGACAATAAAATCTGGAGCGTAAACGATTCCTTTAGTAAAGAGTTGTTGACTATGTTTGGTGATATCTTCAAGTTGATTATTGGCTGAACCACAAATCCCTTTGACTTTTAAACGTGGTATCGTTGTATCATTTAAAATGCCGCCTAAGGCACAAGGGGCAAAAATATCTGCTTGAACGTCATAAATATCATCTACACCTACAGCTTTAGCCCCGAAATCAGTCACCACCCGTTGAACAGCCTCTTCATTAATATCTGTCACGATTAGCTGACCACCTTCTTCATGAATCAACTGACACATTGTGTAAGCCACATTTCCTAAGCCTTGAACAGCAATTACTTTTCCTTGCAAAGAGTCATCACCGAAAATTTCTTTTGCCGTACTTTTTAAAGCATAATAAACCCCTAGGGCAGTTTTCGGACTTGGATTGCCAGAAGCCCCTGCTCGGGCAGTGCTACCAGTCACATAATCAGTCTCTAAATACATTTGATTCATGTCATGCTCGGTAGTCCCCACATCTTCTGCAATGATGTAACGGCCATTTAAACTCTCAACATAACGACCCATTGCCCGAAACAAGTTTTCACTCTTATCAGTTTTCGGATTACCGATAATCACCGATTTACCGCCACCAATATTTAAGCCGGCTGCCGCATTTTTATAAGTCATTCCCCGGGCTAATCTTAAAACATCCCGTAAAGCCTCTTCTTCATTTTCATAAGGCCACATCCGACACCCACCTAAAGCTGGTCCTAAGGTCGTGTCATGAATTGCAATAATCCCTTTTAAACCTGACGATTTATCATGACAAAAAATCACTTGTTCGTAGTCACCAATTTGCATTTCATCAAATAAAATCATTTTCCACCCTCCACTATCATTGTTAGCTTTCTTTAAGAAAGCGCTACCACACTTCTTACTTCATCCTAGCATGATTATTGAAGGGCAACAACTTCAGTCTGTGAAATTGAGAAGTCTCTCATTGTCTTTTTAGGGAATTGAAAGGATTTGAATTTTCAAACAATAGTAAAGAGGCGTGACAGTAGCCAGCTCCACCTTAATTTTAATCAATGAGTTGTAATTGTGGCAATGCCTTGGCTAATTCTTCAAAAGTTAAATAGTCATCAATTTGGACAAAGCCGAGACTGTCTTGACTTTGATAGACTCGCTCAATTAAAACATTCGCAATTTCTCCGGTGACTACCCCTTCCTTCGCGCCTCTAACTGTCAAAGACTGGCCTTCCCTTCCCTCACTTGCTGTCACTTGCAGGACAAAACTGTCACTCCCTAAGGACCCTTTGGCCATAATTTTCTTTGAGAAGGACATCACTTTGGGATTTTCAATAACAGGCAAGACTTTCAATTTTTGTAAATAATGGAGAGAATGAGTCACACTTCCTAAGTCAAAGCCAAGATAAGTCATTATTTTGCGCTCTGGCCATACTTGCTTTAAACTATGTTGATCAGAAAAATCGAAATTATAGACTGGTAAATCTTTATGATTCACTAATCGGACTTGGTTTTTCAAACTAAAGGGTTTGACTTTTTGACCATTAATTTCATAGCCTTGGTTTAGATGTTTAAACGTCCAGTCTATTGCTGCATCACCATGGCTGTCACCTAAACCTAAGATAACCTTGATTGCTAACTCAGTAAAATTAGGTAGTTTTTTTGCTATCGCATGAGCCATTAAGTTAGTTAAACCTGGTGCTAAACCAACACTGTAAACAACTGAACTCTTTTTACTGAAATTTAGTTGACTTAGCTGATGATAAAAAGCACTATTAGCTGAAACATCCACATAGTCAATAGCATTATTATTACAAAATTCAACAAACTTCGTGTTTTTTTGGTCAATGCACACGACGACTAATTTTATTGTTTCAAACATTTCTAAGTCAGGTTCTTTAGTAATATCAAAGACTTGAGTCTTTAAGTTTAACTGATTTTCAGCTAAATAATCAGCCATTTTTTGACTGTTGCGCCCAGCTAAGATAACTTTTCCCGGATACTTGTGACTTATATTTTTAGTTATGACACTTCCGACATGACCGTGACCACCGATTATCATTATTTTATTTTTCATCTGCTTTTCCCTCGTTACTTCTAGTTAACCGATCTGCTAACTGATTATTAAAAATTTCTAGCCCTTTAACAAAGCCACTTAATTCATTTTGATTCAACTCAGCTACTAAAGCTCTTGTGACATTCCCTTCTAATTTCTGATGTTCCTGATAGATGCGCTTCCCTTTAGAAGTTAAGCTTAGCCATTTAAGGCGCTTATCAGATTCATCGCTCTGTTGTTGAATGATTTCCTTAATTAATAGCTCTCTGACAAACTGTGAGACAGCTCCTTTCGTCATATTTAAAGCTAAGACTAGATCAGACCCGGTGACTGCTTGGCCTTTACCGATTGCTTCGATTAAATGAAATTCACTTGGGCTGACTTTCCCTACCCCTGGAATCATTATTGGTAATTTTTCTAATTCTTTTAGCTGATGAATCAGTTTTCCTAATTCTGCGGTTGTGTTATTTAGTAGTTTATCCATAAAGGTAGTTTAGCAACTAAACTACTTTTAGGCAAGCTTATTGTTTCCTTTCATAATAAAAACAGCACAACTATTAAATAGTTGCGCTGTTTTCTTAACTTTCACTTTTCTTACTTGGTAATAGTTTATTCAACATAATTGCCACAATTGAAGCTGTTGCCACTGGTGAACTGAATAAATATTGAAGCATTTGTGGTAAACCACTGACATAGTCTTTTGGAATAAACGTTAAGGCTAGGGTCAGAACCATTGGAATTCCAAAGACGTAAGTTTCTTTTTCGTGAAAAGGAATTTTCTTCATGACTTCTAAACCACTAATTGAAATTATCGCACAGACGATGACGAAAACCCCACCAATGACCGCCGCTGGAATGGCTGAGATTAAAGCTGATAACTTACTTGAGAAACCAAAAATAATAAACCAAATGCCGGCACTAATGAAAACTTTGCGACTGGCAACACCGGTAATTGAAATGATGCCGGCGTTAGTTGAATAACCTGTAACTGGTGTTGAGCCTAATAAGCTAGCAATTAAACAACCTAAGCCCTCTCCTAAGACCCCGCGATTGATTTGTTTATCCGTTAATTCAACGTCACAGACATTACTGACCGCAAACCAAGTGCCTGTAGTTTCTGCCATTAAAACAATGTAAATAATTAACATTGTTAAAATTGCCGACGGATTAAAACTAAAACTAACATCTTTAAAAGGCAGCTGCACCATCGAGAACCAAGAAGCCTCTTGAACAGCCGTTAAATCTAACATTCCCATAAAACTTGCCGTGACTGTCCCGGCAACTAAGGCTAAAATAACGGAAGAAATTTTAACCCAGCGTCCAATTTTCGGAAAAACCGCCGCCAACATCACACTGCCAATTAACACACCAGCAGCAATTACTGCTAAGAGCATGTTTTGATTAATTGTCCCACCGGCACCGTTAAAGATGTTATCATTCAAACCGACTGGCATCAAAGACAAGCCAACGATAAAAATAATAGTTCCGCCAACTAAAGGTGGTACGAATTCTCGAATAATTTTATTGAAAATACCAGTCATTCCAATAAGTGTTAATAAGACCGCACTGACTAAAGAGGCCCCTAAAACGCTACTCCAACCGGTCATCCCACTACCGTTAGCAAAGTAGATTCCCGCAACTGCACCGATTGGAATAAATGATGGTCCTTGGGCGACAGGGAGTTTCATACAAAAGGCTGATTGGATAATTGTTGCGATCCCTGCTGCTAAGAAGGTCGACTGAATTAAAATCGACGTTTCTTGGCTGCTTAGTCCAATAATAGAAGCAATAATAAAAGGAACCACATAAATATCCATTGCTAAAACGTGTTGAATCCCTAAAAAGATACTTTGTGAGGTTGAAACCGAGTCATTTGGTCCGACTGTTAAATGACTACCTGTGTTAATCTCACTTTCTTGTTGAATTGTTTGTGCTATTTCAGCCATTAGTTCGCTCCCTTAGTTTCTTTAACAGTTTCTCCGTGAATCCAGACTTTAATAATATTTTCACTGTGACTTAAATAAATAATTGTTTGAAAGACATCTAATAAATCCTCATCAGCCATAAATAAGGGCAATGGATGACTACTTAACTTAGTATCAATCACTAGAGCGTCCCATAAATAACCTTCTGCTAACTGGCCAATTGGTAAAGATAAGGCCTGACCACCACCAGCTGTTCCATGATAAAAAGCTTGATTCAACGTAATTCGTGAATCAGCCTTACCACGCTCATTACTTGCTAAAGCCACATCTACTCCATCTTCTAACATCCGTGAAGAAATGACACTTTGCTTAATATTGTCAAACAGACTACTTGAAAATCCGCCACTTAAATCCGTTCCTAAACCGATATCAATCTTATGCTGATCCGTGATTTCTTTAATTGGTAACACCCCATTAGCAAAATAGGCATTTGAAATCGGACAGGCAGCAATTGCTGTCCCGGTTTCTGCAAATAATTGCCGATCCGCTAGACTTAAATGGTTACAGTGAGCCATGACTGCTTTCTCTGACAAGAGCTGAAAATCATTGAGGGCAAAAGCATCATTTTTACTAAAACGGTCTGCCACATATTGGTGCTCCCAATCACTTTCACTACAATGTGATTGAATGTGAACATCGTATTTTTTAGCTAAGGCACCTAAGCCAGCTAAAGCCTCATCTGTGCAACTAGGAATAAAACGGGGCGTCACTACTGGATAAACCCCTTGGATTGTTGTTTTATTTAATTGTTGCACTCGTTGAATGAAGCTTTCAGTACTGGCTAAAGCTTCAGCAGTTGATCCATCACGATAAAAATCAGGGTTTTGTTCATGATCATCCATCACTACCTTGCCGACTAAGCCTCTTTGACCTTTTTCAGCACAAATCTCTGCCAAACGGTAACTTGCTTCTTCATGGATCGAGGCAAAATAAAGGCCAGTAGTCGTGCCGTTGGCAATTAATTGCTCAACTAAATCACGATAAACGTGATCAGCAAAGTCAACATCTGCAAACTTCGCTTCTAATGGAAAAGTGTATTGATGTAACCAATCTTGTAATGGTAAATCTAAAGCTCGACCAGCTTGAGCCCATTGGGGAGCATGGATATGTAAATCGACCATCCCTGGCAATAAATATTGACCTGCCCCTAATTCATAGTAGTTCTCTTGTTGACTGTATTTTGCGACTAACTCTGCATAATTTGCCTGTTTTTTATTAACAATCTTGTCAATTAGCCCTCCTTCAGTAATAAAAAATAAACATTCTTCTAAAACTGTCACAGTAGTTAATGACTGACTAGTAAATCCTGTTCCTTTAACGATTAACTTATAATTCAACAAGGACCCTTCTTTCGTTTTATACTTAACGAAATTAATTATAACTCTAAAACGACTACACAATCAAGCGAAAATCGTACTAATCATCAATAAAATTAAAAATAGTTCGTGTTTAAGTTTAACCAAATAAAAAAGCCGTAACGTTTAGCGTTACGGCTTTTTTAGTGGAATGGATTGTAAAAACGACCACCATACTCTGAATGGTATTATTTCTAAAATAATCAAGCTCTTACTTTCAATACTTGTCCCACTCTAATGGCATTTGGATTAGAAATGCCATTCCAACTTTGTAACTGCTGCACTGTTAAACAAAATCTTAATGCGATTGAACCTAAGTTATCGCCTGATCTCACTGTGTAGGTGCTCGCTCCACTAGTAGATGTACTTCCGATGATGATTACATAAGAATCCTATTTAAACTTAATTAGTAAAGATTCAGCTGAAAATCTGACTACTATACTATTTATCACTTATAAGTTTGGATAAAAATATGTGATAAATTATCCTCACCGGAAAATATCCCCACTGCATCAATAACAACACCAGTTAATTCTATTGGTAGATGGATAATTTCATAAGCAATGCCACTATAATATTGATATAATTGATTATTACCATCTTGAGCGGCTAGTATTTCAAGAAATTCAGTTACTAATTCAGTGGTGTCAGGAACGATGAGTACTGACACTGGATGAGGCTCGTATTCCCCCTGACTTATCTCGTAGTGAGCATCTACAATTGGATAAGTTGTCTCTAAAAAATTTAATAAATCAAATTCTAATTCTGAATTTTCAACGACATCAAAATGAAAACTCTCACTATTTTCATTTCCATGAATAATTGACGATGACGTAGTTTCATTTTCCTGAACTATTGACTTAGACGTGGTATTACGTGAAGAACTTATACTATAATCTGATTTTAAAATTTCTTGTTTGGCTTCTCTTTCACTACTTATCATTTTTTCGGTGTCGGTCTGAGAGACTGAATTACACGCGCTTACAAAAAATGCCACTGCTCCTAAAGTAACAACTAAAGTTTTCACTTTTCAACTTCCTCCTCAATCTTAATTACCAGTCTTTAGCGCAGTATAATATAACTTTACAAATAAATAAAGTACTTTTTATGGTCACAATTTCCTTCTTCTTTCTTCATTTATACACGCCAGTTTTTCATGTATAAATGAGATCGAATTTATTCTAAAAAATTGATTTTTATATAAATATGTTCACTATTTTTTAAAAATTAAGCGACCCCTTTACTCAAATAGCTAAAAAACTTTCTCTTAGTAGTGGTTTACTAACCGTTTCTATCTAAGAGAAAGTCTGGTTTGGATTGCTTAATAATCTCTACATTACTCTTAATATCAAATGAAGCATAGTTAAAATAAGAGGAAAGATGCTACTTATAAGCAAGCTAGTCTGCTTTTTCAAAATCCCCAAAATTATTCCGATTATTGTCGTTAGACTCATCGTAATTAACCAAACATTTTTGTTAAAAACGCTCTGATTGACCAAAGTCGAATTCATTCCATTCACTATCATTGCGATAGTGATTAAACCGATCAATGCCACGCCTTTAATTAACCATTCAAGCCATGTCGTTTTTTTTAACATTTTAATCATTCCGCCCTTCTAAACTAGCGTTCCAGTCCCGAATTTCTTCGACTTTGAAACTTTTCAGCTCTGCTAAATTGCTTTCAAGCCAATCTGCTAATTGATCTGTTCTTCCAGTTAGAAACAAACGGCCATATTTTATGCCGTTATCCTCAATGAACTCTTGGGCATCTTTAAAATTAACAGGATTGCCGTTTAAAAACGAGTTGAAAGGTGAACGAAGATTACTTGGCATCATTGGTACTTCATTTCCACTTGAGTTTATTATTTTAGCACTTGATTGATTGCTTTGATTATCTAATAAGAGGTTTTCATAGAATGAATAATGGTTCTTCAAATAGACTAATTTTTCAATAAAAAGTTCTTCTGTCATTTCAAAAGCCGTCTGACCATCAAAATATAACGCTGGAAAGCCAAAGGCCGTTGAATTAGGATAGTCAACGCCATACCGGATGACTGTAACCGTTGCTACGTCTTTTAGTTCAGCTAGCTGTTCCTTAGTTTTTGGTAAGTTAAAAACAACTTCTAAATTAGCTACACCAAACTTATCTTTATGTCTTAGTAGCTCAATTAGATTTTCCGGTTTCGTTGACCACTCTTGTTCAGGATAAAATTTATAATTAACAAGTCGTTCATTTTGTAAGCTTTCAAAAGTTAAATTATTCACCTTACCATAAAAATAGTCTTCAGTTACCATTGCTACTTCGTAGTCTTGATTGCCGATTCTTTTAACAATGCTGTGACTTTGCTCTTTACCAAAGGCTTTATGCTCTGGCATAAAGTAAGTTTCCCCTGGTAAACGATTATTTTGTGTCAGCTCATACCAATTCTGGCGGTAAATCTCCCGTTCTGAGTAATGGTTTGTACTAGATGTTGGCAAATAACTGGGTTTCTCACCTTCTGAAAAGGTGATAGTATCTTGATCAAAGTATTGATAATAAATTCTGGGTGTTAATTTACTTAAAACCATTGCCACTAACATTATAAAAACAATTGTATACAGTAAATTTAAGTAAAGCGTATATTTGCTTCTATGAGCTGATTTTTCAATTTCTTTATAGTCTAATTTGTTCATGTTAAACATCCTCTCTTTTCCATAATTTAATTTGTTCTCTGCCACGTTTGACTTGCGACTTCAACGTATTGACACTGACACCTAACATTTCACTAGCTTCTTGATAAGTAAATCCTTTAATTTGAACGATTGCAATCGCCTTTTGTTGTTTTTTCGGTAATTTTGCTAATAATCTAATTGTTTCTTGAATATCGTCGGCTGCTAGTAATTGATCCTCAACGTGACCATCGGCTGCTTGTTTAGCAAAAAAATCAGCTGCTTGAATAGTTATTCGTCTCTGTTTTTTAAAATAATCGAACATCGTATACTTGGCAATCGTCATTAACCATGCTTCGATATTCTCCGGCACCTTGTCTTGAATCGCTAGAAAAGCTTTCAAGAACGTGTCTTGTAAGAGATCTTCAGCGGTATAGTGATCTCTCGTATGCGTTAAAAGATAGGCGTACAACTGGTGACTATATTTTTGAAAGTAGTTCTCAATTGTCAAAACTACTAGCCTCCTTTCTGACCCTTATACCTAGTAGACGCTTAACTAAAGAAATAGTTGCATCTTTAATTTTTTTCTTATCAAAAAGTTCACTTACTTACTAAAACTTTATCATAATTTCTTCACATTTGTAGACTATTATTAACTCATACTAATAAACAACCCTAACAAAACTTTTTCATTATTTACTCCTCCAGAGTAAATAAAAATCTCCTTAAACCATCTGATACTCGTCAGATGGTTTTTCTTTTATTTTCTTTTCCGGTCTCTATTAACTCTAACTTTTTTGGGTTAGACGATCCTTATCAATCTAGCTAATTTCATTACACCAGTTTTTTTATCCTCAAAAATAATTTTAACTATTAGGCAAACAAACAAAAATAAGTAACATACACCTGATTTACCTACACAAAAAAAGGGCTGTATAATTTTTGGTGTGGATGAAGAGATTCATTCACACCTATTTTTACGCAAAAAAATAGAAACATATGAACTTTCCAGTTAGAATAAAGTTGCTTACACCAATTCAGGGAGGAGAATTCATATGTTTCATAACGATTATATCCGATTATCACTTAATTTAAAAGACCCCAATATCACATTTGCTGAAAAAGCATGCGTTGAACAAAAAATAAAAGGCGTTACTGCAACCCTTTATTTTGCTACTTTGACTTATACACCCACTCATTGTAAATGTTGTGACCGAGAAAACACTGATTTTCT
>NZ_NGJU01000026.1 GCF_003987495.1 Vagococcus salmoninarum
TTTAAACACCGCATTCTAATCAGTTTTAAAGTGACACAAAAAAGCAACTTCACCATTTCTGATGAAGCTGCCTAAGTAACTATTTATTCGACTAAATTTTAGCCATCCACACAATTTGACGTAGAGCCCAGATAGTTACGCTTTTAAATTTAATTAATTACTTTTCATCAATTCTTCAACATACTTAACTGTTTCAGGTTGTGTTGCTTCAATTTTGCTGATAGCTTCAGCAAATTGTGGTAAGTGATCTTTGTGAGCTAATAATAACTCATCAAGTAACGTCTTAGCCATTTTACCACATGGAACTAATGGGTTAATAGTGAAGGCATGTAAAGCTGCACCATAATCACCAGTAATCGCTGCACGAATCGTTGTTTCTTCCATGCCCTTCATCCCTTGGATTAAACCACGCGCTGCTGGTGGGAAGCTTCCCCAGTTGTAAGGTTCGTGACCATGACTTGTCACAGGTCCTGACACTTCAACGACACAGTCGTATGGTAAATCAGTGATTGTTCCATTGTTTTCAGTTGAAACGACCATGTCTGTCCGTTTGTCATTTTGGATTGAGGCAATTAGTTCACACGCCGCATCGCTGTAGTGAGTTCCCCCACGTTGTTCTAATTCTTTTGGTTTGTAATCTAAAGCTGGGTCTTTATAAAGTTCAAACAAGCGAGCTTCAGTTGCTTTAACAACTTGAGCGCGAGTTTCTCCTTTTTCAAATTCCTCAACTGAGTGAGCTAACATTTCGTCTTCAATGTAGTAATAACGGTGGTAGCCACATGGTAACATACCTAAATCTTTAATTTGTTCATAATGGAATGGTGCTGAATGAATATTTTTCAAATGACTTTCAGAGTCTTCTTGTGGGCCATAAATTAAATCAATTAACTCATCTGTCCGCTCATTTCCAGCTTTATCCCAGACACGGTGCCAGTGGAAATGATTGATTCCAGCGTATTTAATGAATAATTCTTCTTCAGGAACACCTAATTTTTCAGCGGCTTGTTTGCTATGACCAATTGGCACATTACACAGTCCAGCTGTTTTTTTCCAACCGCCATGTTTAATCGCTGCTTCAGTAACCATACCAGCAGGGTTAGTAAAGTTAACTAACCAAGCATTTGGACAGACTTCCTTCATATCAGCAATAATATCTAAAATAACTGGAATTGTTCTAAATGCTTTAAACATTCCCCCAGCGCCATTTGTTTCTTGTCCTAAAACGCCATGTGATAATGGTACTCGTTCATCTTTAATTCGAGCGTCTAATAAACCTACACGGAATTGAGTAGATACATAATCAGCATCTTTTAAGGCTTCACGACGATCTAAAGTTAAGTGAACTTCCCAATCTAGACCTGCTGCTTTGACCATCCGTTTTGCCATGGCACCCACAACTTCTAATTTTTCTTTACCGGCTTCGATATCGACTAACCAAATTTCTTTAATTGGTAACTGATCTTGACGTTTGATATATCCTTCAATTAGTTCTGGTGTATAACTTGAACCGCCACCAATTGTTACAATTTTCAATGCATCTCTAGACATAATAACCCTCCATCTGATTGTTTTGTAATGCCTTTAACACTTCTAAGGTTAACATAGATAAAAGCGTTATCACATAGAGAACCCTTGATATCCCTTGATAAAAAATCAGTTTTTCAAAAAAAAACAGTTCCCTCAATTTATTGAGAGAACCGTCTGTTTTATAAGTTTTGTTTTTGTAAAGCTAGTAAGCCTACAAAACAGAAAACCGCAATTGAGATGACCGAGGAAACTGCTTGAACCATTGCCATACTTTCCAGTGTCACTTCCGTTGAGAAGGCAAATTGGTTGAAAAAATTGCTTAAAAAACTACTTAACATACCAAAGCCCATGGAAACGATGATTGCCGTATTTTTACCTTTCATCAAAATAGTTGCAGCTGTAATGACAACCACACTATTAAAGACAGCTAGTAAAGCACTAAACATAATTTGGATAATATTAATATCTAATTTTAGGAATCTAAAGAATTCTAAAAAGCCACTAAAGAACTCATTGATTTGGCCACCAATAATCGTTTGAATCAAAACAATGATAAATGGCCCAACACTAATTGCTAGAAATAAGCCGAGTGAAAGTAAGATTACTGCGCCAATTTTAGCAAAAAACAAGCGGGTTCGGTTAACACCAGAGGCAATCATCATTGCCATCACGTTGTTTTTATAATCTATCGACAAAATATGAAACGGAAATAGGAACGTAAAAATCATATTGGCAAAAATTAGTAAAGCAGTCACAATGCCAATAATTGATGAAAACCTGACGAGGACACTATCAAAGGCTAAGTGCCGACTAGTCGTCAAAAAGATACTATAAAACAATGTCACACTTGTGTTCAAAATTGCTAAAATACCAATTGCTAATAAATAGCGTTTATCTCTAAAGAATTTGAATAATTCCATTTTAAAAATTAATGGACCGGTCATTTTGTCACCTCATTTTTAGTTTAATTTTTCTGTTAATACTTGAACACGAGTCATCTCTTCAATCCAAATGCCTCGGCTATATAATAAGTGGTAAATTTCTTGCCAACGTTCGTCTGCACAATCTAATTTAATAATCCCGACTTTATTCATTTGGAAGGGATAGTTTGCAGCCAATAACATTTCTTTAAAAGCTTCATTGTCCGTTGTGTCAATTAAGCGAATCGCTGACTGACGTTCTGCTACTAAATCAATTGTTTGAGCGATTTTCCCTTGATCAATGACAATAACTTCATCACAAAGGGCTTCTAAGTCATTTTGGACATGACTAGAAATTAACAAGGTTTGCCCAGCATTCGTTAACTCTTTCAAATAGGTTTTGAACCACGTCACTGTTTTGGCATCTAAACCTCTAAAAGGTTCATCTAAAATCAATATTTTGGGGTTATGCAATAAGGCGATTAATAAAATTAATTTCTTCTGCATTCCGTAAGAATAATGGCTGACTTTTTCCTCTAACGCTTCAGTTAAATCTAATTCTTGAGCCAATTGCCGGGCTTTTTCTTCATGTTTTTCCCCGCGGAGACCTGAGAAATATTGGATATTAAACCAACCCGTATGATCTTGATACATGGACATGCCATCTAAAACAATTCCGACATTTAACAAAACTTTATTGTCTTCTCTGACATTTGCTTCGCCAATATAAATATCACCAGTGTAAGTAGCAATAATATTAGTTAAACACTTAAATAACGTGGTTTTACCTGCACCATTATGGCCTACTAAGCCGTATGTTTTGCCTTTTTTAAATATTAATTGCTCGACACTCAAGACTTCTTTCGTGCCATAACGCATCTTTAAATCTTCGATCCGTATTTCCATCGGTGACTAACCTCCTATAATTCATAATTTATGCTTTTTCTAGTGACTACACTTGCTCTTTAAAAACCTCTTGGAGGACCTCAAAAATCCGTTGGACGTCTGCTGGTGTTCCTCTCAGTTCATAGTCTGCTAAAAAGGGAATCTCAAAACTTTCAGCATACTGTTTGGCGGTTAAACAATATTGCCAGTTAAAGTTTTTATTACCACTGCCAACCACTCCTAGACAAAATTTTTGGTTATCAGCAAAGTCAATATACTCTTTGAGGGTATTTGTCATAATTTCATTAGTGCCATTATCTTGACCGTTGCCACCATCTAAATAAGTTGGTACAAAAGCCACAAAAGGTTCGCTTTCTTTAGAAAACTTACTAAAATCAGTGACTTCAACTAATTCAATTTCACAACTTTCTTCACCATAGCTTTGCAATTTTTTGACAAAGGCTCGCGTATTGCCTGAAACTGAGATATAAATAATCCGTATTTTCACTATTAATCACCTCTCCCTTCTCATTATAAACTTAATTGTATCTTTTTTCACTAAGACTTTTGTATGAGAAATTATTAACTTTTATCTATACAAAAAAACCAACTAAAATTCTAGTTGGTTACATCTTTTTAGTTTACTTTCATTTTCCATGAAGTAGCTGTCTGAGCTAACACTTCATTTAGTTCTTCCATGTTGGCTTTACCTTGCGTTCTTAACCATTCTCTCGTTGCTTCTTCCCCGGCTTCAACAAAAGGAATGACTGCATCTGCCCACGTTGCTCGACCACAAAGGACGCCATTGAAAGTTGAACCTGCTTCTTTAGCAAAGTGTAATGTTTCTCTAAATAAATCCGCACTGACTCCGGCACTTAAGAAGATAAAGGGTAAGTCTGTTGCCTGACTTTGCTCTTGGTAATAAGCTAAAGCTTCGGCTCGGGAATAAAGAACTTCCCCTTCACTAAAGCCTTCAACAAAAGCCATATTGACAGGAATTTCCATTTTCAAAACATCTACATTGTAGCGTTCTTTTGAAAATTCTTTCATCATATCAATGACTTTTCTTGGTTTAACTTTTGCAAATTCGGCACTAGTGTTATCAGCAATGTTTTTGTCGTAAGATAATAATTCTAAATAAAAAGGAATATCTTCCGCTACACATTCAGAACCAATCCGCTCAACAAAGGCATGCTTTTGATCGTTAATTTCTGCTACTTCTTCTGTGTCATAATAAAGTAAAAATTTAACGGCATCTGCCCCAGCTTCTTTGATCCGTTTCGCTGACCAGTCATTTAGTAAATCTGGAAAACGCCCTGGAACGTTGGCATCATAGCCGGTTTTTTCATAAGCTAATAATAGACCTGAAGTTTCGTGACGAGCTTTCGCACCAGGCAAACCGTATTCTGGATCTAATAAAATTGAAGAAGATAGACTTGTTAATTCTTCTGAAACGATTTGTTTGAAGGTTTCAATTTCCGTAGCTTTGATGTCAGTTTTACCAGCTTTAGCCATCATTTTAGTCATAGCGCCACGTTGATCAATTGCCAGTGCTGAAATAATCCCATCTTCAGTCGATAATCGTTCCATTGCTTTTAATTTGTTAGTTGTGTAATTCACTTAATTTGCTCCTCTGATGTTTTAGATTTTTTTAATAGTTATTTGTTCGTAGTATTCATTAAAGTTACTCGTATTAACAAACCCAGTTCTTTTTTCTAACGTATTCAAAATGCCTAAAGTCATTGCTGTTTTTAAAATTTCTGGGATTGTTTGTTGATGAGCTATGCCAATGGCTAAGCCGGCAATTGTTGAATCACCAGAACCAACTGGACTGACAACTGTAATTTTAGGAATCGTCACTTGATAAATTTCCTGCTCAATTTTAGCAATTGCCCCAGCACTACCTAAACTGACTACAATCCAGGGAATATCTATAAGTAATGGGTGTGCCAAGCTGTCAATAATTTGACTGTGACTAGTTAATTCAGCTATTCCAAGTAAATCAGCCAACTCTTTTTGATTAGGCTTAATCAGATAAGGTTTATCCTGACCTTTTAAAGCTAATTCATAAGCTTTGCCTGAGCTATCAAGAAGAACTTTCAGCCCTTTTTCCTTAGCAATAGTAATCATTTTTTGATAGCACTCTTCTGAAATACCTTGAGGTAAACTGCCTGATATCGTTACTAAGCTTATTGGCTGAGTGTCAATAATACGCGTAAATTTATTAATAAAACCAACATCATCAGCGTGGCTATAACTACCACCATTTTCTAATAGTTCTGTTTGCTGACCGTCATCATGTAAAATCGCAATACACATTCTTGAATTAATTTCAGTTTCATAAAAATCAAAACTAATCTTTTCAGCTTCCAGTTTCCCTTTGATATAGTTACCCATATCTCCACCAATTAGGCCGGTAGCAAGAACTTTTTGCTCTTTTAAAGCTAAGACACGACTGACGTTCAAACCTTTACCCCCAGCACTTTTTAAATCACTCGTTACCCGATTAGTCGTATTAATAGCTAAGGTTTCCAGTGGGTAAGCGATATCTATTGCTGGATTCATTGTGACAGTTAAAATCATTCTTGATCCCTTCCTTTACTTGATTGAAAGAGCTACTCTTCAAGTGTGTTTACTTGAAGAGTAATTCTCCTTTAATTTAAGGCCAGATCGAAGGGAAGAATCCCATTCCAGAACCTAAAATACCGATAATAAGTAATAACATGATACATTTTAACGGTGTCCATTTCCGTTTAGATAAGAGTAAATACAAACCTAGTGTGATTGCCATTGGAACAATTTTAGGTAAAATACCATCTAAAATTTCTTGAATATTAATCGTCACAGGTGTTTCTTCAAATTCATTATAAGTTAACTGAATTTGACCATTGTCTAGTTCACGAATGGTAGTTCCTTCTGCTAAAACAGCTTCACCTTCAGCCATTTTAATCTCGCCACTTTCATCTTTTGCATAGATTTTATCGCTAAAATCAGTTAAGTCCTCGGCTGGAATAGTTGTCGTAATAGCCGTTGGTGTAAAGGTCGTACCGTTTGGAATTGAGATATTTAAACTTGTGACACTAGCTGTTACAGTTAAACACCCAACGACAAAGATTCCTAAAATACTAGCTGCTCGCGTAAATTCCTTAGCATTCGCCGTTAATAATCCAATCGCATCAGTGCCCATCTTATATGACCAATGCATCAACCAATAACGAATCGCAAATTGCGCCACGTTAAATATTAACAAGAATAAAAATGGTGCCGCTATGTTGCCATTAATTGCCATGTTTGAAGTAATTCCAGCAGTAATTGGAACAAGAGTAAACCAGAAGAGAGCATCACCAATTCCGCCTAAAGGTCCCATTGCTGAGACTCTAACGGCTCTAATCATCGGAATGTCGGCTTTGTTTTGTTCCATTGATAAGACAATCCCCATGACAAAAGTTACTAAGAAAGGATGAGTGTTAAAAAACTCTAAGTTATGTGACATCGATGCCGCTAAATCTTCTTTTTCATCTTTATGAATCTTTTTTAAACCAGGCAAAATACCGTATAACCAACCAGCAGCTTGCATTCTTTCAAAGTTAAAGGATGCTTGTAAGAAAAGTGAGCGCCAAACCATTTTATTTAAGGTTTTATTATCTAACTGTTGGGCTGGCTGTTGATTTTTATATGTTTCTGGAATATTATATGCCATCTTCTTCGCCTCCATTAAAGCCATCTACGGCAGCAGTTTTAAATTTCGTTTGAATTTGGAAATCCCAATAAGCTAAGGCGAAGCCGATAAAGGCTAAAATAATTAAAGCTGGACCAGTTAATGATTCGATTCCCATGACAATACATGCCAAAGCGAAACCGAAGAAGAAAAAGCCCCATAATTCTTTTGAAACCATTACTTTTAAGAGAATCGCAAACCCGACTAGTCGCATCATTCCCCCTGCAGCACCTAAACCGCTCATTAACCATTCAGGGATTGCACCAACTACTTTATCACCGAAAGTTGCTCCACCAATAAAGAAGAGCGTCACAATTACGCCGAAAATTGTTCCAATTAAAGCCATCGCCAAGTAATTAATTTTTTCAATGCCTTTGTCGTCAGCTTCTGCAGCGTATCGATCGGCAACAGTCATCATCGGAGCCATAAATCCGAAAAGTAATGTTACTCCGTATTGGCCAAGTAGTGAGAAAGGGATAGCTGTGGCAACAGCGACAGTCGGTTCAAGCTTCAACGAAATTGCTAGAACAGCTGCCATAATCCCACCAATTACCGCATTCGGTGGCTGTGCTCCGCCAACTGGCATATTCCCAATTGTCATTAATTGATAAGTACCACCAACAATCAAACCTGTCTGTAAATCTCCTAAAATTAAACCAATAACCATTCCTGTAACAATTGGTTGATATAATGATTCCAAAAAGCTAAATTGATCAATTGCAGCAATAAACGTCACTAAAAATACTAGTAAAATTTGTAATATAGTATACTCCATCTTTACTTTCCTCCAGTTTTCCTATTTAAACAACTTGTTTAAATCTTCTGCTTGCATTGTCGGAACACGTCTAATTTCTAATTCAACATTTTTTTCTTGTAACTTCGCGAAAGCCTTTACATCTTTATCATCTACTGCAACGGATGTAGCAACTTGTTTCTTCCCTTCTGACATGTGCATATTACCAATATTAACTTTACTTATAGGCACTCCTCCTTCTACGAGAGTTAAGACATCTGCTGGCGTTTCACAAATAATAAATATTTTTTGCCGATCCGCTGCTTTATGAATAATCTCGATTGTTTTTTGTAAAGTGAAATAACGAGTTGCTACGCCAGTTGGTGCCGCCATGTCCATTAAGCCTTGACGCATTTTATCCCCCGCTACTTTATCATTAGCGACTAGTAATAAGTTTGCTCCCAAGTAAGAATTCCACTGAGTAGCTACTTGACCGTGAATTAAACGGTTATCAATTCTTGTAAGTAAAATATTCGCCATATTAGATTACTCCTCATTTTTTATTATTTGTGAAATCGCATATCGTGACACTGTCATAACTGCTCCCGACTTTACTTCTAAATCAATGGTCTCATGATTGACATGTTTTACTTTGCCGTAAATACCATTAGCTAGCACTACTTTTTGGCCTTGACTAATTGTTGTATGAATTTCTTTGTAACGGTTTTTTTGCTTCTTGACATTACTAAAGCTGAAAATCCCATAAATGATTACTAAAATCATGATAAAACTAACTAACACTATCGATGAGGCTAAAATATTTTCCCACATTTTAAATCCCCTCTTCTATCAAATCTTCTGCAATATTTCCCTCAAACTTTGGGACTTGGGCGACTAGTAAGGATTCTCGACCAACAGTAACTAAGTGATTGGCTAATTGACTAGCATCTTCAGCAGTCAATCGTAAAAGACTACCTTCAATTAACAGCGGCAAATTCGTCCCTGCAATCACAGCAACGTTTTCTAAATGAAGGGATTGAACCATCGCTGTATTGAAAGGGGTTCCACCTAACAAGTCGCAAAAGATAACGACCCCCTTGGTTACTTTGAGGAGCTTAGTTAATTGATAACTAAGAGTCTCCTCAAATTCTTTTAAGGGTAATTCTTCTTTAAAAGGGACGACTTCAAAATTAGTTTGTTCACCAGCAATCATTGTTAATGAGTGAGACAAACCAGTAGCAAATTCTCCATGACCAGTTAAAATACATCCTATCATTATGACACCCTCTTAAATTTAATTTTATTGTGTTAAGTTATCGTAAATTGTCACTCCTTGAACGACCCGGTTAACAGTACCAGTTGGCGATGGCGTATCAGGTTTATTGCCAACTTTGATTGCCGTCAATAAAGCCAGTGTTTGTCCGAATATAGCAAAGGGAATGCTTAAGTACCCATCTGGTAACTGCTGATATTCTTTTGAAAATTGCATATTAGTTCCAGCAAAATTAATGTCTCCTTCAATACTAATGCCACAAACTAAAGGCGCAATCTCATCACCAGCCACTTCATTTAATAAATCAATGTCATATTGGCGCGTATAAGAATTGTTCGAAGTGAAAACAAAAACTAAGACATTTTCATCAACAAATGATTTTGGGCCATGTCTAAATCCTAGTGAACTATCAAAGAGCGTGCTAATTTTACCTGCTGTTAATTCTAAAATTTTCAATTGAACTTCTCGAGCCAAACCAGCAAAAGCGCCTGAGCCAAGGTACACGACTCGTTGGAAATCTTTTGCTACAAAAGCTGCTATTTCAGCTTCACGACTTAAGACTTCACGACCTAACTGGACGATTTGACTAACATTAGCTACTTTATTCGTTAGACTAGCTTGATCGAAAACTAACAATGACATTAAGGTCATACAAGTGAAACTACCAGTCATTGCAAAGCCTTGATCATTTGCTTTCGAAGGCATTAAGAGCAATAGATTATTCTTATCACCTTGAGCATTCATAGCTAATTCGCCTTCTGCTGCACACGTAATAGTTATTTGATAAAAATCTTTGACTAACTTTTTACCAAGTTCAACGGTCGCTAAACTTTCTGGACTGTTACCACTTCTAGCATAAGAAACTAAAATAGTCGGAACATCTGCTTGGTAAAAACTATGAGGATTACTAACAACACTAGTCGTTGGTGCGATGGCAAAGTCGAAACGACTTGCCTCACTCACTTCACTTACAAAAGGGAGAACTGTTTCACCTACAAAAGCTGATGTTCCCGCTCCGGAAAACAAGACTTTCACTTTGCCGTGACTTTCAGTAATCTTTCCTAAAAAGTCCTTGATTTCAGCTTGCTTCTCTTGATATCCTTTGATAACTTCTTCCCATAATTCTGGTTGTTGCATTATTTCGCCAGTTGTTATCTCAGCGCCTAGTGCTTTTAATGACTCTTGGTCTTTTTCAAACATGACAAATCCTCCTACATTATTTTTTAGCGTGGCGAATTTTGTAAACAAATTGATCACTTCGTGCCACACTTATTGTGTATTCTATAACTTGATTATCTTTTCGATGGGTTTCACGTTGAATACGTAAACACGCGTCATTAACTTCCACCCCTAAATATTGTGCCTCTTTTTCTTGAACTAGCGAGGCATAAAACTCTTCATCTGCGTAACTAATCTCACATTGATAATCTTGATAAAAAATATTGTATAAAGGCTTACTGTTAATTAGTTTCGCTGTTAAATCTGGAAACAGACTGACAGGCACATAAGAGGTTTCATACATCATTGGAATATTGTCAGCAACTCTGAGACGCACTAACCGATAAACTTCTGCCCCATCTTTTAAACCTAGTTTTTTAGCCACGACTTTATTGGCAAACGTTTGAGTGAATTCAATAATCATCGTTTTAGGATTTTTACCTAAACTTTTCATATGTTCGGTAAAACTATAAGAATCCGATAAGTCGCTCATCTCTTTCCAAAGACCTGAAACAAATGTTCCTTTACCATGACGTTTAAAAACGTAACCTAAATCTTCTAGTTCAGTCAAAGCCAATCTTACAGTTGTGCGACTTACATCATATTTTTGACAAATCTCTCTTTCAGATAGTAATTTATCACCTTCCGATAAATTATTTTTAATCTCATCAATCAATTTATCAATTAGTTGATTGTATAATGGCACTGCTGTATCTTTATTTAGCATCATACGTTTGACCGCCTTTCTCAACTGGTTATGACTGGTAACTACCAGTTGATTAAATCTTAACTAATTTCCCATTAAATGTCAATCAAAAACGATAAAAAAAGCAATCAAAATTTTTTGATTGCTTTTTTACTTATTATATTATTAACTTTTATACTCTAAAGGAACCCGTTCTGTTAACATACAGGGGATTTCATAATTAATTGTCCCAATGTATTCCGCACCACTTTGAAGGGAATTGGCTAGACTACCATTTTCGCCAAAAATTGTCACTTTAGTACCGAGGGGATATTCTTTCGGCAAACGAATCATACATTGGTCCATACAGATCCGACCAACTATCTCAGCATGTTGACCATCGATAATTAAGTGATAGCCCTTAAAACGCCGATTAAAGCCATCAGCGTAACCAATCGGCAGCGTCCCAATCCATTCATCAGACTGTGCCTGATACTCCGCACCATAGCTGATGTGCTCGCCCTGACTGACTTGTTTCACATGGACAAGTTCTGTCACTATAGACATGGCTTGCTTTAACTGATAAGGGGCAGCGACTTCTGTTCCAGAAGGATTTAAACCATACATAGCAACGCCAAAGCGAATTAAGTTTGACTGCCAGTGCTCGTGCCACAACGCTGTAGCAGAATTGGCTGTATGAATATATTTTAAGTCTTTAGGAAATAGCTCAATCGCTGTTTTAAAACGACTTTGTTGCAGTTCAAAATAAGCTGTATCCGTTGAATCGGCTTTTGAAAAATGGGTAAAGAGTCCTTCTAATTCGAACTCGGGGTGGGATTTTAAGTATGTGACTGTCTCACTCATTTCTGCTGGAGTGACTAGTCCTAAGCGGCCCATACCAGAATCTATTTTCACGTGAATTGTTAAAGTATCTGTGAACTCAGCTTTGCTTAATTCTTCACTAGTCATTTTTAACCATGCTAAGGAAGGAGCTGTGGCTGTTAACTTATTTTCCACTAGTAGTTTAGCGTACTGAGGACTTACAACACCTAAAATTAAAATCGGTTGAGTAAAGCCAGCTGCTCTTAGTTCTAGAGCTTCATCTAGAAGAGCCACACAAAAACCAGTTACCCCGGCTGCTTCGGCAATTTTTGCCACTTCCACGGCGCCATGGCCGTAACCGTTCGCTTTGACTACTGCAAAAATAACAGCTCCGTCAGTTATTAAGTCTTGCTCCTTTTTGATATTATGATAGATTGCCTGGCAATCAATAACTGCTTTAGTTGGCCGATGATATCCTATTGTCATGTTTATTCCTCCTAAACCTTATTCCTTTTTATGTTACCTCTTATTCACCTGAAAGACTAGTCTTTCCCTTCCCCTTAACTAATAATTAAAAAATCAACTATTTAAAGAATAGTTGATTTTTCTTTTATTTAATTGACTGGCTTAAGGCTTTTAAATTATCTTCCATCACACTCAAATAATCTTCCCCGGCTGCTTGTTGTTTATTTGAAAGTCCTTCTAAAGTGTTTAAAGTCACTAATTTAACACCTGTGGCTTCGGCAATTGTTTTAGCTATTTTGTCTGAGGCTAACTCTTCCGTGTAAATAATTTCAACTTTTTCCTTTTTGACAAAGTCTTGAATTTTAGCTAATTCATTGGGACTTGGTTCTTGGTCAGGTGAAATCCCTGAAATTGCTACTTGATGTAAATTATAACGGGCAGCTAAATAACCAAAGGCCGCATGTTGCGTCACCATGTCGCGATTTTTCGCCTCTTTAAAAGCTTTTGAAAATGCTTCGTCTAACGTTTTTAGCTCTGCAATTAACCGTTGACTCGTTGTTTCAAAATAAGCTTGGTCATTTGGTGCCACTTGACTTAACCCCTTAGCAATAGTTGCTACTTCTTGTTGTGCTAAAACTGGGTCTAGCCAAACGTGTGGATCAACGCCGTGAGCGTGATCATGATCGTGATCGTGACCTTCATCTGACTCCTCGCCAGTTAATAATTCTATTCCTTGGCTCGCTTCAATAATTTCGACTTTTTTTGTATCAATACTAGCTAAAACTGCTGCGACCCAAGTTTCCATTTCTTTAGAGTTATAAATAAACACATCGGCATCTTGAATTGCGGCGATGTCTTTTGCACTAGGCTCATAATCATGAGGCTCTGTTTCACCAGTTATTAACATCGTGACCTCCCCTTGATCGCCAACTATTTTTTTCGTGAAATCATACATTGGATAAAAAGTTGTGACAACTTTTAACCCTTGGCTAGTTTCTGTTTTTTTATTTGGACTACATGCTACTAGTAAGACACTTACTAAGGCGACTAATAAAATACTACTATATTTTTTCATTTAGAATCCCTCTCTATAAAACGAAATCGTTACATTTTAAAATTATAGCTAATTAACGATAAAAATGCAACTAATCTGTTCAAAAAAAAGAGGCAATCACGCTGCCTCTTTTAGATTTTACTATTTATTTTTCATTATTTTTTTGCGATTAAAGACATAATAACCGGCAGCTAAAACAATTAAACTCATTCCCGTAAACAAAGTATTTTTCATCAATTTTTCGCCAGTTTGGGGCAGTTTATTTTGATGTTTGTTAGACTTACTTGGGGGAGTTGTTCCTTTACTCTTCTCATCAGAGTCCTGAGGTGCTTCTTTGTCTTTATCAGGATTTTCTGGTTTCGGTAGTATTGGATGACTTAGTGGAATAACAGGACCAATTGCGACTGTTGAACGTAAACCTGTTAGATAATCAACAGTAACTGCCTTAATATGATCCCCTTCTTTTAAATAAAGTCCAGTTGGAACATCCATTGTCCAGTTACCTTGATTGTCGACATGGCCTTTTTTAACTGTACCGTCTGGGAAGGTAATTTCAATATCCGTATTCGGAATGCCTGTTCCAGTGACAATTTTGCCACCTTCCATTGTTGGATGGACTAATGGCGGTAAAATTTCAGCATAAACGTATGTGATCTCTTTAATGACTTCACCATGTTTACCTACTGTTTCACCTATTACTTTAACTATTACATAACCTGGTTTAATCACAGGTTTCGTTTGATAATCATCGTTATAAAACCCATCAATTAAGACATCTTTAGCAAATTCCTTACCATCAACAAATTGATGGTGAACAATCACTTGAGTCGCCTTTTTCTTATAAACATAAGTCACTTCCACATCATCGTCACCAAAAATCCCTTCAGCATTAGCTGGTGTTTTTTCGATTACTAATTCGTAGCCTTCAATCGTTTTCGGCGTTGTTTCGTAATCTTTTCCCCAAACACCATCCTTTTCTGGCAGTGACGTTGATACTTTATTACCCTTTTCATCAACGAAGTGCACGATGATTTTCGGAACAATCTTAGCATATTCGTAAGTCACTTCAGGTGTGTTCATTGAATAATTACCTTCAGCGTTATCTGGCGTAACGACTAATTCATAGCCGGGAATTTTGGCTGACGTAGTTTTATAAGGATCTTCGAATAAGCCTGGAATTATTTCTGGTTCCGCAATAACTTCTTTCGTGTCCGTATCGATATGATTGACTTTAACTGATGTTGCTTTTTTCTTGTAAACATAAGTGACAAGGACTTCATCTGCTTGGTGGCTTCCATTCACTGTTTTACCATCTGCTGAAATCGTTCCACTTGTAGTGTTAACAGTGACAAGATCGTAGCCTTCAAAGTCTTTACTATTAGTTTCAAAAGGCGTTTTGAATTTTTCAATAAATTCTTCTGCTGAACCTTCAAACTCTACTTGTAAACCATCTTTATCTTCGTAAACGTATTTCACTTTAACTGGCGTTTCTTTTTTCTTGTAATAGTAGTCAACTTCAATGACGCCGTCGATGTATTGGCCTTCGCTATTATTAGGTAATTTCGACTCATCAAGTTCATAACCAGCTGGAATATCCGTTACCGGATATGTCATATATTCCTCATCAACAATCTCTGTTGTTGATTCTGAGGCGAAGTAATCCGTTTCATCTTCTAAATAATGTTTCACAACAACTGTCCCTTTTGCAGCAATTTGAAATTTACCAGAAGTCTTGGCACTGACAGAAAGCTCTTCTCCGTTAATTCCCTTTTGCTCAAAAAGTCTCGATGACTCGGGAATTGTCTCTTTTACTTGATTCTTTAATTCATAGATGCCACCTGGCAGTTCCGCTAAATCTTCCTCACTGGGAAGTTCCGCTGCAGTTGTTCCTGAAAAAATAACTTTGCCATTTGAATTGATAATTTCCCAATAAAAGGTTGCGTCTCCATAAGTATCACTGGCCGGTCGACCAATTGTTAAGTGTGTCGGATTCATTGGAATTTCGCCTTGACCATTAATGACCGTTTCACCAGTTTGTCCTGTAACAGTTACTTCTGAGGCTGTCCTCAAAATTTGATAAGACAGAGCACCGTTATCAAAAGTAGTGCCTGGCATTTCTTGACCAGTTGCAGTGGCTCTAAGGGCTAAGTGATAATCACCTTCCGCTTCTTGAATATCAATCGTTGAGCTTAAAACTCTTTCGGTATTATGTGGAGCATCTGCGTAATAGTAACTCCCACCGTTAAAACCATTAAACTCATCATTATGACCTACTAATTCAATCTTAGTCGGATTAAAATATAAATAAGCGCCACCAGACTCTGGATTAATGCCTGCTTGTTGTCCAAGATACATACCATCAGCCGCCATTTCAAAATCACCAGTTTTTCTTGGGGATTTTTTTCGCTCCACTTCTTTCGGACTAACTAATTCTGTGTTATTTTCTGATTTTTCTGAAGCTATTTTTGTGAGTTCTAAGTTTCTTTCTGCTTCTGCAACAGCGTCATTACTAGTATTTTTTTCAACGGGCATTTCCTGAACAACTAGCTTCGCTTTAAGATCTGCTGTTTCTTCTCCTACTTCTACTTCTGCTTCATCGTCTTCTTTAAGTCCGTCATCACTATCGGCTTCCCCTAGGTCTACTTGAGAGGTTTCTGTTTCAACAATTTGGTTTTCAACTAATTCCTCAGTTTTTTGCTGTTCTACTGCTAGAACTTCATCTGCCAACACATGTACTGGCATCGACCCTAACACAATAGAACTAATCGTTAAATATGCTATCCACTTCTTCATAAAAACTTCCTTTCAGATTACAATTTTTTATCTAATATCATTTTACACCATCCGTTCATAAAAGGAAACATTATTAATATTAAAATAGGGATATATCATTTTTCGTGCAATATATAAGCGTTTTTGGGACTATTAGTCAATAAACAATCGGTTCGTATTAGCATGCCTTATTAAACGAAAACCATCATTTCTATCAAAACATACTAACTTAGCCGCAAAAAAAAATCAACTTCCTAAGAAGAACGTTTCAGAGTTCTTAGGAAATTGATTCATTTAAATTTGTATCATTTATTTCTTACGCTTGGGATCAAAGTTAAAGGCATCCTTCATTTTATCGAAAAAACCTTCATCATGTTCATCCACCTTGTCGCCACCGGCTGCTGCAAAATCACGTAATGCTTGTTTTTGAGCATCGTTAAGGTTTTTAGGTGTAATAATCTTAACGGTTACTTGTTGATCCCCTGTGCCGCTACCACGAAGTTTTGGCGCACCTTTGCCACGTAAGCGGAAAGTTGTCCCAGTTTGGGTACCAGCTGGAATTTTTAATTTAACTTTACCATGGACTGTTGGCACTTCTACTTCATCACCTAATGCTGATTGGACAAAGCTTAAAGGTAAGTCATAGTAAATATCTGAGCCTTCACGGTCATATAAGTCACTTTCTTCCACATGGAAGACAACGTATAAATCACCGTAAGGTCCGCCGTTAATACCGGCTTCCCCTTGGCCTGAAAGACGCATTTGTTGGCCATCTTCAACACCAGCAGGGACATTGACTTTGACACTATGTTTTTTCTTGACGCGACCGGAACCGTGACAATCAGTACATGGGTCTTTAATCGTTTGGCCTGAACCACTACATTGATCACATGTTTGACGAGTCATCACCCGACCAAGTGGAGTTTGACGTTCCACATTAAGTGTTCCTTGACCGTGACATTTCGTACAAGTTTCTGGTTTAGTACCAGCTTTGGCACCAGTGCCACTACATGTACTACAGCTGTCTTCCCGATTAAACTTGATTGTCCGTTCAATTCCGAAAATCGCTTCTTCAAATTTTAGTTTTAATGAATATTGTAAATCTGCACCTTGTCTAGGGGCATTTGGGTTTGCTGAGCGTCCACCGCCGCCACCGAAAAATGATTCAAAAATATCTTCAAAACCACCGAAACCACCAGCTCCGCCGAATCCTCCGCCGCCAAAGCCGCCACCACCACCATAATTGGGGTCAGTGCTTGCATGTCCATATTGGTCATAAGCTGCTCTACGTTGGGGATCACTTAGAACTTCGTAAGCTTCTGTAATCTCTTTAAATTTATCTTCTGCATCTGCTTCTTTATTAATATCGGGATGATATTGTTTTGAGAGCTTTCGATAAGCTTTTTTTAATTCATCATCTGTTGCGCTTTTGGACACACCCAGAACTTCATAATAATCGCGTTTCGCCATGGGTTTCCCTCCACATCTCTTCTAGTTTCTTCTGTTCCTTGAGCCTAGTAAATCATACCACAATAACTTGAAATACTAAACTACTTTCAACAGAATCCAGTTTGATATTATTGTATTCTTGACTAAATAAAGACTTAGCACGAGGAAAAGCCAAAAGCAGTCTGCTAGTGGCTTTTCTCGAGGCTACTTTTATTCTTCGTCGTTGACTTCTTCAAAGTCAGCATCAACAACATCATCTGCGCCACCTTGAGGAGCGTTTGGATCTTGTCCTTCAGCGGCTTGTTGAGCTGCTGCAGCTTGTTCGTACAATTTAACTGTTAAGGCTTGAACGACTTCGTTCAACTCATCACGTTTAGATTTCATTAACTCTAAATCGTTAGCTTCAACAGCGGCTTTTAATTCATCACGTAAACCTTCAGCTTTTTTAACTTCGTCTTCGTCAACTTTACCTTCTAATTCAGTTAACGTTTTGTCAACTGAGAATAATAAAGCATCTACGTCGTTACGTAAGTCAACTTCTTCTTTACGGGCTTTATCAGCTTCTGCATTCGCTTCAGCATCTTTAACCATTTTATCAATTTCTTCATCTGTTAAACCTGATGATGATTTAATTGTAATAGTTTGTTCTTTTTGTGTACCTAAGTCTTTCGCACTAACGTTAACAATTCCGTTTTTGTCAATATCGAAAGTTACTTCGATTTGTGGCACACCACGAGGGGCAGCTGGAATGTCAGTTAATTGGAAACGACCTAATGTTTTGTTATCTGTTGCCATTGGACGTTCACCTTGTAAAACGTGAATGTCTACAGCTGGTTGATTGTCTGCTGCTGTTGAGAAGACTTGTGATTTACTTGTTGGAATAGTTGTATTACGATCAATTAATTTAGTGAAAACTGATCCCATTGTTTCAATTCCTAATGATAAAGGTGTTACGTCTAATAAGACAACATCTTTAACATCACCAGTAATGACACCACCTTGAATCGCTGCTCCCATTGCTACTACTTCATCTGGGTTAACTGATTTGTTAGCGTCTTTGTTAGTTTCTCTTTGGACAGCTTCGACAACTGCAGGAATACGAGTTGATCCACCAACTAAGATAACTTCATCGATATCTGATTGTGAAAGTCCGGCATCTTTAAGCGCTTGACGAACAGGGATTTTAGTTCTTTCAACTAATTCAGCTGTTAACTCATCAAATTTAGCACGAGTTAAGTTTAATTCTAAGTGAAGTGGTCCAGCATCACCAGCTGTAATAAATGGTAAGCTGATTTGAGTGCTTGTAACACCTGATAAGTCTTTTTTCGCTTTTTCAGCAGCATCTTTCAAACGTTGAACAGCCATTTTGTCTTTAGATAAGTCGATACCGTTCTCTTTTTTGAATTCAGCAACTAAGTGTTCAATGATTTTGTTATCAAAGTCATCCCCACCTAAGTTGTTGTCACCAGCTGTTGATAATACGTCAAAGACGCCATCGCCAAGTTCTAAGATTGATACGTCAAACGTACCACCACCTAAGTCAAAGACTAGAACTTTTTCTTCTTTGTCTGTTTTATCTAAACCGTAAGCTAATGCAGCAGCAGTTGGCTCGTTAACAATCCGTTCAACTTCTAAACCAGCAATACGGCCAGCATCTTTAGTTGCTTGACGTTGTGAGTCGTTAAAGTAAGCTGGAACTGTAATAACAGCTTTTGTAACAGGCTCTCCTAAGTAATCTTCAGCAAAACCTTTCATGTATTGTAAGACCATTGCTGAAATTTCTTGAGGTGTGTAAGTTTTACCTTCGGCTTCAACTGTATAACCAGCTTCACCCATGTAACGTTTGATTGAAGCAATTGTGTTCGGGTTAGTTACTGCTTGACGCTTAGCAACTTCACCAACTTGAATTTCACCATTTTTAAATGAAACAACTGATGGTGTTGTACGGTTACCCTCTGGATTTGGGATAATTTTTGCTTCTCCGCCTTCTAAAACTGCAACGGCAGAGTTTGTTGTTCCTAAGTCAATTCCGATAATTTTACTCATAATAATTTTCTCCTTTTCTAAAAGTCTACTGATCACTGTTTTAGTCACCTAAAATTGATCCAGTTAGAACTTTCTTTCCATTATTTTTTTAGTTTATTTGTTTTGTAATTATTGAGCGACAATAACCATTGTCGGTCGTAAGATCCGGTCATGTAGCTTATAACCTTTTTGTAAGACTTGGACGATTTCATCAGGTTTTTGCCCCTCTGAAACTGCCATTGTCTGAACTGCTTGATGAAGATTTGGGTCAAAAGTTTCACCTAAGGCTGGAATTTCTTCAATGCCTGCTGATTTCAAGGCATGAAGTAAACTCTCCATTACCATTTCAATGCCTTTTTTCAAGCTCTTACCTTGCTCGTCAGTTACTTCAATTGCTAACGCTCGCTCTAGGTTATCAATTGCTGGCAACAGCTCTGTTCCTAGATTTTGTGAACGATATTTAGCTGAGTTTTGGCTCTCTTTTTGATGACGATTACGCATGTTGGCGATTTCGGCTTGAGCTCTTAAAAACTTATCTTCCATTTCTTCTAATTGTTGCTTCAAGGTTTCTTCGACTGATAGTTCAACCGTTTCTGCCCCTTCAGCATTTAGAATGTCGTCGATTTTAGCTTTAGTTTCAGCATCGACTTCTGGTATTTCTTTTTCTGTTACATCCTCTTTTTTATCCGTCACGTTTCTGACTTCCTTTCTCAGCTTATTTCCTTGATGATGAATCTAAGTTACGGTAGTAGACTGCTAGTTCATTCGCTAGTTCTAGGCGGAATGCATCCACTAATCCGAACATCTTCGAATAAGACATATTCGTCGGCCCTAATAATGCGATAGTTCCTTTACCGTGTCCTGAGACTTCGTATGAAGCAGTAATTAAACTCATGTTCCTTAAAAGCTCGTTATCGAGTTCATTACCGATTCGAATACCAATGCCATCATCAGTTGGCGCAATTAGTGTTGCAAGTTTGTCTGTATTATCCATTAAAGAATAAACCGACTTGAATTGAGTTAGATCTGATAACATATCAAAATCTAACATGTTCATCCGCCCACCAACATAAACCCGCTCTTCAAAAGCTTGACCTAACATTGAATCAAATAGTCCCATAATCCCTTGAGGAGTATGAAAATATTTTTGCAAGATCATCGGGATCTCGGTGCGGAGTTTGTGATAAACCGTTAGCAATGGTTCACCAACGAGTTTATCATTAATAATTTTAATCATTTTTTCAATGTCTTCACTAGAGACCCCTTTCGGAATCGTAAAGACTTGACTCTCCACATTACCTTTATCAGTCACAATAATCGCCATTAGCTGTTGATTATTGAGAGGAACTACGCGAAAGCCTGTTAACTTTCGTTCCTTCACTTCCGGCCCTAAGGAAAAAGCGGTGTAACTAGTCAACTCTGATAAAATATTGGCTGACTTTTCGATAATATCGTTAATCGCTGTAAACTCTTGGCCAAAGGACTGTTTAATAGTTGAGAGTTCTTGATGACTAATTTCTGCTGGTTGCAAAAGATTATCAACATAAAAGCGATAGCCTTTGACAGACGGGATTCGGCCAGAAGATGTGTGAGTTTTTTCAATCAACCCAAACTCTTCTAAAGCACTCATGTCATTCCTAATTGTCGCAGAACTTGCTTTAATGCCTTCGTTCATCAAGGTTTTAGAACCAACAGGTACACCAGTAGCAGTATAGATCTGAATGATTTGACCAAGAATATTCAATTGTCTTTCGGTCATCATACGATCAGCTCTCCTTCTGAATTAGTTTTCTTTTAGTTAGCACTCAATGTAACTAAGTGCTAATCACATATACTAATATACCAAGTTATTAAATCTTTGTCAACTGAAAACCTCCACTTTTTAGCACTCTTGTCTAACGAGTGCTAAAAACAAGTGAAAACCGTTTATTTACACGCTTTAGGCGTAAAAAAAGACCCTTTACAGGATCTTTTTCTTATCGATTAAAAAGCGTTGAAAGACTTCATTACCTAAAATTAGACCTTTAGTCGTTAGTCGAAGATAGTCTTCTTTTCGTTCTAACATACCTTCAGCGATTAACTCAGCGATGACTCCTCCATAAACACTAGATAAGTCACGTTGGAATTTATGACTAAAATGAGTATATGAAACCCCTTGAAGTTTCCGTAACCCTAAAAACATCTCTTCTTCCATGCGATTAGTTAAGCTTAACGCTTCTGTTTCAATCGTCGGTAGCTGATCGTTCCGTAAAGGTTCTAAATAATGTTGAATCGGTCCGTGATTCCGGTAACGGCTATGGCCGAGGTACCCACTGGCTCCTGCACCAAAACCATAATAATGTTCATTGTTCCAATACACTAAGTTATGGCGACTTTCTTGACCTGGGACTGCAAAGTTACTAACTTCATATTTCATACGGCCAGCCTTTTCCATAAAAGCGGCTGCTAGATCAAACATGTCCCCTTCAGCATCTTCACCAGGCAATTTCAACCGCCCTTGACGAGCCCAGTTATAAAAAACTGTTTTATTTTCTAAAATTAACGAATACATAGAATAATGAGGCAAGTCTAAAGCCAAAGCTTTTTCTAAGGTGTCTTGAAAACTTTCCATAGTTTGACCAGGTAAGGCATAGATCAAGTCAATGCTGACATTATCCATGCCACCTTTTTCTACTAGTTTCATCGTATCAAAAACATCTTGGGCCGAATGTTTTCGCCCGATTTTTTTTAATAAGCGATCATCGAAGGATTGAACCCCCATTGATAATCGATTAACACCGTGATTTTTTAAAACGGCAATTTTATCTAAAGTTAAATCGCCAGGGTTAGCTTCAACGGTAAATTCATTCCGCGGATCAAAAGGTAGCTCTTCCCGGATCCCGCCTAACAACGCGTCTAACTGCTCAGCTGATAAAGAGGTCGGCGTTCCCCCACCAATATAAATCGTTTCGGTATCATCTGAGGGGTAACGTTCTTTCGTTAAACGGATTTCTTTAATTAAGCCTTGGATATATTCATCCACTGGTTGTCCTTGAATAAAAACTTTGTTGAAATCACAATAAAAGCAAATGTGTTCACAAAAAGGAATATGGATGTATGCTGATGTCATTAATTTTGCGCCCTTTCTTGGAAGTAAACTTCAGTGTCGATTTGATCTTGTTTTAACTGACTAATTAAGCCTTCAACGCCAGTGAATTTAACTTCATCTCGTAAGTAATGATACCAAGCAACTGAGACTTGCTCGCCATAGATGTCACGATTAAAATCTAAAATATTAACTTCCACCGTTATATCACGGTCAGCTTCAAAAGTGATGTTGCGACCAATTTGAGCCATGCCACGATACCAAGTATCAGCGACTTTAATTTTAACCGCATAAACTCCTTTACGGGGCAGACGAATGTTTGATTTAACTTTAATATTCGCCGTTGGAAAACCTAAAGTCCGACCACGGGCATCCCCATGGACAACAGTGCCTTCTATTTCATACACATAACCGAGATAGTTTGTGACTTCTGCCATCTTACCCCCAGCCATTAATTCGCGGATTTCGGTAGAACTAATTTTTTTATTGTCAGTCATTTGTTTCGGCACTGTGATTATTTCAAAGCGTTCTTGACAGTAGTTCGGTAAATTGGCCATTGTGGCAATTTCCCGAGGCCCATATGTATAGTCGAAACCAGCTACGACGACTTTAGCATTTAAACCTAACATGTATTGATCGACAAATTCTTGTGGCGCTAAACTCGCAAAGGCTGAGGTAAATTCGACGACATATAAATAATCGACACCTAAGTCTGCCATGTGCCGAGCTTTTTGTTCAACACTCGTTAAATATTTCATGGTTTCAGGTTGAATTTTCTTAAAAACAATTGAGGGATGCTGATTAAATGTCATCACAGCTAATTTTAAACCTTTTGCTAAGGCTGCTTCCTTGCCTTGCCGAATAACTTCTTGATGGCCACAATGAACGCCGTCAAAAAAGCCGAGAACTAAAACGATATCCTCTACTGGGAGTAGTTCTTTTTGATAGGGATGGTGAATTTCAATTATCTTCATGCCGTAACTTCCTTTTCCTAATCATTACGCAGTACTTTGACTGGTTTTAAAAATTGTGGTTTATTTGGGTGTTTCTGATAAATACTAATCAATTGACCTTCACAAAGGATAGCGATTAAGCCGGTGTCATCTTGTAACTGATAATCAGCCACTGGCACAAAGCCACCATTCTTAAAGATTTTTTGATAGTCTTGAGGCGTTACTTCAATGGACTCAAACATCGCCACAGCTGTCTCGATTGGTTGCAAGAAACTTAAATCATCGGCTTCCATTAAACGAGCAACTTGTTGCAAGGTCAAGCAATCTTTTGCTGAATAGCCGCCGCTACCTACTCGGGTTAAATCAGACATGTGAGCTTCATAACCTAAAATTTTACCAGTATCAACTGCTAACGTTCTAACATAAGTTCCTTTGCCACAACCAACTTCAAATTTCCAAGATAGCGTTCCTGCTTCTTCATTAAAGACTGGTGGGGTTGTCCGTTTAAAATAAGTAATTTCAGCTTTCCGTTGGGGCCTTTCAACTTCTAGGCCTTCTCGGGCATATTCGTATAACCGTTTGCCCTCAACTCTAACAGCAGAATACATCGGTGGAATTTGAGTAATCGTTCCAACCATTTGGCTCATCGCTGAATCAATCACTGACAGTTCAAGTTCTGTCCTTACAGGACTGACTGCTACAGTTTCACCACTCACATCTTCCGTTGTTGTTGAGTAGCCTAAAGTAATTTCCCCTACATAGACTTTACCGCTGTCTTGTAAGTATTCAATCACTTTTGTGCCTCGACCGATACAAATCGGTAAAACACCGTCCACATCTGGATCTAATGTCCCACCGTGACCGATTTTTTTAGTTTGTAATATTTTTCTTAATTTATAGACGCAATCATGACTAGTCATGCCACGTTCTTTCCATAAGGGTAGGATTCCGTTCATATATATACCTCACAAATTTTTTCGGATAACCAACTAAGTATAGCATATTTATAGCAAAATTACCTTTTCTTAACTTCGATTATTAGCCTAACAAAAAAAGGGTTAATGACCTTTAATCAGCTCATTAACCCTTATATGTTTACTTATTAAAGAGACTTTGACCATTTGTTGAAATGACTTCTTTGTACCAGTCAAATGATTTCTTCTTACTGCGATTCAAAGTACCAACACCAGCATTGTCTTTATCAACATAGATGAAACCGTATCGTTTCTCCATTTCCCCTGTCCCGAAACTGACAATGTCGATAATCCCCCATGGTGTGTAACCAATCAACTCAACACCGTCTTCATTAATCGCTAGAGCCATTTGTTCAATGTGTTCTTGTAAGTAATTAATGCGGTAATCATCGTTAATGCTACCATCAGCTTCAACTTTATCATAGGCACCAAAACCATTTTCAACAATCATCATTGGTAAGTTATAACGTTGTTGTAAATCATTTAAGATATAACGTAAGCCAACTGGATCAATCGGCCAACCCCAGTCACTTGACTTAATATGAGGGTTTTGAACTAGTTTCATATTGTCAGCTACTTGGTAACCTTCCATCGTCATATCACTAGTAATAGTTCCAGACATGTAGTAACTGAAACCGATATAATCCACTTTTCCAGCTTCTAACGCAACTAAATCTTCTGCTGTGTATTCGATATTATAGCCTTTTAATTCCCATTCTTTTAAAGCGAAGTTAGGAATTTTACCATAGGCATGAATGTCATTATAGAAATAGCGTAAGTTCATCGCTTTTTGAGCGGCTAATAAATCACCTGGATTACATGAATATGGATAAACTGGTACATAAGCCATCATACAGCCAATTTGCATCTCAGGGTTAATTTTATGGCCAAGAGCAACTGCCTTAGCACTAGCGATTAGCTCGTATAAAGAGGCTTGGAAAATAACTTCTTCGGCATTTTCCCCGTCTTTCACGATGACCCCTGAGTTAGTCCAGTTATGTAAGGCATGAGCCCCACCTGCTTGGTTATTAATTTCATTAAAAGTCATCCAATATTTTACTTTGTTTTTGTAACGTTCCATCACAACCCCAGCGTAATTAACAAAAAAGTCAACCACTTGTTTATTACGGAAGCCGCCGTAGGCTTTGTGTAAATGATAAGGCATTTCGAAGTGAGACAAAGTGACAATTGGTTCGATATTGTGTTTTAGTAGTTCATCAAATAAATCATCATAAAATTGTAGACCGGCTTCATTCGGCTCTGATTCATCCCCTTTAGGGAAAATCCGACTCCAAGCAATCGATGTTCTAAAAGATTTTAAACCCATTTCCGCAAATAAAGCAATATCTTCTTTATAACGGTGATAAAAATCAATGGCCTCGTGGTTTGGGTAGTTTTTACCAGGAATGACACCGTCGGTAATTTCTCGTTCAACGCCATTAGCCCCTGCCGTCATGACATCAGCAATGCTCGGGCCTTTCCCACCTTGATCCCAGCCGCCTTCAATTTGGTGAGCAGCAACTGCGCCACCCCATAAAAAATCATCTTTAAACATTTAGCATCCTACTTTCTAATTTTATGTCTTTATTATACTTAATTAATCGTATCAATTATTGCTTTTACGACTAATCTCATAAATCTGATTCATTCACCACTCTTGAAACACTATGTTTCAAAGTTTAGCTAGCCATTTCATTTTCAGCAGCTTTATTAGCTGCAATTACGAATGGTAAGTAAACTAAAACTGAAATACCTAAACAAACAAAACCAATAATTAACGCTAAGAAGTTTCCACCGGTTCCTAAGAAGGGAATTAACGGTCCAGGCGTTGTCCACGGAACCCCAATTGCCGGCGAAGGAATAATTTTAAAGACAATTGTGACTAAATAACCAAAAACAATATTAATCATCGGCGTTAAAACAAAAGGTACAACTAAGATTGGGTTTAACACAATTGGTAAACCAAAAATCAATGGCTCATTAATATTGAAAATCCCAGGAATCAAGGACATCTTAGCGATTTCCTTGTATTCAGGTCGACGAGAAGCAATAAAAATAGCAATAATTAACCCTAAGGTCATACCGCTTCCACCCATATTAGCAAAGGCATCATTTAACATTGCCCAAGTTTCAGGGTAAGGAATATCTTTTAGCCCGCCAGTCGCATTAATATGAGCTAAGTTCGCCATATCTGGTTCTGTGAAGATCGCTGCTCTGACTGCATTCAATGTGTTTGGTCCGTGAATCCCGATTGCCCATAATAAGTTTTGGGTAAAAGCAATCACTAAGACACCAAAGATATTACCACCAATATTTCTTAAAGGTGTTTGAATCGTATCGTAAATCACTTCGTTAATCCCATTTGGTGCGACTAGGGAAATTAAGAAACTGACTACTGAAGCGGCCATTATCACAAGGACAATCGGAATTAAACCTGAGAATGAACGTGAAACCGCTGGCGGTACCATTTCTGGCATAGTAATTTTCAACTTCGGATTATTAAATAATTTTGGTAGAAACTCTCCTACAACACCACCGACTAACATTGCTACAAAGAGACCTTGTGCTCCTAAGTAAGTAGTTTGCATGACATTGACGCCATTATCTAAACCGAATGGTGCCGGATACATAATAATAAACACTGCCACACTTGTTAGCCCAGCTAACATATCATCGGCTTTAAAATGTTTTGCTAATAAACTAGCAACTAAAAAGGCAATAAAAATCGACATAATATTTATCGTACCATTAGCCGCTGATGCTAAGACTTTTTGGGCTGATTCTAAATTAGGGAAAAACTTAGGTAAAAATAGCAATTTCGCAATAAAGCCCTCTTTAGAAAAAATCAAATTGTTCAATAGAATAACGATGGATGATGCCATAGTTAATGGAAAAATAAACATAAAAGAATCTCGAACTGCTGCTACGTGACGTTGATTATTTAATTTTGTTGCAACTGGTACTAAGGTCCTCTCCATAAATGCATTAAACTTATTCACTATACCTACTCCTTTTAGCTAATTATCAATCTTGCAAGAAACTTGATAGACAAAGTATACCGCTTTCTTTGATCGTTGTACTGACTTTTAAGTCTTATGAGCTAAGTACCATCAAAAGACAAAAAAACCATGACGGTACAGGTTGTACCATCACAGTTGATTTTTTTGTCTGACACTATTGATAATTAATTCTAGTAAAAAGACACTAGGAATCTGACTAGATAAATCATAGTAAATATGAGCTCGTTCATTATTGCCGATATAATCTAATAAATAGTCAGCTTTTTCACCTAAGCGACTTGTCGGATCACTAGTAATTACACCAATTTTAACTAATGGGTTACCAGCAAATTGGGTGGCAATATCGACCATTTCCACGGTATTTCCCGAGACACTTAAAAATATTAATAAACTCTCTCTTTTAGGGTCTAAACGACTACTAATTGGGTAACTCCGATCAGACAAGGCAAAAGAATTGTAACCTAAGTTAGCAATCTTCCGACTAGCGTAACTTGCGATTGACCCAGAAGCCCCTAAGCCTAAAAAGATAACTGGCGAGGAACGAATAATCGCTTCAGCAAAGTAATCCACTTGAGCTTCTAAATTATTTTTAAAGTTCTTCCGATTTAAGAGATCAAAATAAGAATCAATACTGGGGCTATGCTCATGGACCGCTGTTTGTTTTTGCTTATAATGAAGTTTAAACTCTGGAAAAGAATCAAAGCCCATTTTTTTGATAAAACGCATCACAGACGTTGGCGAGGTATGGGAGCCTTCAGCTAAATCACGAACACGCATCAAAGCAATTTTTTCGTCATTTTGGATGATGTAGCGATAAATCGCTGATTCAACTTCTGACAAGTCAGTAATATTCGGTAATTCCATGTCACTCCCCCCTTCATTCTTAAAGGTAATTATACCATAGCTGCCTTCATAGCTAAAATATAAAACGACTCATTGATGATTAATTATTACTGATTAATACTTGTCTCTTATTACTACAAAAAAAAGCAATGAAAGAAAATACCTTTCATTGCTTTCGATTATTAACTTAATCTTTTTTATTCAAATCACGAATCATTTGATCAATTTTAGAACCATAAGCAACTGATTCGTCTCTTTCAAAAATGATTTCAGGTGTTTTGTAAATTCTTAGACGTTCGCCTAATTCTTTACGAATTAACCCTGAGGCTTTTTCTAACCCTGTTTGAGCTTTTTGGACATCTGAGGCTTTATCAGACAACGTACTATAATAAATAGTCGCTTGTTGTAAGTCGCCAGTTACTCTAACATCGGTAATTGTAATACCTTGAACACGAGGGTCACGAACTCTTTTTTGGAGAATGTCATTAACTTCACGTTGAACTTCTTGACCGACGCGACGATCACGGAATTTTGCCATGATGGTCTCCCCTTTTCATTAATTAATTGCCTTCCTAACTAAGACAGACTCAGGTAGGAAGGACAATAATTATTAATTATTATTTACGTTTAATTTCAACCATTTCAAAGCCTTCGATAACATCGTCAACTTTAACGTCGTTGAAGTTTTCAATTGTTGCGCCACATTCAAATCCCATTTTAACTTCTTTGGCATCGTCTTTGAAACGCTTCAAGCTTGATAGTTTACCTTCAAGAATGACAATATTATCACGAATCAAGCGGATACCGCTGTCTCGTTTAATTAAGCCTTCTGTTACGTAACAACCAGCAATTGTTCCGACTTTAGAAACATTAATTGTTTCACGAATCATCATTTGACCAGTAATTTTTTCTTCAAATTCTGGATCTAACATACCTGTCATCGCTGTTTCAATTTCATCAATGGCATTGTAGATAATACGGTGTAAACGAATGTCTACTTCTTCCATCGTTGCTTGCTCTTTGGCTTGAATTGTCGGACGAACGTTGAAACCAATCATAATCGCATTACTTGCTGCGGCTAAAGTGATGTCACTTTCGTTAATCGCTCCAACTGCGTTATGAACGATTTTAACCCGAACGCCTTCGACTTCAATTTTGTTCAAGCTAGCTGCTAAAGCTTCGGCAGAACCTTGAACGTCAGCTTTGATAATAACATTAACTTCTTTCAATTCGCCTTCTTTAAGACTATCGAATAAGTTTTCTAATGTTACTCGGCTACCTGAAGCACGTTGCTCAAGTAAAGCACGTTTCGCACGTTCTTCACCAGCGGCACGAGCAGTTTTCTCATCTTCAAAGACGACAAAACGGTCTCCGGCTTGAGGTACATCATTTAAACCAGTGATTTCAACTGGTGTTGCTGGGCCAGCTTCTTTATCACGACGACCGATATCATTAGTCATGACACGGACACGTCCAAATGTATTACCAACAACAATCGGGTCACCGACTTTTAATGTTCCTTGTTGGACTAATAATGTCACAACAGGCCCTTTACTCTTATCTAAACGAGCTTCAATGACGCTACCAATCGCTTTTTGCGTAGGGTCGGCTTTTAACTCTTGAACTTCAGAAACTAAAATAATCATTTCTAATAGTTCGTCGATGTTTTGACCGAACTTAGCTGAAATTGGTACGAAAATTGTTTCGCCACCCCAAGCTTCTGGGATTAATCCATGTTCACTTAATTGTTGCATTACGTGATCTGGATTAGCAGCTGGTTTATCAACTTTATTAACCGCGACAATAATTGGCACATCAGCCGCTTTTGCATGGTTAATCGCTTCAATTGTTTGTGGCATCACACCATCATCAGCAGCAACAACTAAAATTGTTACGTCAGTGATACTTGCTCCACGGGCACGCATACTTGTGAAAGCGGCATGTCCAGGTGTATCTAAGAAAGTGATTGTTTTGCCTGCAACATCAATTTGGTAAGCACCAATATGTTGCGTGATTCCGCCAGCTTCGCCATCAGAAACTTTTGTATGTCTTAAAGTATCTAATAACGTTGTTTTACCATGGTCAACGTGACCCATAATAGTTACAACTGGTGGACGTGTTGTTAAGTTTTCTTCAACAATCGCTTCAGCTTCGAAGAATTTATCGATATCTGCAACGTCTAGTTGAATTTTTTCTTCAGCTTCAATGCCATAGTCGGCAGCTAATAATTCAATTGTGTCTTTATCTAAGGCTTGGTTTTGGTTAACCATAACACCCATCATAAATAATTTTTTAATAATCTCCGCTGGTTCACGGTAGATTTTTTTAGAAATATCCGCAACGTTCATACCTTCAGTGTAAACTAACACTTCTGGTAATTCTCTAAATTTACGAGCTGGAACTGGTGGCTTAGTTGACTCTGGGTAACGTTTGCCTTTACGTCCTTTTTTGTTGAAACGGTTACGGTTTTGGTTGTTATAACCACCTTGTTGATTGCCACGGTAGTTACTGTTACCACGGTTTTGGTTGCTTCCGCCACCGGCTGCTGGTGTTTGACCAGCTGGACGATTGCCTTGTCCTTGTGCTGCTGGACGAGTTGTTTGTCCTTGTGTTGCCGGACGGTTAGTTTGTCCTTGTTGTGCTGGACGGTTACCTTGTCCTTGTTGCGCTGGACGGTTACCTTGTCCTTGTTGCGCTGGACGGTTACCTTGTCCTTGTTGTGCTGGACGGTTGCCTTGTCCTTGTTGCGCTGGACGGTTACCTTGTCCTTGTTGCGCTGGACGGTTGCCTTGTCCTTGTTGTGCTGGACGGTTAGTTTGTCCTTGTTGTGCTGGACGGTTAGTTTGTCCAGATTTAGGCTGAGTTTGGTTCGTAGGTTTATTTGTCATATTAGTTTTTGATTTTTCTTTGTCACCTGATGGCTGTGACAAGGTACTTCCTTTTCTTGTATCTAGATTTTTTTGTTGCGTGTGTGTTTTATTTGAACTTGTTGGTTGACTAGCTTTTTGGGCTGGTTGGACCTTAGTTGTATTTTGTGTTGGTGCTGGTTGTTTGGACTGAGCTGACTGGGTGCTTTTCTTAGAATCTCCTCCGAATGCACTACGTATTTTAGTTTCTTGATCAATACTTATCGAGCCCATATGATTTTTAACATCAATGCCAAGAGAATGTGCTTGATCAATTACCGCCTTACTTGGTTGATCCATTTCTTTGGCTAATTCATAAATTCTTTTCTTACCCATGCAATCACCTTCCTAACTTAATAGTAATTCTTGCAATTTTTTTGCAAAGCCTCGGTCACATACGCCCACAATCATCCGATGTTTGCCAATTGCTTGGCTAATCTCAGCTTGGGTGAACTCAGTGACGCAAGGAATTTTGTAATAAGAACTCTTATCTTGAATCTTTTTAAACGTATTTTCGCTAGCGTCATTTGCGACAAAGACTATTTTGGCATTATTGTTCCGGATATCATTAATTGTTAACTCTTCTCCAGAAACAATTTTACCTGCTCGCGTAGCCATTCCTAGTAAATTTAACGCTTTCTGTCTATTCATCATTAGCTAGTAATTCCTGTCTAGCTTTTTGATGAGTAACATAAGCTAACAACTCTTGATAAAAGTCATCTGTTAATTTAGCATTTAGGCCACGACTCAACATGTTTTTATCCCAAGCTTTTTGGACAATTGCTGGGTCAATAGTGATATACGCACCACGACCAGGCAACTTACCAGTTGGATCAATGGCGACGTCCCCTTCTTTGGAACGAACGACGCGGACCATTTCTTTTTTAGGTTTCATTTCGCCTGAAACCACACATTTTCGTAATGGAATTTTCCGGGTTTTCATCTATTTTCAGCCTCCTGGAATTATTCTTCTTCGTTGATTGCTTCCGCTACTTCATCAGCTGTTTCAGCAAGATCTGCATCCAAATCTTGTTCATCAACTAATTCTTCCACAACCTCATCACTGACAGCTGCTTCAACTAATGCTTCTTCTTCAACAACGACTTCTTCTAATGCAACTTCCTCAGCTAGGTCTTCTTGGTTAGCAAACTGCTCACGCAACACTTCCATATCTGATTCAGATTTAATATCAATTTTGTAATTTGTTAATTTTGCCGCTAAACGAGCGTTTTGGCCACGTTTACCAATTGCCAATGATAATTGATAGTCAGGTACAACGACTGTACAAGATTTTTCATTTTCTTGGAAAAAGACATCAACGACTTGAGCCGGATTTAGAGCGTTTGAAATAAAGACGGCTGGGTCTTCACTCCATTCAACAATATCCATGTTCTCGCCTTTTAATTCATTAACAATCGCTTGTACACGTTGACCACGAGGGCCGACACATGTACCGACAGGATCGACGTTTTCATCACGGGAACGGACAGCAACTTTCGCACGGTCCCCTGCTTCACGAGCAATACTAATAATTTCAACGACGCCATCGTAGACTTCTGGAATTTCTTGTTCAAACAAACGTTTCAACAAATCCGGGTGACTACGGCTTACAAAGACTTGTGGGCCTTTAGACGTGTTTTCAACTTTTGAGACGTAGACTTTAATCCGGTCGTGGGGTTGGTAAACTTCATTAGGGATTTGATCTTGTCTTGATAAAACAGCTTCGATTTTACCTAAATTAACGTAAATGTAGCGGTTATCTTGACGTTCAACAATTCCTTGCATAATGTCGTTTTCATAAGCACTGAACTCATTATAGATAATTGTTCTTTCAGCTTCACGAACCCGTTGTAAAATAACTTGTTTTGCTGTTTGAGCAGCAATCCGGCCAAAATCTTTTGGTGTTACTTCAAAACGAATTTTGTCACCTAATTCATAAGCGCCGTTTAAAAGTAAGGCTTCGGCTAAACTAACTTCTAGTTGCGAGTCCATCACTTCTTCCGTTACTTCTTTGACAGAATACACGTGGATGTTGCCTTTTTTATGGTCAAATTCAACTTCCACATTTTGTGCTTGTCCGTAATGACGTTTGTATGCTGACACTAATGCCGCTTCTAGGGCATCAATAACAATTTCTTTTGAAATGCCTTTTTCGACTTCTAATGCCTCTAATGCATTCAACATTTCTTTACTCATATTACTAAGCCTCCATTATCTTAATCTAAAACTGAATCGCTAATCTTGCCTTAGCAATATTTTTACGATCGAATGTGATATCTTTTTCTCTTGTTTTAATTTTTACTGTTAAGGTCAATTCCTCAGAATTTAAGTCTTTCAAAAAGCCAGTGAATTGCTTATCTCCCTCAATCATTGAATATAAAGAAACGTTCACGTATTTCCCTAAAGCTTTTTCGTAATCAGCTTCTTTTTTCAATGGGCGTTCGGCCCCAGGCGATGATACTTCTAAAAAGTACGCTTGTGGAATTGGGTCTGGATTTAGTTCATCCATTGCATCGCTTAACTTTTCACTTACTAAAGCACATTCTTCGATATCAATGCCATTCGGTTTGTCGATATAGACGCGTAGAAACCAGTTTTTACCTTCCTTCACGAATTCTAGATCTGCTAACTCAAAGTTTTGTTCTTCTAAGATTGGCGTGACAACCTTTGTAACAGTTTCCACTACACTACTCAATCCATTCGCCTCCTTCACGGGAATCTGCTTGTCCATTAAAAAGAGTGAGCTTTATGGGCTCACTCTCTCCTCTGGTATCAATCTTTGAATATTATATCATGTTTTTTCTGAAAACTCAACAGGCGCCCACTACTTCCTTGTTTTTCTCTCCCTTTTATCAAAAATTACTTAATAAACTCTTAAATCCGTGGCTCTTAACTTGGTATTTTCGAAAAATCCTTTTATACTAACGGTACTGACTTATTTAGAAAGGAACACTCCTATGACTTATTTTCTGATCATATTGATCTTTATTAGTGCTTTTTGTTTGTATGGTCTCTGGACTAATCGACAATTAGAATTAGAAGCAATCACTTTGCCTATCTCAGATTTACCTGAGGAGTTAGCAAATTTAAAAATTCTCCACGTCTCTGATATTCATCTTCGCCGCTTACGAGTGCCTTTAACTACCTTGTTAAAGACAAGTCAAGATACTACTCCAGACTTAATCTTAATTACAGGTGATACGATTGATCGAACTGAATCTTTAGACTCTTCAAAGATTTTAACTGTTATTAACGACTTTGCTCAAATCGCCCCGACATTTGTGATTGAGGGCAACCACGAAACAAGCTCTGGCCAGCTAGAGACTTGGCGCCAATTAATTATATCCTCTCAAGCTCAGCTTCTTGAAAATCAGTTTACGACAATTGAAATTAACGAACAAATGATTGGTCTGATTGGTTTAAGAAACGAAGAAACCGACTTACCGGCTGAGGTTAAAGCAAAAACGACCGAGCAGTCTCTCAATCTCTTGTTAGCTCATCATCCTGAACTATTTAATGAGTATGCCGCAAGTTTTAAAGATTACCCAATCCAAGCTGTTTTTTCTGGTCATGCTCATGGTGGTCAAATTCGCTTGCCAGGAATTGATGGCTTACTTTCTCCCCATCAAGGGTGGTTTCCAAAATTAACTAACGGAGTATACCTTCATCAAAAAAAAGAAAACTTTACCTTAGTCGTCAGCCGAGGCCTTAGTAATAGTAAGTTTCCTTTTCGGATTAATAATAAACCTCACTTACTCCTCGTCACTTTAGTCAAAAGCTAAACTATTAAAAAGGCGGCAGTTTCCATAAACTGTACCCTATAGAATGGACACGAAATAAAAAGCGTGCCTTCTGTAGGGTATTTTTGTATGATAAATAAAAAAGGAAGTGACACAAATGGGAATTAATAAGTTTACACCGCAAGAGGTCACAG
>NZ_NGJU01000027.1 GCF_003987495.1 Vagococcus salmoninarum
AGAAAATCAGTGTTTTCTCGGTCACAACATTTACAATGAGTGGGTGTATAAGTCAAAGTAGCAAAATAAAGGGTTGCAGTAACGCCTTTTATTTTTTGTTCAACGCATGCTTTTTCAGCAAATGTGATATTGGGGTCTTTTAAATTAAGTGATAATCGGATATAATCGTTATGAAACATATGAATTCTCCTCCCTGAATTGGTGTAAGCAACTTTATTCTAACTGGAAAGTTCATATGTTTCTATTTTTTTGCGTAAAAATAGGTGTGAATGAATCTCTTCATCCACACCAAAAATTATACAGCCAGAAAAAGAGTATTCCCTTAGGAATACTCTTTTTCTTTGTGCCTTAGTATAAAACAAACCCGAATGACACTTGCTAACAAGTGGTCCATTCGGGTTTCTACTATTATATTTTTAAGAAACGGCGCATTGACAAGATTGATCCGACTGAACCAATCAGCATGCCTGTACCTAACATTAACATATTAACTTTCAGAATTAATTCATTTTGACTAATTAATGAATAGCCTGAACGAACTAAGTTAGGGTTAATAATGTAATAAGCTTGCGTATAACCGAAAGACATAAAGAGAATCGGCACAATCGCACCTAAAACACCAATCCAAGCCCCTTCTAAGAAGAAAGGCCAACGGATAAAGCTATTTCTAGCTCCAACTAGACGCATGATTTGAATTTCCCGCTTCCGAGAAATAATAGTAATTCTGATCGTATTTGAAATTAGAAAGACTGCTACAAACAATAGAAGCCCTGTTGCTGCTAGACCCCATTTTCTAATACCATCAGACAACTTAAAGATTTTATCCGACTGAACACCACCGTAATCTGCTCGGTAAACATTATCTAAAGTTGTTGCTTTTTTCTGAACAGCCTTCACGCCATCTGAGGTTTTAGCACTAACAATTAAAACGTCATACAACGGATTGTCGTCACCTTTAAATAATTTCCAAGTATCACCCATGGCTGCCACTAATTTTTCATACTCTTCAGCACTACTTGAGAAAGTCACATTACTGACTTCTGGCAAGGCTTCTAATTCTTGTTGTAAAATGTCTCGGTCTTTATCAGTTGTGCCAATTTCAACAAATATTGAAATATCGACTGCTGATTTAATATCATTTGCTAATTTAGTCACGTTCATAATCACTGATAGAAAAACGCCAACTAAAATTAAAGTAACTGTTACAGCACTGACTGACGCTAAAGTCATCCAGCCATTACGTTTTAAACTTTTTAAACTTTCGCCAATATGACGGAACATATTTCTAATCATCGTAGCCATATTCCCCCTCATGTTGATCTCGAATAATGCGACCATTTTCAACTGCAAGGACACGGTGACGAATAGTATTAACGATTGTACTATTATGGGTTGCCATCACAACCGTTGTCCCTTGCGTATTGATTTTATCCAATAGCTTCATAATTTCCCAAGAATTTTCTGGATCTAAGTTACCAGTTGGTTCATCAGCGATTAACACTTTAGGTGTATTAACAATTGCTCGCGCAATCGCCACCCGCTGTTGTTCCCCACCAGATAGCTCACTAGGGAAAACTCTGACTTTATGGCGTAAACCAACTAAATCAAGAACTTCCATCACCCGACGTTTAATCTCCCGTGGCCGTTTACCAATAACTTGCATGGCATAGGCAACATTTTCATAGACAGTCTTTTGGTGTAACAATTTATAATCTTGGAAAACAATCCCAATTTCACGACGTAAAAAAGGAATATTTTTGTTTTTTATAGTCATTAGGTCATAACCTACAACGTTCAACGAGCCTTTTGTCGCTTTTTCTTCACGATACATCAATTTGATAAAAGTCGATTTACCAGCACCACTGGGTCCAACAACATAAACAAACTCTCCTTGGTCAATTTTCACGGAGATATTTCTGATCGCTGTCGTACCATTAGAGTACTTTTTCATAATGTCTTTCATTTCAATCATTTAACATTCCCCTATCTTTCAATAGTAGTTACCGTAACTAAACTTTACCAACTAAGTTATTACATCCACATCATTGATTTAGCTCTCAGGACTAACTTTTATTATATCACTAGATTATTGTAATTCATCTTACTTTTAATTACAAATATATTTCATTTATAACGGCTGTGCAAGACTCATTCTTAAGAAAGCGTCTATAAAGTCATCAATTTCTCCATCCATAACACTTTGAGTATTGCCGACTTCATAATTACTCCGGTGATCTTTAACCATTGAATACGGGTGAAAAACGTAGGAGCGGATTTGTGAGCCCCACCCAATTTCCATTTGTTCGCCACGTAAAGCTGCTGCTTCTTGAGCTTTTTTATCAATTTCTAGTTGGTACAACTTCGCTTTTAACATGCCCATGGCTTGGTCTCTGTTTTTCAACTGTGACCGTTGGGCTTGACTAGAAACAACAATCCCCGTAGGTGTATGAGTCAACCTAACAGCAGAATCCGTCTTATTAACGTGTTGACCACCTGCCCCACTAGCTCTGAAAGTATCCATCTTAATGTCATCTGGGTTGATCTCAATTTGAATCTCACTAGTCAATTCTGGCATCACATCAACAGAACAAAAGGACGTATGGCGACGACTTGCTGAATCAAAAGGCGAGATTCTCACTAAACGATGAACCCCTTTTTCAGATTTCAGATAACCATAGGCATTGTAACCTTTAATTAACAAGGTGGCGCTTTTAATCCCAGCTTCATCACCAGCATTGTAATCTAAATATTCTACTGTGAAGTCGTGACTGTTGGCCCAGCGAGTGTACATTCTCAGAAGCATATCGCCCCAGTCTTGAGACTCTGTCCCACCTGCGCCTGGATGCAACTCTAAAATCGCATTATTTTTGTCATAAGGCTGATTGAGTAATTGTTCTAGTTCATAGCTACTTAGCTTCTCTTGAAAAGCGGAAAGACCTTTAGTTAATTCCACTTGAAGTTCTGGATCAAACTCTTCTTGTTGCATTTCTAACATCAGAGCTAGTTCTTCTTGTTCATCAGCTAAATCCATAAAGGCTTGGTATTTACTTTTTAAGAGATTACTGGCATTAATCGTTGCTTGGGCTTTTTCATTGTCATTCCAAAATTCAGGATAAGACATTTCTTCTTCATAGCTCGCAATGCCTTGTTCTAAGTCCTCTAAGTCAAAGAGACCTCCTGAAGTCAGCTAATTTTTTGGCAGCTTTTTCTAGTTCATTTCGTAATTCACTTATTTCCATCGTTATTAATCCTCCTCAACTACAAATCCTCTTCGAACTTACAATTGATTGTTTTTTTTACTAGTTATTCCTTTAAGATAAAAAAGTAATGCGGTCTGGATAAGTTCCAAACCGCATTGCTATTAAACTTCTTTACCGTGACAGTTTTTAAATTTCTTGCCACTACCACAAGGACACATTTCATTGCGACCAACTTTTTCAACTTGACGAGGTTTTTTACGTTGATCTGCATCAACGCGACCTTCTTCTTCAGTCGGGTGGACAGCTTCGCCTTGAGCAACTTGTTCACGCTGAACATTTTGTCTAATTTCAGCTTTCATAAACAAGCGAGTTGTATCATATTCAATTGAACCAATCATCGCTTCATACATTTGGTAACCTTCTTGTTGGTACTCAACTAGCGGGTTATTTTGACCATAAGCACGTAAACCAATCGATTCACGTAATTGATCCATCGCATCAATATGATCAGTCCATTTAGTATCAACTACTCGTAGAATAACGACTTTTTGGAATTCTAACATTTGTTCAGGCCCGTTTAATTGACCTTCTTTCATTTCATAAATCTTAGTTGCCCGCTCTAGTAAGTCAGCTTTAATTTCAGCTGGTTTTTTACTAGCGATATCAGCTAAACTAATCTCACCTTCAGGAACAATACAAGCACTAGCGAAATCAACAATTCCTTGAAGATTCCAATCTTTTTCGGCTTCAGCATTTGTATGATCGTTGACAACCCGTTCGATTGTTCTTTCGACCATGCCCATGACAACAGCTTTTAGACTATCGTCTTCCATAATAACATCATGACGTTGACGATAAACGACTTCACGTTGTTCACGCATCACATCATCGTATTGTAAGACATTTTTACGAGTGTCGTAGTTATTACCTTCCACACGTTTTTGAGCAGATTCAACTTGTTTTGATAACATTTTACTTTGAATGACTGCATCTTCTTCATCAATTCGCATACGATCTAACATTGCTTTGACTCGTTCTGAACCAAAACGTTTCATTAAATCATCTTCTAATGATAAGTAGAATTGTGTGACACCAGGGTCACCTTGACGACCGGCACGTCCACGTAATTGATTATCAATCCGGCGAGACTCATGACGTTCAGTTCCGATAACTGATAAACCGCCAAGTTCTTTAACCCCAAGACCTAGTTTAATATCCGTCCCACGACCAGCCATATTCGTTGCAATTGTCACTGCGCCTTTTTGACCAGCATTTAAAATAATTTCAGCCTCTTTGAAGTGATTTTTAGCATTCAAGACTTCATGAGGAACTTTTTCAGTGTTTAATAGTTGTGATAAGTATTCAGATGTTTCAACTGCCACAGTACCGACTAGGACTGGTTGCCCCTTACGGTGACGTTCTTTAATGTCTTTAGCAACTGCTCTAAATTTACTTTCCAAAGTTGGATAAAGTAAATCTGGGCGGTCATCACGGACAATCACGCGGTTAGTTGGAATTTGAATAACTTCAATGTTATAAATTTCCCGGAATTCTTCTTCTTCGGTTTTAGCCGTTCCTGTCATTCCTGATAATTTTTTATACATTCTGAAGTAGTTTTGGAACGTTACATTGGCCATTGTTTTAGTTTCATCTTCGATTTCAACTGCTTCTTTGGCTTCAATTGCTTGGTGTAAACCATCTGAATAACGACGGCCATCCATAATCCGACCAGTAAATTGGTCAACGATCATTACTTTACCTTCTTGAATGACATAATCAATGTCACGTAACATAATGTAATTGGCTCTTAATGAGTTATCGACATGGTGAGTTAAAGCTGTGTTATCAATGTCATATAAGTTATCTATGCCAAATGTTGACTCAGCTTTTGAAATACCTTCTTCTGTCAATGAGATTGTTTTAGATTGAACATCAATTTTGTAATCAACGTCTACTACTAAACGTTTAACAAAGTTATCAGCACGAGAATACAAGGCTGTTGATTTCTCTGCTTGACCTGAAATAATCAATGGTGTTCTAGCTTCATCAATTAAAATTGAGTCAACTTCATCGACAATCGCATAGTTCAACGGACGTTGTACCATTTGTTCGCGATAGACAACCATGTTATCACGTAAATAGTCAAAGCCTAATTCATTATTAGTGCTGTATGTGATATCACAAGCATAAGCTGTTCTTTTTTCATCTGAAGATTTTGAGTTTAAGTTTAACCCAACAGACATCCCTAGGAAGTTGTATAGATCGCCCATTTCGCTAGCATCCCGGGTTGCTAAGTATTCATTGACTGTAACAACGTGAACCCCTTCGCCAGTAAGTGCGTTTAAATAAACTGGCATTGTCGCTGTCAAGGTTTTACCTTCACCAGTCTTCATCTCTGGAATATTGCCGTCATGTAAGACTGCCCCACCCATCAATTGAACTTTGTAAGGATATAAACCTAGTACTCGTTTAGCTGCTTCACGAACTACTGCAAAAGCTTCCGGTAATAGTTGGTCTAGTGTTTCTCCTTTTTGGTAACGCCCTTTAAATTCTTCTGTTTTACTTTTAATTTGCTCATCACTGAGTGCTTCCATACTTGTTGCAAAACCATCTACTTGATCTGCTATTTTTTCTAAGCGACGTAATTCTTTTTTGTCACTTTCGATAATTTTCTTTAGAAAATTCGCCATCTTGTCTTTCCTTTCCCAATAGAATAAAACTAAAAGCATTTTATCTACATTATATAAATTGAGATATTAACCCATCGTTTTTATTCTAGCATTTTTATCTAAAAAATGAAACAATTTTCGCGTTAATCTCCATTTAATCAACAATTATCCCGATATTTTTCCTTCTTTTAGCAAAAAAAGTCCTTTTTTCACATTTTTCTTCCTTTCAACTTAAAATTAGGTATACTTATTTTAAATGATTTAGTGGAGGTTTTCTGACTTTGTTCAAAAAAATTAGTTTTTTTACGACTTGCCTTGCCTTATGTTTCTTTCTAATCAGTTGCCGTTCTGCCTTACCTCAGACTCAAAATTCTGAAACAGTACCCAAACTTAATTTAAGTCAACAAACGCCTTTAATTTTCCTTCACGGCAGTGGTGGCTCTGAAACAGACCTCATCCCTTTTGCCGAAGATTTTCTAAGCTCTTCCCCAGAGCCAGTCGAGATTTTAAAAGTTCAGATTTCAGCAACTAATAAAATCACCTATTTAAATAATCTGCTAGAACCAGACTCACTGCCTTTAATTTTTGTTGGTTTTGCAAACAACTTTGCTGATATCGAAGATTGGTCACAAGGTTTAGCAGTTTTGTTACGAGATTTAAAAGAAACCTACCACCTTAACAGTGCTAACTTAATCGGTTTTTCTAATGGCGGCTTAGCAGTCACTCATTACACTGAACTTTTCGGGACTAAAGAAGGCTATCCTGAAATCAAAAAGTTAGTGACCATTGGCGCTCCTTATAACGACTTAGAGCCCTTAAACGATGACGCTACTCTCAATTTTAGTGACAAAAGCAAGGCCTCTGAGTATTTGGACATATTTTTAAAGCCTAAAAGCCAGCTCCCACCTTCACTACAAGTTCTAGCAATCGCCGGGGACACTGGCCAAAATTCAGACGATATTGTACCGGTCTCTAGCGCTTTAGCTAGCCGGTTGATCTTTCCTGGAGAAGTTGCCTATTATCAAGAACGGTTAGCACTTGGGCCTAAGGCTTCCCATGGTGGCTTAATTACAAATAATCCCGATGTTAACAAGTGGGTGAGTGATTTCCTCTTTAAGTTAGCCCTTGATAAAACTGGTAACTACTTCCTTGAAGAAAATTAAAAGACCTAGACAATTATCTTGTCTAGGTCTTTGTTTATTTAATGTTTTAGTTAGTTTCAATTAAGCCGTATTTACCGTCTTTACGACTATAAACAATACTAGTACCATTAGTTTCCGCATCTTCAAAGATAAAGAAATTATGACCTAACATGTTCATTTGTAATACTGCTTCTTCACTATCCATTGGTTTCAATGATAGGCGTTTTGTACGAACAATTTCTAATTCAGGTTCTTTTGGCTCAGTGTCAGTTTCACCTTGACTGTTTAAGAAGACTGCCGCCGCTTGGGTATCAATTGATACTTCACGCTGTTTACGGTTAATTCTTGTTTTAAATTTACGAATTTGTCTTTCTAACTTATCAACTACAAGGTCAATACTCGCATATAGATCGTGAGACGTTTCTTCTGCTCTTAATACGATATATGGTAGCGGAATTGTCACTTCCACTTTGGCGTTTTTATCTGAATATACTTTCAAATTAACATGAGCTGTTGCTTCAGGAGATTTTTCTTTATCAAAATAACGTTCTAGTTTAGAAACTCTTTTTTCAACATAATTTCTGATAGATTCTGTTACCTCAATGTTTTCTCCTCTAATATTAAATCTTAGCATAGCAATTACCCCTTTCGTCTACCATTAAAGAAGTGAGAAAGGACCACTCTTCCTATCACTTCTTCTTATATATATTATATCGAAGTTTCCCCTAAATTACAATTATTGTTCCCTTTTTTCATAAAAAGAATCTGAGAATAGTTCTTTTCCTATATTAATCAGCTCAGAGGAACTTAACGGATATATAACACCTCACCTCATTCTAGAAAACGATTCCATTCAACGTGCCAAAGTCACACTAGTGATACTTAGTGGAACAGCCTCTTTGAGACAAGCGACACCATGAAATATCGTTCGGCCAGTTGTATAAACATCATCAACAAGTATAACCTTCCTATTATGAATTAACTGCTTCCCCCCTTGGGCTAAACAAAAAGGTTGAGCGGTTTGCAAACGTTCTTCACGGTTTTTAGTCGTTTGTTCCACCGTTTCACTTTTTTTAAGTAAGAGTTTTTCAAAAGGAATCTCGCCCGCTGCTAATAACATTTCCACTTGATTAAAGCCCCGTTTAGCTAGTCTTTTAGGGGACAAGGGCACAGGGATAATTAAGGCCCCTGGCTTATCTTTAAAAAAATATTGCAACTCTTGACGGAACATCTGGGCTAGTCGCTGATCTCCTTGAAACTTATATTTTTGAAACCACTCTTTCATTCCTTGATCATAATGAAACAAACTTTCGTTCCCATTAAAAATATCACCGTAAGCAACTTGCCAGATCTGACATTCTTGACAACTTCTCTTTTGTTCCCCCTTTCCACAAAAAGGACAGGCACTTCGCCTAATAATTTTAGTAAAAAGACTGTGACACCTTTGGCAACAATGACTTGCTTCAATCTTTTGCCAACTTAACAATTGCTTTAGGGTTAATTCTTCTTTGATTTGATTCCCACACCAGAGACATTTCATAAGGAACCACCAAGCCGATTCATCTTTTTAATTTCTTTAATGGCTTGCTTCATGCTACGACTCCAGCCGTCGTGAATAAATAAAACTAAACCTGTAGGGTGCTCCGAACTGCGACCGACTCTACCGGCAATTTGAATCAGAACGGCTTTCGTAAACAATCCTTGGTTGCTACCGATTACAATCACGTCAACATCTTTGAAAGTAACACCTCTTTCGAGAATCGTCGAAGTTAGAAAGAATTGGTAGGCCCCTTGGCGCATGGCTGTGACTTTAGCTTGCCGTTGACTGTCTTTGCCGTGAGCTGTGCCGATTTTTACGGTCGGAAAAGTTCTCTTTAAGACTTCTTCAAAATCCAATAACCATTTGATTGTTGGACAAAAGATTAATGTTTGCCGCGCCTTGACTAATTGTTGCGTAAAGACTTGCTTTACCTCCTTCGACAAGACCGGTCTTTCAGTCATCTTTTGCCAATTATTGACCCACTTTCCAATTGGAACAGGTAATTTTTTGCCATGGTATCGTTGATAGACAATAATTTCTTTAACTTCCTTTAAAGCCACCCGTTTAACTAATTCAACTGTCGGTGTGGCGCTTAAATAGATCCGACTACTTCTGTCTTTACAAGCTTGCCTTGCGCCGTAGTGCAGCATCGGATTATTAACATAGGGAAAGGAGTCAATTTCATCAATTACGACAACCTCAAAGGCTTTTGAAAAACGGAGTAACTGATGAGTTGTGCAGATGACTAATTGACTATAGCGATAAGCTTCTTTTTGTTTGCCGTAAAGGAGCATTACCTGCTCTGCTGGAAAGGCCTCTTGTAATCTTGGGTATAATTCTAAACAGACATCGACTCTCGGGCTTGCTAAACAGACCCGCTTCCCTTGTTTTAGGGATTGGTAAATACCTAAAAACAGCATCTCTGTTTTACCAGCCCCTGTGACGGCATGAAGCAATAACTCTTGATTCCTCGCCATCCTTTCAGCAATTTCACGACTAGCCTGCTCTTGCAAAGGTGTCAACTGGCCTTGCCAAGCAAAATCTACTGACCGCTCGGTTAATTGGTTCTCGCTTTCTTGGTAATACATTTTTTGATTACTTTGATTACGACCTAACTGAATGCAACTAGGACAGTAATAATAAATCACTTGGCCTTGTACTAGCTTAACTGCTTCTTTCAAATGGCTAGTGCCACAACGTAAACATTTAATTTTCAAGCCTTTGCCGACCATACTTGCTCTTCGCTGTAAGTTAGCTAATATCTCTGGAGTTCGCCATTGTTTAGGAATTTCAGCTAGTAGTAACTTACGACCGGAAAAATACTGTTCTTCAGTCATCAGCTCTTCCTCCTATCTTAATAATAGATTCGCTAAAAAAGCCAGTCTCGACTTTTTAATGGCTCTCTTTCGTAAAATGACTTATACTTGGCATATTAATAGAACAAACAAAGGAGCAAACGATGAAAGAATATTTTACACTACAATCCAAAGACAACAGCACTGCTCTCCACTGTATTAAGTGGTTACCCCAGTCTAACCAAGAGCCAAAAGGGATTTTACAACTTGTCCATGGCATGGCTGAGTATGTGGAGCGTTACGACGCCTTCGCCAACTACTTAACTGAGCAAAATATTTTAGTTGTAGGTCACGATCATTTAGGCCACGGCGCCTCTCTTGCTGCTAATAAGCCCAACTTAGGCTTTTTTGCAAAAGAACAAAGTCCGAATATTTTAATTGAAGATGTCTACCAAGTCACAACTAGGATTCAAGCCGAATACCCAGAAATACCTTACTTTATTCTCGGCCATAGTATGGGATCTTTTGTTTTGAGAAATTATTTAGGCCGATACTCTGACCATTTGGCTGGGGCGATTATTATGGGAACAGGGGCTCACCGCTCAGAATTAGCCTTAGCCCTTCCTTTGTTAAAGCTTTTAAATAAAACTCAGCCTTATCGCCCCAATAAACTGATTGATAACCTAGCCTTCGGTAACTTTCATAAAGCCTTTCCTGAAAAACGGACGACTTTCGACTGGTTATCAAAATCACAAAAAAACGTAGACGCCTACATCGCCGATCAGAAACTTGGCTTTCTCTTTACTAATAATGGCTTTTATACTTTATTTACCTTAATGTCCTTAGCAACATCAACAGATTGGGCGACAAAAATTCAGCAACAGCTACCTGTCCTAGTTATTAGCGGCGCTCAAGACCCAGTAGGAGAATTCGGTAAAGGCCCAACAACTGTGGCTCGGGAATTAACTGAGGCTGGTCTTGAAGATGTCACTTTACAGCTTTACGAAGAACTTCGTCATGAAATTTTAAATGAAACAGAAAGTCCCTTAGTCATGAGTGACATTTACTACTGGCTGACGAAACACTTAAATTAACTTGGATAAGGAGGAAGATTATGGAACTTACAGAAGTCATGGCAGAATTAGAACGTCTCGGCACCGCTCAAACAAGGAAAACCTTTATGACTCACGGTGCCCCTAGCCAATTATTCGGTGTTAAAATTGGTGACTTGAAAAAGTATTTAGTCAAAAAAGTCAAAGGTCAACAGGATCTTTGTCTCGCTTTATTTGCCACGGGTAACACCGATGCTCAGTATTTAGCTGGCTTAGGAATCAACCCGGCAGCGATGACTAAAGTCCAACTTGAGCTTTGGTTAAAACAAAGCAACTGGTCAGCAATTAACGAAGCCATTGTCGCTGGCGTTACCGCCGAAAGCCCCTTTGCTTTAGAACTTGGGGAAAAATGGTTACGGAGTAGTGATCCCATTGTGGCAAATACTGGTTGGGCGACTTACGGAAAATGGTTAGCTTTAGCACCGGCTGAAGACATTTCTTTAACTGAAGTTAGTCAACTTTTAGCCCTCGTCAAAGAGGAAATCCATACTGCTCCTAACGCTCTCCGGTACAATATGAATCAATTTATCATTTACGTTGGCAGCTACTGTCCAGAATTAACAACCTTAGCCCTAGAGACTGCCAAAGAAATAGGTGACATTGAAATAACTTTAGCGACTAAAGGCTGTCACTTACCAGATCCAATCACTAAAATTCAAAAAGTCATTACGAATAATAAAGTCGGTGTCAAACGCAAACGGGTGATATGTTAAAGAGGAGAGGACCTAGTCAATAGGTCCCCTCCTCTTTTTTCATACTATTTACGCCTTCCATTGAAGCATAATATCAACTAACTTCATTTCTGGTAAGTCTATGTGACCAACTGCTAAACTACCAGCTAGTTCTTGAAATGCCTTGCTTTCTTTTTGATAAAATTCGGCAATACTCAGTAAGCATTGTTTTGAAAAACTTTGAGGTTCAATCCCCACTTGTTTAAAAACAGTCGTTGCTTGTCGGTCAAAAGCTGGGACACAACCTAAGGTTCCTAATAAAATCTTAGTCAGTAAACTTTGAGAAACTGGGCTGATTGGTTCCGACTTGCCTGAGCGTTGATACGTTGTCTTTCGCAGTTCATGATAAATGACTTCTAATTTTTCTACTAATTCAAATAATAAGGCTAGGTTGTTTGGTTTCATTAATTCAACAATCTTAATCCCTGATAATTGATGATATTTTGGGGAACAAATCAACTCAATTCCCGGTCGGTGACTTTTATAACTGTTTTGCAAAATAAAAGATGACCATGGTACATCTTCTCTTCGGCTAAATAGACACTTAAATGAAGTGACAACATATTATAATCTGTTGCCGTTAATTTTTGATACCGAACTTTTGAAAAATAGTGATAGCAGTGATACCACACCCACTCTCCTTGATTTTCACGTTCTAGTAAATTTGTAACGTACTGGTGACCAACTTCACGGGCATTAAAATTTTCCACGTTTATCTCCTCAACTTCATTTTCAGCTCCTAATGATTATAACTATAAATAAAAAAAGAGCCAATGAAGGATGCTCGCCCAAGATTAAATCATTGGAACCCATTAACATCTCTTTGACTCTCCTAGTTCTACTTAGAATAAACTTCAATCCCAGCCTTTTTAATAATATTCGCTAAATCGGAAGGACGGTCATAAAATGGGGCTAAAGGTTGTTCCTCACGGCCGTTGACTAAGCTATCAACACCCTCTGGTAACTCATAACAATTGCCATCGATGTCGACTTGAATTTCTGTCCCATCAAGCTTTTCTAAAATCAGACGGCGAAAGCCTAAGATTTTAACACTATGAGGATTTCTTAGATCTGGTTTACGAATAATTTTTCGACCACCAAAAGGGATTAAATGCAAGATTCGGGTTGGTCGTTTTTCACCATAAACTAATTGGCTTTTATCTAGCTCCCGATCCACTGTATGGGGATAGAGGATGCCAGTTTCAGTATCAGTAAGTTCCCCATCTGCTAACTCAGATTTAACTGGAAATAACAAGTAAGGCCGTAACTCTAAACGTCCACGCCAAATTTCTTTTAATAAGACATGGGTTTTATCCTTTAAAATAACACCTTGACCATCGAATAATCCTTCGATTATTTCCATTCCAACCACTCCTTGTTAATCATCTATTTCTGTTAATCTTCTATTGCTTGTTAATCTTCTATTGCTTATATATTCTACTCTTTTTAGTCCCTATAAAGCAACAGTTTTTCTCTTTTTTAATAGATTATGTGAAATTATTTCATTTTAATATTCAGCTATCACTTAATTTTAATATTCTTATCGCTTTTCATGTGATTATTTTAGTTATATTTTAAAAGTTAGTCAAATAATGTTGATTTCAACAAGCGATTAAAAACAACATATTCTTTCTCCAAATTAACGTGAACCATTTCATAATTAGCATTAAGCCAGCCGTATGCACCTTTCTCTGGGTACTTATAATCATTTGCCCACCAATCAAGAGTCTTCCGGGCGGAATCTGGTAAACCACTTTTAGGAAACAATAATTCATCAAATTGGGTAAAAGTTAAGGTCACTTGAGAACCGCCATTGTGTGTCAAATAACGGGTGACTGTATCATATTTCTTCTCACGCTGAGACTTAGGGTACTTTGCCATGACACTCACCTCACTTTTCTACTTACTTAATATTATCCCACAAATCCGCTGTAATGCAAACGCTTTAGCTTCCTTTAAAGTAAGCTGCCTTGCCAGAGTGCAGGGACTTATATTATACTAGGAGCTGAAACGAGGTGTCTTATGTTAACGTCTTATTTAACCGTCAAAGAACGGGGGCAACACGAAATCGAAATCAAAAAATCCCGTTTCATTTGTACTTTAGCACCTGTTACTTCTGAAGAAGAGGCGAAAGCCCTAATTCTTGAAATTAAAAAAGAACATTGGAAAGCCAGTCATAATTGCAGTGCTTTTGTCATTGGTGAGACTAACGAGATTCAACGAAGCAGTGACGATGGTGAGCCGGCTGGAACTGCTGGAGTACCGATGCTAGAGATTTTGAAAAAGCGCCAGCTAATTAATACTGTGGCTATTGTTACCCGCTATTTTGGTGGAACTGAGCTAGGGAAAGGCGGATTAATTCGCGCTTACGGCGGTGTCGTAGCTGAAGCTTTAACAGCCGTCGGGATCGTTCAAGGGAGCTTGCAACAAGAAGTCATTTTAGAAATTGATTACCCTAACCACGGCAAGTTAGAAAATTTTATGACTTCAGCTAATTATGATTTAAAAGAAACGATTTTCACTGATAAAGTTACCCTCATTTGTATGATTGATGAGGCTCAAGTTGAAGCCTTTCAACTAGAAGTGACTGATCAACTTAGTGGTCAAGTCTCGATTACCTTAGGCGAAAAAGCTTATTTCGAAAAAGATTATCAAGGCTAAAGAGATATCAGCTAAAAAGCAGCTAGAATCAATTGATGATTCTAACTGCTTTTTTATTTTTCTAGTAAGAATTCAAAACGATTTCCCACGTATTGAGATCGGACATATTCAAAAGGTGTGCCATCATCAAAATACGTTGTTTGGCGTAAGCGTAAGATCGCATCGCCTTTTTTTATGTCTAGGTGTTCGGCTATTTGTTCAGAAGCAACCATCGCTGATACTCCTTGTAAAGCTTTACCGATTTTGTATTCCCCATGCTCAATAATCGTTTGATATAAGGAATGGGTGACTTCTTTTTTATTGTAATTTTTTATTAAGTGGTAAGGAATACTTGTTACTTCGAAACAAATCGGCACATCATCAGCGTAACGAACCCGTTCCATCCGCAATAACAGCTCCTCATCTTTTAACTGTAAAGTCTCCATCTCACTTGAGCTTGGTTTAGTTACAAAGTAGGAAGTTGTCTTACTGGAAGGTTGTTTCCCTTGGGCAATAATAATTTCCGAAAAACTCGTCGTCCCACTCATAGTTTCTTGAACTTTTTTACTAGCCACATAAGTCCCAGAACCAATTTTCCGTTCGAGGATCCCTTCATCGGCTAAGGTTTGGACAGCTTGTCGCAAAGTCATCCGGCTAACGCCGAAAGTAATCGATAGCTCTCTTTCTGATGGTAAACGCTCACCGACTTTCCATTTCCCTGACTCAATTTCTTCCCGAATCTTATCATGGATTTGAATATACACAGGTAAATTTTTCTTTGGCATTTGACCCTTTCCCCCTTTGGTTTGTTTCACGTGATTGGTCTATTTAAAGGTTAAAGCTCTGACCACCTTTACATAAAGCACTCTTGATTCTTCTATTATAACTGGTATATACCAAAAAAACAAGATTTATTCTTTTTTCAAAAAAACCAGTCACTCTTTTTCTAAGAGTAACTGGCTTTTATCACTGTTATAAGTCAATGATTTCGTTAACTGTTAATAAAACTAGCTTCGTACTAGTGACTGGTCTTTCTTTGACTTCTTCTAGGGCTTGTTTGTATAAACTAAGTTGACCGCGATACTTTTGACTAATTTGGTCTAAATCAGCTTGAGTATAATCGGCTTTTAAATAGTCAGTTTTAAAATCATACAAAATCAATTCCTCTTCATCTTCGTAATAACCATCGATGATTCCGTGAATCAAAATCCGGTCCCCAGTTCCTGTAGGATACCCTTTAAAGATTCCTTCTGCTGCCATTAACATTGAAAAAGGTTGTTCTAAAGTCACACCTTGATGATTGGCTAGCAATTGTTGCCCAAAAGCAGTTTGATAAAAGTCGAGAATGCTTTGACTTTTAATTTTCTTAGCAATTTTTTCATCTAAAGAGTGATTAGTTACTAACTGATCGATTAACTCTTGAATTTTGGCTAAAGTTGGTGTCTCATCTAAAGGCAGAAGTTGCATGACTAGATGGGTCCCTGTGCCAATTTCCGTCCCTTTAGGTTCACCGATTTCTTCCATAAACTTAGGCGTTGCCAAACGATCATCTGCAAAACGATTGACTGTTTTCGCTTCCGAAGTTGATAAATCTAAACTTAATAATTGTTGATTATCAGGATCTTCAAACACTCGTTTAATTTCAGAAACTGATTGGTAACTTGTCGTTTGAGTGGCTGCTACTAATGGGTACTGAAAATTAAGTCGTTCTAATATTTCAGCGAATTGAGCTGTTTGCTCCTCAGGCACAAGGCTTTCTTTGACTGTTGTTAGGCCTGGGTCTTCAATGACAATCAACTGTTTGCGCAAGTTTTCAATAGTATTAAAGCTGACTTTAAAACGGGCTGGGTGGCGGTAAACGTCAGGTACTTTCGTGATTTCATACTCATTTTGAGCCTCATCACCATCTTGATGGCGCATCATCGTTAAACCGATCCAATCCATTAAGTTAGCACCTTTGAGACGAATGTCATCAGCAATCACTATATTTTTTTCTAAGCGGGAAGCACTCCATTTTTTCCAAGCTTGTTCTTGATTTTTATAAGAACCAACTAAAAAGAGTTTCTCTTCTGCCCGAGTTAAGGCAACATATAGCTTCCGCATCTCTTCTGCTAATAGTTTTTTACGCTTTTCTTCACGAATCCCTAAATAAGGTAACGTCCGGAAAAATAAGCGACTCATGCCATCCGTAAATTTAATTCCTGCCCCAAGCTTGTCATCAAAAATATAATCGTTGTTTAAATCCATTAAATTAAAACGGCGAGTTAGGTCTAAGACGAAGACGACTGGAAATTCTAAACCTTTAGAGGCGTGAATCGTCATCACCCGAACCGCATCTTCCTCATCACTAATTGAAGTCGGTTCTGCTAGATCTTTATCTTTTAACTGCATCTTCTCGATAAAACGGACAAACTGGAAGAGCCCTTTAAAACTCATCTCTTCGTAGCTCGTTGCCCGCTCATAGAGAGCGTGTAAATTAGCCTGACGCTGTTTCCCAGCAGACATCCCACCAACGTAATCTAAGAAGCCAGTTTTTTCATAAATATCCCAGATCAAATCAACTAGTGGTTGGCGCCGGGCCATTTCTCGCCAGTTACTTAATAAGTCAGCGAATTGCTGAAGCTTCTTTTGCAAGTCCCCTTTTTCAACTGCCACCGGTTGGGCTAAAAAGCCTTTAACAGCATCGTAAAAACTCCCGACTTGTTGGTTCGTCCGAATCAACGCTAAATCATTTTCCTTTAAGCCAACAATTGGTGACCGTAAAACTGAGGCTAAGGGAATGTCTTGATAGGGATTATCAATCACATTTAGCAAAGCTATCATAATGCGAATTTCCGTTGCTTGGAAATAGTTTTGAGTATCATTAACATGTAGGGGAATCTTCATTTCTTTAAAAAGATCTAGTAAAACTAAGTTATTTTTCTTAGTCGGTGTTAATAAAACAATGTCTTGATACGTAATCGGTCGATTACTTTTAGTTTTCTTGTCGTAAATTGGAAATTTACTTTGAATCAATTGATTAATTTTATTGCCGACTAACCGGATTTCCCCCTCAGTTTTAGTATCAATTTGAAAGTCATCTTCAACATCGGCTAGCTCTTCTTCGTTATCATTATCACTTTCAAAAATCAAAATTTCCGTAGCATCATTAGCAAGTTCTGGGAAACCAGTAAAGCCGTTGACTAATTGAGCTGGTTCATCGTACTCTAATTGACCTAAAGAAGAGTTCATTAATTGTTGAAAGACTAAGTTAGTAAAGTCTAAGACACTTTTTCGGGAGCGGAAATTTTCTGCTAAAATAATCCGCCGGCCACCGTCTTCTGTGCCAAATTTATTATACTTATCAATAAACAAAGTAGGATCAGCTAAGCGGAATGAATAAATCGATTGTTTGACATCCCCAACCATAAAGAGGTTTCCTTGACCTGGCTCAGCTTGACGTAACCAAAACAAAATATTTTCTTGGAGTTGATTAATGTCTTGATATTCATCCACTAAGACTTCGGAAAATTTTTCCCGGTAATAAGTCGACGCTTCTGAACCGTGCCACTGCCCTTGGTCGTCTAACTTGGCTAAGATTTGTAAAGTAAAGTGTTCTAAGTCATTGAAATCAACAACGCTTTTTGTTCTCTTGCGAGTAGCATAAGCTTGCTCAAATTGATAAGCCACCTCGGCCATATTAGCGACTAAAGCTTGAGACTCTTTCATTACACTGACCATCTCAGAAGGTGGGATACTAAAAATGCCTTTCTGCCACTCAGTAGTGATTTTTTTATTCGCGGCCCGCAGTTCTTTGACTTCATCGTTAATTTCCTTTTCAGCCTCTTCTAAGTTGCGTAAACTCGGATAACGAGTGTAACTAATCCCTTGACTGACATAGTCGTAAGCTTCTTGAAGTTGATCGGCTAAAATTAGTTTTTCCAACTCTCTGCCAAAGGCCCCTTCAAGCTCAACTAAACTCCGAACTTTAGTGAAGATTTCATCACTTTCAGCTAAGCGAATCATTTCCTGACTGTTACTTTGCATCTTACTTGTATTAGCTAATAACTGAGGTTTAATAATTTTTTGATAAATCTGACTGGCGGTTAAGCCTTCACTGACATCATAAGCCCCAGCTAAAGAAGCTAACCAGCCTTTAGGACTTGGATTGGAACGAGCAAAGTCATACAGTGAAAAGATTAACCGGGTTAAGCCATCATCACTACGATCATTGGAAAAGTTTTCCGTTAATTGGTAAAAAGCTAATTGATCTTTTTCGTACAACTCTTCTCTTAGTTCATCCCAAACATCTTCTTTTAATAGTAACATCTCAGTCTCATCCGTTAATAAACGAAAGACGGGATCAATTTCAATTAAGTAATAATACTTACGAATGACTTGCAGACAAAAGGCGTGTAACGTACTGACATAAGCCGTTGGGATTAGTGAGAGCTGGTGCATAAAGTGGCGTTTTTGCTCTAAATCACTTTCATCGGTAATGGCTTGCTGAACAGCTACTTGGATACGTTGTTTCATTTCTTTGGCAGCAGCTTCTGTATACGTCACAATTAATAATTCATCGACATTGACCCCTGCTGTAATTTTTTCAATCACTCGTTGGACTAAGACTGTGGTTTTTCCTGAACCGGCTGAAGCTGAGACTAAAATATTATCCCCAGCATCATAAATCGCTTGCCACTGCCCATCGGTGTACTGACTATTTTCTGGTTTTAAAGGAATGTTACTTCCTGCCTCACTAGTCTTCATTAACATTCCCACCTTCTTTTTCAGTAATTTTAAATAAGACATCATTTTTTGTCATTTTATCAATCGTATGATAGTTATTTTCTTTTAGCATTGAGTCAAATTGACAGACACTTCTAAAAGGACAATATTGACAAGCCACCCGTTTATTGTCTCGATAAGCAGGATTCAACTGGGTTTTCCCTTGATAAATCTCTTCGCCAGCACCTTGGAAATTGCGGCGATTTTGCTTAATTAATAAGTCAATCTCACTTTCTGAAACAAACTCTCGAGATTTAAACTCGCCATTTTTTTTAACTTCGTAAGGGAAAATACTCGATTTAGGCTGTTCTGTTAACGTATGGTCTAAACGTTCTAATAATGGTTGATCATTTAATAAGATCCCTTGATAACCAAATTCTTTGAATAAGGCTTCACTCGTTTCATCTGGGTCAATGTTCCCTTCAATTCGAGGGTTCTTAACTTGTAAATAAAAGGCGCCCGCGGGCTTAACTTGTTCTTGACCAATCAACTCGACAGCATTGCTTAAAGCCACATCTAAATAAGTGATCATTTGCATGGCTAAGCCGAAGTAGGCATCTCGATAATCAAAGCTATGACGGCTAGATTTATAGTCGACGACTGCTAAATAATGTTGATTAGCTACTTCTAAATGGTCCAGTCGATCGATTTTCCCGCGAATTTTCAATTGTTTGTCTTTGGCTACTTGAATATGTAAGCTATCTAAACCGCTTTGTTGGGCAATTTGCCCGAATAAGACTTCTGTTTGAACAGTTGTTAAGCCTGTCCGTTGACTTTGTTTTTGTAAGGCCCAACTAACGCGGCGAATCGTCTGACTTAATTGGTAACGAATGTAATTCATCCGGTGGTTAGCATTTAATATACTAAACTTATTTTCGCCTAAGACTCCTTGTAAGACTTGTTCTGTGACTTCTTGTAACGTTTCTGGTGTTAGTTCACTTAAAGTTAATTGTTCTCGAATTAAGACTTTGAACAACTGATCTAAGGCATCATGGTAAAAATCACCAGTCGCCGCTGGTGTTAAGCCAAAGACATCTCGTTCTTTTAATTGTAAGCCATAATTCATAAAGTATTTATATTGACACTCATGGAAGGTCTCAATTTTTGAGACTGAGCCGTAAATTGTTTCCCCATAAAGTTCTTGCACCATTTCTGGCGTTAAAGTTTCTGGGATATTTCGCTGGGCTTGACTGTCAAAAATATGTTTCGACAATTGCTGATACTCTGGGTGACTTAATAAGACCTCTTCTAATTTTAACCAGAGACTGCCTAATTGTTCACCTGTATCAGCTGTCAGTCGCTTAATACCATTTAAATCCGTTAACCCCGTCCGGTAGGTTCCAGTAAATTCGAGAGAGAGTTGGTTGTTTTCAGGATAAGTCAGTTTTTTTCTAATTGGCACACCTAATTTACGATTTAACAAACTCAGATAAGGTGAAGGTTTAATATCTTTACTCCGATCACTACTACTAGGGTAAGTTAAATAAAGGCGCTCGGAAGTCGATTGAAAAGCTAAGTAAGCAATGTAAGGCTCTTTAATCAAATCCCGACTACGGTCTTTAATTAGAAATTTCCCTTCACTTAAACTACTGTCAACAAGACTCCGTTCTTCATCTGAAAGTAAGGTTTTATTTTCAATTTTTTGCGGAAAGACATTATCTGTTGCGCCAATAATAAACGTCACACGATTCTTTTGCGCATGAATCAAGTCTAAAGAAGAAAAACTGACTTGATCAATCGTCGTCGGAACTTTATTATACGTAAGACCTTCTAAGCCTGTTTCAAAAATAGTCACAAATTCCGTTAAATCAAAAGGCTCTGGGCCTAAAATATCCACGTATTCGTCTAATAATTGAATAAACGCTTGCCATGTTTGTTCATGAACTTTGGCTTCTTCTAAACGACCTGCTTCAATGTCTTGATTCCGCCAATAAATCAGCTGGTCTTCTACTCCGGCACTAATTAAAAATTGATAGAGTATTTTTGCGCCTTGGGCCCCAGTCTTCGCTTGATCTAACGCTTTATAAAAGGGCTGTAACTGATTTTTAAGATCTTGACGAATACTATTAGAGACACGCTGGGCATATAAGTCGTGATTTTCAGCCACTTCTTCATTGGAAAAATCGTATTGAACGTAGAGCCAGTCTTTTTCTTGGGTCCAATAAAAGCCTTCGTAACCATAAGCTAAAACGACATTTTCAGTAATGTCAATGTGATCCCGGTAAGCATCCCGTTCTTGCTGCCAATCAGCAATTGCTAATAAGTTGTCATTTTTAGGCATAAACAACTCTGTCCGTAAAAAACGCATCACGTCGCCATAGCGATAAAACCGTTGCTTGATTGCAAAAAGAGTTGTCAAAAACTCCACAAGGGGATGATGTGTCATTTCTAATTCTTGATTTAAGTAGTAAGGAATCTCATGGGCTTTAAAAACTGGCCCAATAATCCCTTGGTAGCTACCTAAATCTCGCGATAAGATTTCAATGTCCCGGTAACGGATATCAGTCGTTGCTACGAGATGGCGAATTTCTTTCGCTACATGATTGATTTCAGTAAAAGGGGTTTCCCCTTCCCAAATTTGAATCGTCTCTGAGCTTAAGTGATATTGCTTTTTCTCTGGTGACAATTTTTGAGACTCTCGCCAAAATTCATCTAAGACGCCTAAATCAGGAGAAACGGCCCCTTTTAAGTGGGTATCTTGATAAACTTTGACCCCTTGGCTTCGGGCGTGATGATAGAGCTCGAAGTACAATTTACCGGCATCGAAAAACATGTCAAAGCCTTCTGGCAACTGATTGATTGCCGGCTTATCTAAGACTAAATCAACTTTGACTTCTGCGGCTTTTTGGATTAACATTTCTAATAATTGTTTTTCCCGAGCAGTAAACCGGGAAAAGCCAGTAATCACAAACATAACTTTTGACAAGTCAGTCTCTGCTAAGCAGTTGGCTAAATCTGTAAGTAGTTGACTTGTTCCCACTTCTTTCTCGCCAATTGCTAATAAATAGTTACTATATAAATAATTGAATTCTTTAAGTTTACCTTTAAAATCTTGCTCTTTTAAAGAATCGCCTAAATTGTTAATAATTTCGACTAAATCTTCTTCGCCAATATTTCCAGCTTGGAGTTCCTTAAATAAGTCAGCTAATTGCTTAATGAAACCGGCTTTATTAACTTCTCCTCGAAAGACTTGTAAGTTTTTTGCTTCATTTAGTAATAACTTGCGAATCACAAGATGAGTTCCAGCTTCACTTAACTGGTTATTTTGGTATAAGGCAGTATGTTGCAAATAATACCAAGCTAAACGGGTAAAACTAAAGACTTGCAAACGCATGGTCGTCATCGTTGACCAGTTGGCGTAGCGAGGCAATTGATGGAGATTTTCTAACACACTGACTTCTGTTTCAAATTTGACGTGGTTTGGCACTAAATAAAAGACTTGATTGTCTGGTGCTTTATCAAGCCATGCTGCCGCCTTTTCAACAAGGGCGGATTCGTGTTTAACACTTGCCGGCCCATAGATAAATTCTAAGCCCATGTAAGCTCACTTCCTTTATTAAATCTTGTCTTAAGTGTATCATAAAAAAACATAAAAAAAAGAGAACAGCTAAGAGTCAAAAAAAAGACTACCTTAAAGAGGTAATCTTTTTTTGACTGCTATTCGACTTTCCCAAACTTACTTGGTGGCCAAAAACTGAATTTAACGTTGCCACTAATTTTATCCTTATCAATAAAGCCGATTAAGCGACTGTCTTTCGAAATCTGACGGTTATCACCTAAGACAAACACTTTACCTTCTGGCACAGTCGTCGCTGGGAACAGATTACCTAAGTCAAACTCAGGATGGGCGATGCCTTCACTGTCATAGACTTGAGTTAAGTAATCCCCTTCGGCTAACTTAGCTTTATACTCATCTAAATACGTTTCTTTTTGTTCTTTGCCGTTAATTAATAGTTGATCATTTTTAAATTCAACGGTATCCCCTGGTAAACCAATGACCCGTTTGATATAGTTCTTTTTAGGCTCATCAGGAGCTGGAAAGGTTACAATATCAAAACGTTCTATTTCCGTTCCTTTAAAGGCAATAACCCGTTCTTTGTTTTCCATTGTTGGGTCCATTGAGTCCCCAGAAACGACTACAGGCATAAACCAAAATACTTTGATTAAAATAATGATTGCCGCTAAACTTACAAACCAGATAATATTACTAATGATTTCTTTTTTCATTTAACTATTGACCTCCTACTTGTCATCCTACTTTACTCACTGATTTTAGCATAAAAACTACCTTAAAAGGTAGTTTTTAATAAATCTTAGATTTTTCTTCACATTCTCTTACTTTTTTTATAAAATAACACATTACTGTAAGTGAAAACTAAAATACCGAGCCAAATACAACTGAAACCTAATAACTGGGGCCATGCAAAGCTTTCATTAAACTGAAAAACAGCTCCTAGTAACATTAAAGTCGGTGCAATGTATTGTAAAAAGCCAACTAAGATATAAGGGAGACGTTTCGTTGTTTCCGCAAAAAGAAAGAGGGGAATAGCTGTAACGACCCCTGCCCCCACTAATAATAAATTAATTGGTAAGGAATAGCTCATAAAGCCAGCCTTTGAAAAGAAAACTACATAAATTAAGGCAAAAGGTGCGATAATGGCTGTTTCGATTGTTAGGCCTGTTAATGAACTGACCTTAGCAACTTTTTTTAGCAAACCGTAAGCACTAAAAGTGACTGCCATCGCTAATGAAGACCAAGGGATTGCCCCAGTTGAGATTGCTAAAATACTGACTCCTAAAGCTGCTAAGCCACAAGCCATTAACTCACCCCGACCTAGCCGTTCTTTTAAGAAGACTGTCGCTAGTAAGACATTAACTAAGGGATTCATATAATAGCCTAGACTAGCATCAATTACTTTACCGTTACTAACCGTAAAGATAAAAATAAACCAATTAGTCGTTACTAAAACAGCTCCTGCTATTACTGCAAGTAAACGTCGCTGATTCTTTAATAATTCCTGGGTTTCGCTAACAAAGTTTGCGACTTGCCGACTAAGGACTAAGACTAGCAGCATAAAGCCACAAGACCAAATCACCCGGTAACTTAAGACTGCTAGAGGTGCCACGCTACTGAGGGTTTTCCAATAAAAAGGTAAGACGCCCCACATGGCATAAGCTAAAATACCAGCAATCATTCCCCATTGTTGATTAGACATTTTTTTATCTTTGTTCATTATTCCCCTACTCTCCAACTAAATAAGTCATAACTAAATAGTTTATTTATTTTAGCATTTAATTGACAGGTAAGATAGCTATTAGTTCCCTTCATTCTTAACTAATATAAAACCAAGGAGCTGTAATAGACTTCAGCATTCCCTTGGTTTAAGGTTAATCTCTAATCAACTTTTAATAAGTCGTATTGAGATTGATATAAATGATGGTACAAGCCGCCAGCTATCATTAGCTCCTCGTGAGAACCAGCCTCAATGACTTGACCTTGATCAATATAAAAGATTTTGTCACTGTTTTTAATCGTTGATAGGCGATGGGCAATAATAAATGACGTTCGGCCTTTTAACAACTCTTGTAACCCGACTTGGAGTAACTCTTCAGTTCGAGTATCAATACTCGAGGTCGCCTCATCTAAAATTAAGATTTTAGGATCTGCTAATAAGGCTCTAGCAAATGAAATCAATTGTCGTTGACCGGCAGATAGTGTGCTTCCTCGTTCTTCCACCACTGTATTGTAACCATCTTTCAGCTCACTAATAAAGTCATGGGCCCGCACGATTTTAGCCGCTTCAATAATTTCAGCTTCCGTAGCATCTAGCTTACCATAGCGGATATTTTCAATGATTGTCCCTGAGAAAACAAAGGTGTCTTGCAGCATAACCCCCATCTGGGAGCGTAGTGACTGAAGTGGCACATCCCGAACATCAATCCCGTCAACTTTCACACTTCCCTCGTTAACGTCGTAAAAACGACTTAACAAGTTAATCACTGTCGTTTTACCTGCCCCTGTTGGTCCAACTAAGGCAATACTTTCACCTTTTTCAACGCTAAAACTAATCCCGTCTAAAATATTCCGACCAGCTTCATAACGAAAGACGACTTCGTCAAAATCAACTTGACCTTGAATTTTTGGCATCTCAATCGCCCCAGCTTTATCTTGAATATCTGGTTCAACATCCATCGTTTCAAAGATTCGCTCTAAATAAGCAGTTGCCGTTATTAAGGAATTATAAAAATTTCCGATATTTATAACGGGATTCCAAAAGTTATTAATGTAGCCAATAAAGGCAATTAAGGTACCCGTCGTAACATTAACACCAAGACTGCGAACGCCGACAAAATAAATCAAACTCGTTGTAATGACTGATATATTTTGGACTCCTGGCCAAAGTAAAAACTGAACTTTAACAGCTTTCATGTAAGACTTACGATAGTCATTACTAATTTCCGTAAACGTCTCGTAACTTTCCTTTTCCCGGGCAAAAGACTGGGTCACTTTAATGCCAGAGATACTTTCATGAATGTAAGCATTCATATTCGATTGTTTATTACTTAATTCTTGATAGGCTTTCCGTTGGGCCTTTTTAATTGCCATAACTAAGATAAATAGAACTGGTAATAAGGCTAAACTATATAAGGTTAATTTAACATCGATTAACAGCATGACAATTAACGTAATCACCACACTGAAAATGTCAGAAATCAAATTAATCAAACCGTTACTTAACAAATCACTTAAGGTGTTAATATAGTTAACGACTCTAATTAAAATTTTGCCATGAGGGCGATTATCAAAATATGAAAAAGGTAAGCGTTGGAGATGGACAAAGATCGCTGAGCGCATATCTTTTAGGACATCTTGACCAATTTCAGTAATGGCTTTAATCCGGTAACGCATGCTCAAACCAATCACAATTAAGGATACTAAAAAGACTGCCCCTAACAGGAGTAATAGTTTAATGTCTTGTTTAGGAATTGCTTCATCAATCGCAATTTTCGTAAAATAAGGACCGAGCATCCCTGCTAAATTGGCGATGATAATGACGAGCAAGGTTTTCAGTAATGGTTTCTTATAAGGTAAAATATAGGAACCTAAACGTTGATAATAATCCCAATTAAACTCCTGCATTAATTCTTCGTCTTGATCAAAGGTATTTCGTGCCATTGTTTTCTCCTCCTTTCTAAATATCTTCACCTAATTGTTTTTGATAAATTTGATAATAATCACCTTTTTTAGCGACTAACTCTTGATGGGTGCCTTGTTCTACTACAACCCCTTTTTCAAGCATTAAAATCAAATCAGCTTCCCGAACAGAAGAAATTCGGTGAGCGATAATAAACGTGGTTTTAGCTTGGGTTATCTTGCCTAATTCCGCTTGAATTTTCGATTCGGTTTCCATATCAACTGCTGAGGTCGTGTCATCTAAAATCAAGATAGCTGGGTCTTTCGCTAAGGCTCTGGCTAATGAAATACGTTGTTTTTGACCACCAGATAAACCGACCCCTCGTTCGCCGACAATTGTCTCATAACCTTGAGGCATTCCTTCGATAAAGGCGTTGGCATCGGCAATTTCAGCAACTTGGCGAATGTAAGCCGGGTCAGCGTATGTATTACCAAAAGCAATGTTTTCTTCTATTGTACTGGAAAATAGAAAGACGTCTTGCATAACCATGGCGATATTTTCACGTAAATTACGAATTGGCCAATCTTTTGCATCTACGCCATCAATCAAGACTTGCCCACTTGTTGGGTCGTAAAAACGGGCGATTAAGTTTACTAAGGTTGTTTTACCTGAGCCTGTTTCACCTAAAATACCAATTGTCTGACCGGGTTTCGCTGTAAAATTAACATTTTCAAGAATTAAAGTTTCAGGATCATCGGAGAAGTGAAAGCTAACGTCTTTAAATGTCACAAAGCCCTTCATTGACTTTCCTTGATCATTTTCTGCTACTTGAATACTTGATTCAGTATTCAACATCTCTCTAATCTTAATACAAGAAGCTGAAAAACGTTGAGTGTCATTAATTAACCAACCGCTCATGCGCATTGGCATATTCAGCATCCATAAGAAGCCATTAAAAGCCACTAAGTCACCAACAGTCATTTTTCCTTGAATTACGAAAATGCCGCCAACGACTAAAGCGACTAAGGTTAAGCTACCAGCAAAGCCGTCTAACCAAGGCAAATATTTCATTGAGACTTTCGCTGAAGCCATGTTCCGTTGTTTGTAATCTTCGTTATGTTCATCGAATTTAGCAATTTCATAAGCTTCTCGAGAGAAGGCTTTGACTACCCGGTTACCACTAATATTTTCTTCTACCATTGAGTTTAAACGAGAAAAACTTTCGCGGATTTCAAAAAAGACTGGGTGAGCTTCTTTCGACATTTTTTGCGTCAAAATGTAAATTAAAGGTGTCACTGCCACTAACCAAATCATTAATTGCCAATTTATCGTTCCCATCACGATGATTGCTGAAACAAATAAGAACAAACACTCGACAATATTGTAACTAACCCAACAAACAAAATGACGAATCGCCTCAGTGTCCCCAGTCATTCGCGCCATAATATCACCAACACGGGTGTGGTTAAAAAAATCAAAATCTAATTCTTGTAATTTAAGGAACATTTTTTCCCGAATACCAAAAATCGCATTTTGACCGATTCTTTCGAATGTTACTTGATAGCCATAGCGTAAAATCGTCCGTAAGACGGTTAGTCCGATCATTAATAGTAGAATCTTGATTAACTTTTCATGTTGGCCTTTAATTAAGACATCATCAATAATTTTTCCACTTAATAACGGATTAATCAAAACGATCCCCGTCTGAATAATTAATAAAATAATACCGATTGCCACTTTCCGGCGATCTTTTTTTACGAAAGACCAAATCCATTTAAAACTAGTCATAATTACCCTCCTCATTTATTGCTCTTATTAAGATTAAGCTATTCTCAATCAGAATAGAATGTAGTATTTTGTCTATAATGATGGAGAATCTTTGTTAATAATCAATAAGAAGCCGCGGGTACCTTTTAAAGCCCCGCCTTTTTTGGGTACTTTACCTAAGTATTTAGGCACTATTATCTTCAATATTCTAATCATTGCCATAGCAATTTTATAAAAATCCTGTAAAATTATAAGTAAGTTTAAACAAGTTAGGAGTAAGCCTATGTTACAAATTGATAGTAAAACTTTTAATCCTGACATTCTTTATGTCTTCGATTGTTGGGACAAAGCTGAAAGCATTGGTAAAATGCACGCCCATGGCTTTGCTGAAATTTCAGTTATCCTAGAAGGTCAAGCAGACTATGTGATCGGTGACACTAGTTTCACTGCCCAAGCTGGTACAGTGATGTTGTTTAACCCAGGGACGTTGCATCAAGACAGCCAAGTCCCTCATACTGCCAGCCATCAACTTCACATTGGTATCAAAAATATCTCCCTAGAAGGCTATAAACGAGACTATTTCCCCTTCGCTTCCTCAGTCATTCATTTAGGTGACCGTCATCACGAGTTTTTAAATCGCTGCTGGCGTTTAGTTGAAGAAAAATCTCACCGCAAAATTGGTTATGACTTAATGATTAAAACCTTAGTCATGGAAATCATTGTGATGCTTTTACGGAGCGAAAGTACGTTGCCTTTAGAAGTCTCGGCCCTCTCTTTAAAAGAATCAGACAAAGAAAAGCAAGCCATCATCAATAACATTATTTATTATTTAGAAACCCATCATACGGAAGACATTAGTTTGGAAACTTTATCTGAAGCCATGTATATTAGTGCCACTTACCTTTCGAAAGTCTTTAAAGAAGAAACGGGTAACTCCCCGATCAATTATTTAATCACTATTCGCTTAAATCGGGCGAAACAACTATTAGAAAATCAAGACATGACGGTTAAAGAAGTTGCTGAAACAGTAGGTTACCAAGATGCCTATCATTTTAGCAAGCTTTTTAAAAAACGTTACGGCAAATCCCCTTCTGAACTCCGTAAAAAACAATTACACTAAAAAAGGCAATCCTAATTTTAGGATTGCCTTTTTATGATAACTATTTTAGTCTCTTAATCGTTTATAAACTATTAAAGACATTTACAACGTTTTCTGTTGTGAAGCCGTAATTAGGAATCACTGTTGTCGCTGGCGCACTGGCACCAAAACGATCAACTGTTACTGATTTACCTTCAAAACCAATGTAACGTTCCCAACCAAAACTAGCACCCATTTCAATGGCAACTCGTTTTGTGATGGCTTTCGGTAACACTGACTCTTTATAAGCAGCTTCTTGTTTTTCAAATAAATCCATACTTGGCATTGAGACAACTGAAACATCTGTTCCAGCAGTTGCTAAGGCTTTTTGCGCTTCAATGGCTAAAGCCACTTCTGAACCAGTAGCAATTAAGATTCCTGCTGGTGTGTCACCTGTTTGTGGTGAGACAACATAAGCCCCTTTAGCAACCCCTGCTTCAGCTAACTCTTTCGTTCCTGGTAAAACTGGTAAGTTTTGACGAGTTAAAGCTAAGACTGTTGGGTGATCAGTTGCTGTCATTGATAATTTCCAAGCAGCACGAACTTCATTACCGTCAGCTGGACGAATTAATGACACATTCGGCATTCCTCGGAGACTTGATAGTTGCTCGATTGGTTCATGAGTTGGACCATCTTCACCAACAGCAATTGAATCATGTGTTAAGACGTAAGTCACTGGTACGTTTTGAATCGCCGCTAAACGAATCGCTGGACGCATGTAGTCAACGAAGACAAAGAATGTTCCGCCATAGACTTTTGTCCCACCGTGTAATGAAATACCGTTCATCGCTGCTGTCATAGCAAACTCACGAACGCCAAACCAAATATTACGACCATCGTATTGACCTGGTTCAAAATCTTTTTCCGCAGCCATCATTGTGTTGTTTGATGAACTTAAGTCAGCTGAACCACCCCAAAGTGTTGGCACAGTTTTAGCTAAGGCTTGGATCATTTCTTTACTCGTAATACGACTAGCCGTTCCTTCATCAGTCACATCGTAAACTGGCATTTCACTGTCCCAGTTTTCTGGTAACTTATTAGCAAAGGCATCTAAGAATTGTTGGGCTAAAGCTGGGAATTCAGCTTGATAACGTGCAAATAACTCATTCCAAGCGGCTTCAGCTTTTTCACCTTTATCGTTAATTTCTGCTTTAAAACGGGCTTTAACTTCTTCGGGTACTTCAAAAGCTGGGTAATCCCAACCATAAGCCGCTTTAGCAGCAGCAATACCTTCTGCTCCAAGTGGTGCACCGTGTACTTTGTTTGTTCCCTCATTAGGAGCACCAAAGCCGATAACAGTCTTAATTTCAATAATTGTTGGTTGGTTAGTTTCAGCTTTTGCTTCATCAATGGCTTTAGAAATAGCCGCTAAATCAGTGCCATCTTTCACCATGATATGTTGCCAACCAGTTGCTTCAAAACGACCTTTCACATCTTCACTGAAACTCTTGTCTAAAGGCCCATCTAAAGAAATATCGTTTGAATCATAGAGAACAATTAATTTGTCTAATTTCATGTGACCAGCCATACTAATTGCTTCTTGTGAGATACCTTCCATTAAATCGCCATCCCCACAAATTGCATAAGTGTAGTGATCAACAATTTTAAAATTAGGTTTGTTATAAGTTGCTGCTAAGTGAGCTTCTGCCATGGCAAACCCAACACTCATTGCGACTCCTTGACCTAATGGACCAGTCGTTGCTTCAACACCATCTGTGTGATGAACTTCTGGATGCCCTGGTGTACGGCTTTCCCATTGACGGAAACTTTTTAAGTCATCTGTTGTCACATCATAGCCAGCTAAATGTAATAAGCTGTATAACATTGCTGAACCATGGCCGGCTGATAAGATGAAACGGTCACGATCGACCCAGTTTCTTGACGTGCTTGGGTTAATTTTTAAATGTTTTGCCCATAGCGCATAGGCCATTGGTGCTGCTCCCATCGGTAACCCTGGGTGTCCTGAATTTGCCTTTTGAATGGCATCCATACTTAGTGTCCGAATCGAATTTACGCCTAACTCATCAATTTTATCAAACAAAATAATCATCCTCCTGCTATTTTAGGTTTTTTATACCTTAACCTTTATAGGTCTATTTTACCTTTATTTCAAGGAAATTGCAATTGTTTATTGAAATCGTTTTTTTTATTTTATTTTTCTTCTAAATGGCGATTATGCAAGCCTTTGTCTTTCTGAATTTGTTTTAATTTTTCAGGTGTTACATCAGCGCCGTCTTCATCCATAACTTTTAAGCCTTCGATATGGTTTCGCATGCCGCCACGGAAACGCTCAAGGTACTCGCCTCGTAAGTCTTGTTGTTCTTTTTGCTCATTTAAACTTAAACCTTCCGCTTTCGCTTTATTAGCTAGTTCATTGATCCGACTCATTTTTTCTTTTGATAACATATAATTTCCTCCTAGAGTTTCTTTAGTTGATTAGTTACAGTTCTAGCCTCGGTTTTAGCTACTGATTCTAGTTGTTTCTACCTATACAATACTAGCTTATTTTTTTCAAAAAAACAACTAACAGGCATGGCGAACATCTGTTTGATTTATTCTTTTTTTTATGCTAAACTCAAGTTAAGAAAAAAGAACGTTAAGGCAGGGTTTTTAAGTAACTATTTTCGTAAAGACCAATGCTAGACTATTTTCAGTTAAAGACTTAAGGAGGAACATTTATATGGCTAAGCCCCAAGAATCAAGACAATCTGAAATTTTAAAATATATTCATAGCCAAGTTGAAGACAAAGGCTACCCACCAACAGTTAGAGAAATTGGTGTGGCTGTTAATTTATCATCAACTTCAACTGTCCACGGTCACTTATCCCGTTTAGAAAAAAAAGGCTTTATTCAACGAGACCCAACTAAACCCCGGGCGATTGAGTTAACTCGAGCTGGTCTTGATATGATCGGCATTGAAGCGACAACTATTCCGATGCTCGGTACAGTTACTGCCGGCGCGCCAATTTTAGCAGTCGAAGAAGCTTCTGACTTCTTCCCGATGCCCCCTGGCTTAAAGAATGAAGACAATTCACTCTTTATGTTAACGATTCGTGGTGAGAGTATGATCAATGCTGGAATTCTAGATGGCGATCAAGTCATCGTTAAAAAAACTGCCTCAGCTTCTAATGGGGAGATCGTCATTGCCATGACTGACGAAGATGAAGCAACTTGCAAACGATTCTACAAAGAGCAATCATACTTCCGTCTCCAACCAGAAAACGACAGTCTGGAACCTATTATTCTCGAGAACGTCTCGATCTTAGGAAAAGTCGTTGGCCTTTATCGTAACCGCATTTAACTTTTCAACCAAAAACGGCTCTACGTCAAATTGTGTGGATGGCTAAAATTTAGTCGAATAAATAGTTACTTAGGCAGCTTCATCAGAAATGGTGAAGTTGCTTTTTTGTGTCACTTTAAAACTGATTAGAATGCGGTGTTTAAA
>NZ_NGJU01000028.1 GCF_003987495.1 Vagococcus salmoninarum
ATGAATCTTCCTCCCTGAATTGGTCTTAGCAACTTTATTCTAACTGGAAAGTTCATATGTTTCTATTTTTTTGTGTAAAAATAGGCGTGAATGAATTTCTTCATCCACACCAAAAATTATACAGCCATTAATTAATGGTGGTTACTTTAACACTCGCTTTTTTTGACTAAAAGTATGGTCTAAACCAATTAAAAGCATTTTAAGTGTGACAATGCTATAATTGCATTGAAGTTAGTTTATTACCGAGGTGAAAAACAAATGAAAACATTACAAAAAGCATTAAGCAAAGAAGGGATTCGTTCTCTTTTTAAAGAAGTTCGCATTGGACTTGAAAAAGAAAGTCAGCGGGTAACGTTAGATGGTCAGTTAGCAAAAAGCGACCATCCCGAGACATTAGGTTGTCGTAGTTATCACCCGTCGATTCAAACGGATTTTAGTGAAACCCAAGTTGAATTAATTACCCCAGTAGCAAGTTCTGCCCGAGAAGTCTTAGAATATTTAGCAGCCAATCATGAAGTTGTTCTACGTTCGATGAATAAAGATGAGATGTTGTGGCCGATGAGTATGCCGCCAATTTTACCTGAAAAAGACGAAGATATCATTATCGCTAAGTTAGAGCGCTTTGAAGATGTCTTATATCGTCGTTATTTGGCACGATCTTATGGTAAAAGAAAACAGATGATTAGTGGGATCCACTATAACTTTGAATTCGCCCCAGAACTAATTACTAAATTATTTAAAGAGCAAAGTGAGTTTGCAACCTTAGATGAGTTTAAAACCGAAGTCTATTTAAAAGTCTCACGAAATTATTTACGTTTCCGTTGGTTTATTACTTACTTATTAGGGGCCTCACCAGTTTCTGAAGCAGGTTATTTTACAGGTCAAGATGCTGAGGTGCCAGACGAACCCGTTCGGAGTATTCGTAACAGTGATTTTGGTTACACGAACCATGATGATGTCTTTGTTTCTTATAAGTCAATTCAAGACTACGTTGCTGGAATTGAACGTTTAGTTGACCAAGGGATTATGTCAGAAGAAAAAGAATTTTATTCACCGGTCCGCTTACGTGGTGGTAAAACTGTAGCAGATTTAAAAGCCCACGGTGTCCAGTACATCGAAGTACGGAACATTGATAATGATCCTTTTGCTAAATATGGCATTAAAGAAGAAAACATTGAATTCTTACATTTCTTTTTAATGTATATGTTGTGGCTTGATAATGATCATTGTGAACCAGACGAACTAATTAAAAAAGGCGATCGTTTGAATAATGAAGTTGCCTTAGAACGACCTTTAAGTCAGACTCAATACGCTGAAGAAGGCCTGTCAATCATTAATGGCATGTTAGAGATGGCCGAAGAGATTCAGTTAAATCAGTCAAGTCTTGAACTGATTGAAACGTATCGTCAAGCTTTTTCAGAACCAGCTAAAACCTTATCTGGCCAACTTGTCTCTTTATTTGAAGCCGGGACGAGTCATCATGAGTTTGCTGTTGCCAAAGGACAAGCTTATAAAGAGTCCGCCGAAGCCAAACCTTACCAACTAGCCGGCTACCGTGACATGGAATTATCAACGCAAATTTTGATGTTTGATGCCATTCAACGAGGAATTGATGTGGAAGTGATTGATCGCCATGATCAATTTTTAAAACTTAAATTTAACAAAGAAATTGAATACGTTAAAAATGCTAATATGACGAGTCGCGATAATTACGTTGTGCCTTTAATTATGGAAAATAAAACAGTAACTAAGAAACTATTAGCTCAAGCTGGTTTTAGAGTTCCCCAAGGGAAAGAGTATGCCTCAGCTGAGGATGCCTTGGCTGATTTTGGCTACTTTGGTCAGGCCGGCATCGTAATTAAACCTAAATCAACTAACTATGGCATTGGCATTTCCATCTTCAAAGAGGGGGCTGATTTTGAGAGTTATCAAGAAGCCATTCGTTTAGCCTTTCTAGAAGATTCTGAAGTGTTAGTCGAAGAATTTTTAACAGGAACAGAGTACCGTTTCTTCGTCATCGATAATCAAGTCAAAGCGATTCTATTAAGAATTCCAGCTAATGTGACAGGTGATGGCAAGCAAACAATTGCGGAACTGGTGGCAGCTAAAAACGAAGACCCTTTACGTGGCACTCATCACCGAGCCCCATTAGAGCAGATTATGCTTGGGGATATTGAAAAACTAATGCTTAGTGAGCAAGGTTATACAGTTGACAGTATCTTAGCTAAAGGTGAGTTAGTCTACTTACGAGAAAATTCTAACGTCAGTACTGGTGGCGATTCGATCGATGTCACCGATGAGTTTGATGACAGTTATAAAAAAATTGCCATCGAAGCAGTAGCAGCTTTAGGAGCTAAAATTAGCGGAATTGATTTAATTATTCTTGATGCTAACCAACCAGCTGAACGAAAAAGCTGTCAGTACGGCATTATTGAAGCCAACTTTAATCCAGCGATGCACATGCATGTCTACCCATTTAAAGGGACTGGCCGTCGTTTAACGGAAGATGTCCTAGACTTATTGTATCCGGAACTAAAAAAATAAAATAAATCGAAAAACTCATGAGATAGTCATAACTCATGAGCTTTTTTGTCTTTTTAGATCACTCTACGACGTTAATTATTAAAACAAGACTTGCATTCGTTTCAAAAATTATATATCATGCAAGTATTATAAAAGCACCGAAAATATCTGCAAGTGAAGGTGAACGGATGAAAAAAGAAGAATACTTAGCCTATTTATTAAGCAAAGGAAAGAAAGCGATTACCCTCTCAGAAGAGGCGTACCAATTCGCAACGACGAAAGAAATTGCGATTGAGACTGGTCAAAAGCAAACAGTCGTCAATCATCATCTTAATAATTTATTTAAAGAAGAACAATTAATTAAAATTAACACTAAACCGGTTTACTATATTCCAGTGGCGGTAATTGTTGAAAGCTATCAGAAGCAACCTCAAAAAGCCATTTATGATAGTTTCTTAGAACTAGAAAAAGAAGTCGGTGGCGAAATTTTAGAGAGTTTAATAGGCTCTAGTCGCAGTTTGTCAGAACCTTTAAGGCAGTGTAAAGTCGCCCTGAAGTACCCGAATAACGGGTTGCCTTTGCTAATTACTGGGGACACAGGAACGGGTAAAACTTTTCTTGTTAAACAATTGTATCAATATGCGATTAAGCAAGGGATACTAGCTCAAGGCGCCCCTTTGGAAATTTTTAATTGCGCGGAATATGCCGATAATCCAGAACTATTAACGTCAAAATTGTTTGGCTATCGTAAAGGTAGTTTTACTGGGGCGGAGACAGACCGAGAAGGGCTCATTGCAGCCAGTGATGGCGGGATTTTATTCATCGATGAAGTTCACCGTTTGTCCTCTGAAAGCCAAGAAAAACTCTTTTATTTTATTGATGAAGGCAAGTATAAACCCATGGGGGAAAATACTCATTGGTCCCAAGCCCAAGTTCGTTTAATGTTCGCGACGACGGAAAAGGTCGATGAGTATTTACTCGATACGTTTATTCGACGAATTCCAATTGTCACTAATTTACCGTCTTTAGACAGCCGTGGCTATCAAGAGAAAAAAGCTTTTTTACTACACTTTTTCAAAGAGGAAGCGAAAAATATCCAACAACCGATTAGTCTAAGCATTGAACTCTTTCGCTTTTTAATTACTTATTCCTATACGGGCAATGTTGGGGAAATGAAAAATTTAATCAAGTACCTCGTAGGTCATGCTTTTATTAAAGTTAATAATCAGTCAGAAACAGTGAAAGTTTTAGTTAGTTTCTTGCCTGAGAAGATGAAGTCAGAAGTCATCCAGTTTGTTGATATGTTTAGTGAAACATTGATTACAATTTTACCAACAGGAGAAGTGACTGATCCCGATTATGATCTTAAACAAGTCTTGTATGCTGAGATGGTGAATGAAACCAGTCGTTTAAGTCAACAACTACTAACCGAAGAACTAAGTGTTCGAGAATATATTAATCAAAATTATGAAGCCGTTGATAAATTAATTGTCACTCACAAAAGTAAGAAATTAATCGACCCTGAAATTCACGAGTTGATTCAACAACACATGGGCCAGATTAGTAAAACCATGTATGACATTCATCAAATCGATTTAAGTTTGGAAGCTCAAAAAGCAATTAGTGATTATCTTGAAATTGTTTTTTCCGTGGCGAATTATGAGACGGAGCTATCTGCTGATGTTATGGCAGTCTTAGCAAGGTTAGAGCAAGAAGGTTCAGTCCCTTATAGCCAAATGTTTTTATTAAAAGAATTGCTTTATCAAGTCTTACCTTATGCCGATGATCGTTTAACTTTCTTTGATATATTGATTTTCACGGTAATTGTTTCGTATTATTACCATACCTTTTCGATTGATAAAATCCAAGGAGTGATTATTTGTCACGGTCATAGTACTGCTAGTAGTCTTAGCCAAACGGCGAATCAAATGATTGGCCAACGAGTTTTCCACGGGATTGACATGGATTTAGATGTTTCTTTTTATGAAATCACCCGTAAACTCAGACGTTACTTATCTTTACACGAAACCCGTAATGGCACAGTAGTCTTAATCGATATTGGTCATACCGAAGATCTCCGCTTAGCGTTACAAGACAAAGTTGCTGGCCCTTTTGCGGTCATCGATAATGTCTCAACCAAATTAGCCCTCGACGTAGGCTTTAAAATTATTAATAAAGAAAACATTACCCAACTGGTATCTTCAGCTTCTGACCAACACTATTCTCACTATTCAGTTTTTGAACCCGAAGCGCCGAAAGAAAAAGCCTTGATTATTTCTTGTCAAACTGGGATTGGCACAGCAAATAAATTAAAAGAGATTTTTATGGCGACGATTCCTAAAAGTGCCAACCTTAATTTAGTCGTAACGGATTTTGACCATTTAACTAAAATGAAAACTAATACGACTTTCTTTGCTCGGTATGATGTCTTAGGAAGTATTGGCACAACGAATCCGCGAATCGATGACGTTCCCTTCTTAGGCTTAGACGATATTATGAGCGAAGAAGGAATCGAGCATTTGCAACGGATGTTCAGCGACCATTTAGATGTCAAAGAAATCCACAGTTTAAATAATGGGTTGATGAAGGCTCTCTCTTTAGAAAACTTAGTAACAATGCTCAGTATCTTAAATCCAGAAAAAACCATTCAGTTAATTTCGGAAATGATGGAGTACTGGGAAAAAGAATTCAAACTGTCGATTCCCAATAATTTAAGAACAGCCTTGTATATCCATATTAGTTGTATGATTGAACGGGTGATTACGCGGACTTATGTTGAAAATCAACGGGAAGACCTGGAAGAGTTTAAAGCCCAGCATCAGTTCTTTGTGACGGTCATTAAAAAAGGCCTTGAGAAGTTTGAAGGCATCTATCATGTCCAAGTTGATTTTGGTGAGTTAGCCTATCTTCATCAATTATTCAGTCTTAATCTGAACGACTTCCCCTTTTAAGAGCCACATCCAATTTTTTAGTTAGTACATCCAAGTTAGTCAGAAGAAGCTTGTCGCAGCAAGCTTCTTTTTTTTGGCACGGGACTTGCATATGTAAAAGTATCAAAAGAATGAAGGAGCGTTTAAGCATGAAACTAGAAGCATTGGCAAACAGCCATCGTTTTTATCAACAAGGCTTGATTACGAAAAAAGAAATTGAATCAGCAATTGAGCAAGCGGTTAAACTTGTTGATCACAATATGATTAAATTTGGTGAGAGATTCCCAGGTCCGGCAACAAAACATGGGGAATATGAATTAATGGGTAATATTGAATGGACTAATGGTTTTTGGACAGGGATGATTTGGTTAGCTTATGAAGTAACTAAAGACGAAAAATACCGGGAACTTGCTGACAAACATGTTGAGAGCTATTTAGACCGAATTGAGAAAAAAATCGAAGTCAATCATCATGATTTAGGCTTTCTTTACATCCCCTCTTGTGTCAGCGCTTATAAATTAACTGGTAATTTAAAGGCTAAAAAGGCCGCTTTACTAGCAGCTGATCAATTAGTTAGTCGTTACCAAGAAAAGGGCGGCTTCATTCAAGCTTGGGGCGAATTAGGTGCAGAAGACAACTACCGTTTAATCGTTGACTGTCTACTGAACATTCCTTTACTTTACTGGGCGGCGGAAGAAACTGGCCAAACAGAGTATGCTGAAATGGCTAATTCACACTACCGAGCAACAGTTGAAAATGCGTTTAGAGAAGATGCTTCAACGTACCATACGTATTATTTTGATCCGAAAACTGGCGCACCGGTTCGTGGCATGACTCGTCAAGGCTATTCCGATGATTCTAGTTGGGCCCGTGGCCAAGCTTGGTCAATCTACGGTACAGCATTACAGTATTACGTCAATAAAGACGAAGAGATTATTCCTGACTTTAAAGCTGTCACTAATTATTTCTTAAACCGTCTACCAGAAGACAATGTCCCATATTGGGATTTAATTTTCGGTGATGGCAGTCTCCAATCCCGTGATTCATCTTCAGCAGCGATTGCCATTTGTGGCATCCATGAAATGTTGAAATATTTACCAGAAACCGATAGTGAGAAACAAGTCTATCAACAAAGCATGCACACAATGATGCGCTCGTTGATGACGAACTATACTTACACTGATTTAAACCAAGAAAATTCGTTACTAACGCATGGTGTTTATTCATGGCATTCAGGTAAAGGAGTCGACGAAGGCAATATCTGGGGCGATTATTTTTACTTAGAAGCGTTAATCAGATTTTATAAAGACTGGGAATTATACTGGTAAGAGGAGGAATTATAATGACAGAACCAAACATTAAAATGGTCCGAATTGACGAACGCTTAATTCACGGCCAAGGCCAATTATGGATTAACTCACTAGGTGCTAACTTAGTGATTGTTGCAAATGACGAGGTGTCAACGAGTCCGATTCAACAAACGTTGATGAAATCTTTGATCAATAAAAAAATTGGCATGCGCTTTTTCAATATTGCTGAAACGTGTGAGAAAATCCATAAAGCCTCACCGAAGCAAACAATTTTCTTAGTAGCAAAAGACCCAAAAGATGTTTTACGTTTAGTTGAAGGTGGCGTGCCGATTAAAGAGTTAAATGTTGGTAACATTCATTTCGCTGAAGATAAAAAACAGCTCTCTAACTATATTTCAGTTGGAGAAGAAGACGTTCGTTGTTTGAAAGAGTTAAAAAATAAATACGGGGTTAAATTTAATACTAAAACAACACCATTAGGCGGAGACGCTGGGGTTGAATTAGATTTAAATGATTATTTAGAAAAAAATTAAATAGTAGGGGGATTTAAGATGGATGCAACATTAGGACAAGGGATTTTAGTAGGGCTCTTTGTAGCGGTATGTTTACTTGGACAAATCATGGGAACATATACAAACCGAGCAATCTTTTTATCATTTGGTGTCGGCTTAATTTTAGGCGACGTTCAAACAGGCTTATTGATGGGGGCAACGGCTGAGTTAGCCTTTATGGGCTTTGGTGTTGGTGCTGGTGGAACTGTTCCGCCGAACCCAATCGGACCGGGAGTTGTTGGTACGATTATGGCAATTGCTTTAAAAAATACGGGGATGGATGTTCCGACAGCCTTATCACTGTCATTCCCATTCGCAGTAATGATTCAATTTATGATTACTTTTATTTATTCACTTAATGCTGGCTCATTGAGCTGGTCGAAAAAAGCCATTAATGCCGGCAATTATAAATCATTTAAGTTAAGTGCTAACTTAACAGGGATTTTATTCGCGATCTTTGGTTTCTTAATCGGTTTATTTGCAACGATGAGTATTGATTTATTACGTAGTTTCGTAGAAATTATTCCTCAATGGTTAATCGCAGGTTTATCAGTAGCCGGTGGCTTGTTACCAGCAATTGGTTTTGCAATGATCTTAAATGTCATGGTTAAAAAAGAATACATTCCATGTATTTTACTTGGGTATGTCTGTATTTCTTACTTAGCAATGCCCGTTATCGGTTTGGCATTTGCAGGAGCAATCTTAGCTTTAAATAACTATTTCAACGGTAGCTCAACTGGAAATAGTGATGACTCAGAGGAGGCAATTGAAGATGGAATCTAGAAAACCAGTATTAACAAAAAAAGATTATTTAGTCGCAAGTCTGCGGTCGTATTTATTACAAAATGGCTTTAACTATGGTAACTATCAAGGAACTGGTTATGCAAACTCAATCTTTCCAGGTTTGAAAAAAATCTATAAAGACGACGAAGCTAAACTAAAAGAAGTCACAGTGTCAAACTTAGAATTTTACAATACTAACCCACAATTAGTGCCTTTTATTACTAGTATGCAGTTAGCAATGTATGACAACGGCCAAAGTGAAGAAGATACTCGAGCAATTAAATTTGCTTTGATGGGTCCTCTTTCAGGAATTGGTGATTCATTGTCACAATTCGGTTTAGCGCCATTGTTTTCAACGATTGCTGCGGGGATGGCATTAGACGGTTTAGTTGCTGGGCCAATCTTCTTTATCGTTTGTATGTTCGGAATTACCTTTGGTTTAAGAATGTTAATGGGTTACTTAGGCTACAAACTAGGAACTAGCGTCATTGAAACATTAAGTGAAAAAATGGCTCAAATTGCCACAATTGCCACAACGATTGGGGTCACCGTTATTTCTGGTTTAGCTGTTTCCTTTGTTAAAGCGAATCTCGCTTTAGAGTATGCGACAACTGTTGAAGGGGAACCACAAGTCGTGGCGTTACAAACAGTGTTTGATAAAATCGCTCCGAATTTATTACCAGTGTTAATTACAGGTGGGGTTTATCTTTTAATTAGAAAATATAAATGGTCAACTTATAGTCTAATCGCTTTACTAATGGTAGTCGGTGTCTTATTATCAGTGTTAGGAATCTTAAAATAAGTAGGTAGGGGTAAATTATGTTTAATATATGTGTAGTAGGTCATGGCAATTATCCTGACGGTATGGTTTCAGCCTTGAAACTGTTAGCAGGAACAGATGAGAATATTATGAAATTTAATTTGAATCAAGAGTTAACTCATGCACAATACGAAGAACAACTGAGTCATTATTTAACTGAAAATGACAATGTGATTGTATTTGCTGATATGACTGGCGGAGCACCACATCAAATTGCTAGCCGTTTGATTTTAGAAAAGGGCAAAGGTACACAGTATATTATCTCAAGTGCTCCCCTGAATTTAATGTTAGACATTTTAATGAAAGTTAAAATGGAGTTATTATCAGTTGCCACAATCAGTGAGGATTTGCAACACAGTTTAACAGAAGCGAAAGAAATGATGTTGTTATTGCCAGAAGGTCCAGTGATTGAACAAGCAGATGACGGTTTCTGTGAAGAAGAAGGCATTTAATGATGAAAAATTATTTACTGATTGCTTTTATTATTGGGATGATCTTTTTATACGCTGTTGCGATTCCTTTAGCTAAAAAGAAAAGTCAAAAGGCTCATCTGCAACACCAAGCAGATTTTCAACAAGCCTTAAAAGTCGGCGACCGAGTCTTAATGGCAGCTGGCATTATTGGTGAAATTAAAGAACTAGGTGGCGAGACCATGTTATTAAAAATTGCAGATCAAACAATTATTGAAATTGATAAGATGGCAGTTGTGGGCAAAATCTAGCAAAACAAGTTATCAGGCTAGGGGCAAATGTCCTTAGTCTGATTTTCTTTTAAAAGGAGTTTGAACGATGACCCAAGGAGTATTAATGAAAGACTTAGTTGCCAAAGGCTTAATCGATCCAGAACCGTTGATTAAAAATGCCAATAAGTTATTAAATAATGAATTTATCTTTACCCATCCTTATGATATGGAACCTTACCATGAAAGTGTTCAGATGACAGACATCGATTGGCTCTACACCCCCAATAATGATCCTGAGTGGATTTATATGTTGAACCGTCATGAATATTTATTAGACTTATTAACAGTCTTTTACATAACTGATAACCCCGTTTATTTAGTTAAAATCAAAGTCTTGATTCTTGATTGGCTTGCTAAATGTCAGGCCACAGATTCAGCGGCTTGGCGGACAATCGACACCGGTATTCGGATGCTTTACTGGGCAATCTGTTTTGACACTTTAGTGAAGGAAGACATCTTAAGTCAGACTGACAGTCAAAAAATTAAAGCCTCATTGACAGCCCAAGGGAAATTTTTAGATGACCATTACATTGACAAGTATGACCTTAGTAACTGGGGAATTTTAATTAGTAGTGGGATTGTTGTGACAGCAAATTTAATCTCTGACGTTATTAGTTTAGAAAGCTGCCACTTAAATCAAGAACGATTAAAACGGCAAGTGAGCTTGCAAGTGCAAGCGTCTGGCCTTCATTGGGAACAGTCGCCCTTGTACTTTATGGAAGTTTGGCGTCAATTGACAGCTGTCTATTTAAGTTACGATGAAACTTTAGTAAGCTGTCCAGAAATCATTGAAACAACCATTGCCAAAATGTTAGAGGTGGCGCCTTTTCTTGTTAAACCAAATGGCTACTTGTTACAACAAGGAGACACAGATTCAATTAAAATTAACGATATGATTCAAACTGTCAGTTTACTTTTAGAACAACCGATTTTAGCAGTTAATCTAGAAACAAAAGCCTTAGACAGTTTATTAGTGAGCTTCTCAAAGAGTGTGAAAAAGTTTACTGACCAAGACCTCTTAAAGCAGCTCAGTGAGTTAAGTAAGAAAACTAAGGAAACTTTTTTAATCGACCAGCAAACCGGTAATTATTTTTATCGCGATGATTGGTCGAAGGAAGGTAGTTACCTCCATGTCTTTAATGGCCCTCTGAGTAGCGGACATGGTCATGCTTCTCTCGGCCATTTTGATTACTCTGTCAAAGGTCAAGATATTTTTATTGATCCAGGTCGTTATACTTATTGTGAGGTGCCTGCACGGATGAGTCTAAAAGCAGCTGACTCACATAATGTCCTAGTAGTTGACCAACAACCAATGACGGTTATTCGGGATGCCTGGGGTTATCATGCCTCAAGTACGCCACTGGCGCCTTTAACTTACGTTGATGAGGAAGTAAGGGTGACTCAGCTGACTTATGTTGATCAGCAAGGAATAAAAATTCAACGGAGTTTCATTTGGTTGCTGGCAGAAGACTTATTAATTGTCACTGATTATTGTTTAGGGACTGGGGCTCACGCCGTTGCACAAACATTAATCTTAGATCCAGCGATTAAAGTCTGTCAAACAGCAACAAGTTTAGAGCTCAGAGCTGAGGAAGTTTGCCTTTATTTACAGTCGAATTATCAGCAACAAACCTTGACAGATAGCCTTTTTTCAGCAACCTACAACCAAATTAGCCAGACTAAAAAAATTCTAAGTCAGAGTCAATTTACTGATAGCTTTTTTGGCTACAGTTTAGTTAGTAGCGATCCTCAAGCTAGGATTCAACTGGCAGTTATTCGACAATCAGGTAGTTCTGAAGCAGTTCCTGTTCACCGCTGTAGTGGGCTTGAAATCACAACAGCAAGGAGTAGTTATCTCTTAGGGTTTCAGCCTGAAGACACTTATCAAGGTCATAAATTATACTTTATTAACGAGGAACCAGTCTATGGTAAATTAGTGTTACTCACTAAGGAGCCAACAAGTAAAAAGTATCAACGTTTACTTTAAAAAAGCCCCAAGGAACAAGTGATAAATAAAAAAATATCCTAAATCATTTCTTATATGGTATAATGAATTTCCAAAAGAGAAAGAGGTGGTTAAGTGGAAGAACCAAAAAAACCTTACGGCACCGTCTTAATTAGAGCAGCTAAAATCATTGATTACTTAGCTGAATCAGAAGACACTGAATGTTTAAAAGACATTGCCGCTAATACAGCTATGACAACATCAACAACTTTAAAAATTTTAGATACGTTACTCTTAATAGGTTACATTACCCGAAACAACGAAACAAAAGAATATTCTTTAGGACCTTCTTTAGTTAAATATGCTAATAAATACATTAATGATTCGGTTCTAGTTAAAGCCGCGACTCCCCATTTAGAAAAACTTCATGAAATTGTCGATGAAACTCTGCATTTAGGGATTTATAGTGGCAATGAAGTCATGTATTTAACGAAATTAGAGCCAAAACGGCAATCAATTTTTATGAGTTCCAAAGTTGGTTCGACCCGTCCTTTATACAGCTCAGCCATGGGGAAAGCGATTTTAGCTAATTTTTCTGAAAGTAAAGTCACTAGTTATTTTGAAAAAACTGAGTTAAAGGCCTTTACCGCCAATACAATCACTAATGCCTTAGCCTTAGTTGAAGAACTGGCTATTGTGAAAGCACGAGGGGTGGCCTTTGATGATGAAGAGATGGAACGGGATTGTTTCTGTATTGGAACGAGTCTAAAACTTGATAACAATCAATACGGCGCCTTTAGCATTAGTATGCCGAAGTTTAGAGCGACCCCAGAAGTTCAGGCACGAACGATTGAACTGATTAAAGAAACCCAAGCACTGATTGAAAAAGACATACAGGAGGCGTAATTTTGGAAATTAAACTTAAAATCGTCGGCGCAGACGGCGTTGTTAAACGAGAACATAGTAGTCAAGAGTCTGTTTATCTTGGTTATCGCGAAGAGTATCAAGCTGGTGATGTGATCATCACTGAATTAGAGACTGAAAATAATTACTTAATGGTAGAATTAGAAGGAACTCTTTCACCTAGTCTGATTTTTGTTCCAGGGAAAAGCTGGACATACCAAGTCATTACAGAGACTTTCCGGACGGCTTACCACCCGAATATGTTTAAAGGGGATCGTCATTATTTAGCTGTTCGCTATGCCACAGCGGCGGAAATCACTCAACAGGGGAATCTAGCCTTAAATCCTCATGATCAAAAAGATGATAGTGGCGCCTTTCCTCATGCTTCAGCTAATGTGGAAACTCGCAATGAAACGACTTTTTACGCCCGCAATGCAATTGATGGTATTTTAGCTAATGAGTATCACGGCCGTTACCCTTATCAATCATGGGGGATTAATCAAGACCCAGAAGCCTGTTTACGAATTGATTTTGGGCGAAAAGTCTTAATTGACGAATTAGGCTTTATTTTACGAGGGGATTACCCTCATGATAGTTATTGGACAAAAGGAACTGTGACTTTTTCAACTGGGGACAGTCTTGAAGTCGATTTCGAAAAATTATTATCAGAGCAAAAAATCAAAATTTCGCCACGAGAAATTGAGTGGTTAGAACTTAATCAATTAATTAAAGCGGAAGACGAGTCACCCTTTCCAGCCTTAACGCAGATCTTTGCTTATGGCAAGAATGCTCTAAGTGAATAATCAAAGCCGTAAAAACCTAGGAACAACCTAAGTTTTTACGGCTTTTTTTTTTCATAAAGTGGCTCTAAATGTAAGGGCTTAAAATAAAATAAAAGAATTACGTTTTTGACTTGAAAAAGGCAAACATAAAAGTTATACTAAGGTTGTATTTCTTTTTAGGAAATCGAGATTTCTTATAAGGAAACTTTAGTTCGATAGAAAAAACAACTACTTAATCAGAAGGAGAAGATTTAAATGAAAATGGAAACAAGATATGCCCACAGCCCTGAGGATATTAAACATTATTCAACGGAGCAATTACGCAATGAGTTTTTAGTTGAATCATTATTTGTACCTGGTGAAGTTTTATTAACTTACACTCACAATGATCGGATGATTTTTGGTGGCGCAACACCAACTACTGAAGCGTTAGAAATTGTTTTAACGAAAGAACTAGGTGTTGATTACTTTTTAGAACGTCGTGAATTAGGGGTTATCAATATCGGCGGCCCAGGTTCAATTGTCATTGATGGCAAAGAAGAAGACATGAAAAAACAAGACGGTTACTACATTGGTAAAGAAACAAAGCAAGTTTTATTTAAATCAGATAATCCAGCTGATCCAGCTAAATTCTACTGTGTCTCTGTCCCAGCTCATAAAGTTTATCCAACGGTTAAAATCTCGATTGATAAGATTACACCAATGGAAACTGGGGAACAAAAAACCTTGAACGAAAGAAAAATTTATCAATACGTTCACCCAAATGTTTGCGAAAGTTGTCAATTACAAATGGGCTATACAGTATTAGCTGCTGGCTCATCTTGGAACACTATGCCTTGTCATACTCACGAACGCCGCATGGAAACTTACTTATACTTTGATATGGAACCAGACACACGGGTCTTCCACTTTATGGGTAAACCTGATGAAACAAAACATTTAGTTATCGCTAATGAACAAGCGACGATTTCACCAAGTTGGTCAATTCATACCGGTGTTGCCACAGCTGATTACACATTTATCTGGGCAATGTGTGGAGAAAACATTACTTATACTGACATGGACATGATTGCCATGGATCAATTAAAATAAAAGGTTTAAAGAAAAGGGGAAAAATAATGTCAGATTTCACGATGGAGTCATTTAGTTTAAAAGGGAAGATTGCTTTAGTAACTGGAGCAGTTTACGGAATTGGTTTTGGTATTGCTGAGTCATTAGCGAAAGCTGGAGCGAAAATTGTTTTTAATAGTATTAATGAAGAGTCAGTTGCTCAAGGTCTAGCGGCTTACAAAGAAGCTGGCATCGAAGCTTACGGTTATGTCTGTGACGTCACGGATGAGCCTGGGGTTCAAGCAATGGTTAAACAAATTGAAGCTGAAGTTGGCGTAATTGATATCTTAGTTAACAATGCAGGGATTATTAAACGGATTCCAATGCTAGAAATGTCAGCTGAAGATTACCGTCAAGTGATTGATGTTAACTTAACTGGACAATTCATTGTAGCTAAAGCTGTTTTACCGTCAATGATTGAAAAAGGTCATGGTAAGATCATTAACATTTGTTCAATGATGAGTGAATTAGGTCGTGAAACAGTTAGTGCCTATGCTTCGGCTAAAGGTGGCTTAAAAATGTTAACGAAAAACATTTGTGCTGAATTTGGCGAACATAACATCCAATGTAATGGCATTGGACCTGGTTACATTGAGACACCTCAAACAGCACCTTTAAGAGTGGATGGTCATCCTTTCAATACGTTTATCATTGATAAAACACCAGCCGCTCGTTGGGGTAAAGTCGAAGATTTACAAGGACCAGCCGTCTTCTTATCGTCAGATGCTTCAAACTTTGTTAATGGTCATATCTTATATGTTGATGGTGGCATCTTAGCAACAATAGGTAAACAACCATAATCAAATAAGTCATTAGACATTAAAATTAGTGGAATGAAAAAAAAGCAACGCTGATTTTAGAAGCGTTGCTTTTTCATCAGTTGAAAGGAATGGTCAGGTAGATTGTCAAAAAAATCCTTTTACGAGGAGTTAAGTGAAACGAATAAGTACGTTTTAAAATGTTGTTTCTTTATCTTTTTTGTTAATGGTTTATACTCAATGGTTTTTGGTTCAATATTACCCTTATTAAGCGAAAGTTATCAGTTAAATGATACTGTTAGTGGTTTCTTAATTGCTAGTCACCAAGGGGGAAATTTATTAGCGGGCTTATTAGCAGGCATCTTGCCCCTTTACTTAGGACGTAAAAATGCGATTTTATTTTTAAGTAGTTTTGTGATGATCGGTTTTGCCTTGATTGTCGTAACAGGTCAACCTTGGTTATTATTAGTTGCCTTCTTCTTTACTGGTATAAGCCGTGGGAGTATTTCTAACTTTAATAATAAAACGGTAAATGACGTCTCAAACAGCAACCCAGCAGCCTTAAATTTGCTACATAGTCTCTTTGCTGTTGGTGCCTTGCTTTCGCCGTTTGTAGTAATTGTCACAACTAAACTCTTTGGAGTTAACGGTTGGCGAGTGACCGCTATGTTAATTATTGCCTTAGTCTTCATTTCCCAAGTGATGTTTTCCAAAATGCCTGTTCTCGAAAGCCTTACCTCTCAAGCAAAAGGCAAAAGTAACAGGAGTTACCAGTTTTTACAAGATAAAAAGTTTTGGAACACCGTCGTCATTCTCTTCTTCTATTTATGTGCTGAGGCGGCGATTACTGGTTGGTTAGTTAAATATTTCGTAGATTCAGCAATTATGACAGTCCAAGGGGCTCAAGTGGTGGCTTCCGTTTTATGGTTGGGCATTTTAGTTGGTCGTCTAGCTTGTACTTTTTATGGCAGTCGTTTAAGTAAGAGTCAGTTATTATTGTTAATTAGTAGTGGGGCTAGTCTTTGTTACTTCTTATTGTTGCAAGCTACTGATTATTATCTGATTATCGGGATTATTTTTGCTTTAGGCTTATCAATGGGTGGAATTTATCCAACAGCCATGACGATTGCCGGCAGTTCAATCAAAAACTATCCAATGGCTATGGGCTGGCTCTTAATTCTAGGTGGAATTGGTGGGATTACAATGCCGATTATTACTGGTATTTTAGCTACAAATTTTGGAATTCTAGCCGGGATGACCGCCATTATCTTTGCCTTAATAATTATGTTAGTAGGAGTCATTGTTTATGGAATTAGTGAAAAAAGAGTGAGTTAAAAGAAAAGAGGAAAGAGTCCAATGACACAAAAAAGTGAAATATTAAATCAATTAGCAAGTAATTATTTATTTGCCGTTGTTCGTGGGAAAGATAAGACAGATGGGATTAAAATCTCAGAAGGTTGCTGTCAAGGTGGCTTGAAAAATATTGAAGTGACTTACACAACACCTGAAGCAGGTGAGGTTATTCGTGAGTTAATTGCTAAGGCAACAGATCCAGAAGTCGTGATTGGTGCCGGGACAGTCCTAGATGATCTAACTGCCCGTCAGGCAATTTTAGCTGGGGCTAGATTTATTGTGAGTCCTCATTTTGATCAAAAGATTGCGAAAGTTTGTAATCGTTACGCCATCCCGTATTTACCAGGATGTGGCTCAGTGACGGAAATTATTCAAGCTTTAGAGAGCGGCGTTGATGTCGTTAAACTCTTCCCTGGTGGGTTATTAGGTGCCAGTTTTATTAAAGATGTTCATGGGCCAATCAAACATGTTGAAATGATGCCCTCAGGTGGGGTAAGCTTAGAGAATCTCAATCAATGGGTTGCCAATGGTGCTTGGGGTGTCGGAATCGGTAGCGCTTTAACGAAAGCGGTGTCTGACTCAGGTTATGAAAGTGTGACAGCCGAAGCTCAAAAATTTGTCAACCGCTTACACGAGATTCGCAATAAATAAAAAAAGAAGGTGGAATATAATGGTTGATGTTATGTTAGTCGGGGAACCTTTAGTCATTTTTATCGCTAATGAAGAAGGTAAACTAGCCGAGGTAACCGATTTTAGTAAAGGGTTAGCTGGTGCGGAAGTCAATGTCGGGATTGGCTTAGCTCGTTTAGGCCATGAAGTTAATTATATGACAAAACTTAGATTAGATGACTTTGGTAAATTTATTTATCAAACATTAGCTGAGGAAAACTTAGCTTCAGAAAACATTATCTTTACGGAAAGTGGCCAAGTCGGTATGATGTTTAAAAATCGGGTCAGTGTTGGTGATCCAGAAACGATCTATTACCGTGAAAATAGTGTCGCTTCAACCTTAAGTGTTGCTGATGTTGAAAAAATTGATTTTGAGCAAATTAAAGTCTTACATGTGACGGGAATTCCACCAGCTTTAAGTGAAAGCAGTCGTCAAGCTTGTTTCTATTTAATGGAGAAAGCAAAAGCAGCAGGCTGTTATGTCACTTTTGATCCTAATTTACGACCAAGTTTATGGGAAAGCCCTAAATTAATGGTTGATACCTTAAACCAATTAGCAGCTTTTGCTGATGTGGTGTTACCAGGCTTAGCTGAGGGTCAGCAGTTAACGGGTTTTAGTCAACCGGAGGAAATTGCTGATTTTTATTTAAGCTTAGGTGTGAAAACGGTAATTATTAAAGATGGTGGGCAGGGAGCCTACTTTAAGACTACCAATAGTCAGTTAGAACAAGTCTCAGGCTTTAAAGTGACAAAGGTAGTTGATACTGTAGGAGCTGGGGATGGCTTTGCTGTTGGAGTGATTGATGGTTACTTAGAAGGGTTGAGTTTAAGAGAAACCGTCAAAAATGCCAACGGGATTGGCGCAATCCAAGTTCAATATGTCAGTGATAATCAAGGGTTACCAACGAGAGCAGAATTAGAACGTTTCTGTTTAGAAAATTAAAAAATCCCAACTAGCATGTTTGCTAGTTGGGATTTTTTAGGCTTGCCAGCGTTTTAATTTTTTTAATTGGAAAGGATAACCCCAAATCATTAGTTTTTTAACTAAAGGATGGTTATTACTTTCTTGAATCCCAACTTTGCCAATGGTTAGCATCTCTTCCATCGTCATTTCAGGGGCGCAAAATGCCCCATCAAGGTAGCATAAATGACAGAAGTGCCAAGATAAGCTTTGATCTTTTTCCGTTCCTTGTTGACTCTGGCCTTTTTTAATTAAGGGCATGCCACAACTTTGACAATTTTTATCCATGAGTGTCTAACTCCATTCTAGTAGATTGATAACTTCTTTAGTATAAGTGATGGGCGCTGAAAATCATAGGTGTTAGGGGATAAAAAGGGGCCGCGACAATAATCGACGGACCCTTTTTGACGAACGTTATTTGATTAACGGGTTCCAAAAGTCAAATACTACGATAATTTCAATAAATCCGCACAATCAAAATAACTGATTGTTCGGATTTATTTCCAATTACTTGTATTTAAACGCCTTTTGTCACACCTTCTTTTTGACCTTAACTAGTAATTTCTAGTAGTTTTGTTTTCAGTTCATTTTCCATGGAAGCTAATTCAAGTTCAGCAGCCCGACGTTTTTCTTTACCTTCTTTTTGAATTCGTAAAGTTTCTTGAATGGTTTCAATTAAATCACTTTGAGTTTTTTGTAAGGTTTCAATATCAACGAAGCCTCGTTCATTCTCTTCAGCAGTTTCAATTGCAGAGATTTTTAACATTTCTGAGTTTTTCTTCAATAAATCATTGGTTGTTTCAGAAACTTGGCGTTGAGCTGTCACAGCGTCTTTTTGACGTAGTAATGTTAAAGCAATCGCCACTTGGTTTTTCCACAAAGGAATCGCCGTATTAATAGAAGCTTGAATTTTTTCAGCTAAAGCTTGATTCGTGTTTTGAATTAAGCGAATTTGAGGGGCTTGTTGAATCGTAATTTGACGAGCTAAGTTTAAGTCATAAGTCCGTTTATCAAGACGATCTAAAAATTGATTTAAATCATTAACAATTTGCACGTCCATCTGGTCGCCAGAACTTTCAGCTTGTCTCATTGCTTGGGGAATAAGCTGATTAGTCAGCTCATCCTGTTTAACTTCCCCAGCAGCAATGTAGATATTTAAAGCATCAAAGTAATCTTTGTTTTTATGGTAAAGCTGTTCTAACATGACATTATCACTGAGTAACCCATTTTTTTCTTTATCAAGCTTAACAGCAATTTTATCAATTTGGGCACCAATTTTTTGGTATTTAGCAGTAATTTCGTAGATGGATTCTTTAACTTTGCCAAACATTCGCTTAAAGACATTTTTTTCTTGAGCTTGTAAATCAGCCGGGCTAGCTTCATTTAAACGATACATCAATTCATTTAAAGAATCACCAACGGGACCAATGTCTTGGTTTTGAACATGGTTCAACATTGAGTGAGAAAACTCACCTAGTTTTTGTTGAGCAGCTGAGCCGTAACTTAAAACTGCTTGGGAATCAGAGACATCAATTTGAGCTGCTAATTCTTTGGCTTGGTTTTGCCGATCAAGGGGCAGCCGATCTAACAAACGAGGAGCTTCTTTTGTCGATGCTAGCTCATTAATGTCTTTCTTTTTTTGATCCATTGAAACAGCAGCATCAATCGGATCACCAAAAGGGTTATTTAGTAAATCATCTAGTGTATTAGTAACGGGTGTCACATTTTCAAGTGGCTGTGTGTTTAATTCCTCAGTCATAAATTAATTCTCCTTTTCATTAAGATCGAATTCAGCAAGAGCATCAAGGCGTTCTTGCATTTCTTTTTCACGAGCAAGATTTTGTTGGGCAATCGTGATTTCAACGTCTAATTCTTCCAAATCATCAGAAACGAATAATTCGTAATCGGAGACTAATAGTTTTGAGACATCATCAATCACGTAAGAACTTTTTTCTAAAGCTTCAAACGTATTTTTTGTTTTGACATCATGATCATTAATTTCCAAATACTTGTTTGTTAAGTCAACTAAGTTAGGCAAGTGGTTGTAAAGAAAACGATCGGCTTGATGTAATTTATTAGGATTTTTAACTAATTCTTTAAACATCCCTTTCGCGGCTTTTAACGTATCGTTTCGTAAATCAATCGCTTTTAGTTTCGCCACAGATTGCATGTTACGATCTAACTGCATGATTTGTTTTTTCGCTGTTGCCATTGTGTCACGGAAAAAGTCGATTTGTTTATGATCCATCCCTAAGTCTTGGTAATGTTGTTCTTTTTCCATTGATAAGTTAGGGGTAGTTTTCTCAGGTGCTTTTTTAGAAGAGAATAAGCGATTAATCGTTATAATCGAAGCAATCACGATTAAAGCTAGTAATCCAATTCCAAATAATGAATTAGAAGTGTCAATGACCACGAAAAAGCCGATGATCGCCAAGATGTAGACGCCAATTCTTAATCCTTTTTTTATATTCACAGTTCTTCACTCCATTTCCTTTTGCTTAACTCCATGAATCTATTTTATCACAGAAGAACGGTTAATTGATATCAGTCGCAAGTTTGATTTATACTATCTTAAGACTTAGGTGACAAAAATGTCAGATTAGCCTTTTCTAAGGAATTGAAATAATCCTCATTAAACGGTATGATATTAACAAACAGACCTAAGATGAGGAGTACTCTAATGAAAGATCAGGATTTTATTGAAACGACGATTAGTCGGCAAGAACTATTTAAAGGGAAAATTATTGATTTGGTTGTCGATCAAGTTCGTTTACCATCAGGGGAAAGTAGTACTCGGGAGTTGATTTTCCACAGCGGTGCGGTAGCCTTACTAGCCTTGACTAATGAAGAGGAGATTATCTTAGTTAAACAATACCGTAAACCTCTCGAACAAGTCATGTTAGAAATACCAGCTGGAAAAATTGATGAAACAGACAGTCATCACCGGGAAACAGCTAAGCGGGAACTTGAAGAAGAAACTGGCTATCAAGCAGAGAACTTAGACTTTTTAATGAGTTTTGCCACCTCCCCTGGCTTTGCTAATGAAGTGATTCATTTATACCGGGCAGAAGGACTAATCAAAGTTGAAAACCCGCTACCACAAGATGAGGATGAATTAATTGAATTGTGTTACTTTGACCTTACGACAGCGAAAGAGCTAATTAAGACGGGAAAAATTACAGATGCTAAGACAATCTTAGCCATTCAATATTGGGAATTAAATCAGTAAATCAAGAAAGGAGGACCGCCAATGTCTAATAAAGAGCCATTACTCACTCGGGCTAAAATTCGTGAAATGAATAAAGAAAAAAACAAACTGGCTAAGTTGAAAGACTTAGAAATTCGTAAAGAGTACGAAGGGAAACAAAAAGCGATTAGCAAAGAGTTTAAGCAAGAAAATAAAGCTTTTAAGACTGTCAAAGGCAGTCGTTCTGAACAAATTGAAAAACGTCGTGAGCAAAATAGTTTCTTAAACAAAGCGATTATTATTGTGGTCTTATTATTAATCATTTTATTTTTAGTTATTAAATATATTTAATTGAAAAGGACGGTAACATTAGATGAGAATTGGCATAATTGGAGCAATGGCAGAAGAGATTCGCCTATTGCAAGAAGTCATGAGTGAGCAAAAAGCGTGGAGTGAGGCTGGAGTCACCTTTATTTCAGGAAAAATCAAAGAGCAAGAAGTTGTGTTAGTTCAGTCAGGCATTGGGAAAGTCTTAGCAGCAATTACGACGACCTTATTAATTAGTCATTATCAAGTGGATGCGGTCATTAATACCGGTTCCGCTGGCGGCATTGGCCCAGGCTTACAAATTGGGGATGTGGTCTTATCTGATAAATTAGCTTATTTTGATGCTGACGTGACAGCTTTTGGCTATGAGATGGGGCAAATGGCAGGGATGCCACTTTATTATCAAGCTGATCCGACCTTAATTGCTAAAGCTGAAAAAGCAGCTAAAGCTCATGGCTTACAAACTCGAACAGGTTTAATTGTTTCTGGGGATACTTTTGTGGATAACCAAGCAAAAATCGCCATGATAAAAAGCTATTTCCCAGATGTCTTAGCCAATGAAATGGAAGGGGCGGCGATTGCCCATGTGGCCCATCAATACGGCGTGCCCTTTGTTGTCATTCGAGCTATGAGTGATGTTGGGGATGAAAATGCCAGTGTTAATTTTGATGAATTTATTTTAGAAGCCGGCAAACATTCAGCTGAAATGGTCATTGCGTTAATTACAGAGTTAGGAAGTTAATTAGCGATTACTTAGAGTGAAAAAGAAAGGTGGAAGAAAGATGCGCGGATTTCTATCGATTGATTATACAGAAGATTTTGTAGCGACAGAGGGTGCCTTAACAACTGGGGCTAGCGGCCAAAGCATTGAAAGGGAATTAGTTCGACTGACTAAGGAATTTATTGAAGCTGGAGATTTTGTTGTCTTTGCCATTGACGGTCATGATCAAGGGGATGGCTACCACCCAGAGAATCAGCTTTTCCCACCACATAACTTAATCGGTAGTTCAGGGCGAGAGTTGTTTGGCAGTTTAGCGCCCCTCTATGCTGAACATCAGGAAAAAGCCACCGTCTATTGGTTAGATAAACGTCATTACTCAGCCTTTAGCGGTACTGATTTAGATATCCGTTTAAGAGAACGAGGAATTACAGAACTCCATTTAACTGGGGTTTGTACAGATATTTGTGTGCTACATACTGCTGTTGATGCTTATAACTTAGGTTACAAACTTGTTATTCACAGTCAAGCAGTTCAAAGTTTTGATCCTCAAGGCCATGAATGGGCCCTGAGACATTTTGAAACCACTCTAGGCGCAAAAGTTCTTTAAAATAGGAGGCCAGACAAGATGAATGTTAAGTCTTTACAGTGGAGTTACGGTTACGGTTTCGATCAAAATGACGTAGATCCAGAAGAGATTACAGCAACAACAATTGCAGAATTAAACGAAGTGATTTAGATGCTTATGAAACAGCTGCCGATTTTGTACTTTCAAGCTATGAGGAAGAAATTATTGAAGGCTTAGGGGAAGAAGACGGGGATGAAGCAAGTATTTCCGTTACTCTTTATGACGAGTAAGGCGGCATCATCGAGATAGAATATGACCCAATTATCTTAGCCGAGGGTCAAGTCATTACAAAAAAAGATAAAAGTCATCCAAAGCATATTAGTTTTAGCTTAGATAAGTATTTAAAAGAACATTTACCAGGTTATAACTAAAAAAGTAAGTAGTTGTCACAAACTGACAGCTACTTACTTTTTTGATTATTTAAAAATTTACGCATTTCTTTGCCAATTAATTCAATCGTATAGAGAGCAGGTAATTGGGAAGTAATATTGGCATCTTGGTATTGCTCTTTATTAATGTAGTAGGCAATATTAGCATCAGAAAGCTTAGCTGTTGTTGATTTAGCACTATTAGTGATCGAAACAACTTTAGCTTGTTGGAGCTTTAATTGGTGAATACTACGGATGATGTCTTCATTTTCCCCATCAACGGAAATAATAAAGAGGCAGACTTTTTTTGAAATATAATGAGATAAATGATCTAAAGGATGATTAGCTAAGTCGTCAATATGGGTGGATAATAAAAAGAGTGAGGAAAAATACAAAGACCCATACTGAGCCATAATTTTCGATGCCCCAGCCCCAACAAAGATGACTAGTTCAGACTCTTCTAAAATAGCAACCACCTCAGCTAAATTTTCTTTAAACTCAGGTTGAGTTGTGCGATTTAAAAAATCAATGTAAGTTGTTTCATCCGTCGTGTCAATCGGGATTGAAGCCTGTGATTTACGAAACATCTGCAATTTAACCCGAAATTCAGAAAACCCTTCACAACCAAATTTACGACAAAAACGTAAGACGGTAGTTGTACTATAATGAACTTCATCGGCTAATTCACGAATCCGCATATAAATAACTTTATCAATATTACTAGCGACATATTTATAAATTTCCATTTCGGTATCAGTTAAAACGACAGGTTCAGTTAAAAACAACATATAAATCCCTCCTACTAGTAGATAATTATTTTATCATGGAACCTCTTGTTACGCAAAGAGAACAGAAAAGTGGTCTTTCATTCTAATCACATCGAGGTGAGAGGAAAGAAAGACCACTTTTTAATTAAGTTCGGTGATTTGAATGTCCTTGATTAACTCAGCCACTTGATTCACTTGAACGAAGCCAACTGCTTCCTCCATGGCATTAGCCACCCCAGCCGCCATAGCGTATTTAAGGACCTCTTCAATGGGTAAGCCTTGATCCATGGCATAAGCTGCCCCACCAACAGTGGCATCACCAGAACCAGTCGGATTGACTAACTCGATTTTAGGAATGGTTAAATCATAAATTCGATCATAATGTTTAGCAATTGCCCCTTCTGACCCACAAGAAATAATGATTAAAGGTAGGTCTTTAAAAATTGAGGAGTTGAGATAAGGCAGTAACTGTTCTTTATGACTGAGGCTCTTACCAATGAAAGTTGAAAATTCATGGATGTTTGGTTTGATTAAGTAAGGTAAAGGCCCTTTTTTTAGTAAGTTAGTTAGCTGATGTCCGGAAATGTCAGTAATAACTTTAATGTCACCTGGCTGATGTTGATAAATCTGGGTGACAAACTGCCGATAAAGTTCTTGATTGTTTGAATTGGCAGAGCCGGCTAAAGCAACGACCTTAATCTCAGGAATAAGCCGACAAAAAAGTAAAAGTTGATGTAAGACTTTTTGTTCAGTCACGAAATCAATGTAAGGGCCCCTTTCAACAATTTCCGTTTGAATGTTGTTGTCATGCATAATCGTGATGGCATTGCGGGATTCACCAGGGACTTCAAAGAAGCAAGAGTGAAAGCCTTCATTTTTTAAACGTTCTTTGATTTCATGTCCTGTTTTACCAGCTAAAACAGCTGTACAAATTACATTGGAACCAAGAATAGCTGCTGTTCTACCAGCGTTGATACCTTTACCACCAACCATTTTAGCTGGGGCTTGAAAACGATTTTGCTGACCTACATAAAAGCTATCAGTTTTATATAAATAGTCAATGGAAGGGTTCAACGTGAGTGTTAAAATCATGATACTGCCTCTTTCTGTTTAATTAATTAAGTGACCGAATTGGCTGTAATGACAAAAAATATTTTCTTCCATCTGGTCGTCGGTAATTAAAAAATCTAGTTCAGAAATTTTGCAAAAGGTATAAGTATCAGAAGTGTTAAATTTAGTACTGTCGGCGACGATCACTTTTTGTTTAGAACTCCGAAAAGCCGCCCGTTGAATTTCCCCTTCATGAGCCGTTGCTGTTGTGACATTATCATTGTAAATACCATTTGTCGCTGCAAAAGAAATATCAATATTTAAGTTAGTAAACAGGCTTTCAGCATGACTACCGATAAACTCTTTTGTTGTCGGGAGAAATTCGCCGCCAGTTAATAAAATCTGATAATCTGTTGTTTTAATTAAGTAATTAAACGTGATTAAACTGTTAGTAACAATCAGGAGATTTCTTTTTTTTATAGCTGGTAAGGCATAAAAGATAGTTGTGCCAGCCCCAAGATAAACGACATCATTGTCATTAATTAAGGTGTTCATGAGCTGACCAATGTATTCTTTTTCCTTGATGTGGCGAATGATTTTTTCTTCAGTAGTAGCTTCACTGTCTTTGATCGTTAACTTTTGTGCACCACCGTATAGGCGAATTAATTTTTTTTGACTCTCTAGTTCTTGTAAATCGCGGCGAATCGTCATATCGGAGACGTCAATTAATTGGGACAACTTAGTAACAGACATAAAGGTTTCAGTGGCAAGTAGTTCAATGATGCGAGTGTGACGTTCTGCTTTTAGCATAAATCAGTGTCCTCCTAGTAAAATCCAGAGCTGGATGTTTGTCTTTGTTTAACTTGAGGATAATTATACATTAAAGTCACAAAAACACAATGAAAATCATTGACATGAAATTTTAAACAGTGTATTATTCATGACGTAAAACAAAGTTAAACAAATATGAAAGAAAACGAACAGAGGTGATGAATTGCAGATCAATGAACTTTTTCAAAAGAAATTTATTAAATTGCAAATCACTGTCACTAGTCAAGCAGAGTTGTTCAAGTTAATTGCTGATGAATTAGTCGAAGCCGCCTATGTTACCTCAGGCTATTTAAGCTCCCTCAATCAAAGAGAACTAAGCTATCCAACTGGCTTAATCACCCAATATTTAAATATCGCCATCCCTCACACTGATCCCTCATATATCATTCAACCCTTTATTTACGTCGTTAGTCTAAAAGAAAGCCTCTTAGTCAAGCAAATGGGGAACAATCAAACCATTGAAGTCAAAGATTTCTTTTTCTTAGGAATTACCGATAGTAAAAAGCAAGTTCTTTTATTAGCGAAGTTAATGGCGTTGTTTATGGAGGAAGTTTTTGTAAGGGGATACAAAAAGAAAAGAGATGAGGAGGAGACTTATCATCTGATTCTAAAATACTTAGAAAGGAGTGAGTGAACGTGAGAAAAAAACTAATCGTTGCCTGTGGTAGTGGCGTTGCAACTAGTACAATGATTGCTGAAAAAGTCAAAACGCTATTTGAAAAAGATCAGATAAAATGTGAGGTTGAAGCAGTTGATTACAAATCAATTTTATCCGAGCTCAAAGGCGCGGATATTTATCTCTACATTGCCCAACCAGATCAAGAAGTCTTACAAGAAGCCAAGAATTTAAATATCTTAGTTCTTCCAGGAGTGCCTTTTTTAACTGGGATGGGAGTCACTGAAGTTTATGAAAGGATAGTTGCTGAAGTCAACTAGTCGCCAGAGCTTAAAAAGAAAGAATGGTGAACATAATGGAATTATTTCAAAGGGGAATAAATGGAATTTTAGAGTTAGGCTCAGCCTTAGTTGTGCCGTTAATTATTTTACTCCTAGGTTTGCTTGCTAAAATGCCTTTTAAGAAAGCAATTATGTCGGCCTTAACTTTAGGAATTGCTTTTACGGGTATGAATATTGTTATCGGCTTTATGTCAAATGCGGTTAGTCCGGCGTCAGAAGCTTTAGCCACGAATACTGGTATTAGTTTACCTGCCTTAGATTTAGGCTGGACTAGTGCGGCTAGTATTACTTGGTCATGGGCTTATGCCTTTGCTTTTTTCGGGGTGGTTTTAGGGGTTAATTTTCTGATGCTCGTTTTCAAATTAACGAAAACCTTAAATGTGGACATGTGGAACGTCTGGGGGAAGGCTCTAACAGCTTACTTAGTTTATTTTGTTAGTGGTAATTTAGTGGCGGGCTTTGCTGTAGCAGCTTTACAAGTTATTTTAGAGTTAAAGATGGGGGATATGTTTCAAAAACACATTCAAGATTTAACGAGTATTCCCTTAGTGACAGTTACCCATTTAATGAATATCGCCGCTGTTTTGATGTTGCCTGTTAATAAACTCATGGATAAAATCCCTGTTTTTAATAAGGAAGCCGATACAGTTGCTTTGAAAAATAAAATTGGCATTTTATCTGAAAATTCAGTTATGGGTTTTATCATCGGGACGGCCTTAGGATTTGCCGGGGCGTATAACTTCTCAGAGGCTTTAAATCTAGGAATCCAAGTTGCCACAGCGATGACGTTATTTCCTTTAATTAGTAAAATGTTTATGCAATCATTGTCTCCTTTAGCTGATTCTATGTCAGAATTAATGAAAGCAAAATTTAAAGACCGAGAAGTCTATATTGGTTTAGACTGGCCAATTTTAGCGGGACGTCCAGAAGTCTGGGTGACAGCGATTATCTTAGTTCCCGTCTTTATCGGTTACTCATTGATCTTACCGGGGAATGCGGTATTACCTTTAGCTGGGGTCATTAACTACTCTCTAGCAGTAGGCGGCTTATTATTAACTGGTGGTAATCTTTACCGAATGGTCGTTCTTGGAATTATTTATATGCCACTTTATTTATATAGCGCCACTTATTTAGCACCTGTTTTAACAGGTCTGGCAAATCAAACAGGGGCAGTCGATGTGGCCCCAGGCACCCAAATTACTTGGTCATCAATTGAAGGACCAGAACTGAGAATTATTTTCGCCGAAGCCTTTCGCGGGAATCTCGTCGGCATCATCGGTGCAATCGTCTTTCTATTTATGTTCTATTGGCTTTATCAAGAAATGGTTAAAGCGCCGCTCCCTTCTAAACGCTATCAGCAACATGACTAGTTCTAGCTTAAGGGGGAAAAGGGGAAATGAATAAAAAAATCCTTTGGACGCTATTACTATTTGTCACTTGCTGGTTATTTATCTTAGGCTTACGCAAAAATCACCTAATCTTTTATTTAAGTAGTCTAATCTTAGCTTACTTAGTGCAAAAAAAGGGCTCGGATGTTTTATTTGAAGAGTACAATGAAAGAAAAGCCAGGCAAAAAGCAGAGCTAACTAAGATGATTAAAGACAAAGAAAAATCAAAAAAAGTGGAGGAATCTCTATGAAGGCAGGCCGATTACTATTTGAAGAGGAACGAAAATTCTTAGCAGCAGCAATTCAGTTAACTTACGAGCGAAAAAATACAAACACCGCTGGCGGAAATTTTTCTTTTAAAGTGAGGAACCGAGCAGGTACGGAGTTTTTAATTATGACACCTTCGATGATGTCAGAAGCGTATCACGGAAAAGTAAGTCCCTCACAAATATTAGTCGTGGATTTCAAAGAAATGACGATTGTGGCAGGTGAAGGGGCGTTGACAAGAGAAATAAACATGCATGAAGCGGCCTATCGGGCAAATCCTAATATTCAATGTGTCTTTCATGCTCACCCGCCCCAAGGGATGTTTTGGGCAACTAGTCATTTGAACATGCCAAATCTGACAGAAGCCACTCAAAAATTAAAAAAAATTGAAGTCTTACCTTTCGAACCGAATTGTTCACCGGCTTTAGCCAAAGTTGTTAGTCGTAAGATTAAAGAAGAGGATTATTTGCCAAAGTACTTTTTACTAGACAGTCATGGTGTGCTAATTTTAACTGAAGGTGTCGATGGCGTAGCTGCGCTCCACAAAGCCTTAGCGATTTTAGACACAGTTGAATGGAACGCCGAGATTGCTTACAAACAAACGATTTTCCAACAAATGGGCTTAATGGATGGTTATTATTCAAAAGGCGTGAAAGTTGGCGATTTATCAGATTTAACTAAAGGTAAGGCGATTTATAACGAAGTCCTTGCTGATGGTGGTGGTGATTAAAAGAAAAAACTCGTTCTCCCTAGAAAAGGAGAACGAGTTTTTGTTTAAATGTCTTACAAAGCTTGATATAACAACGAAAAATTAGTTTGATTATCAAAGTATTAGTCCGAGCTACGCCTTTAAAAATAAAAAATTATGACAAGTGTGTGCCTTTATCGACATACATTAATTCGCCAGTCATACCTGTGGAAAGATCACTCATTAAGAATGCCATAGCGTTACCGACTTCACGAGTGGTTACTTGCTTACCTGATGGTGTACGTTCAGCAGCTTCATCTAACAACGCGTTAAAGCCTTTAATCCCAGATGAGGCTAACGTTTTAATAGCACCAGCGGAAACACAGTTAACCCGAATATCTTGTTCTGCTAAATCAAGTGCTAAGTAACGAACAGCGGCTTCTAATGAGGCTTTAGCTAGTCCCATAATATTGTAATACTTAACAGCACGGCTTGATCCGATATAAGTTAAAGTAGCAATACTACCACCGGGGTTCATAATTTTGCGAGCTTCCCGGGCTACAGCAATTAGTGAAAAAGAACTAATTTCATGAGCAACATTGAAACTCTCTCTTGAAGCATCTGTTAATTCGCCTTCTAACGCTTCCCGTGGGGCAAATGCGATCGAGTGAACAACACCATCAATCGTCCCAATTGTTTCTTTAATCTCTGCAAATGTTCTAGCAATGTCTTCGTCGCTAGCCACATCACATTGAATTCGTAAATCAGCTGGATCGAGTAATTTATCTAATTGCTTTTTGACTCGTTCATTTTGATAAGTAAAAATAATTTCAGCTCCGCATTTTTTCATTGCTGTCGCACAGCCCCAAGCAATACTGGCTTTGTTAACGACGCCCATTAAGACAATTTTTTTACCTTGTAATAAAGTTTCCATTAAGTCACACTCCTTAAGTTGATAGGTATATTATACATGTTTAGCAGTGAATCGTGAAGGAGAAGGCACTAAAAAAGGAAAAAATCTACTAAAGGCAGGCTTTACAATACTAATTTAACATGCTAAAGTAAAGTTTATTATATAGAAAGTAGGTGATGATTATGACGACTTATGAGTGGATAAAAGTCATGATACCACCATTTCCCTGGACAAGATGTTTTTTTTCAACCTTAATTAATTATTAGGAGGCATTACTTTGAAAAAAAGCATCAACAATTACCAACCATCTGTCCTATTATTAATTGTCTTAGTAGGATTTCCACAAATAAGTGAAACAATTTTCACACCCTCTTTACCTGAAATTGCTAAAACCTTAGAAGTTAGTATGGCGGTGACCCAACTAACGATGAGTATTTATTTTTTTGCTTTTGCGTTTGGCGTTTTTTATTGGGGCTGGTTATCAGACATGATAGGCAGACGGCCAGCGATTCTTTATGGGATTGTCATTTATAGTTTAGGCTGTTACTTATGCTATGCCGCAAATAGTATTGGTTATTTATTATTTGCCCGCTTTATCCAAGCCTTTGGCGCCAGTACAGGGTCGATTACGACTCAAACAATTTTACGAGAGAGCTACCAAGGAGCAGAGCGCCATCGCTTATTTGCTCAAATTTCGGCGGCCCTAGCTTTTACGCCAGCGATTGGCCCTTTAATAGGCGGCTATGTCGGTGAATATTGGGGCGTAAAAAGAGTTTTCTTAACCTTAGTCGTTTTTAGTGTTTTCTTGTTTTGTTATGCCTATTTCCAATTACCGGAAACCCGGTTAGTTAAAGGCAGTCAAAAGGTTAAGCTAAAGCCGATTTTTAAAGAGATACTAAAGAGTCCTAAAGTCTTGACCTATGGGTGCTTAATTGGTGGAATTAATGGTATTATCTTTAGCTATTATGCTGAAGCTCCTTATCTATTCACGGACTATTTTAGCATGAGTCTGAGTCATTTTGGCATGTTAGGAATACTTGTGGCAACAGCTTCGATTATTGGTTCGTTAGTTTCGAAAAAGTTATTAGCAAAACAAGAGGCTGAAGAAACGATCACTCAAGGACTTAATTTAATGATTTTAGGTGGCGGCGTACTGCTAAGTTTTTCCATTGGAAATGGACTTAAACCAAGCTACCAAATGATCGGGATGCTTTTAGGGATCTTTATTCTGCTAATCGGCGCAGGCATGGTTTTACCTAATTGCCTAAGCTTAGCCTTAATCGATTTTAAAAATGTCATTGGTTCAGCAGGTGCAATTTTTAGTTTAGGTTATTATTTCTTAGTCAGCGGTCTAACTTTAGGCATGAGTCTCCTCCATTCGGGGAGCTTAGTAGTGATGCCTGTTTACTTTTTAATCATAATCTTACTGATGAAATTTATGGCAAAACGTTACATTACAAATTAAATTAACAATAGTTCTAAGAGAGTCTGGCAAATGTCAGACTCTTTTTTTTGTGCAATTTCCCTGAGGTGTTATACTAAAAGAAAGGCTCTACGTCAAATTGTGTGGATGGCTAAAATTTAGTCGAATAAATAGTTACTTAGGCAGCTTCATCAGAAATGGTGAAGTTGCTTTTTTGTGTCACTTTAAAACTGATTAGAATGCGGTGTTTAAA
>NZ_NGJU01000029.1 GCF_003987495.1 Vagococcus salmoninarum
GATTGACACCTCAAAAATATTACGAAACATTCAAAGTATAAAAAAGATGATCCCCAAATTTTGGGAATCATCTTTACACAATTCATACCACTTTTTTTATTATGTCCTTGACAAGGGGTACACTTTATTCGTTCGAATAGGCCTCCCACTTTTTTTAATTGATTGACTGTTTATGTCCTGCCGCCAAGACTAGTCACTAAGAAAGTTTTGGCGTAACAAGGCGTACTTATTCATATTACGATAGCTGCCATTCATCATAAAATCATCAACATCTGTTCCGACAAAAGTGAATTGAGCTTTTTGGGCCACCCGATTACTAGCTAGGTTTTCAGTGTCAGCAATAATAATTAGTTTATTTAAATTTAAATAATTAAAAGCGTAATCACAGATTTTACGGACAACCTGACTAATAATTTCTTGGTTTTTGTAGTCAGAATGAATCCAATAACCAATCTCAGCTTTTCGAAGCTGCTGATCCATATTGTGGAGGTCAGCACAACCAACAATTTTGTTCTTAAAAGTGATACAAAATAATTTATCGGTACCTTCACTGTCTTTTTTTAGTTTAAGATTAATATAATTAAGTTGGCCAGATGAATCAGTGGCCAGGTCGACAAAATCTAAAAAAGGTCGTAAGTGTTCTTTATCTGAGGCTACCAATTGAAAAATCTCTTCGGCCATCAACTGATCAGTATGGACGAGGCTAATAGTATTTGTAATTGGTAGTGAAAAATAATAAGACATAATAGGGTTCCACCCATTTGATTAAGGTTAATGTGGATTATACAGCTTAATGGCTTAAATTAATAGATTGAATCCAGAATAAGTAGTTGTTAGAAGCTCAAAACTAGTAATGTTATTTTAGCTTAAACATGTAATTAGTATGCCTTGTCTCAGAAAATTAGCCATATAAGTTGAAAGGTAAGCCCTCTCATGTTATATTAAGGGTGTCAAAAAACTAAATAGAACTTACCATCACAAAGGGGTGCCTTAACGGGCTGAGATTGAGCAATAGCTTGGACCCTTCGAACCTGATTTCGTTAACACGAGCGTAGGGATTGTGATGGGGTAGAAATGTAACTTTCTGCTCCTCCTTTGTTGTATGGCTTTTGTTCTACAAAAAAAGGAGGAGTTTTTTTATGACGTCAAAAAAGTTACAAGTCTGGATTGAAGGAGCGATCGTGGCAGCTCTTGCCATTGCTCTCTCGATGATCCCGACCAATATTGGGACAAGTTTTAGTATTTCTTTAGGGATGATTCCCTTAACTGTTTACGCGATACGCCGAGGGTTACAACCGGGGTTATACGCAGGTTTAATTTGGGGATTATTGCATTTCCTAGTGGGGAGTGTTTACTTCTTAAGTATTGTCCAAGTCCTTATCGAGTATTTACTAGCCTTTACCTTTGCTGGTTTTGCTGGTCTTTATAAAAATAAAATTCAAGAAGCCTTAGCAAGTGGAGACACTAAAAAGTTTAAAATCCACTTAGTTCAAGCCACATTACTAGGGACTTTAATGCGCTATTTCTGGCATTTTGTAGCCGGGGTTGTCTTCTGGGGCGCTTACGCATTATGGGGCATGAATCCTCTAATATTCTCACTAGTCATGAATGGCGCCAGTGGTTTAGCCACTGCCCTTGTGTCATCAGTAGTGATTGTTCTGATTGGGAGTAAATTCCCTCAAGTCTTTTTACCAAAAGAAAAGTTATACTTATTAAAAGCAGAAAAATAACAGTTTATTCAGTCAAATAAAGTCATAATTAAATCAAAGACCCCCTCAGAGAACTGCATGTCTCTGAGGGGGTTATTTATATTAAAAAGACATCAAAGAGTTCCAGAACCAAGAAGTGACTCTGGCCTACTATTAACTCGTGAATTGAGAATGGTAAAGTTGGTAATAAAACCCATTTTCGATAGCTAATAATTCTTGATGGCTACCAATTTCAACAATCGCACCTTGATCCATCACAAGAATCGTATCAGCTTCACGAATAGTCGCTAGGCGGTGAGCGATGACGAAGCTCGTTTTACCTTTCATCATACTGAGAAAGGCCCGTTGAATTTGTTGTTCTGTTAAAGTATCGACGGAACTAGTCGCTTCATCGAGAATTAACATCGGCGGTTCGGAAATCATTGTCCGAGCAATTGTTAATAATTGCCGTTGGCCTTCAGAAATTTTTACGCCACTACTACCAATCACCGTGTCATAACTGTCTGGTAGTTTCTCGATAAAAGCATGAATGTTAGCTGATTTAGTCGCCGCAACCATTTCAGCGTCACTGGCGCTAGGGTTACCAAGGAGGAGATTTTCACGAATCGTACCATCGAATAACCAAGTGTCTTGTAGCACCATGCCAAAGGATTTTCGTAAAGAATCTCGGGTGTACTTAGTTAATGAATGACCATCAATCAAAATATCACCACTCGTCACGTCATAAAAGCGCATTAATAGATTGACGAGAGTTGATTTACCAGCACCAGTCTTACCAACGATTGCCACTGTCTCACCGGGGTTAACTCGTAAGGTTAAATTGCGAATCAATGGTGTGTTTGGTAAGTAAGAAAAACTAACATCATCGAAGAAAATCTCGCCAACTGCCTTAGTCAATGTTAAGGCGTCAGCTTCTTCCGGTAGTTCTTGGGGCTGATCCATTATATTAAACGTTCGTTCTAAACCGGCTAGGGCTGTTTGAATTTGCGTCGTAATTCCCGATAGCTCAATAAAAGGTTTTGAAAATTGACTCGCATAAATAGTGAAACTAGAAATCATCCCGATAGTTAAATTGCCAGTTCCTTTAATCACGACTAAGCCACCTAATAGACCAATAAAGACATAAGCTAAATGATCGATAAAACGAGATAAAGGATTCGTTAGTGAGGAAGCAAACTGAGCCTTTTGGCCTTGGACAAGGAGGCGCTGATTGAGTTTGTCGAAAGTCTGTTGGGCACTTTCTTCATATTGAAAAGCTTTGACGACTTTTTGATTGCCAACAACTTCATTAACAAAGCTAGAGATGTCACCAACAATCTGTTGTTGTTCGCTGAAGCGTCGCTGACTAGTCGTGGCGACAATCCAAGTCACTAGGAAAATCAAAGGTGTGGCTACTAGCACGACTAAAGTTAAGGTTGGACTTAGATAGAACATCGAGATTAATGAAATGAGGACAATCGTCATCCCCGAAAATAAAGTATTAAAGATGGCAACGCCGGCTTCAGAAACGAAGTCTAAATCATTTGTAAAACGACTAATAATATTACCGTGGGCTGTTTGATCATAGTAATTAATTGGTAACTGATTCAAGTGGTTAAACGTGTCTTTCCGGAGTTCAGCGACTGCTTTGTAAGACATCCGATTGCCTAAGAGCTGAAGGAGCCACTGTGATAAGGTAGCAACGATTAAAAGACTGCCTAAGAGGAAGAGGATCTTAAACAAGGCACTGAAATTAACAGCCTGAGCCCCAATCATAGCGTCGATTCCGCGACCAGTATAAAAAGTGATAATCACTGTGGCGGTGCCGCCAGCAATGCCTAATAATAAGGCACTGAACATTTCTTTTTTATAAACTAACAAATAAGGTAGAAAGCGTTGAAAAGCCGAGGAGTGTTTGACGTTTTTGTTCATTAGACTGACTCCTCCTTTTCTAGTTGTGACTGGTAAATGTTTTGATAAACAGTTGATTCCGCAAGTAATTCACTGTGGGTGCCTAAGCCGACTTGTTTGCCCTCAGCTAAGACGAGAATTTTTTGCGCATCTGTGACCGAACTAACTCGTTGGGAAATAATGACTAAGGTCGTTGCAGCTAAATCTTTTCGTAACGCTTTTCGTAACGCTAAATCCGTTTGGTAATCGAGAGCGCTGAGTGAGTCATCTAAAATTAAGATAGCAGGTTTTTTAATTAAGGCTCGAGCAATGGTTAGTCGTTGGCGTTGACCACCAGAAAAGTTTTTGCCACCTTCTAAGACAATCGTCTCAAGGCCGTCTGCCAACGCTTTGACAAAATCAGCAGCTTGGGCGGTAGTAAGTGCTTGCCAACACTCCTCATCTGTTGGATTCGTTTTCCCCCAAGCTAAATTTTCACGAATCGTACCAGAAAATAAGACACTTTGTTGGGGAACGATACCGACTTGTTGCCGTAAGGCCTTTAAAGAAAGCTCGTTGACAGGGTGTTGGCCAACGGAAATTTCGCCAGCAGTTCCATTGTAAAAACGGGGAATCAACTGGGTTAACGTACTTTTCCCGCTACCAGTGGGCCCAATGATTCCTAAGGTTTGGCCTTGTTGAATGGAGAAAGAGATGTTTTCTAAAGCTAACCCACTTTTTTCTGTGTACTTAAAATCAACCCGATCAAAGCTTAGGCTTTTTTCCCCAAGGGCGAAAGTCGGCGTTAAGGGTGTGGCAACGTCATTAATTGATGATTCAGTGGTGAGGATTTGGTTGACTCGGCTAGCAGAAGCGGAGGCTCGAGTGAAGACCACGACTAAATTAGAAACAACGATTAAAGCTAAAAGCATTTGAATTAAGTAGTTAATCAAGGCTAGGACTTCGCCTTGACCCATGGAGCCGGTATTAACATTGATCCCGCCAAAATAAAGTAACGCAATAATTGAGGCGTTCATAATTAAAATAGTGGCTGGGTTTAGTAAGGCGGAAATATTAGCCACTCGAGTGTAAGCCCGAGCAAGTTCATCGGTACTTTCCCGCATTTTAACTTTTTCCCGTTGTTTTTGACCAAAGGCCCGAATAACTCGAACGCCACTGAGGTTTTCTTGAATGACTAAGTTCAAACTATCAACTTTCCTTTGAACAATCCGATACAGTGGCACGGTTTTTTTCATAATGAAAAATAAGATTAAACAAAAAATCGGTAAAGAAATCACAAAAATTAAGGCCATCTGGGGATTGATATAGAAAGCCATTACCACAGAGCCGAGACTTAAAAAGGGAGCCCGGATGACTAGACGAATCAACATCGCTAAAGCTAGTTGGAGTTGATTGACGTCACTAGTTAAACGGGTAATCAAGGTGGCTGTCCCAAAGTCGTTTAATTCTTGATGAGATAAGGTATTAATTTTTTTCATTAAACCGGAACGAAGCTCAGTTCCGAAGCCTTGTGAGGCAATCGAAGCGTAATATTGGCAAATCATAACGCAAATCAGTCCGATGACTGACATGGCAATCATTGTTAAGGCGGTTTTAATCACGTAGGCAGAATCGTTTTTAGCAACGCCGTTGTCGATTAATTTAGCCATATAAAAAGGTAGAAAAAGCTCGAACACAGCTTCCAGAAATTTGAAGATTGGACCGAGAATAACTTCCTTACGGTATTTTTTTGCATAAGGTAACAGTGAAAACATACAATTCCTCCCAACAGTTAAATCATTATAACGATAATAAATGATTCTTTTATTGTACGCTACTCACTAGAATAAATAAAGCTAGGGGCTGGCTTATATCTCCCGGTACAACTAGGAGTATTTTAACCATATCCGGTGATAACTAGGTTTACCCCCCTGTGAAACTAGATAAAAGTGAACAGAGTCTACTAGATTAACAGATATAAAGTAGTCACTTTTAAAAAAAGGTAGCTAAAGATGTTTTATGTACAATTATTATATAAAAGAATGATAAACAAGTTTAACGGGTGTGTAATATAATAAAAAACAGTAAATGATGAAGTTATAATATTATTTTAAGAATAAAATAACGTTTTCTTTCTATTTAATGTTGGATTTCTTGACTTATCGCAAAAAAGTGCGTATGGTTAAGACATAAGCTTATATTATAGTGTGATGAATTAATTTTAGTGAGAGAGCCACTTTCATTAAAAGAAAAGTCACGATGGGCAAATAGGAATTTTCATTAAATGGGAAATTTTTGTTTAAGCAATCGGATTGTAGTCTCTTAAAGTATGAATAACTTTGGCTAGTCCAGCCATGTTTCTCTATGTAAGAGTGATTGTCTATAACTATAAGTGAAGTTCGTTTCTCAAGAAATGGCAAAAGCCGGTTAATTTTTAGTCCTATTAGTCGAAGTGAGTTAAAATTGATTCAGAATTTAAGCGACGACGTAGAGCTAAAAAACGAACTTATTTTGGATAATATCTTAAGGAGGAATAAAATTATGGCAGTAATCGTTAAAGTAGCAGAAAGAGCAGTTAGACCTAGATCACTAAGAAAAGAATTAAGAGCAGCAGGACAAGTACCTGGTGTTGTTTACGGAAATAAAGTTGAAAATACTTCAATTTCAGTAGACGCTCATGAGTTAAGTCGTTTAATTAGAGAAAACGGACAAAACGCCGTTTATACATTAGAAATTGCGGGCAAAAAAGTCCCAACTTTATTGTATGATTACCAATTAGACACATTTAACCGCGATTGGGTTCACGTTGAATTCTTAGCAGTTGATATGAATGAAGAAACAGAAGTCGAAGCAGAGCTTACATTAGTAGGTACTCCTAAAGGGGTTAAAATCGGTGGGGTTCTTGGACAAAACCTATACACAATTATGGTATCTGCAACACCAGATAAATTACCAGAGCGCGTTGAAGTTAACGTTGAACACATGGAAATTGGCGACGCAATTACAGTTGCTGACATTCCAGTTCACAAAGACTACACAATCGTGACTGAATTAGAAGAACAAGTTGCGACTGTTGAAGAAGCAATCGTTCATGCTGAACCTGAAGTTGATGATTCAACATCAGCACCAGTTGCTCAACCAGAAGTAATTGGCGAAGCTAAAGACAAAGAATAATTTAAACTATTAACTATATAAATAGACACCGAGAGCAAACTACATGCTCTCGGTGTTTTTCTATTTTTGTGATTTACGTAAGGTCATAATTGTTAAAGGAATGGCTAAAACTAAATAGCCAATAATGACTAAGATGGCTAGTTTGCCTGTGAAGCTAGTCAGCTGCAGTTTTTCAATTAACAACAAAGGGATGACAATTGATAAGGCATAAATGATGAATAATTGCATAAAACGTTTAAATTCCATGTAAGCACCTCCCTATTTATTAAAAGCCTTTAGTCGTAAAGATGCAAGCCCTAATGATCTATTCTTTAAATTCCACGAGTTGTCCACATAAAAAAACAGAGTTATCCACATTTTTTGGGGATAACTTTGTTAGAACTGGGGATAACTAAGAGAATGACTGTTAAAACAAGCGGTTATTCTGAAAAATATGGGTAAAAGTCAGTGGAGAAGTTATCCACAATTAACAACCTCTGTGGATAACTAATTTTCCGCTAAGACCCGTTCTAAGAATTGCTGGGTCCGTTCTTCGGTAGGATGATTAAAAATATGTTCCGGTGTCCCAGATTCTGCGATGACCCCTTTATCCATAAAGATCACCCGATCAGAAACGTCCCGGGCAAAGCCCATCTCGTGGGTAACGACAACCATTGTTAGTCCTGTTTCAACTAACTCCCGCATGATTTTTAAGACTTCCCCAACCATTTCTGGATCGAGAGCCGAAGTTGGCTCATCGAATAAGAGGCAGTCAGGATTCATCGAGAGAGCTCTAGCAATGGCGACCCGTTGTTTTTGACCACCAGATAATTGTTTAGGTTTAGCATGGGCAAAATTTTCCATGCCAACCCGGCGTAAGTTTTCCACAGCGATTTTTTCAGCTTCTTCAGGGGAGCGTTTTAAGACTTTAACTTGTCCAACGACACAGTTGCTTAAAATATCATGATTATCAAATAAATTGAATTGTTGAAAAACCATTCCTAAATGGGTCCGATATTCTGGCAGTTTATAGTTATCTTGTAAAATATTTTGACCGTTGAAGATAATATCGCCTTTCGTCGGTTTTTCGAGTAAATTAATACAACGGAGTAAGGTTGATTTACCAGAACCAGAGGAGCCGATAATTGTCACGACTTCCCCTTTAGCCACTGTTAAACTAACGTCTTTTAAAACTTCATTCTGGCCATACCATTTATTTAAGTGCTTAATTTCAATCATATTAGACATAATTATAGTCCCTCCTGTTGAGCTTTAATGTCTTCCGGGGTCACAACTTGCATTTGATTCGCATAAGGGGCGTAATCATCTGGACCGTCAAGACGGCGCTCTAAGTAACGTAAAATTTGGGTCACAGTGAAAGTCATAATAAAGTAAATCACACAGACAACAAAGAAGGTGTCGAAGAAGCGGTAGTTACTACCGGCAACTGATTTCGCTTGGAAGAATAACTCACTGACAGCAATCACGTTTAGAACGGAAGTATCTTTAATATTAATCACAAATTCATTACCTGTAGCAGGTAGAATATTACGAATGACTTGAGGGATAACGACATTGCGCATAGTTTGACCATGTGTCATACCAATCGCTTGAGCCGCTTCTGATTGACCTTTATCAACAGAATAAATGCCGCCACGGACGATTTCAGTCATGTAAGCTCCCGTATTAATCGAAACAATAAAGAGAGCAGCTAAGGTCCGGTTAATATCAATCCCAAAAGCTTGAGCGGAACCGTAGTAAATCACCATGGCTTGAACGATCATTGGAGTTCCCCGGAAAATTTCAATGTAGACTGAGAAAAATTTATTTAAAATAGCATAGCAGATCCGTTTGAACTTTCTTTCTGGAGTTGGAATCGTTCTGAAAACGCCGATGGCCATCCCAATGGCTGTTCCTAAAACCGTTCCGATTAGGGAGATGAATAAAGTCATCCCAGCGCCACGTAAGAACATCATGCCGTTTTCTTTCAATATTTTAATGACCCAAATCTCATTACTATTATTGTCAGGTTGATTAGCAATGACTTGTTTCATAATTTTGTCTTGTTCAGCTGGCGGAATCTCAGCTAAAATGTCATTGATTTCAAGACGTAAAGGACTGTCTTTTTTTAAACCAATCGCAATGGCAGTGTCAGCCGGTTCTGTTTGAAAACCATTAGCTTGTGAGAACTCAACAAGTTTAAAGTTAGGATTCGCATTTTCAGCAGTTAAAGCTTCCGGTTTTTCAGTGACGTAACCATCAATCACCCCTGATTCTAAAGCCACGCGCATGGCGGCAAAGTCATCCATGGCCGTTTGTTTGTTAACACCAGCTATTTGGTCGATTACCGAGTAGTGAAAGGTGTTTAATTGAGCTGTAATTTTAGCATCAGCAAAATCAGTTAAGGCCGTTGCTTCTTCATAAGGGCTGCCTTTTTTGACGAGGAGGACTAAATGAGATTGGTAGTAAATGTCAGAAAAATCAATTTCTTTGCGACGTTCTTCCGTTGGTGACATCCCAGCAATTACGGCATCGACTTTACCAGAAGTTAGAGCTAAAGGTAGGCCATCCCATTGGGTTTTGACAATCACTAGTTTTTTACCAAGTTGATTGGCAATGGTTTTAGCGATTTCAACATCATAGCCACCAGCAAATTCTTTTGAGCCTTCAATGGGAACAGCCCCATTTTGATCCGTTGTTTGGGTCCAGTTAAAAGGTGCATAACCAGCTTCCATAGCGACTTTAAAGGTGTCTTCTTCTGCCTGGACAGGTAGCGTAAAGACAACTAACCCTAGTAGTACAGGGAGTATCATCGTCACGAGTTTTTTTATATTCATTTTGTTCCTCCTATTTTGACAGTTCTCTCGTGTCAATTGATTTTAAATTGTAAGTGTCAAATGAGAGGTGGGGTGAGGAAGTCAAAAGCTGACTTCCTCAGGTTGTAGCCAATCAATCCCGTTAACTCGCTGTTAAAAATAACTGAGAAAACAAAAAGGACCTCATGATTTCTCATGAGGTCGCGATACTGGACTGATTCATTCTGCCTTTAGACAAGAATAGCGCAACTTAACTTTTGAAAGTTAAGACAGTTCAACAGCTATCAACTGTTGTCCCAACATCTACTAGTGAGGCTAGTAAATATTTCGGCGATGTTCCCTCCTTATAACCTCACAGCATCCTCATGCTAAGTTATAATTCCTAATTATCGCGACCTCTACCTCATATTGAGGCACTTATTCAATTTCATAAATCTTAACCTAATTTGACTTGGAAGTCAAAGGGTAAAAAACTTATTTTGCTGCAGCTAATTTAGGTTCGCGACCTAAAACAGCTTTAATGACTGCTAAACCTAATTCAGTTGCAATCAATCCATACATAAGTGAACTATACGTTGTGATATCGAAATCCCAAGTTTTGTAAACAACTAAAACAATAGCTAGAACAATTGCTGCAAGAACGTTAAATAATGCGAAAGCCCATAAGTTACCATTCTCTTTGTTTGCTAAGTAGTAGACAGAAAAAGCTGTACTAATGACGATCCAAGCAATACTAACTAAAATAGCTACCCAATAAATTAAAAATGCTACCATTTATTTCACCTCTTTCTTCTCACTTGCTATTTTATCATCTTATTTTTCTCTTGTCATGAAAATCAACAAGAAAGTTGCTATTTTTATCACAAACTTTTTTTAGAAGGTCAAAAGTATCTAAAATGACCCTCTTTCCAAGGGGGGTAACTTTGAACTTTCAGTAGTTGTATCATTCACAAGAAAAATTAACTTCATCTTGTAAGTCGGTCTTAGGACGGTTTTTTTTAGAGTGAAACTCTAGTATACTAATCATTTAACGAAGATAAAAAGGAGAATTCATTTGCCCAAGGAACGTCAAGAACAACTAACTAACAAACGTTATCCTGGTATCGATTGTTTAAAATATGGCGCAGCTATTTTAGTCATTGTGGTTCACATCTCGCCATTATTTCCAACTATGAAATGGCTTAGTTATACTTTTTCTAATGGTATCGGTCGTTTAGCTGTGCCGATTTTCTTTCTAGTTTCAGGCTTTCTTGTGAGGGAGCGCTTAAAAAAAGACCCTGCTTATTTTAAGAGCTATCTGAAAAAGCTTGGGAAAGTTTATGGTTGGTGGAGTTTGTTTTACCTGCCCTTAGGTCTCCTTTGGTTGAATCAAAATGTCGACATTCCGTGGTTTTTGTACCCATTAGCTTTATTAGTTGGCTTTTTTTATGCTGGAACCTATTACCATCTCTGGTATGTGCCAGCTTTAATGTTTGCCTTAGTTATCGTTAATTGGCTGTTAAAGCGCTGGAATTACAAAGTGGTTTTAACTTTAAGCGGAATGTTATACTTACTAGGTTGTCTTGAAACTTATTATAGTCTCCTAACTAATACCTATCTTATTGAAATAGTTGATAGCTACATGAAAATCTTCCAAACAACGCGAAATGGGTTATTTTTCGGGATGATTTTTGTCGCTTTAGGCTTTTTTGTCAGTGATCACAGTCAAAGATTTGCTAAATATGCCAAAGTTACGTATTTAGTTCCTTGTTTAGGCTTGTTGATAGCTGAACTATGCTTTATATTTGATAAACCAAGACTAGATGCTAATTTTTTAGTCATGTTTGTCCCAGTAGCCTTGTTGCTTTTGCTAATAGCTAAAGATTGGCAAGTTAAGCTTTCCCAAGAACGCTTATTACAATTAAACCAGTGGACGAATTTTTATTACTTTGGTCATTTGTTTGTGTTGTTTTTTTGGACTAAATTAAGTCAGTCTACAAGTTTCAAGGGGCTATTTCAGCAAAATGGTTGGTTGCGTTTTATCTTAGTTTTAGTGACCGTTCATTGTCTAGGGCTGATGTGGCAAAAAGTTAGGACGAAACTCTTTCAAGTAACAGAGGGCTAAAATTAGCCTTCTGCTTTTTTATTTAGGGAACCTTGGTTATAATGAGACTAGGTGATAAAAATGGAAAAAAGACAAGAAGCATTAAATTTAATTAAAGACAGTCAAAAAATTACCTTTCTAACAGGAGCAGGTGTTTCAGTCGCCTCAGGTATTCCTGATTATCGTTCAATGACTGGGGTCTATGCAGGCATTGACGCACCGGAATATTTATTAAGTCATAGTTGTTTGCAAGAGGAACCAGAAAAGTTTTATCGCTTTGTTAAAGAACTTTATCATCCTCAGGCCAAAGGGAATATTATTCATCAAACAATGGCCCGCTTGGAAAAAGAAAAAGCCACAGTTAAGATTGTGACCCAAAACATTGACCAACTTCATCATCAAGTCGGCAGCCAGAAAGTCATGAATTTCCATGGCAGTCTTTATGATTGCTATTGTCAAAAATGCGGAGAAACAGTTGCAGTCGAGGCATACTTACAATCAATGACCCATCAAAAATGTGGCGGAATGATTCGTCCTAATGTGGTTCTTTATGAAGAGGGACTAGCTGAAGAGGTGATTAGTCAATCGATTAAGGCAGTGGCAGAAGCCGAATTAATCGTTATTGTCGGCACTAGCTTAAAAGTCTATCCCTTCGCTAGTTTAATCGACTACCGACGTGGAGATAGTCAAGTAATTGTCATCAATCAAGAAGAGTTACTCCTTAATGAAGAGATTATCATGATTCAAGAAGATGCAACGACCTTTTTTGCAGATATAAACGAAAGAAATGAGGAAAAGTGATGTTATCAGAACAACGACAAAAAATTGATCAGATTGATCAAGAATTAGTTAGCTTATTAGAAAAACGGCTGGCAGTAGTAACGGAAGTCGCGGAAATAAAAAAAGCTCAAGGGATTGCTATTTTGGACAGTTCTCGGGAAGAGCAAGTCTTTGAAAAGATAAAAGGCTATGTTGAAAATCCTAGTTATGAAGAAAGTGTCCTGGCCCTCTATCGTGAGATGATGAGAATTTCTCGTGATTATCAACAAAAGCAAAACACTTAAAGAGGTGAAATCAGTGAATGGTGAAGAAAGAAGAGCTTTAATTATTAAAGCCCTCGAGCAATCCCAGCTAGCAATTAGTGCCTCAAAGTTAGCTAAAAATTTTTCAGTCAGTCGCCAAATTATTGTTGGCGATGTGGCTTTAATTAGAGCCGCCGGCATTCAAGTCCGAGCGACTTCTAAGGGCTATCTGTTAGCTAACGGCGAAGGGGAAGCATGGTATCTTGGTAAAGTGGTTTGCCAACACGGACCAGCAGATACTCGAGCCGAGTTAGCTTTAATTGTCAGTTTAGGCGGTTGTGTTTTAGATGTGGCAGTGGAGCATCCTTATTACGGCGAATTAACAGGTAATTTAGACATTCGCACTCAAGGGGATGTCGACCAATTTGTTAAAGTTGTGGAAGCGGGAAAGGTTCGCTTATTATCGGATTTAACTGGTGGGATACACATTCATACGTTAGAATGTGCGACTGAAGAAGGCTTTAAAAAGATCAAAACGGCCCTGAAAGCCCAAGGTTTTTTATATTTAGGTTAATCATTAAGTCACTTAGCAAATTTAAGCTAAGGGCTTTTTTTGTGTTTATAAAACATATGTCTGTTTGTTATTTTAATTTATAATTAGGGGTCTTTAATTACTGGCATATCAATTAAAAGGAGTCGTTAAATGAATAGAATTAGTTATTTAGATGGGTTTAGAGGGGTTGCAGTTTTATTAGTTGTTTTGTTTCATTTAGGTGTAATTAATAGTGGGTTTTCCGGAGTTGAGTTATTTTTTGTGATATCTGGCTTTATTATTACCTTACTAATTTTGAAAGAGTATACAGAAACCGAAAGTTTGAATATTAAGCAGTTTTTTATCCGGCGAATTTCACGGATATATCCAAGTTTGTTAGTAACAATCTTAGGAACGTTATTTCTATTTATCAATTTTCCAGTCTATTCAATTTATGAAAAAGTGACTTCTCAAGGCGTTTTTTCAGCTTTTGGGGTGGAGAATTTTTATGAACTATTCCATTCCTTAGGTTACTGGGAACGGGGCGTGAAGTCTCCATTACTCCATATGTGGTCGATTGGGATTGAATTACAATTTTATTTGTTTTGGCCTTTTATTATGAAGTACTTATTAAAAAGTCAGTTAAATGAGCCAAAAGGCAAGGAAAAAGTTCAACAATGGTTACTAGCTATGGCGGTAATCTTAGGTATTGGTACAGTCTTTGCTAGCAGTTATCTTTCCTTTAATCAAATGTATTACAACCCTTTAACACGAATTTTTTCTTTTGTAATCGGTGGGATGGTCGGTGTGGTTTTATTCAATGCCGAGAAGAAAAAACTCAAAGGCCAAAGCCTTATGATCAGTGGCCTTATTTTGAGCTTAAGTTATCTGTCTTGGGCATATTTTGATGTAGGTAATCTCCTACTATTTAAGGGTGTCATTATCATCTTCTCAAGTTTATTTGCTAGTTTAATTTATTTAGCAGGCGTGACTGAGACGCGGATAATTAACTACGTATTTGAAAATCCCGTATTACTTTTTATTGGGAAGATTAGCTTTTCCTTATACTTAGTTCATATGCCAGTTATTTTCTTTCTTTCAAGTGATGCCATTTTAAAACTAACAGGCGTCTCTCTTCATAGCCAAAATTATGTATTACAGCTACTCCAGTTTTGTTTTTCAATTATTAGCGCCCTAGTGTTGCATTATTTAGTTGAAAGTAAAGTCAAGTTGCGAGGAGGGGTTCCCTGTCTGATTTTAGTGATGATGCTACCACTTATAACTAGTGTCATGGTGAAAAATGCGAATGACTTTAGACTATTTAAAGGGTCAGAACAGCTGATTGAACAACGCTGGATCGCTAGTGAACCGATAGTCATTGAAGGTCAGGAAAATGTCCTGTTTGTAGGGGATTCTTGGTCTCGAAGAACGGCTATGGGGTTTGCTTTAGCGAATCAGAAAAATAGCCAAGTTGATTATGGGACTCTGGCTTATGGTGTCGGTAATGGCAGTCTGATGGATCCCCACTATTATTTGCAAAACAATGAGAAAATCGGGATGTACAAAAGCTTTTCCGGTTATTTAGAACATTGGGAAACAGCTTTAAATACGTATTATCCAACAAAAGTTATTTTAGAGTTTGGTAATTCTGATCAGGCGAAAATGGTAATTGATGAGGAAGAAATCCAAGTAGGTGACCCAGGCTTTGCTGCCTTATATATTAGCCAATATCAAAAAGTAATTGATTTCTTCAGTCGACGTGAGGTTGACATTTACGTTATGAATGTCATTAATAACGCTCATCAACGTTCAGAGTTAGCTTTGACGAAACAGTCTGATGAGATGAATCTGATTATTAAGAAAGTTCTTAAAAATAATGCTAACAAGGTCCAAGTTTTAGATATTCAAGGGCTGTTAGCAGATGGCTCAAGTCAATTATCGCCGCCAATGATTAAAGGGATTTCGATGTATGACGAAACGTGGCATAATTCTTACGATGGGGCAATCTATATCGGTGACTGGCTAATTCAGGAGCTACAACAGAAATAAGTAAGTATCAAAAAAGACCTGTGACAGAAGTCACAGGTCCTTGGTGTTTAAAAGACTAAAACAGGTGTGCCAACATCAATGGCTTCGTATAATTTAGCAGCCACGGCAGGTGGGGTATTGATACAACCGTGAGAGCCAGCGGTTTTCCAAAGTTCGCCACCATAGGCTGGTTGCCAATCAGAATCGTGAATACCGACGCCAGTCCAATCAATTGGCATCCAGTAATCAACGGGTTCAGCATATTTCGAACCGTCATCGTTTGTCCCACGTAAAATTGAATTACGTTCTTTTTTCCAGAGGTAGTTAACGCCTGGGGGAGTAAGTGTCGTTGGTTTACCAGAAACGATGTCAGTATCAAGGACTAAGTCACCGTTTTTATAGAAGTACATGTGTTGGTTTTGGAGATCAACTTCAACGTAAGTATTACCAATTAAAGGTGAACCAACTGAGGCGCTACCAGCGATAATTGGCGAACGGTTAACTCCTTGGCCAGCCAAAATGGCTTGGTAAAGCTCTTCCGTTTCAGTATCTGTTTGAATCGTCCAACTATAAGAGCCAGCGGGAATCGTCACTTCTCCTCGTTTAGTACTCTTAAATTTAGTCGAGTTAGTACTAGTGTTGTAAGTGTCACCTAGGCCAGCAACATAGGCCCGTACTTTTTCTTTATCTAAATCAACTTGGTTATTTTTTTGATCGTAACTGATCCAGCTGGAAATTGTTTCCTTAGGAATATTGATTGTTTCGCCGTTAATTAAGTAGGCCGTTTCTTGGTCGATGACAGTACTAACTTCAGCCAGATTTTTTTTCAAATCGGCATTGTCAGCAGCAATCGTTGGTTTCACAACAAACTCTTTCAGGTCAAGGGAAGATTTACCGGCTGCCAAATCTTCTTTAAGGCGAGTGATAATTTTTTTTGTGTCTAAGTTATTTCCTTGAACTTCAGGGACAATCTCAAAGCCAGCTTCCCCTTTTTTGATTGTGGCATTAGTACTGACTGTCCGGTCTTTATTTAAGGCCGTTAAGTCTTTTTCTAAAGTTGTTACAAAAGTTTTTAAACTCTCTTCATTAAGTGAGGCGTCTGATAATTTTTGTTCATTTGATTTAAGGTAAGCGGTGATCCAAGTGTAATTGTTTTGGTTCGCTAAGATTTTTTCTAAATCTTGGCCATAGTCGTACTCAATCCCTAGTTGACTCTTAGGGATTTCTTTCCAGGCTTGACCATCTTCGATAATATCAAACTGTTCTTTAGCGGTTTTAGTTGTTAAGGTTTTTTCGGCCTCGTTGTGAGTCATACCACTAATATCAATCCCATTAGCAGTCGTTTTTGGTAAGTAATGGCTTTTGAAAAAGTTAGCTTGGTAAAAATAGATCCCTAAAATAACGATTAAAAGCACAGTAATAAGTATATATAACCATTTTCTAGCTTTCATAAGAAGCTCCTTTTTAGTTTATTTGTAATCATATTGTAACATATCGCTTTTAAAATTGAATTGATAATGAGAAACTTACGACTTCGTAAGAAAGTTCGCGGATAATAACTTACAGAAAGTAATCATTCTTTCTCTAATGATAAAAATAATTCACTAATAAAGCAAGTTAATTGTTTATAAAGAATGCCTTTAATATGGTATAATTAAAAAAACTGAGGGCGAGAATATCTCCCTCAGCTATTTTGTGTGTAACGTGGCAACAGAACAAAGAGTTGCCAGGTGAGTGAGAGGAGTCAGCAATTAGATGAAATTAATAGTAGGGTTAGGTAACCCTGGAACTAAATATATGGCAACGAAACATAATGTAGGCTTTATTACGATTGATGAACTCGTTCATCGTGAAAAGCTAAGTCTTAATAAAAAGCAATGTGAAGCTGAAATTGCCGAGTTTTTTGTCGGCACAGAAAAAGTGATTTTAGCTAAACCTCAAACTTTTATGAATGATTCAGGCCGTTCCGTGAGACCTTTGATGGATTACTATAATCTAGCAATTGAAGATTTATTAGTCATTTATGATGATTTAGATTTAGCTGTCGGTCAACTCCGTCTTAGACAACAAGGCGGGGCTGGTGGTCATAACGGCATTAAAAGTTTAATTCAACATTTAGGAACGAAAGAATTTAATCGCATCAGAGTCGGTATTGATCGACCACGACCAGGTAAAGATGTGATTTCTCATGTGTTAGGAACATTTCCCAAAGAAACCCATGAAGATATGTTACTTTCAGTTAAAAGAGCCGCAGATGCTAGTTTGTACTGGGCAGAAGGTCATAGCTTTGTAGACACAATGAATAAATTTAACGTAAAGTCATAGGAAGTAGGACAAATGTAAATGAGTATTATGAAAATGATTGCTAATGGAGCGACAACAAGAAGTTGGTTAGAGCAAGTCACCACTTCAAAACAACAACTAGTGACGGGACTAACTGGCTCAGCCAAAACCTTAGTCATGGCTAGTTTATTTGCCGAGCATCAACAACGAGTTATCATTGTCACCCCCAATTTATACCAAGCAACGAACTTAACAGAAGATCTGCGAAACGTGATTCCTGACGAACAGCTCCATTTATTTCCTGTGGATGAGGTCACCTCTGTGGAAATGGCATTCTCTTCACCGGAAGCCTTAGCTGAAAGAGTGACAACGTTGTCTTACTTAGCTAGTGGCAAACCGGGAGTGATTGTTGTGCCTTTGGCAGGTGTTCGCAAATTCTTACCTAGTCTCAAGGATTGGCAGCAATTTGAACGTCGGTTAGTCAAGGAGCAGACAGTCGACATTGAGGCATTAACAAAAGAACTAGTTCTCATGGGTTATGTCCGCCAAGGAATGGTGGCTAAGCCAGGAGAGTTTAGTTTGCGTGGCAGTATTTTAGACGTCTATCCGTTGACGACAGAATACCCTGTCAGAATTGATTTTTTTGATGTGGATATTGATTCGATTCGCTATTTTGAACCAGAGACCCAACGTTCGATTAAAACGATTGAAGAAGTCTTAATTAGTCCAGCGACGGATGTCTTTGCTGAAGCAGCAGTTTTGGAAAAAGGGGCTAGTCGTTTACGTGATGCCTTAGACAAACATTTGGCAGTTTTAAAAGAACCGGCTGATAAAGAATTATTAAGTAATTATTTTGATGCTTTAATTGGCGAGTGGCAATCAGGTAACCCAACTGAAGACGCCCGCTTTTATTTAGATTACTTATATGATAGTAAAACGAGCCTCTTTAATTATTTAACCGCCCAAGATTTCATTATTATGGATGACTATCCCCGGATGTTAGAAGCCGAAAAAGAGATGCAACGGGAAGAAGGGGAATGGCTAACTCTTAAGTTACAAGACTTACGAGCCTTTCCTGAGCAAGAATTAGGTGGCGATGTCCGCAGTCTTGTCAAAAAAGCCGAAAGTTCCTTGACTTTCTTTTCTTTGTTTCAAAAAGGCATGGGGAATTTAAAGTTCCAAGCCATTCATAATTACCAATTTAGAAGCATGCAACAGTTTTTTGGGCAAATGGGCTTATTAAAAGTTGAAATGGACCGTTGGGTTAAAAAACAAGAAACAGTCGTTGTGTTAGTCTCAGATTTAGAAAAAAGTAAAAAGACAGAAGAGCTGTTTATTGACCATGATATTCATGCTGTCGTGACAACTGAGGATCAGATCTTACTAGGGCAAGTTCAAATTGCTGTGGGGACGTTACAATCTGGCTTTGAATTAGTAGAAGAAAAACTCGTGGTCATTACTGAAAAAGAAGTCTTACAAACAGTGGCTAAAAAACGGGCCCGGAAGCAAACGATTTCCAATGCGGAACGTTTGAAAAGTTATAACGAGTTAAAAACTGGCGATTATGTTGTGCATATTAATCACGGGATTGGTAAGTATATCGGGATGGAAACCTTGCAAATGGATGGGGTTCATCAGGATTACATGACGATTTTATATCAAAATAACGATAAACTCTTTATTCCTGTGACTCAATTAAACTTAATTCAAAAATATGTCGCTTCTGAGTCGAAAACACCGCGGATTAATAAACTGGGCGGTAGTGAGTGGACGAAGACTCGTAGTAAAGTCTCTTCAAAAATTGAAGACATTGCTGACGATTTAATTTTGTTATATGCTGCTCGGGAAGCTGAAAAAGGCTACGCCTTTTCAGCTGATGACGATTATCAGCGAGAGTTTGAAGATGCCTTTCCTTATAGTGAGACGGAAGACCAACTGCGGAGCATTCAAGAAATCAAACACGACATGGAAAAAGTTAAACCGATGGATCGCCTCTTAGTTGGGGATGTTGGTTATGGTAAAACAGAAGTCGCTTTAAGAGCAGCTTTTAAAGCTGTTCAAGATGGCAAACAAGTAGCAATGCTCGTACCAACAACAATCTTAGCTCAGCAACATTATGAAACGATGATTGACCGTTTTAATGGTTTCCCAGTCAGTATTGGTTTAATGAGTCGTTTTAGAACTAAAAAACAACAAACGGCGACGATGGAAAGCATTAAAAAAGGTCAAATCGATATCGTTGTAGGAACTCATCGAATTTTATCGAAAGATGTTGAATTCCAAGACATTGGTTTGTTGATTATTGATGAAGAACAGCGCTTCGGGGTGAAACATAAAGAACGTTTGAAACAAATTCGTTCCCAAGTCGATGTTCTGACGTTAACGGCAACGCCGATTCCCCGAACCTTACATATGTCAATGTTAGGAGTCAGAGACTTATCAGTCATCGAAACCCCGCCAGCTAACCGTTACCCTGTTCAGACTTATGTCATGGAGAAGAATCCAGGAGCGATTCGGGATGCCATTGAACGGGAATTAGCCAGAGATGGTCAAGTCTTCTATCTCTATAACCGAGTGGATACAATTGAACAAAAAGTGGATGAATTATTAAGTCTAGTCCCCGATGCCCGCATCGGTTACGCCCATGGCCAGATGACAGAAGTTCAATTAGAGAATGTCTTATATGAATTTATTAACAAAGAATACGACGTCCTAGTGACTACGACTATTATTGAAACCGGGGTGGATATTCCGAATGTGAACACCTTATTCGTTGAGAATGCGGACCATATGGGCTTATCCCAGTTGTATCAATTAAGAGGACGGGTTGGCCGAAGTAATCGGGTAGCTTTTGCCTACTTCATGTACGAACCGCAAAAAATCTTAAACGAAGTCAGTGAGAAACGTTTGCAAGCAATTAAAGACTTTACCGAACTAGGTTCTGGCTTTAAAATTGCCATGCGTGACTTGTCTATTCGAGGAGCCGGTAATTTATTAGGAGCCCAACAACATGGCTTTATTGACTCAGTTGGTTTTGATATGTATACCCAAATGTTAAATGATGCTGTGGCTCGTAAACAAGGGTCAGCCCCTCAAGATTATAAAACATCAATGGAAATTGATGTGGGAATTGATGCGTATATTCCAACGGATTATATTAGCGACGAACGGCAAAAAATCGAAATCTATAAACGGGTTCGTCAACTTGAGACCCAAGAAATGTACGAAGAGTTAGAAGATGATCTGATTGACCGCTTCGGTGGCTATCCTGATGAAGTTGGCTATTTATTATCAATTGGTTTAATTAAAATGAATGGTGATTACGCTTTAGTTGAAAAAATCACTCGTAAAGGTGATAAATTAGAAATTATTCTCAGCAAAGCCGGGACGAACACTTATAAAGTTGAGCAGCTATTTAAAGCGTTAGCAGTGACTGACTATCAAGCTGACGTAGGTTTAGATGATGATCAGATGAAGATTAAACTGAGCATCCCGAAAAATAAAGGGGCCGCTGTTTGGTTGTTAGAACTTTCGAAAATCATTACGGCTTTACGTGAACAAAAGTATGTCAAAGGAGACCAACCGGAAGAGTTAAAACCATAAGCTACTATATAATAAGTAAAAAGATGTGGATATTCCGGAGTTCATTAGGTATGATAGTTATAGACGTCAATGGTCGCAATAGTCAAGCCATTGTTTTCAATCATTAATAATAATGAGGTGGAAAAAATGAGATTAGATAAATTTTTAAAAGTATCACGAATTATTAAACGTCGTCCAGTTGCGAAAGAAGTGGCTGATAAAGGACGGATTCAAGTCAATGGTCAAGTAGCTAAATCTTCGACTAGTTTGAAGGTTAACGACACTGTGACAATCAAATTTGGTAATAAAATATTAGAAATCAAGATCTTAGAATTAAAAGATTCTACGAGAAAAGAAGACGCTACGAAGATGTATGAAATCATTAGTGAGACAAGAGTGGAAGCTGAGTAAATTTAGATTAGACAATGGTAGTCCTTATTGATATAATGTCTATGATACAAAATCCAGGGAATGGAGTTTTTGGTATGGAAGAAAAACAACTTAAACAAGAGCTACCACAGGAAACGAATATCGCTTCCATTGGCAACCAGTACACGAAAGAGCAAATTCAAGAATTTAACAAAGCACAAAAACGAGTTATCTTTAGACGACGCCGTTTAGCTGTAGTATTTGCTGTGGCTATTGTATTTTTTGTCTTGAGTGGTTTTAACTTGTTTAGAAGTTACCAACATATCAATAGCTTAAAAGCTGAAAAAGTTGCTGCGGAAGTTCAACAAGCAGAACTTAATCAACGAGTCGTTGCTTTGGAATACGATGTTAAACTCTTGGAAGATGAAGAATACTTGCAAAAGCTAGCACGTCAAAAATATTTTTATACAAAAGAGGGGGAGCTTGTTTATAACATCCCTCAAATTAATCAAAACGCAAGAACTGAAACAAAAACCAAAGAACAACCAACTAAACAATCAAGTACGAAAAATTCTTCGAATCAGTGATTGCTTAGTTAGCTAAAATAAAAAAGGTTTTAAAATACTAAGGAGGAACAACTTTTTTATGTCAATCGAAGTAGGGGCAAAAGTTTCTGGTAAAATATCAGGAATCACAAATTTTGGAGCATTTATAGATTTAGGAGCAGGGAAAACTGGTTTAGTTCATATCAGTGAAGTGTCGAATAGTTATGTTAAGGACATTAACGAAGTTCTTAAAGTAGGAGAAACAGTTGAAGTAAAAGTAATGACTGTCGGCAACGACGGCAAGATTGGTTTATCAATTCGCCGGGCTTCGTCAGATGAAGTACCTGAAAGAGCGCCGAAAAAAGAGTTTAGTCGCCCTCAACGAAAAGAGTATAAAAAACCGGTTGTCCAACAAGCACCTAAAAAAGATGATTTTGATTCTTTAATGAGCTCGTTCTTAAAAGACAGTGACGATCGTTTAACTTCATTGAAACGTAATACTGAAGGTAAACGTGGCGGTCGCGGTGGACGACGTAACTAAATAAGCGAAAAAGGATAAGGCAACTTATCCTTTTTGTGTTTTCATGGCAAGGAGGTGCCCAAGTGTTACAAAGAACTTTTAATGACAGTCACTGTAATGGCGACTATTGGGGAAAACAGGATAAATTATTGCTAGCTATTTCCGGTGGTGTTGATTCTCGCGTTTTATTAGAGTTGTTTTTAAGTTTACCAAGTGAAGAAAGACCGCTAATCGGTGTCATTCATGTCAACCATCAATTAAGAACAGAGTCGGATCAAGAGGCCCAATATTTAAAAGACTATTGTAAAACGAAAGGTCTCCCTTATTATGAAAAGCAGTGGCAAAGAGCAACTGAGACTTTAGGGAATGTCGAAAGTCAGGCCCGGGAGTTTCGCTATAACTTTTTCAGTGAGATTTATCAGCGAGAAGGGTATCAAGGCCTCGTCACTGGTCATCACAGTGACGACCAAGCCGAGACAATCTTGATGAAATTAACATCAGGTAGTCAACTTCGCAATTTAGTCGGTATTCGCAAAAGTAGTCGGCGATCAGGAATGATGATTTATCGGCCCTTGTTAGCTTATTCTAAAAATGAGATTCAAGCATACGCGACTGAGCGAAAGTTACGGTATTTTGAAGATGAAACGAATCGCAGTGATGATTATTTTAGAAATAGAGTAAGAACCCACATTATTCCCCAATTAAAAGCAGAAAATCCAAATTTTTTAAAACAAATTCATAGTTTCGTCAAACAAATTGAGTATGCTAATGATATTGTTGCCGAGAAGGTTGCTGACATCTATCAGCAATTAGTGACTGAAAGCCCAGATAGTCAGTGGACAATTGACAATCAGAAGTTTCAAACTTTAGCGGAAAGTCAGCAATACATGTTCTTAGTTCATTTTTTTCAAGAAAACTTAATTAGTCATGGCTATGAAGTCAATGAGGTTCAGTTAGCCGGGGTCATGGAACTAGCTAATAGTCAAAAAGCTAGTGGGCAGATTAGTTTACCTAGCCAGTGGTTGATCATTAAAAGTTATCAGCAACTGACTTTAGTTCAAGGGGCGCAAACAGAAGATTGTCACCAAAGGCGGCGACTTAAAATCGGCGAAAGCCTCAAGCTTAGTCCGAGGGAACACCTCTTACTGCAATTGAGTGATGCCCCGTTAAGCCTACCTGCTGGGACAGAAAACTGGTCGAAGACTGAGATGGCTTTACCCCAAGGGGAACCTAATCAAGAATTAATGATTCGGAAAGCTCAACCAGGTGATCGCTTTAGTTACAATCAAGGGGGCAATACTAAAAAGGTTAGTCGTTACTTTATTGACGAAAAAATCCCCCATCAAAAACGCCAAGAAACTTGGTTAGTAGTGAATACTGAAGGCCAAATTCTATGGATTTTGCCCTTTAGGAAAAGTTATTTGAGTATTGAGAAAGAAACTGATAAAATACATTACAGGCTCATCTATTTAAAGAATGAGCAAGATCTGGAAGGAGACTCTTATGTTGGAGAAGGACATTGAAAAAACATTATACTCAAAAGAAGAAATTGCGATTAAAACGGCTGAATTAGGTAAGGCGATATCAGCGGATTACGGTGATATTACCCCATTAGTAATTGGTATTTTAAAAGGTGCGATTCCTTTTATGGCAGATTTAATTCGTGAAATAGATATCCATGTCGAAATGGACTTTATGGATGTTTCAAGCTATGGCGAGGCATTAGTCTCTTCAGGTGAAGTGAAAATCATTAAAGACTTAGATACAAACGTTGCTGGTCGCGACATTTTAATCGTGGAAGACATTATCGATAGTGGTCAAACACTCCGCTATTTAGTTGACTTATTTAAATACCGTCAAGCGAAGTCTGTTAAAATTGTGACGCTTTTAGATAAACCTGAAGGCCGCGTTGTTGACTTGAAACCAGATTATTTTGGTTACAATGTTCCAAACGAGTTCGTCGTTGGTATGGGCTTAGATTATAAAGAACGTTACCGTAATTTACCTTTCGTAGGTGTCTTGAAACCAGAAATCTACGAGTCTAATAACTAATATATTTTTGAAACTATGTTAAAATTAAAGAGAAAAGATTGTTTATCCAAGAGGGAGGCCCTATATGAATAAAAAGAAAAACGGGGGAATGAAAAATACGCTCTATTACGTCCTGCTAGTTTTAGCAATGGCGATGTTAGTATTTTTTGTTTTTGGCGACAAGAATGGCCCCGGTTCAGATGTAACTTATTCACAGTTCTCTGAGCAACTAAAAGACGGTAAAGTCAAAGAAATGGACATTCAACCGACGAATGGTGCCTATAAGATCACAGGTACTTATTACGAAAAACAAAAAGTTGATAACAAAGGATTATCGGTTTTTGGTTCGACGAATACACCCAATGATAACTTTACAACAACTGTATTACCCAATGATGCCACTTTAGCGGAAATCACTAAAAATGCATCAAGTTCTAAAACAAAGGTTCACATTAAAGAGCAATCAAGTAACGGTATGTGGGTATCAGTCTTATTCTCATTCCTACCATTAGTCTTAATGGTCTTCTTGTTCTATATGATGATGGGTCAAGGGCAACAAGGTGGCGGTGGCGGCCGTGTCATGAACTTTGGTAAATCAAAAGCTAAAGAAGCAGACAAAAAAGCTAACAAAGTTCGTTTCTCAGATGTTGCAGGAGCGGAAGAAGAAAAACAAGAATTAGTCGAAGTTGTTGAGTTCTTAAAAGATCCCCGACGCTTTGTTGAGTTAGGTGCTAGAATTCCAGCAGGTGTCTTATTAGAAGGACCTCCGGGAACTGGTAAAACATTATTAGCGAAAGCTGTTGCTGGTGAAGCTGGCGTACCGTTCTATTCAATTTCAGGTTCTGATTTTGTGGAAATGTTCGTTGGTGTCGGAGCTAGCCGTGTTCGTGATTTATTTGAAAATGCAAAAAAAACTGCCCCAGCAATTATCTTTATTGATGAGATTGATGCTGTTGGTCGTCAACGTGGTGCAGGTATGGGTGGCGGACACGATGAACGTGAACAAACACTTAACCAGTTACTAGTTGAAATGGATGGCTTTAGTGGTAACGAAGGCGTAATCGTCATTGCTGCCACAAACCGTTCAGATGTTTTAGATCCGGCTTTATTACGTCCAGGCCGTTTTGACCGTCAAATTTTAGTCGGTCGTCCTGATGTTAAAGGCCGTGAAGCGATTCTGAAAGTTCATGCTAAAAACAAACCATTAGCAACCGACGTTGATTTAAAAGTTGTTGCCCAACAAACACCAGGCTTTGCCGGTGCGGATTTGGAAAACGTCTTAAACGAATCAGCTTTAGTCGCAGCTCGTCGTAATAAAAAGAAAATAGATGCCTCGGATATTGATGAAGCTCAAGACCGTGTGATTGCTGGTCCAGCTAAGAAAGACCGTGTCATTAGTAAAAAACAACGTGAATTAGTTGCTTATCACGAAGCAGGACACACTATTTGTGGACTTGTTTTAGATGATGCTAATACAGTTCACAAGGTAACGATTGTCCCTCGTGGTAAAGCTGGTGGATACATGATCTCATTACCAAAAGAAGATCGTTTCTTAATTACTAAAAAAGAAATGTTTGAACAAATCGTTGGTCTACTTGGTGGTCGAACTGCTGAAGAAATCGTCTTCGGCGTTAAATCAACAGGAGCAAGCAATGACTTTGAACAAGCCACAGGTTTAGCTCGTAGTATGGTAACAGAATATGGGATGAGTGATAAACTTGGACCAGTTCAATACGAAGGTAACCACCAAGTCTTTGTTGGCCGTGATTATGGTCAAACGAAAGCTTATTCTGAGCAAGTTGCTTACGAAATCGATGAAGAAGTGCGCAGTATTTTAAATGAAGCACATGCGAAAGCCCGTGAAATCATTGAAGAACACTTAGCACAACATAAATTAATTGCGGAGTCATTGTTACAATATGAAACATTAGACGCTCGTGCAATTAAATCATTGTTTGAAACAGGAGAAATGCCTGCTGATTTTGTAGCTGAAGAATTTCCAAGTGAAAAAGCTGGAACCTTTGAAGAAGCGAAAAAAGCCTTAGAAGAAAAAGAAGCGAAAAAAATGGAAGAACAAGCAGTTGAAATATCAGAAGCAGTCCCTGATAAACCTTCTACCGAAGAAAAAACTAACGCAGAACCCGAAACAGAAACTTCAGACGAGGAAACTAAATCCGAGTACGAAGAAAAAAACTTCGAAGACCGTTATAAATAAACTATAGAAGTGGGATGCTAACGCATCCCACTTTTACTTTGAAACACGACGACTGGAAGCGAAGCTAACAGAGTCGATGTTGAAAAGAGCCTTAACTCTAGCATTTACAATGCGTAGAAGTTTAGGACACTCCACTTCGTTTCGTTCGCATCAACTTCTAAGTGCTAAAGCACTAAGAGTTGAAGGACGTAGTACAAGAGATTTTTCGCAAAGCGTAAAATGCGTTGTCTCCTTAGCGCGCTAGCGAAACAGGTTGACTGGAAGGGAAGCTAACAGAGTCGATAAATCAAAGAAGTCTAACATTTCAGCTAACAACAGAAAATCAAACGTTTAAAAATTAAAATGCACTTACAAAAAGTACCTAATAATTGTCTTAATGCTAAAATAAGTATAATATAAGACCAATTAGTCAAAAAATAAAAGAACAAGGTGAGTTAATTATGGAAGATTATTTATTAAAAGCGTTATGTTTCGATGGTCAAATTCGGGCCTTTGCAGTCAATGCAACGAAGACCGTCAGTGAAGCCCAAGTGAGACATGACAGTTGGAATACCTCCTCAGCAGCATTAGGACGTACGATGGTTGGTGGTTTAATGTTAGGGGCCTTGAATAAAGGGGAAGACAAAATCACAGTCAAAGTCCAAGGCGATGGTCCTGGTGGTTCGATCGTTGTAGGTAGTAATGGTCATGGTGACGTTAAAGGCTACATTCAAAACCCCCATGTGAGTATTCCTTTAAATGAAAAGGGCAAGATTGACGTCCGTGGAGCTGTGGGAACCAAAGGAACCCTTTCGGTGATTAAAGATTTAGGTTTGAAAGAACCCTTTTCTGGGCAAGTGCCATTAGTCTCAGGTGAACTAGGTGAAGATTTCACTTATTATTTAGCCAATTCAGAACAAGTTCCGTCAGCTGTTGGCTTAAGTGTGTTAGTAGATAAAGATGATTCAATTAAAGCAGCAGGTGGTTTTATGATTCAAGTAATGCCTAATGCGACTGATGAAACAATTACGGAAATTGAAAAGCGCATTGCAGAAATTCCCTTTGTTTCACGTTTGATTGAACAAGGAGAAACACCAGAACAAATTCTTTTCCGTTTATTAGGAGAAGAAAATGTTAAAATCTTAGATAAAATGCCTGTGCAATTTAAATGTGATTGTTCAAAAGAAAAATTCTCTTCGGCGATTATTTCTTTAGGTGTCTCAGAAATCAGACAAATGATTACGGAAGATCAGGGAGCAGAAGCTGTCTGTCATTTCTGTAATGAAAAATATCATTATGACGAAGCTGAATTAGAAAGCTTAATCGTTGAAATTGGTCAATAGTTAGAGGGGGAAACCACGAATGTGGAAAATAGGAGAGATTGATATTCCTAATAGAGTAGTTGTTGCGCCAATGGCCGGTATCAGTAACTCAGCTTTTCGGGTAACCGTAAAAGAATTTGGAGCTGGTTTAGTCGTTTGCGAAATGATTAGTGATAAAGGGATTCAAACCCGTAACAAAAAAACCTTAGAAATGCTCCATATCGAAGATAATGAGTACCCTTTAAGTGTTCAAATTATGGGTGGTGGTAAAGATACTTTAGTTGAGGCTGCCAAGTTTGTTGAAGCAAACACGGAAGCAGCGATTATTGATATAAATATGGGCTGTCCAGTTAATAAAGTCATCAAAGCTGAAGCTGGGGCGAAATGGTTATTAGACCCGAATAAAGTTTATGAAATGGTTGAAGCTGTTTCGTCAGCTGTCAAAGTACCAGTTACCGTTAAAATGCGAATTGGTTGGGACGATGAGCACGTTTTTGCTGTGGAAAATGCTTTAGCAGCTGAAAAAGCTGGGGCTGCCGCAGTGGCGATGCATGGTCGAACGCGAATGCAAATGTATGAAGGCAAAGCTAATTGGGAAGTGCTAGCTGATGTGAAGAAACATTTAACAATTCCATTTATTGGTAATGGGGATGTCCGAACAGCGGAAGACGCTAAAGCCATGTTAGAGCAAGTCGGCTGTGATGGCGTGATGATTGGGCGAGCAGCTTTAGGTAATCCTTGGATGATCTATCAGACAACCCACTACTTGGAAACAGGTGAGTTATTACCTGAGCCAGCCCCAAGAGTGAAAATTGCGACAGCGAAACTGCATTTAAGACGTCTAGTTGCCTTAAAAGGTGAAATGATTGCTACGAGAGAATTTAGACAACACGCTGCCTATTATTTAAAAGGTGTCCCTCGAGCAGCCAAGACTAAAATTGCAATTAACAGTTGTACAACGGAAGTCGGGATGATTGAAATTTTAGATGATTTTGTTGATATGATCGAAGCAAAAGGCATAACTCGTTAAAAATAGTCGTTAAAAAGGCAAAAGGGAAGATTTCCCTTGCCTTTTTTGTTTTTAGTGTGGCATTATAGATAAGAGAATGTAGGATAAGAAAGGATGGATGAAGTAGATTGACTGAAGAACATAACAACCAACAAGAAATGAATGACCAATTATTAGTTCGTCGTGAAAAAATGGCAACTATGCAAGCGGCAGGAATGGATCCATTTGGTAGCCGTTTTGAACGTACTCATAATTCTAAAGAATTAAATGATGCTTATGGGGAATTAACAAAAGAGGAATTAAGCGAAAAGGCTTTAACAGCGACAGTAGCTGGTCGAATTATGACAAAACGTGGTAAAGGAAAAGTTGGTTTTGCTCATTTACAAGACAGAGAAGGCCAAATTCAAGTATACGTCCGTAAAGATGCCATTGGTGAAGAAGCCTATGAGTTATTCAAACAAGCCGATTTAGGTGATTTTATTGGTGTAACTGGTGATATTATGAAAACAGACATGGGTGAATTAACGATTAAACCAAGCTCGTTGACTTTCTTGACGAAAGCTCTCCGTCCATTACCTGATAAATATCATGGCTTAACAAATATTGAACAACGTTACCGTCAACGTTACTTAGATTTGATTAGTAACCGTGACAGTTTTGATACATTTGTTAAGAGAAGTCAAATTATCAAAGAAATTCGTAATTATTTAAACGAGGCAGATTATTTAGAAGTTGAAACTCCGACCTTACATAATATGGCGGGTGGTGCTGCAGCACGTCCCTTTATTACTCACCATAACGCTTTAGACATTGAGTTATACTTACGGATTGCTTTAGAGTTACACTTAAAACGTTTAATCGTTGGTGGTATGGAAAAAGTTTACGAAATCGGTCGTGTCTTCCGAAATGAAGGGATTGATACAACCCATAACCCTGAATTTACGATGCTTGAAGTCTATACCGCTTATGCGGACTATCGTGACATCATGGACTTGACAGAGGGGATTATCCAACACGTTGCTCAAAAAGTTAATAATAGCTTACAAGTAACTTACGGTGAAACTGAAATTGATTTAAGTGGCAAATGGGCCCGAGTTCATATGGTTGATGCGATTAAAGCACAAACTGGCGTTGATTTCTGGCAAGAGATGACTGACGAAGAAGCTCGTGAGATTGCTAAAAAGCACAACGTGCACGTTGAAGGGCATATGGACTTTGGTCACGTTGTTAATGAATTCTTTGAAGAGTTTGTTGAAGATACCTTGATTCAACCGACCTTTATCTACGGACATCCAACATCAGTCTCGCCATTATCTAAGAAAAATCCAGAAGACGGCCGTTTCACCGACCGTTTTGAAGTCTTTATCGTTGGTAATGAGTATGGTAATGCCTTTACTGAGTTAAATGACCCGATTGATCAAAGAGAACGGTTTGAAGCACAAGATAAAGAACGTGATTTAGGTAATGATGAAGCCCATGGGATTGATGAAGACTTTATCGAAGCCCTAGAGTACGGTATGCCGCCAACTGGTGGTTTAGGAATAGGGATTGACCGTTTAGTAATGTTACTAACGAACTCTCAATCAATTAGAGATGTCTTACTATTCCCAACAATGAAATCTGTCTAGTAAAAAATGACAAAAAGAGTTCCTGCTCTCAAGTAGGGGCTCTTTTTTGCTATTACTGTATATTTTAAAAAGACTGTTATCTACTATTAAAGTTTTAAATAATAAATTACAAGTGAGGAATCCCTTTATTTAGGAAAGTGGAAAAAGGCGAGTTGAAAATAAAGCGAATGATTTCTTGAGTATCAATGGTTTAAGAGGCGAAAAAACGAATGATATTTAAGGTTCTCAGGAATATCGTAAAGTTAAAATAAAAATATTCAGAAAGTGATTATTTTAGTTGCAATTTGCTGTCAGACTTGGTATATTATTACATGTCGCTAAGACATCTGTAATACTTATGACTTAGGGACGCAAAACATCTTCTAAAAAGATGTTGACAAGTAGAATAGCGTTATGTTATTCTAATAAAGTTGTCGCTTCAGACAAATAACAACTTTCGAAACTTTAATTTTAACTAAAAAAAATGTTGACAATGTCAACTAAGGATGTTATTCTAATAAAGTTGTCAGAGAGAAGTAATGCTTTGAAGAAACGCAAAAATAAAATAAAATTAATTGTTGACAAACTCAACAGTTAAGGTTATGATATAAAAGTTGCTAAGACAACATTTCAAGTTGGCGAACAGCCAATATGTAGACCTTTGAAAACTGAACAAAGTAAGACGAACCAAATGTGTAATAGTTCTTCTTTAGTAGAAGAACACACAAAAGATTTTACAATTTTTTATGAAAAATTGATATAGTGAAGTAATTCGCTAGCAAACAAAATGAGCGAGACCTTCGGGTCTTATCAAAACTTTTATTGAGAGTTTGATCCTGGCTCAGGACGAACGCTGGCGGCGTGCCT
>NZ_NGJU01000003.1 GCF_003987495.1 Vagococcus salmoninarum
AGGCACGCCGCCAGCGTTCGTCCTGAGCCAGGATCAAACTCTCAATAAAAGTTTTGATAAGACCCGAAGGTCTCGCTCATTTTGTTTGCTAGCGAATTACTTCACTATATCAATTTTTCATAAAAAAATGTAAAATCTTTTGTGTGTTCTTCTACTAAAGAAGAACTATTACACATTTGGTTCGTCTTACTTTGTTCAGTTTTCAAAGGTCTACTTTTTGGCTCTTAACCAATCGTTAGCGTCTAGCTAACTTGTCAATTGCTCAGGTGTTTTACCAGTCCCTCACAACTTCTTAATATTATCATGGTTAGTTGTCATTGTCAACTACTTTTAAAAATTAATTTAATTTTGTTTTTCTGTCAAAACGAATTGTTTTTTCAGCGACAACTTTATTAGAATAACACAAGATTGTTTACCTTGTCAACTATTAATTAATAGTCGGTAACATCTCTCGGCCAACTGAGTTATCTCAGCGACATGTAATAATATACCAAGTCTTGAGACAAAAAGCAACTATTATTCTCACAATTATTATAAAAAAAAAGAAAGGCGAATGTTAGTTATCTATTTAAGATATTCCTTCGTGATCCAGCTCATAATAACTATTATGTCACGATAAACATTTGCAAAAAAAGAAACTCTAAGTTACTAGAGCCTCTTGTTCAAATCTTATTTATTTTGACAACTTGGACATAGTCCATATAGTTCCATTCGATGTTCGTTGATTTTAAAACCAGTTAATTGTTCAGTGGCTGCTTCCACATCTTCTAAGCCTGGATAATATGTATCAACGATTTTTCCGCAACTTTCACAAATGGCGTGATAATGTCGTTGAGAACTAAAATCAAAGCGGCTTGAGGAATCTCCATAAGCCATTTCTTGGACAAAACCAATTTTAGTAAATAAGCGTAAGTTATTATAAACTGTTGCAACGCTCATACTTGGGAATCATTCTACTAAGGCTTTATAGATATCATCTGCAGTTGGATGAGAATGACTTTCGATTAAAAATTCTAAAATAGCATATCTTTGTGGTGTAATTCTAATATCAGATGCTTTCAATCGACTAATTGCTTCTTCAACTTTTGAATGCGACATCTAACCCCTCCGTTCCTCTGTTATTACTTATAATATACTATTTATTTCGAGCATTAGCAAGGAATAATTCCTATCTAACAATGGTTCTCATTTAGTTTTCTCTTCCACTCATCTCGAAGAATTCCCATTTTGATTATATCAAAATACGTTTCTTCATAATAAACGGTTTTTCTAAGACGGCCCTCTTGTTTAAATTTTAAACTTTCTCCTAGAGCAATCATGCCAACATTTTTAGACCAGGTTGTATAGCCTAATCGTTGGATTTCAGGGAACTTGTTAAAGAGTTGATCGACCAGTTGCCAAACAGCAGATTTGCCAAAGCCCTGTCCCCAGTGCTTTTCTTCAAATATAACTAAACCAATTTCAAGCCAGCTCGTTTCACGGCTTTCCCAATAATAGGTCGTCGCGCCAATTAACAGCCCATTATGATAGATGCCCTGAACTTGCTCACTTAAAAAAAATGGTTTTTGCTCTTTGTTAAATTTATCCCAAGTCAAAGCTTCGTAAGTATGAAGGTAAGGCGCGTCATATTCTACCCAGAGTGGACTGCTAGATTTGTAACTAATTTCCCATAAATATGGCAATTCAGCTAATGTTATCTTTTTTAGTGTCACCATCTGTCTCAGCTCCCTTATTCATTATGCTAACTCATCTTCTGCAACAGAAAACCGAGCGCCTTAGAGGTATGCTCGGTTTTAGTTTTTCCTAATAAAGACTCTTATATAGAAGGAACTATTTCTTCTTCATATAAAGCTGTTGATAAATAGCGTTCCCCATTATCTGGAACAATTGCTAACACGCTCTTACCAACGCCGAGTTCTTTAGCAACATCTAGAGCAACTTTGATAGCAGCTCCAGCTGAAATTCCAACAAGGATTCCTTCTTCACTAGCTATCTTACGACCAACTAACATGGCTTCTTCACTACTAACCCCTCGAACTTCATCATAAGATTTAACATCAAGAACTTTCGGTACAAACCCAGCTCCAATGCCTTGAATTTTATGAGGGTGATGGGTCTTCCCTTGGAGGACTTGTGATTCCGTTGGTTCAACTGCAATAACTTTAACCCCAGGCTGGGCTTCTTTAATAATATGACTAACCCCTGTCACTGTCCCACCAGTTCCAACACCTGAAATAAAGGCATCGATTGGTAAGTCCCCAAAGGCTGTTAGTATTTCTTGGGCTGTCGTTTCTTCATGGATTGTCACATTAGCTGGGTTGTCAAATTGCATCGGCATGAAGTAGCCTGGTTCAGCAACTAATTCCTCTGCCTTAGCAATTGCCCCTTTCATCCCTTGGCTACCAGGAGTTAAAATTAAGCTTGCCCCGTAGGCTTTCATTAGTTTTTGACGTTCCACACTCATCGTATCTGGCATGACTAAGATAATTTTGTAACCTTTAGCAGCTGCCACCATTGCTAAGCCAATTCCAGTATTACCACTTGTCGGTTCAATTATCGTATCCCCCTCTTTAAGGGCGCCATTTTTTTCAGCTGCTTCAATCATTGATAAAGCGATCCGATCTTTCACACTGCCACCAGGGTTAAAAAATTCAAGTTTGACGTAAACATCGGCACTGTTAGCAGGAACTAAACTATTTAATTTTACAATCGGCGTACTACCGATTAAATCTAAGACTGAATTTACTATTTTTGTCATTATAAAGCCTCCATTTATGTTTTCAAATTTTTTCTTACTATTAACAGAGTATTAACAGCCAACAATCGAACGTGGAAAGAAGGCTGATAAACGCTTGATTTCCATGTCATTCATCTCCTCTACTTTGACTTGTTTCTACTATATATACTAACTTAAAATAAGAAAAAAGGCGAATCTTAACATCAAAAAAACCTTACTATTTTAATATAGTAAGGTTATCTCATTTATTTTACTGCAATGGCTTCAATTTCAATTAAAGCATCTTTCGGGAGTTTTTCAACTTGAATAGTGCTTCTAGCAGGAAATGGCGCAGTAAAGTAGGAGCCATAAATGTCATTAACTACTACGAAGTCACTTATATCATCTAAAAAAATGGTTGTTTTTACAATGTTGGACATGTCCATATTATTTGTATTTAAAATATGGTTAAGGTTTTCTAAACATAATTTTGTCTGTTCCTCAATTGTCGTTCCTATATTCCCTGTTAGTGCATCAATCGGTAATTGTCCCGATAGGTAAATTGTTGACTCTGTAAGAATTCCTTGAGAGTATGGTCCAATTGGTTCTGGTGCGTAGCTTGATAACATTTCTTTTTTCATTATTTTTCCTCTTTTTCTATTGTTTGACAATATTTTTTTCGTAACTGTTTGACATACTCCACTGATTCTTCAACACCTTTAGCTTGGGCCTTTAATAAATAGTCAAGATTGTGAGATTCCGGGTGATAGGTCCCCATTGGTTGAACTATTTCAGGATCAAAGTAAGGTTTTTCAATCTTAAACGCTCCTGTTCCAAGATACTCAACACCACCAAAACCTAAAGGCCGCTTAAAAGTTGAAACGTAAGGGTGGCACATCTCAATATTTATTCGTGTTAACTTAGTGTCTTTAACTAATTTTTTAAAACAGTAATCAGTGTCAATGTTTCCTTGACCGATGGGGCAACCACTGACTTTTAATTGATCGCCATCATGAATCACGATATGGTCTTTAAAATGAGTCGTTTTAGCGTAAGGGGCTAATAGATCTACTGTTTTTTTAGGGTCTTCCCAAGCCATCATGCCATTACCAATGTCACATAAACAGCCTACATTCGGGCTATTAACCGCTTTAATAACAGCAATCACTTCTTCAGCCACTTCCTCTTCATGATTTTCAATTGCTAAGTGAATATTTTTAGCTCGTAAGACCGGTTCAATCAGCTTAATTTTTGCGATTGCTGCGCTGGTTTTCTTTTGGTCAAACTCGCCTTTATTAATATATGTTCGAATCACATCAGCGCCTAGGTAGTCGGCTACTTCAATGACCGCTAACATCCGCTCTTCTTCGACGCCTCGCATATCAATTTCACAAAATAATCCATGTGCCTCTAATTTTTCTTTAACTGACCGTAAATGCTCTGGTTTATTTGAACCCAGGGTCCCCCAATCTGGATCAAGGTTTAAATCTTCAATAATGTTTATTTGAACCCCATCTAAACCGAGTTCAACTGTTTTATCAATGAAATCAAAAATATCCATGTACCCGTGTTGGAAAAACAAATGATAACTTTCTGTTTCAAGACCTAATTTCACAGTTATCTACCCCTTTAGTTTATTTTTTTTAATTCTTTTACTTAAATACAAACTAATAAAGAAACCAACTAAGGCAAAGCAAGCCATAATTGAAAAAACAATTCGATAGCCCATTAACCCTGGATACTTATCTAAAATACTACCGTAAAGAGTAAAAGCAAACATTGAAGGTGAATATCCTACAAGGCAAGCGACAGAAACAGCTGCACCACTGATTTCTTTTGGAATATTTATTTCATCAATTGGTGCAAAGAAGATTGCTCTTTGACTGAAAATAATACTACCAAATAATAATGTACATGCCATTCCTAAATAAATATTCATTGAACCATGTGGCAGTAAGATAAAGCCTACCATTACAATTGCTGATAATAAAAAGGTGAATTTTAAATATCCTGTTGCTGATTTAAATTTTTTATCTGTTAAGAATCCGCCAACAGGGCCTCCTACCATCTTTAAGCCATACTGATTAATAATTCCATAAGCACCGATTAGTGCAACTGGCATGCCGTAAATGTCTTTCAAAAAGGGAATAAAGTAAGTTAACCCCGCATAAACACTGTACACTGCAAAAATCATAAATGAAGCAATCCAAAGTTCGGGGATTTTCACTGCTTGTTTAGCACCTGCCATCGCCAAAGTTTTTTTGCTTATTTCTTGGCCATTCTCAGTATCAATGACTGGAGCATCATCTTCAACGAAAAAGTATGTAATAATTCCAACTACAATCGCTGTAATTGCAAAAAATAAAATTGCCGCTCTAAAACCAACTAGGCCACTACCTAGTTTGATAAAAATACCTAAGGCTGAAAATGCAATGATCGTATCAACAACTCCACGACCCGCTTCTAAAAAACCAAACATCCGTCCTTGTTCGTCTGAGTTACCTAATAATCGAACAGCTTTAATCAATACTGGCCAAAAAATAACTTCTGCGAATAAGGCCATCCCTGCCCATGAAGCTAAAATACCATAATAACCTGGGAAAGTTGCTAAGTATAAGCCAATAATACCAACACCAATCAACCCTACTGGTATTAAGATTCGTTTAGAAAAACGATCAGAAATATAAATCGAGAAAACATAACCAATTGTTTGAACAATTGCGTAGGCAGATAGCGCTACACCGATTTCAGTATGTGTTAGATGAAAGTACTCTTGCATTGGAATATAAAAAGCGTCTTTTAAAGAAGATAACTTAAAGATTGTACCACCAGCTAAGATTAGTATCGCTAAAGTAAACCATTTCTTTCTTTGCAGTTTTTTTGCTGTTTCCATTTTTCACGTTCCTTATCTATAATAAATTATTACAGATGATAATAAATTATTATCACTTGTTGTTTTTATTGTAAGGGGTATCATTTTAAATGTCAATACTTTTTTAACTAGCAACTTAACACGTTACATATTATAATCAGATATATCTTTAAATATACAAGAATGGAGATTTCTAATGCAGAATCATACAATTTTTTCTTACTATAAAAATCTTGTCCCTTTTTTACACGATGTTTTGGGTCCCAAAAGTGAAATTCTCTTACATGATATTAGCAAACCCGAAGCTTCAATCGTTGCCTTAGCAGGCAACTTAAGCAACCGCAACATTGGCGGTCCATTAACTGATATGGCATTAAAACAGCTAAAAAACAAAAAATATCTCACACAACCGGCTGTTACAAATTATAAATCTTATACTGTGGATGGAAAAACCTGTCGTTCTTCAAGTTTTTTCATTAAAGACGAGGACGATACCTTGATTGCTATGCTTTGTATTAATATCCTAGTTTCCGATTTAATTGAAATGCGGGACTTAGTTGATTCAATGATTGGCCTATCCACAGGTGCGACATCTCCTAACAGTGAACTAGCTCATTCTAATGATGAAAAATTAGGGCAAAACCTTGATGACCTAATGGGTTCCCTCATTCAAGATGTCCTTGAAAAGTACGATACTTCAACTAAAATTCTGTCTATTCAAGCGAAAGAAGAAATTATTACTGAGCTCAATCAAAAAGGTGTTTTTCTACTTAAAGGTGGAGTAGCCGAAGTAGCGAAATCTATTGATATGTCAGAACCTAGTGTTTACCGTTACTTAGCCAAAATCAAGCAAGATTAATTTCATAACTCATCAATCAGAAAAACCCCTTTAAACTTTGTAGTTGTTACTTTCTACAAAGTTTAGAGGGGTTTATTTAATTTCCACTCTTTCCGGCATACCCATGCCACGATGTTATTAGAAAACGGCGCCAAAATCAAAAGTATTCAAGATCGCTTAGGTCATTCTCGGTTAGCAACTACCATGGACACTTATGCCCATGTGACTAAAAAAATGCAGTCGGAAACTGTTGACCTGTTGGAACAAATGTTAGCTAATGAAAACAGATTATGAAAAAAAGTCCCCCAAATCTTCCCCCTAAACTTATTTCGTGGGGGGAAGAATGGGGGAAGAATTGATGAAAACGGCGAATATCTTTCACTCATTTTCAAACAAACCCTTGCTATTTCTGGTTTTCGTCCTCGTCCATTTTCAGAACGGCCATGAAGGCGTCTTGCATGAACACTCTATTTTATAAACTCTCATCTGCTCCCAAAACCTTTTAAAACGTTGTAATATCAAGCTTTTAAAAGATTCTTTTACTCTCAGCACAAGTCGTAAACTCCTATAATGGTTTATAAAAGTTTACTCACGGGCGTAAAAATGGCGGAAGGTATAAATTTGATTTCTTTAACTTCTATTAGGAAAGAAGCCAACTCGTCCTTCTTCTTCTCCATTAGTAAAAAAGTTTAGTTTTAACCCTTTAATTGTATTAAGCTCTTGTTGCGCTGTTCTGAGATTTTCAATAATAATGATTTGCTCTTCTTTAATTATTTCATTCAAATACTTAAAAAAGCTAATTTTAAGTTCATCGGGAACTTTTTCCCCAATATCATTTTTTCGTTTTCCATCGAAACTAAGTAGTGGCGAATCAAGTACCAGTATTTTAGGATATGGTAAGTCATTCCTTCTGCAATAGAGCATTATCGCTATCGATAATGCGGAATTAATAATCGCCGCATATCCTTTACCAAAGCTATTCTTAGCTTTTCCATTAATTATCAAGTCATAATTATCCTCAATATCAAAACTGACTTTTGCTGATTCAAATAATTTCCATTTTGTAAGTAGCTCAGAAACTATTTCACAAATGCTTTCTCTGATTGCCATTGTAAGTCTAGTATTATTTTTTGAAGTAGATACTTTTGAACCATTTTCTTTTTTCTTAAGAAGTTCTTCTTTTCTTACTGTTTTATCAGCAATCTTATTGTCTATATATTTCCCTTGATTCAACTTATCTCTATCAATTAAACGCTTTTGTAGTCTCTCTAATTTTTTCTCAATTTCATTTGAACTTAATTCAGATATAGTGTTTTCTAGCAAAAAAATTTGTGCTTGATTCTTGTCTTGTGTTTCTAATAGTAAAGCAGTTTTCTCTTGAAGTATATTTATAGTAACCTCTAGATCTGACATTTTATTTTCAATATCTTTTTTTTCTATTGAGATAATCTTTAAGAAATCATCTGAAGATTCTATTTGCCCTTTTGGTTTACTTTGTATTCCGCATATTGGGCAAATAACATTATCTAATTGATCGAAGTAGTATCTTGTTTCTCCAATAAAATCAATTCTACTATAGTCAGATTGATAGTTACTTTGGAGTAATTTGAATTTTTTTTCTAGTTTTAAATAATAATTTAACTCTTCCTTATGTTTCTCTTCCTTGTTACTGAACTCTTTTTTTTCTTGCTGAAGTTCTGATAGAAACTCTTTATCTCTTTCAATATCTTCTAATAAAATGTTTATTTCATTAGACACATCTATTTCATTTTCAAATACTGAGTTACTCACAATCTTTTCATAATCAGATCTATAGGTTTTCAGTTCTTCTTCTAATAAGTTGAGCTCTATCTCTATCGAATTAATATCTATTTTTGAGCTATCATCTACTGCAGAATGAATGTAATCGCTCCCCGTAACAATAGTTTCAAATGCAGAAACCGAAGCTGTTTTTTGATAACCTCCTGCTGCTTCTCTAATAATTGATTTTCTATTTACAATAGCAGTCTCACTTAATAAAGTTAAACCCGTATATGACCTAAAAGTAAAATTTTGTTTTTTACCGTCTTTACTTTTTAAATTTTTTTCATACGTAGCACCAATGTTATTGAGCATCATTTTTGATATATTATTTGGCTTAGTAGTGTGATTTTTACTGAAACTTTTTTTTAATTCTTTTGATAAATTACTGTATTCTGAATAATAGCAAGCTGTTTTACCGTCATAAAGACTTCTTTCAAGTGTGACATATTTATTAGCCGTTTTAAGTTCCATATAAATAAATTCATAGCCTTTTGCTTCATCAATACTTGGAGGCGTTTCATTCCCACCTAACATAAAATTAATTAAAGAAAAAATATAGCTTTTACCTGTGTTTGATGCACCATAAATTACATTAACACCTTTTGAAAATTTTATAACCGCATCTTCTAAACCATTTCCTGATACAACTAACTTATTAATTATATAATTATCTGTTTTAGCCATCTTTAACCCTCTCAATCAAACTCTATAAAAGTATGCCATGTTGTTAATTTTTCATTTACAAATTCTTGAAGTTCATTTTTTGTGAACTTTGACATCTCATTAACTACTAGTAATGTTTCACGACTTAAAATACTAAAATATTCACTTTCAAAATATGTTAATAATAAATGTGTTAACTGGTTTGCCTTGTAAGCTATAACATCATTTGAAATATCTACATCAACCAATCCTTTATGGATAAGCATATGAATTGCCTCATTTAAAATATTTTTTTTGGAATATAATTCTAGACCAAATGATGGGTTACTTGGATGTATATTCGGTCTAATATCAATATCCTCTTTCACTAAATCAGAGTGTAAAGACAAAAAATCATACAGGTTAAGCTCATCAGATGTTAATGACTTTTTTGAAAATTTTAAAATTAATAATACTCGTACGCCAATCTCAATATCACTATTGTATAGTTCTCTTTTATTTGTCATTTAATCTAACCAACTCACTTTTTCATCATTGACTAAGTCATGACACGCGCCCGACCTGTCATCTACGAATATATCAGGTAAATTTCTTGAATCAATTTGTATTGATCTAGCTATCTGTAGTACTTGGTTTACTTTTGCATAATTGCTTATATGATCTGTTTCCAAAACATCAATAATACCTTTATATATTGATGTTCTAAAATCCATAAAAACATTATCTCCTATGTACTCATCTCGAATAAACCGTTTAAGTGCAGTAACTGAAAAAAAGGCTTCCCGTTGTCTAACAAAATGGTTATAGTATTTCTTATGTTTTTTCAACTCTGAAATTGTTTCAATTTTTTTTGATAAGTCCTGGCTGTATACTTCGAATAACTCAACTACGTAGTTATTATTTTCTTCATCCACGTGTGGATCTTCCATTATTAAGCGAGGTCTTTTTTTTATTCCCCCTCCAAAACGAAATTTAAAATAAATGGTTTGACTATGCTGATCAATTATTGTATTTATCGAAACCTCTTTAATAATTGAAAAATCAAATTTTTCAACATGTTTTAATAGTTCGCCCTCTAATATGTGAACTTTATCACTGTTAATTTTAGTTTCACAGTGTTTTTTCCAATTGCTTATTAATTGTCGTTTTAAACCCTTTGGGTCATTTATTAAATCAGATAATTTTGTACCTATTCCCTTACTCGTTACTATATAATAGTTTTCAGGTACTCCATAATGCTTTTCATAAGTATAAACACATAACTTTCCTAATTCAGTCCAATACTGCGTAGGGGTTAATTTATTGTCATAATGTTTACACTGATAGATATCTATTTTACCATTTTTTAAATATCCTACAACGTCTCGCCCTTTATCTCCAGCACCACCATATAATTTAACCATACTATATATTGGCTTCAAATAGCCATAAGCCCATTCTGATACAAATTTTTCAAAATCATCTGGACTCATAAGGCTAATTCTATCAATTGGAGTTACTGGTATCCCCATGTTTAAATCATAGATTAGTGGAATTTCAGGTTCTTCTATGTCTACTTTCTTAATATTTCCCAACAACAATCACCTATCCTAGAAAACGTTTTTTAATATTATATTCATTATACCAATAATAAATTAATTAAGCTGACTTTTATCCATCTTTTTGTATAACTTCAATATATATTTTCAAAAAACAACTCTTTTTATCTTGTCTTACCACCATTTTCTTGCTATACTACAAGTGAAAAGAGAGCCTAGCTTTCGCCAGACTCCCTTTGTGTAGAACCGTGTAAGACGGTGACTTTTTTAGATTAAAAAAATAACCGCTAACTGGGTAAAGTTAATGCGCGGTTATTTTTTTTCGTCATTTTTTAGCAATTTAACCATTAAAGTAATTAAAGCAATGGTAAACATACCAAAGCCTAATATCACTTTAATTGTCTCATATGCAGACAAAAAGGCATTTCCTTTCTGAAGAGTACAGCACTTACTTTCATAAGCACCACCTCCCTTCCGAGATAGCCACCGTCATAACTTTTCTACGTTTTTAACATACCATATTTGAAAGGTTTTTCCTAGAATTTACTGTCCTTTCAACCTGTTTATATATTAAGTAATAAAAAAATAAAAGCTTATCCTTTTTCTGCGTACTTTAGTAATGAAGAGCTAATTGAGAGCCACGTAACTAATTTGCAAACACAAAACATACCTAAGTTGTGTTACGCGGCCCTTTTAGTTCTTTTTGTTGGGTCAATGGTAAATCTCTGACCGAAGGAACTGAGGGAATTTAAGGAATTGACGCATTTTTTAGCCTTATGCTGATTGGCTCTCAACCCCTGGTGTTGAGATGCCCCCTGGCGAAGGCTTTTTTGCTGTTCCTTTTTGGAAAAAGGAACGGTCTTTTCTTTTCTGAAATGTCTGAGTTTTAAGAAGCTGGCACAGCTTGCTAAAACTCAGGCATGTAAGACCTGTTTACGTGGGGCTGATGGCTAAACTTTCATGGCTGATTTTTTCTAGAAGTTATGTCATAACTTCTAGAAAAAATTGTCCCCCTTCCCCCCTCAAGCGCCCCATGACAATACTACATATTGAGCAGGGGGATGGGGGGAGTTCGGGGGTTTGGGGGCGAGGGGGGAAGGGGGACAACAGAGCCGGAAGTTTAGCTAATCAGCTACTATCTGTCTGCTTTTTGGCGGCTGCTTTCGGTGACAAGTCCTTGGGCATTTACAAGGACAGGCCCTTAGGCAAGAGGCTTAAAGTGATCGGTGTTCAGCCGAGTGCTTTAAAGCTCTTGCCGTTTATGATAAAAAGCCCGAAACGTCAGTTGACGGTTGGGGCTTTCAATTATTTAATTTTCTATATACCATTTTTCTGAAATCTTAGCACTATTGCCATCTGTATTTGGTTTTGCTTCAGCAAAACTTGTCAACATTGGTATTCTAATTGCAGAACCAAAAACTAATGCATTCCCCGTTTGTAAAAAAGTTAGTCTATCGATAGTTTCTCTATCAATATAAGGAACCATTCTAGATATATAAGCCAAGTCATCTGGATTTTGGATCCTGTGAACTATAAAATTACTACATTGTGAAACCACCGTTTTGGATAGATCACTCGGTCTTTGGGTAGATACACACAATAGAAACCCAAACTTTCTTCCTTCTTTTGAAATCCGTTGAAAGATATCAAAATCGTATGTTGCTGATCCAATACTGGTTTCTTTGATGTATCTATGCGCCTCTTCAATAAACAAATTAATTGGGCTATCTGCCTTTACTGCATGATTCTTTTGATAGTCAAGAATGATTTTAGATAGCACTCTTACTAACACTTCTGAAGTTGAATCATCGAGAGAACTAATATCTATATTAATCAGGTTATATTTTTTTATTATATCTACAAAAAATTCTTCTTTACTAGGATATTCTGTTTTACAAAAAATATTGCTAAAGGATGATTCTACTAGACTTTGCATTCTTGATACTAATGGGGCTGTATACTCTTGCACACGCTGACTATTCATACTTCCCTCGTATAAAACCGCAAATTTCATAGCATCTAAAAATTCTGATGTTGAAAAACGAATCTCTTCTTCATATTTTATCTCTTCAATTAACTGTGTATCTAGATACTCCTTCATAAACGCAATAACGTCCTTGATACTTGTAATTTGTCCATAATTTACAACAATACAATCTGCAATAGTTTCTTTTGCATTAATCTTCACCTCTAAATTTATCTCATCAGTTCCAAAATTAAGCAATAAGGTACTAATTTTATCTGATGTGGACGGCGAAGATTCAGAGCTAGTTAATAAACCAATAACAGTAGATGCTAACATATGATTTCTAAGCTTTAACGAATCATCTTTTTGTGAATATAACACTTTAACTATTTCCATTGATTTTCTTAAAATTGGAATTTGAGTTTTCTCAGATGCATTTAATAAAATTGCCCAATCGTCAACTGATAATAACCACACTGGAATTTCAAATTTTTCCCCTCCCGATAATGGTTTAACAAAAGAGCAAGCTATATCATTATTAATATTTTTCACTTCTGAAAAAGCTTGTTCATATTCTCCATTAGAATCAATTAGTATTATTCTGGCACCACTAGCAGAGTAGCCCTTTTTCAAAAATACATTCTGAATCATACGGGCAATTGAATTAGATTTACCCGCACCTGTATTTCCAAATATTGCGGAATGATGACCAAAAAATTGATCTACATCCACTTTGACATCATATTCTGAAAATAAAACTGATGTTCCTAATGAAAATGATGTTAATCTTGTGTTGCTTCCATCGACTATGACTTCTGAATCCTTTACAGCAAGCATAATATCCAATTCATCATTAGTTACAATATGGACCTCCGAATAAAGTAGAGGCATTTTTGAAACGCCAAAGTAAAAATTCTCATCAACAATTTCACCTACTAATTTTAAAGAAATCATACGACTAGAATTAGGTTTTGCGAGTGGCGCACTACTAACGTGCTGCGAACTTTCAGCAGACAATACTTCAGCAATTAACGTTCTACCAATTTCATATATAGATACGTATGTACCAATTTCACCAACAAATCTCGTACCATCAAATGTATTAATATGATTGTCAATCCCATTGTATATCTCGCCCAATATTATCGAGTTTTTTATTAAGATTAGTCTACCAATTGCACGATCACTCATCCTCTTCTCCTCCATTTGATTTAATATTATCAAATAGTTTGCTCAACTTCTCAGTCATTTCCTGCTTATCACTTTCTTCACCAGGGATTAATGGCATTAATTTCTCAACAAAATTATTGAAATAGTGAATTTTATCGTCAGAGTTAATTATTGTAATTCTACTATCATTCATTTCTTTAATTTTCCCAATATTCGTATTAAATAATTCACCATTTTCATTGTACTCCGTTTCGCCTAGTATAATCAGTCTAAAAGATGGTATGGATAGGTTATTAAGTATTATTCTGTTGATATGGTCGTCACCAAAACTATACCCCAATGTTACCAAGACGCTATTCTTGCGCTTAAGATTATCTTGAAAAGACCGCATTAAATCAGTATACGGAACCATTAATGTGCTTCTGTCTTTCAACGGCGTAGGGTAAATCATTACTCGCTCATGTGTTGTCATCTCTTCATTTTTAATTGGAACTTCGGTTATTGTGTCATTGTTTTTTCTCCACGATATTGATCCGTGTATTTTATATAAATTATAGAAATGATCAGCACGATTCCAGACGTCTTTATTTAAATTCATATTGTCTACATACATATACTGGTAAATATTTGGGTTGAAAGTTCTTGTATATGACCCGGTAAAGCCATTATTGTAAATAAAACTTAATTCATCTAAAGCTTTTTCATTATACATGTCATAGTTAGTTGTCACTATATTAATAGGGGTTTTACGATTGGTCGAAATAGTTTTCAAATAAAATGATTTATATACATTTTTTAGTTCATCACAATTCATGCCACTTAATATTTTTTTTATAATAAAAGCTTTTACAATTTCAATTTTTTCATCAATTTCTTTTTCCACTTCACTAATTAAATTGACTTGCTTGACAGAATTCATAAAATCCATTAGCTCTTCTAAATTTTTATTGACTTTATCCTCAATTTTTGTGCCTAATATTGTAAAATTGGGGTTTTCTTCTATAAAATCACTAAAAAGGCCTGCCATAGTTGAAATGGCTGTCTCTTCACCGTTCTTATAATAGCTAGAACAGCCAGCTCCCATAAGAACTGACAAGTTTTCCATTTGTAATGCCTGAGAGATAACCTTTTTACCATCTTGAACAGATTTATCTAATTTAACTGCTCCTTGGTAAAAATTTATTTTATCTGTGCTTTGCTCGTTTGCCATCCTTATCACCCTTTTCTAAAAATATGCCTTAATTATACCACGCATATATATATTTTTAGTATAAAAGTGATATTATGGTTTATTAAGTCCATAAGAAACAAAGATATTCCTCAATACCTCAACCTCAACCCCCCATAAATTCGGTTCCCACTTAACCCATTCAACTCCTTTAAGCGGTTAAAACTAGCCCCATCACCGTATAACTTAAAGGCAATGTCCCACAAATTATCCCCCTCTTGCACAAGGTACACCCGCTCTTTAACTTTGCCATTGTTAATCACTAACTCTTGGCCAACAATAATCACATCCCAATTCCGATGATTAGGGTTTAACCCTTGCAACTCCCGTAAACTCATTCCATACCTCAAAGCAATCTGACTAGCTGTTTCACCTCGCCGGACTAGGTGGCTATGCCTTCCAGACCCTTGACTCGTAAGCCCGCTGCCACCTGTCAAAAAACCTAACGACCGACCACCCATTAACCGGTTCAAATCGAGATTACCACCATAACCACGTAACCGCCCACGATCTGTGTATTGATGCACATCACAAGGATAACTCGGCTGACTCGTCACACTGCCATTGTTCACGTTCACACCATAATGGGGCAACCAAACACCATCAAACTTACTAACCTCAAGCTTAAACCGTTGGTACAAATGATGGCTCACATAAACCCCCACTCGCTCAGCACCTAAGCTTTTCAATTCCCACCGATACGCTTCCACCCCCTGAGCCATCTGAGGCATTGACTCCTCCTCCACATCTAACCACCAAAAGCTTGGGGCAAAGTCTTTGCCACGCTGATAAAACCGCCTTGCCTCTGCCTTCATCTCTGCCACACTCCGTCCTCGCACCCACGCATAAACCCCAATCGGCACCCCTCGCTTTTGCAACTCCCGAATATGGGTCACGAAATGTTTATCCCGCCGTTCCCCACCAAACTGCACCCGAATAATCCCATATGAGACCCCTTGCGCCAACAATGAATAATCTATCGCCGAAGGACGTTGCCACTCTGACAAGTCCACTATCACCTTACTCATCCTCATCTAGCCCCTTTCTTTCAAGACCTTTCCTCGGCTCTTCCGTTTTTAATTGTTCAAAAAATTGGCTCAAGACAACTGGCAACGGAATAATCTTCCCCGTATGCTCAATAAAGGATAACCCCTCCTTGCCAATGTAAAACCACAACGTCAACTCCCGTAACGGCAAACTCGCTGGCAATAAACTCTGAGCTTGGAACGCCACTGCCACAACAACAAACATCACCACCTTGCGAATCACGCCCCAAAACATAATCGAACTATCTAACCTTTTTAGTTTGACTGCCACTAGCACCCCTAAAAGATAATCCGTCACCATCATCACACTTAAAAATTGCAACCCGTGATCCCAACCACCTAAACTGCCACCAATTAAACTGACAAGGAGCACCACCCATTGACTGATCCCTCGCTGACTGCCGAGCATTGATACCCAGACTACTTTCATCACTGCCTCCTTTTTTCTAAAAAAAAGAACCTATCTCATAAGAAATAGATTCCTGACTTACTTGTATTCACTAAATCCGTACAATCACTCGACCCCTCTGCCCTCGACCACCTTTAATCATCATCGGTTCCGGTAAGGTTTGATAATCATGACGCCCTTGACCACCTTGACTTAAACTGACACGCCTAAAATGTACATTCATCAACCGGTGCAACTGAGCTTCCGTTTCTGTTTCAAGATAAATTTTTTTTGAATACATGCCGACTAAACGCATCGCCTTATCCTTTCCATTCCCTTGACTAAAGACAACTTCTTTCTCCTTGACTGACGGGCTTGGGCTGAAAATTTTATGCTATACTATTAAAAAAGCGTGAAGCGACTTATCGGCTAACTTAGACTTAGCCAAAGGTTACTCAGTGTTCATCGGGATGTAACCAATTGTAAAGTGGCACAACGGGGAGTTCTGCCCGTGGCTCAGCCTTGAGCTGTGTCTGTTTATATTTATATTTAGTCGCTTTATTCGCCTTATTATCCTTATTCCCTTTATTCTCTTTATTCTTTGTGTTAGTTTGCGGTTGCTTTGGGGTTAGTTTGTGGTTTACTTGCGGTTGAACTTGCAGTTGAGTCTTAGTTTCTAAAAATTGATAAAAGCCGTAGTTTCTAATAGTTATCACCGTAAATTTGTTGTTAGCTTTACGGTGAAGCTTACCCATCTTTTCTAAATTTTTTAAATAACTTTCCCACGTACTTACTGATCGCTTGTTTTTCCCTCGGAGCCCTTCGTTCAATTCTTGGCTGGCACTCTGACGTCCCCAGACGAGTTGACCAATCTCGAGAAAAATTATTTGATTGCCAATCATGACTTCCCCTGGTTGATACCTTGCTCGAAACAATAACCACATCCACAGTTTTAAATAATAAGGGTCTTGAAAGACGAGACTACTTTGCATTTTCCGATGGACTTGAATGAACCCACTGCCCATCTGCCTAGCCTTTCATACTTACGTGACTGATGTTCCCCACAACCCCTTCAACTTTAACGAAACGCTTATCTGAGTATTTACTTAAATCTTCTTGGGTATTAAGGACTTCTTGACGAAAGCGGTTCAATTCAAAATCAGGGACGATCATTGTCGGCATCCGCATGACTCGGAGACGTTTATCGTGAATTAAGTTGCGGACGACATTTTCGCTACATCTTAGTTCTTTGGCGGCTTCTTTAACTAAATAGTTCATTCTAGTCATTATGCTCCTCCTTTAAACTCCTTTGGCTCACTAACTCCAGATTGGTTCTGACTGTTCTCAAAAAACAAGGTCCATTCAAATTCCAACGCCTGTCCGATTCGTTTAGCAACTCTCACACTTGGTTGACGGCGACCATTTTCAATCATCGTATAATAGGCTCGTTGAATTCCAGTTTTATTCGCAACATCTGCATGGGTGTATTCTTTCTGACAACGTTTATCCCCTAACCATTGGCGCATAACCGGCCTCCTTCGCTTCTAATTGCTTCCAGTATAAAGTAACTAAATGAAACTTGTCAACAAATAAGAAGCATATTGTTACCACCAAAACCGTAACATTATGTTACAATAAAAAAAGAAAGTAGGTGTCGCCATGTTCCCCGAAATTATTAAAGCCTTGAGAACTGAAAGAAACCTCCTCCAAAAAGAGGTTGCTGCTTATTTAGGTATTACTCGCCCAGCTTATAGCGCCTATGAAATGGGTAAACGCCAACCTGACTACGCAACGCTCATTAATCTTGCTAGCTTTTTTAACGTGTCTACTGACTACTTACTAGGTTATTCTACATCTGCCCCTTCTGAACCAACCTTCGTGACTCACAAGCAACGTAAAATTGTTGCCCACATCGATGATTCTGTGACCGACAAACAGTTGAAGGAGATTCTTCGTTACATTGATTTACTTAAATTAGAAAATAGCCTTAATGAGAAAAAATAAAATGAAGTAGGTGACATTATCGTGACTAGTCAGCGAATCACCAAGGCATTATCTATCATCCCAATTATTTATGACTGTTATCTGCCCACTGGTCTTAATTGTTTTATCCTCGATGACACCCTTTATGCCCGTCCACCTCTGCCTCATCCTGCTTTAATTCCTTATCACTTAACATTTCATTTAGTCAAAAAGACAGCCGACCTGACTCTTACCGAACGCTCTGTTCACTCAGTCAATTGCCTGTCTTTTTCTTTTGCTTGTAATTATTTGCCCTTCAAATGTCCCCCTTACTTAACGCTGGTAGCTATTAATCAGCGAACGCCTGCCCTTACTCAGTCAGCCCAACGCTCCCTCATAGTTTCTTGTTAAATTTCAGTGATTTTCTAAGGAGGAATTATTATGCGCGGTTCTGTGCGAAAAAAAGGTAATAATTGGTATTACACGATGGAAACAGCCCGAATTAACGGCAAGCGCCATCGAATCGAACGTTACGGTGGAAAAACTAAAGGCGAAGCCCAAGTAAAGTTACGCCAAGCAATTAAAGATTATGAAAATGCCGGCAACGTTTTTGAATCGACTGACTTATCTGTGAAAGATTATTTTGATTACTGGTTTAAAAACTATGTCGAAATAAATTTAAAACATAACACACAAATGAACTACCGAAATACACTTGATAAGCATATTCTACCTACGCTAGGTTTTTATAAATTAAAACAACTTAGCCCAACTAGTTTACAGGAATTAATTAACCAAAAGTATAAAGAAGGCTATGCTAAACAAACAATTGTTATTATGGCTTCGGTCTTAAAAGGCGGGCTCAAAAAGGCCGTTCATCCTTATAAGCTGATTCGCGAAAATCCAATGACTTATGTTGAAATGCCTAAGTACGATATGCAAAAGAAAAAAAATCGTGAGGACTTAAAAATTTTCACCTTAAACGATTTCAAAGTGATGCAAGCCTTTGTTCAACCAAGTAACTCTTTTTATCTGCCTATGATGATTGCTTTTCATACTGGTCTCCGTCGGTCTGAAGTTTGTGGTTTAACTTGGGATAACATCGATTTATTAAAAGGGACTTTGACAGTTGAAAAGATCATGTTGCATATTGATGGCGACATCGCTTTTGGAACACCTAAGACCCAATCTTCTTATCGGACTATTTCAATCGGCGAGACCTTAGTCGATATTTTGAAACGTCATCGTTTACGCCAAAAAGAAAACCAACTTTTTTACGGTCAGCTTTTTAATCACTCTGATTATGTTTGCACGAAAGAAAATGGCAAGCCGGTCACGCCAAACAGTATCAAGTGGTCTTGCTCTCATATTCGTGAACACACGGGGATTCAATTTAATTTCCATTCTTTCAGGCATACCCATGCAACCTTACTATTGGAAAATGGGGCAAAGCCTAAAGCGATCCAAGCTCGTCTAGGTCATTCTCGGATAGCGACAACCCTTGACACCTATTCTCACGTTACCCAAAAAATGAAGGAAGAAACCGTCAATATTTTAGAAGAGATGATTCGTAATAATAACTAAAAAAACTTCCGCCCAAAACTATAAAAATAATAGTTTTGGGCGGAAGAATGGCGGAAGTTTTCGATAAATGACCGCTTTTTTTAAGAGGGTGACTTAACAACCCCTTGCTATTTCTGGTTTTCATCCTCGTCCATTTTCAGAACGGCCATGAAGGCGTCTTGAGGTACTTCCACAGAGCCAATTTGTTTCATCCGTTTTTTACCATCTTTTTGTTTCTCTAATAATTTACGTTTACGGGAGATATCCCCACCGTAACATTTAGCTAAGACGTTTTTACGTAAAGCTTTAATCGTTGAACGAGCGGTAATCTTTTGACCAATCGCAGCTTGGATCGGCACTTCAAATTGTTGTCTCGGAATAAGTTTCTTTAATTTTTCAACAATGATTTTACCACGTTCAAAGGCAAAGTCTTTGTGGACAATAAAACTTAAAGCATCGACTTTTTCTGAATTTAATAAGATATCCATCTTCGACAAACGACTTTGACGGTAGCCAATCATCTCATAATCCAATGAAGCGTAGCCTTTCGTTCCAGATTTCAAGCGATCAAAGAAATCATAAACAATTTCTGATAAAGGCATGTCGTAAACCACATTAACCCGATATTCATCTAAATAATCCATAGTCACAAACTCGCCACGTTTACGTTGAGAGATTTCCATTACTGCACCAACGTATTCATTTGGTACCATAATCGTCGCTTTAACATATGGTTCTTCAACAAAATCAACTGTGCTTTGTTCTGGGAACTCAGCAGGGTTATCGACAACAACTACTGATCCGTCAGTCTTCGTAACATGGTAAATAACTGAGGGAGCTGTCGTAATTAAGTCTAAATTAAATTCACGTTCTAAACGTTCTTGAATTACGTCCATGTGTAGTAAGCCTAAGAAGCCACAACGGTACCCAAAACCTAGGGCTTGAGAGGACTCAGCTTCAAACTGTAAGGCTGCATCATTTAATTGTAATTTTTCTAAGGCTTCACGTAATTCAACATAGCGTGAGTTATCAATTGGATACAAACCACAATATACCATTGGGTTCATTTTCCGGTAACCGTCTAAGGCTTCCGAAGCCGGATTATCAGCTAAAGTTACTGTATCTCCTACTTGAGTATCACGGACTGTTTTAATTCCTGCCGTAATATAACCAACATCACCAACCATTAAAAAGTCTCGACCGATTGGTTTTGGTGAAAAGATACCAACTTCTGCTACTTCAAAAGTCTTGTTGTTGTTCATCATCATTATTGTGTCACCTGGTTTGACAACACCATCGATGACCCGGATGTTTAAAATAACTCCACGGTAACTATCGTAAACCGAATCAAAAATCAAGGCTTTTAACGGCGCGTCAATATCGCCACTTGGTGCTGGCACCCGTTCAACGATTTGTTCTAAAATATCTTCAATCCCAATGCCGGCTTTGGCACTAGCTAATACTGCGTCGCTGGCATCTATTCCAATCACATCTTCAATTTCACCACGGACCCGTTCTGGATCTGCTGCAGGTAAATCAATTTTATTAATGACGGGAATAATTTCTAAATCATTATCTAATGCCAAATAAACATTGGCTAACGTTTGCGCTTCAATTCCTTGTGCCGCATCAACAACTAAAATCGCACCTTCACAAGCGGCTAAACTCCGAGACACTTCGTAAGTAAAATCTACGTGACCAGGGGTATCAATTAAATGGAAAATATATTCTTCGCCATCTTGGGCAGAATATGTTAACTCTACAGCGTTTAACTTAATAGTAATACCACGTTCACGTTCTAAATCCATGGCATCTAATAATTGATTTTGCATTTCACGGTCTGACACCGTATCAGTCTTCTGCAAAATTCGGTCAGCCAAAGTAGACTTACCATGGTCAATATGAGCAATTATTGAAAAATTGCGGATTTTTTCCTGTCGCTTCTTCATCTCTTCTAAATTCATTATATACTCCTACTTTCTATTCAATCAGCACTCTTGATTATAACAATCTTCTGGTGACTTGAAAAGACTTTTCATTTTTCTTCCTCTACTACAATACCACATTTTTATACTATTTTAGAGTTATTTGCTATAATGAGACTAATAAAGTGAGGTATCATTATGAATCGTGATAAAATTCGGGAAAAACTTAAAATTAAACCAGTCGAATTAGAACATTTAAAACAATTTAACGAACTACTACGTTATGTCTTCCAAGTAACGGATTCTGACATTGAAGAAAGTGGTTATGAAGATGAATCAGACATCACCCGGGCCAAACGCCCTGTCTTAAAATCAGCTGATGTGATTGGCTGGTTTGAAGGAGAGTCTTTAATCTCACAATTAGCCATTTACCCGTGTGAAGTTAATATCCACGGTGAAATATATGCCATGGGTGGGGTGACTGGTGTTGGCACTTACCCTGAGTATGCCAACTTAGGCTTAATGCAAGACCTCATCGAGATCGCCCTTGGAAAAATGCGTAATCAAAAACAATGGATTTCTTATCTCTACCCCTACAGCATTCCTTACTATCGCCGCAAAGGCTGGGAAGTTATGTCTGATAAAATCCATTTTAAAGTCAAAGATTCTCAACTACCAAAACAACTAACTGTTCCTGGTTCGGTTGAACGACAAGTCAGTGATCACCCTGATGTGATTGCTGTCTACGATGAGTTTGCTCGTAAAAATCACGGAGCGATGATTCGTAATCAGTTAAACTGGGACGAATACTGGCGTTGGGAAAACGAAGAAGAACGAGTCGCCGCTGTCTATTATAATGTTGAAAATCAGCCGACTGGTTATTGTTTGTATTGGATTGCCGAAGAAGTCTTTCATATTAAAGAAATGGTCTATTTAAACCAAGAAGCTCGTAAAGGCTTATGGAATTTTATTGCTGCCCATTTTTCAATGATTAATTACGTCGAAGGTGATGTCTTTAAAAATGAACCAATTGCCTTCTTGTTTGAAGATAGCGACATGGAAGAAACACTGTCCCCTTTCTTTATGGCACGAATTGTCGATGTTGAACAATTTCTATTAAATTATCCTTTTGACAGTACGGTTAAACCCTTTCATCTTGTAGTGAATGACCCCATTGCTCAGTGGAACAATCGAACATTTGGCTTAATTTGGGACGAGGCTGACCAAGTAACGATTACCGATGAAGCTTTAGGTAATCCCGTCTACATTGATATTCAAACCTTAACGACGATGTTTATGAGTTATAAGCGTCCAACATACTTACACCGCATTGAACGTTTCACTACGGATAAAGAAACCTTACGTTCCTTAGAACGGTTGATTCCTCTAGAAACAGCTTACTTTAGTGATTATTTCTAAAATAAAAAAGCCCAAAATCTTAGATTTTGGGCTTTTTCTTATTCTGATAGTTGCTCATTTTTAAAGGTTAATTGGTCATTCTCAACTGTCACAGTTACCCGTGAATGTGGACCAACATGACCAGCTATCATCTCTTTAGCTAATGGTGTTTCAACTTCTTTTGTTAAGAAGCGTTTGATTGGCCGAGCGCCATAGATTGGATCGTACGCTTTTTCAGCAATCCACTCTTGGCCAGCTTCATCAATGACTAGTTCAATCTCTTGATCCGCTAGTCGCACAGCTAAGTTGTTAGTCATTTTAACGATGATTCCTTTAATATCACTCATGCTTAACGGTGTAAAGAGAATCGTGTCGTCAATCCGGTTTAAGAATTCCGGTTTAAAATGACTTTGTAATAAACTCATGACTTGCCCTGTTGTTTCCTGGGTAATTTTACCATCTTCGTTGCCACCTTCTAATAATAAGTGAGAACCGATGTTACTTGTCATGATTAAGACAGTGTTTTTAAAATCAACTACCCGACCTTTGGAATCCGTTAAACGACCATCGTCTAGCACTTGTAATAAAATATTGAAAACATCTGGATGAGCTTTCTCAATTTCATCAAGTAAAACTATCGTATAAGGACTACGACGAACAGCTTCAGTTAGTTGGCCACCTTCTTCATAGCCAATATAGCCTGGAGGAGCACCCACTAAGCGAGAAACACTATGTTTTTCCATATACTCACTCATGTCGATTCGGACCATGTGATCTTCTGAATCAAAGAGATCTTCTGCTAAAGCTTTAGCAAGTTCCGTCTTACCAACCCCGGTTGGTCCTAAGAAGAGGAAAGAACCTAAAGGTCTGTTAGGATCTTGTAAACCTGCTCTTGAGCGAATCACCGCATCTGAGACTGCATCAACGGCTTCTTCTTGACCAATTACTCGGTTGTGTAGAGTCTCATTTAAGCGAAGAATTTTTTCCCGTTCTCCTTCCACTAGTTTAGCTACTGGAATTCCCGTCATCCGACCGACAACTAAAGAAATTTCATTGTCAGTTACGGCTTCTTGGACTAATCTGCCCTCAATCGCTTCATTACTTCTTTCTAATTCTTTTAACTCAGTTTCTAATTGAGGAATCGTTCCATGTCTTAAGACAGCCGCTTTTTCTAAGTCATAGTTACTTTCAGCTTCTTCTAATTCATGACGAGCTTTATCTAACTCTTCTCTTTTTGTGCTAACTTTGTTAACTTCTTCTTTTTCAGTTTCCCAACGCATTTTCATTGAGTTAGCTTCTTCACGTAGTTCGGCTAATTCAGCTTGTAAAATATCAAGACGTTTTTTACTCGCTTCGTCTTGTTCTTTTTTCAAAGCAGCTTCTTCAATTTCTAATTGCATTAAGCGCCGAGTGACTTGATCTAATTCTGTCGGCATCGAGTTCATTTCAACCCGAATGGTAGCACAAGCTTCATCGACTAAATCAATCGCCTTGTCAGGTAAATAGCGATCAGTAATGTAACGTTGAGATAAAGTAGCTGCGGCCACTAAGGCGTTATCATGAATATTAACGCTATGGTGGATTTCAAAACGCTCTTTTAACCCTCGCAAAATACTAATCGTATCTTCTACGGTTGGTTCCTTAACTAAAACTCGTTGGAACCGTCTTTCTAAAGCTTTATCTTTCTCCATGTATTCCCGATACTCATCTAAAGTTGTCGCACCAATACAGTGTAACTCTCCCCGGGCTAACATTGGTTTCAATAAGTTACCGGCATCCATACTACCTTCTGTTTTACCGGCTCCCACAATATTGTGAATTTCATCGATAAACAAGATAATCCGGCCATCGCTTTTTTTAACTTCTTTTAAAACAGCTTTTAACCGTTCCTCGAATTCTCCCCGGTACTTAGCACCAGCAATTAACAAGCCCATATCTAATGAAAAGATTGTTTTATCTTTCAAGTTTTCGGGAACATCTCGTTTAACAATTCGTTGGGCTAACCCTTCGATAATCGCCGTTTTACCGACACCTGGTTCCCCGATTAAGACGGGATTATTTTTAGTTTTCCGTGAAAGAATCCGGACCACATCACGTATTTCTTCATCACGACCAATAATTGGGTCTTGTTTGCCACTTTTGACGGCTTTGTTTAAATCAATGCCGTATTTTTCTAAGGCTTTATATTGTTCTTCTTGATTTTGTGAAGTCACCCGATCCCCTCCTCTTAAATTTTTAATCGTTGTCGTTAATGTTTTTTTAGTTATTCCTTGAGCTTTTAAATAGACAGTCAGCGGATGATTTTTTAAATCCATTAAGGCTAATAAGAGTATTTCTGTTGATAAGTAATCATCTTCAAAGGCGACTCTTAGCTTATCCGCTTCTTGAAGTAAATTAAACAAGTTTTGACTTAAGCCTTGGCCATACTGAATATTATTGCCTTCGACTGTCGGTAACTTGTCTAAGGTTTGATCGACTTCAGCAATCAGACCAGACATTTCAACTTGAGCATCTTGATATAATTGATAAGCAAAATGGTCAGGCTGTAAAAAAACTTTCCAAAGGTGAGCCACGTCAATTTCTTGATGATGACGGGTCACTGCCACTTGTTGGGCTGCTGCTAAAGCCTCTTGTAAAGTTGTTGTCATTTTTTCGATATTCATAGTATCGACCTCCTTCATTACAACTACTATTATACTCTCTTGGTCAGTAAAGGTCAAAGAAAAACAACTCAGACTTGAGACTGATTTTTGTAAATAAAAAAGCTTCCTAAAGCACTTTAGGAAACCTTAAACTACCTTTTCACTTTTTAATCGAATCCTTCATCTAGAAGATAGCCTTCTGCTGCTTCTTTCGTTTTAAAGACCCCTTCAACATTGCCACTACTCATAATAACTGACCACATGTAGTTGCTGTAACGTAAGATTAAGACATCTTGATGATCGTCAAACCACTCTTCTTCATACCCATCAGCATAGCCATCTTCTGTTAAACGTAAATATTCCAAACTGTTTTGAATCATTTCTTCGATTTCTTCTTTACTACTATCAATGACTGACACATAGCCGTCCTTGGTTTTTTCAGCTCCTAAGTAACCGGCATAAATAAAGGCATTGCCACTTTTAGGGTGTAAAAATTTAACAACAGTTGTTTTCGGAACAGCACTGTCTTCAAAATGGTAATTTAAACGATTCAGCGAAACTTCTTGCATCGTTAATTCTGGAACACTATCAAAAATTGCTTTTTTTTCTTCAAATGATAACATCGGACATCCACCTTTTATTTTCTTTTATTTCTTTAATTCATGTATTTCCTCAACTATTTCTACTCTTTTCCGTTTAGCTGTGTAAATTAAGCCAACTATAAAAGGGATAAAGTAAGTTGCAAAGCGATATAACAATAAACCTGAAACAGCACTGACTTTACCAACTAAGGGGCTAAATAGTAAGACAAAGATAAAATCGAAAGAACCAATCCCAGCTGGACTTGGAATAATCCCCGCTAAGACTGAAGCCATTGATACGAGACTAAAACATAAGATAAAACTAAGATTGCCTTCTTCTTTAAAAATAAAATAAGGTAGGCTGTACCACGGAATTAGTTTTAAGATATTCAAAGCTAACAGCTTTAAGGAAGAAGTTTTTTCAGTCGTAATTTCTTTGATTGTCGCTCGCAATGAAATAATCTGTTCATTGAAACTATCTAATTTCAACTGCCACTTACCTTTAGCCGATAATTTGCGGCCTAGTTTGATTAGTTGTTGATGAAACCACTGACTAGATGAGACAAGTAATAAAAATAAACAAGCAAGGATTGTCACACCAATCCCTAGTAAAACTGCCGCGATTAAGTAAGGGGAAATACTAGTTAAATAGTTGAAGTGTAACCCTAAACTTAAGCAACTAAAAAATATGACGCCAGCTTTATACAACATCATATGGAGGGAAGTCACCCCCATGCTTTGAGAAGTCGTTAAGCCTTGTTGCCTGACAAACATGACTTCAGCCACTAAGGTTCCGGCACCGAATGTTATCACCCGATAAAAGGCGCTGTAACAATAAGTAAAGACGCTCTTCCGCCAGTTAATCTTCGGGTTAAATGGTTTAATTAGCAGCTGATAATTAAAGCCTTCAACTACGACAAAGCCACAACCAAGGAAGACGACCATCAGTAAAATACTGATTGGCGTTAAGCTGATTTCACGAATGATTTCCCCTAATGAATTTTTTAATAAGTAAATCAAAATAACTAAGACTGACAATAATAGCAAAAAATTTAAAAGTAGACGGCTAGCCGGTTGTTTTTTCATACTGTCCTCCTCTGAGGTTGATAACTCTTCTAATTCTAACAGATTATCAGTGATTTCCCTACGACTAAATGAAAAGAGCTGTGACTTCCCGCCACAGCCCTGACTTGATAGCTTTATTTCCAATCTCGAGTTGATAAGAATAACACAACTGCTAAAAGGGCACCCATTTGAAAAATCACCCGAAAGCGTAATTTTTCTTCTTTGTGTTTTAAGAAAGCTTGGCCCATTAACCCGCCGAGACCGCCACCAATCACTCCTAAGAAAAGCATTTGCCATTCTGGAATGCGCCAACTTTTCTTTTTTTCTTGGTATTGATCAAAGAGCATTAGAAGAAATAAGTAACTATTAACTAGTAATAAGTAAAAAGGAATCGGTGAACTGCCAAACATTAGACTTGCTCCTCATTTAGACGAGCGATTTCAACAATCACGTCAGTCGCTTTTTCCATACTTTCGACTGCTACAAATTCATAACGGCCGTGCATGTTTTCGCCACCTGCGAAAATATTCGGCGTTGGAATACCCATGTAAGAAATTTTAGAACCATCTGTTCCGCCACGGACTGGTTCAGTATTCGGCTTAATGTCTAAATTAACCATCGCCGCTTTTGCTAAATCAATAATACTCATATCTTTAGCAATGACATCAGACATGTTGTAATATTGATCTGCCATTTCTAAAACAACTCGCTCTTCGTCAAAGCGACTGTTTAGTTTAGTTTGGATACTCGTCATTAAGGCTTTACGAGCTTCAAATTTTTCCCGATCATGATCGCGAATAATATAAGTTAGACGAGCTTCTTCTTCGTTACCGCTCATGTGTTGTAAATGGAAGAACCCTTCGTAACCTGAGGTTTTTTCTGGAACTTCGTCTACTGGTAATTCATTATTAAAATCAATGGCTAGTTTTAAGGCATTGATCATCGTATCTTTCGCTGTTCCTGGGTGAACGTTTTTACCTTGAATCGTGACTTCTGCTCCAGCAGCACTAAAGGTTTCAAATTGCAATTCCCCTACTGGTCCGCCGTCTAAAGTATACGCAAAATCAACGTCAAAGCCTTCAGCATCAAAATTATTGGCCCCAGTACCGATTTCTTCATCAGGACCAAAAGCAACTTTAATTTTACCGTGTTTGATCCCTGGATCATTAACTAAAATCTCCATTGCCGTCATAATTTCGGCAATGCCTGATTTATCATCAGAACCTAGTAAAGTTGAGCCATCTGTTGTAATTAAAGTTTGACCTGCATAATTTTTCAAGTTAGGGAAGTCTTTAACTGTTAACTGGTATTTGCCAGCGTCATCTAGTTTAATAGTTGACTTGCCATCATAGTTTTCAACAAATTGTGGGTTAACCCCTACAGCATTAAAATCTGCTGTATCCATATGGGCAATAAAGCCTATACTACGGACATTGGCTTTTGTCGTATTACTTGGTAATTCCGCCGTGACAAAACCATTCTTAGGATTATAACTCACATCACTTAAACCAATCTCTTTTAACTCTGCCACTAAAGTTTGGGCAAAATCAACTTGCGTCTGTGTTGAAGGGATTGTTGTACTAGTACTATCTGACCGAGTTTCGGTCTTAATGTAACGGATAAAACGGGGTACTAAATTTTCATATTTCATAAAAAAATCGCCTCTTTCAGTTTAGTAAAATTTAAAAGGATTTGTATTTTCAGTTGATTCAATTAATTCTAAATCCCAATTTTCAGTTTGTTGCCATTCACGACACATTGCCAAAATTCTTGACTGACATAAGACTTCAATGTGATGACCAGGGTCAATCACCGCTAAACCTTCTGCTAACATGTCATGGGCGGTATGATAATACACATCACCTGTAATGTAAACATCAGCCCCAGCTTTCAGAGCATCACGGTAAAACTTCTCACCACTCCCACCACAGATTGCCACTCGCTGAATCATTTTTCCAGGGTTATCTGCGATTAAACGCACGCCATCTAACTTAAAGCTCTCTTTTACTTTTTCAACAAATTTTTCTAAAGTGATCGCCTCAGTTAAATTACCAATGCGGCCTAAGCCATATTGTTTAGGGGGATTTGCTAAGTAGTACAAATCATAACCAGGTTCTTCGTAAGGGTGATGTGTCATTAGGGCTGCTAGAACATTTTTTCGAACAGTTTCCAATAAAATCATCTCAATTTTAACTTCTGAAACAACTTCTCTTTGATTAACTTTTCCGATAGTTGGTTCGGCCTGGTTAATTGGTGTGAAGCGGCCTTCTCCTTGCGAGGTAAAACTGCACCCTTCATAGTTTGTACCAATTTGTCCGGCACCGGCTTCAATTAATTTTTCCCGTAAATGCTCAGCAGCTGCTTCCGGAACGTAAACAGCTAACTTTAAATAAGGGATTTCATGAGTCAGACTCACAAATTCTGGTTCTTGAATTTTTAAAACATCACAAAACCAATCATTTAACCCATCTTCAACAATATCCATATTCGTATGGGCGGCATAAACTGCAATGTCATGTTTTAATAAATCAGCATACATCTTGTTTTGGGGGTTACTTAAGCTTAATTCTTTAATTGGTCGAAAGATGACCGGGTGCTTTGCAACAATTAAGTCGACTTTCTTAGTAATCGCCTCAGCAACGACTTCTGGTCGAACATCTAAAGTAAACATGACTTTATGAATCGGCTTATCTAAACTGCCAAGATTCAAACCAACAGGATCCCCAGCTTCAGCTAAAGCTAAAGGAAAGTGTTCTTCAAAACGTTTGATAAAAGTTGTTCCTAAAATACTCATCCAATAACCTCCTTAATTTCAGCAATTTCTTGGGTCACTTCTGCTATCTTAGCTTGTTGTAAACTCTTAGCTTTTTCCAATTGTTGTAAGACATAGCCACGGTGAACTAACTCAGACTGCCACTTTGCAACAAAATCCGTTCCCCTAGCTAAAAGTAAGAAAGGGCCAAATGTCAATTCACGTTGACTATACTCTGGTGCCTCTGTGGCTTTTTCAGCTACAATAATTTCATAAAATTTCCCATCTTCAGTTAAAATGTCTTCAGCAATGATGTGATAAGCATGAGCCACTAACCATTTTCTCAGTGTCTTTTCACCAATGTTTGGTTGTAAAATCAAGCGTTCCCGACCAGTTAGAATGTCTTGCTCGAAACCTCTTTGAAGGATTTGACTAATCAAAGAGCCACCCATGCCGGCAATTGTAATTGCTGAGACATCGTCTTTTTTGTTAATTACTTCTAAACCATTACCTAAGCGGACACTGATGTGAGCACTTAGACCTAAGGCTGAAACTAAGCCTTGGGCGGCTTCAAAAGGCCCTTGCACAACTTCACCGGCAATTGCTGAGGTGATATTTTTATTCAACCATAACCATGCCGGTAAATAAGCATGATCGGACCCTATGTCAGCGATCCGATCTCCTTCAACAACATATTCGGCTACTTTGGCTAGTCTGGCTGATAGTTTTTCTTCATTCATAAAAACACTCCAAGATCTTTTATTTATTTACTAGCCATTATAACATTTTTAAGACTTACTTGCTTAGTTTCCTAATTTTTTAATTAAAACAATTGAAGCCCCTGGAATTTGTGGCGGCATTGAACGAGCCATCATTGGATTTTCTGGTAAAGTAACTTCAATCGAATCGCCGGCTTTAAAATCTTCAGCTTTAAATTCGCCGTCGACTTGCTTGATTTCAGCGTTTAAAACCACCCCTTCTTCACCGATTCCTTTAGCAATCTCAGTTGGATCTTCAACACTCTCAACATCAACTAAGAAAAAGCTAACATTCTCACCATCAACTGTTACGTCATCTTTTAATTTCCCTTTGATGATTGACTCTTTTTCTGTTGTTGCACTTGAGCTTTCTAAACTACTATCTTTCACTGAACTTTCCTCCTGGCTTGAAGCTGCTGGGGTCTTAGCATTTTGATTGCCACAGGCGCCGATAACTAGCCCTGCTACTATTAAAGTACTGACGATTAAGATTTTCTTTTTCAATTTAACCACTCCTTTTTTGAATGCTACTTGAGCACCTCTTACTTGTTATTTTACTATACTTAAAATTGAATTGTAAATATTTAGACTGAAAACATAAAAAAAACCTTTAAACTTGTTGTCTAAACCAAGTTTAAAGGCATAATTTGTTCGGATATTTTATTCTAAAAAGTCTTTTAATTGTTTAGAACGTGAAGGGTGGCGTAGTTTACGTAAGGCTTTCGCTTCAATTTGACGAATCCGTTCACGGGTTACGCCAAAGACTTTACCAACTTCTTCAAGGGTTCTAGTACGACCATCATCTAAACCGAAACGGAGACGTAGAACGTTCTCTTCCCGGTCAGTTAATGTATCTAAAACACTTTCTAATTGTTCTTTTAATAACTCATAGGCTGCATGTTCAGCAGGGCTAGTAGCATCTTGGTCTTCAATGAAGTCACCTAAATGAGAATCATCTTCTTCACCAATTGGCGTTTCTAGAGAAACTGGCTCTTGAGCGATTTTTAAAATCTCCCGAACTTTTTCAGTTGGTAAATCCATTTCCGCACCGATTTCTTCTGGCGTAGGTTCCCGCCCTAAATCTTGGAGTAATTGACGTTGGATGCGGATTAATTTATTAATCGTTTCAACCATGTGGACTGGAATTCTAATTGTTCGAGCTTGGTCAGCAATCGCACGTGTAATCGCTTGACGAATCCACCAAGTAGCATACGTTGAGAATTTAAAGCCTTTCGTATGGTCAAATTTTTCAACGGCTTTCATTAGTCCCATATTACCTTCTTGAATTAAATCTAAGAACTGCATGCCACGTCCAACATAACGTTTAGCAATACTGACAACTAAACGTAAGTTAGCTTCAGCTAATTTTTGCTTAGCTTCTTGGTCCCCTTCTTCAATTCTTAAAGCTAATTGCACTTCTTCTTCAGCTGTTAGTAATGACACTCGGCCGATTTCTTTCAAGTACATTCTAACTGGATCATTAATTTTAACACCAGCTGGGGCTGAAAGGTCTTCTTGCACTTCTTTTTTATTGATTTTTTCTTCTTTTTTCAGACTACGCTCAGCCGGTTCACCTGACTCATCAACAACACTAATTCCTTGGTCTTCAACTTTTTGAATCAAGCTATCCATACCATCTGAATCAAGTTCATAAGGCGTTGCTATTTTATTTGTTAACTCATCATATAATACTTCACCTTTTGGTTTGTATTCTTTAATAAATGCTGTGACTGCTTTTGCGTAAGTTACTTTTTTTACTTCTACTTCTTTTGCCACGGAAGAAAGCCCCCTTTATATTATCGTACACTTTTTAATTCTCTTTGAATATTTATAATTTCAACAGCTAGTTCTTGTTCTAACTGTTTATTCCCTAAACGACTTGCTTCTCTCTGTTCACTAATTTTTAATTGTTTGATAGCCTCTAAACGATCTTTTTGAATAGCGACAATGTAATCATCGATTTCTTTCAAAGAACTTTCTTCTGACATTTCAATGTAAGAGATTTTGACGAAGGTTTCTTTTAAATAATCCGCTCGTAAATAATCAACAAAATCCGCTGCTGAAAAGGACCCTTGGGTTAACATATAATCGTTGAAATGATTATATAACTCTTGGTAAACGTCTCGGATAAAAGAAAAATCTTTTAACTGACTCACTTTCCCTTGAACGGCTCGTTCATGCATTATTCGATAAAGTAACATTTGTTCCGCCTTTTCACCTAAAGATAAGCTCTTAACTTGATATTCTTTCGGCTGATGGGGTTCAATTCGACGCTGCTCCGGCTTCGTTCTTTGCCGGTTAGCCCGTTCTGTTTCACGGCCTTCTTGTTTCTGACCTTTGATTTCACTCTGAATCGCGTCAACTGAGACACCAAACTCTTGCGATAACTGATTGACGTAAACTTCCCGTTCAATCACTGAAGGGACTTTGGCAAGCTCTTTAACTAACTCTTGGAGATAATTAAACCGCTCTTGCTCATTTTGTAAATTTTTACCTTTTTTCAAGTAATTCATTTTAAACGTGAAGCGAGTTTCACGACCAGTTTTGACTAAACTAACAAAACCATCAGCACCATACTTCCGAATATAATCATCAGGGTCTAGCCCTTCAGGAAAGCTGACAATGTTCAAGTCGAGGGTTGACACTTCACTAAGTAATTCTAAGCCTCGATTAGTTGCTTCGATCCCCGCACTATCACCATCATAACAAAAGACTAAAGATTTCGACGCACGTTGAATCATTTGAATTTGTTCATTTGTCAAACTCGTTCCCATTGAAGCAACACCAGACTTAACTCCAGCATTCCAAGCAGCGATAACATCCATAAAGCCTTCAAACAAAAGTAGCTCCCCATCTTTACGTGCCACAGCTTTCGCTTTGTCAAAGTTAAATAAGGTTTGCCGTTTATTGAAGATGTCTGTTTCTGGACTATTTAAATACTTAGGCATCCGACTCGTATCAACTGTTTCTGTTGGTAATACGCGGCCAGAGAAAGCAATAATCTTACCTTGGCTATTACGAATTGGAAACATGATACGCTGATAAAAGCGATCGAGACGTTCCCCTGATTCCCGTTGGGTCATCAAACCAGAACTTTCAATCAGTTCATCTGAAACTTGCTCATTTTCAAAGACTTTTTGTAAAAGAATGCGTTCATTTGGTGCAAAACCAATTTGGAATTCTTCGATTAACTCAGTTGTCAATCCCCGTTCTTCTAAGTAAGTTAAGGCTTCCGCCCCAGCTTGCGTATTTAACAAGATATGGTGATATAACTCTGAGGCTTTTTCGTGAAGTTTGATTAATTCTTGGTTTTGCCGTTGCTGAGGACTTGCCTCAGGGCCAGCGTCGGCACTTAAATCAAAATCAATTGCCACATGGGCAATATCAGCAACTTTACTAACTGCTTCTGGAAAGGAAATCCCATCAACCTCTTGTAAAAACTTAAAAACATTTCCACCTTTACCACAGCCAAAACAATGATACATTTGTTTGTCTTCAGCTACTGAAAAGGAAGGGGAACGCTCTTCGTGAAAAGGACATAAACCAAAGTAGTTTTTACCTGATTTTTTCAACTGGACATGTTGACCAACAACGTCAACAATATTTGATTGTCGTCTGACTTCCTCAATCACTTCTTGAGGAATTCGTTGTGCCATATTTTTCACCCCACAATCTAACTGATGCAGTCACCAGTTATCAAAGGTCGCACTAAACAATGATTCGTTTAGCACGACCTATATAAACGTACACAAATATACATAGTCTATTATAGCACAATTAGGAAGATTATCAATCTTAACCTTTCAGAAAACTTTCTGCTCGGCTAGAACAGAAAAACTACTTTAAAGCCTAATCAGTGACTGATTTGCTTTAAAGTAGTTACCTTTTTAATTATTCGCCACTGTCTTCTTCAGGTGTTTCCTCTGGGACTTCCTTGTCGCCACCACTTTCAGGTCGTGGACTATCAGTTGGTTTGCCCGCTTTACTGCCATTACTAATAGCAATACTAACGACATAATCCATGGCTACAAATTGGTTATAAGCCCCCATGTCAACGACTGTTCCACGCGTTTCCGCTGAATCAACATAGTAAGTAGTATAACTAATGTTCGCGCCTTTAGAACGGTAATCGTCAAAGAATAATTTATCGAGATCCCCTTCAAGTTGACCGAAGTAACTTCTTAAATAAGGTTTCCCGGCAGAATAAACTACCGTAATTGGTTTAGGTTCTTTAATCTTAACTTTTGTACCAGCTTCTTCACTTTGAGAAATCAACTGACCATAAGGGATCTCTGAATTAAAGACGGTCTTAACTGTTACGACTAGACCATCAACAGTACTAGCTGTTTCCGGATTCTTTTCAGCAAAGTTCGGAATAGTTACAGCTTTACCAATTGAAATTTCAACTGACATACTGTCTCGTTTCGCTACTTTAGTGCCTTTCGGAATACTTTGGGAAACAACGCCCCCTTCTTCAATGGTGTCTGAATCGATTTCTTTATACGTCATCTTAATTTCGTTAGTTTTAACCCATGTCTCCACATCAGATTTGGCTTTTTTAGCAAAATCTGGCACTTCCACATCTTTTTCAAAAACTTCTTTGCCTTTAGAAAAATAAATAATCGCCTTATCTTCCCGTTTATATGTTTCAGCTTTAACTTCTTTGTTAGTAATTTCTTGTTTAATGAAATCACCTTTTTTGATTTTATCATTGTATTCTTCTAAAACTGATAAATTTTCTGCCTTATGCTCTTCTACCCACTCATCAGCAGTTTGTTTCGTCATTTTCGCGAAATCAGGTAAAGGAATAACTTCTTCTGGGTCAGGGCCTAAACTAGACGTTAATTTGACTGTTGATTTTTTCTTGACTTGTTTGCCAGCTTTCGCATTTTGCTTAACAATGACGTTCACATCTTTATCAAAATCATACTCTTGCTTTAAGTCAATCGTCACATTGTTCTCTGATGCCCATTCCCGGGCTTCAACTGTGGTTTTACCAACAAAGTCAGGCATTTTAACATGACTCATGGCGTAGTACACCCAGAATAGCAGAAGTGCCGCTAAAACACCTAAAGTTGAAGCAATAATGATTTTCCGTTGTTGCCGCTTTTTATAGGTTGGATCAATCACTGTTTCTTCTTCGTTAGAAGGGGCTTTTGGCTCGCTAACTTCCTCAAGTAATAAGTCTTCAGGTTTAATAAAAGCTTGATCTTCAATGCCACCATCGCTACTGTCAACAAGTGGAGCTTCTAAATTAGCTTCATTCGTTGCCCCTTCATTAACATCAGCAACTTCAACTTTTACTTCTTCTGTTGATTTTTTTACTTGACTACGCTTTTTCCGACTGGCGGAAGTCTCTTCAGTTTGAGTCGTCCCCTCAGTCTTTTTACCTTTTTTTTCACTTAATGTTTTTTTATAATTTGATTGGTCAAAATTCGAAAGAAAATCACTCATCTTTTTTCAACATCCCTTTTCTCAAATAAAATGTTTCATCTGATTTTTCAGCAATTTCATTGGAGTGGGTAACTACAATGACACATTTATTATGTTCGTGTGCTAAAGTTTTAAAGATTTGAACGATTTCCTCTTCCATCTCTTCGTCTAAGTTCCCAGTTGGCTCATCGGCTAAGATGACATCAACGTTAGTCGCTAAAGCGCGAGCAATCGCTACCCGTTGTTGTTCTCCTCCTGAAAGTTTGTTAACAAGACGGTCAGCTTTAGTCCGGACAATGCCAATGTAGTCTAGTAAGTTATAAGCTACTTCTTTTTCATTGTCTGGTAAGTCATTTTCAGTAATTGACATCGGTACTTGGACATTTTCAGCTGCCGTTAAATAAGGAATCAAGTTGTAACTTTGGAAAATAATTCCGATGTTGTTACGACGGTAGTTTTCATAACCAATTTCCTTAATATCTTTGCCGTTAAAAAGAATCTTACCTTCTTTTGGACTATCTAAAGCACTAATTAATGAAAGGAAGGTTGTTTTTCCAGAACCAGATTGACCTAGAATTGTATAAAACTTTCCTTGTTCAAAGGACACACTTGTGTCTTTTAAGATAAAACGTCGTTTGTCTCCATCTTGGTAATAATAATTCACTTTTTGAGTTTCAATAATCGCCATTAGTATTCCTCCCTTACATCATTATTTTCTTCGGATTAAGTCGTAAAATATAAATCAATGGAATAATTGTTGATAATAAGACTGTGCCGATACCAACAATATAGAAGCTAATAATATAGCCTAGTGATAATGAGACTTTGTAAGAATCAGCTACTTCAGAGTTGCCGATTTGATTACCAGTTAAGTTTTGTAACTGCCAATCATCATAACCACCTTGATTTTGATTGTCTTCTTGAGCTTTCATTTGGGTTTCCATCAATGAACCTGAAACACCTTTCGCTAGCACATTACCAGTGAAGACTGATAAAGAAATCGCGACAAAGGCAATCACAGCTACTTCAATCACAATTTGGCCAATCACTTTTGTCCGTTTTTCACCTAGTGACAAGTAAACTCCTAATTCATGTTTACGGTCACGTAAGAATAGTAAGACAACTAAAGAAATAATTAGCAATGTCGCTGCTACTGATACGATGATGACATAATTAGCAATTTTTGACATATTTTTAACTGGGCCTGCAATTGAATCATACTGATCCGTTGATAAAAGCACTTTATTATATTTGTTGGCTAATAATGGCGTTGCTTCCGTTCTGAAAGCTTCAGCATCTTCTGGTGTTTTCAAAACAAAGTAAGGCGTTAAGTAATCATCAATCTTACTATCTTCTGGTTCACTTTCTTCTTCACCATACATTTCTTTCATTTCTGGGAATTTATTAATTAAACCTGCGCGATAATTTTTTTGGTTTTCAAAAATAATTTTGTTCGGAGCATAGATTGTATTGTATTGCTCGTTGTCCATGTACTCTTGCTCGCCGCCCATATTGTTCTTATCATCTTTTTTCTTTGACTTTTCTTGTTGAACTAAGTTAAAGATACCAATGACTTCATAAGGTTGATCTTGGACAAATACTTCAACTTTTTTAGCCTCTTCATCTTCTTCACCACTAGACATGTCCATGCCCATGTCATTTGAACCGGTGGCGTCAATGACCATCGTGTCGCCGACTTTTAAATTATTCGTTTCTGCAAATTTAGTTGAAATTAAAGCAACGGCTTTGCCACTTTCTATTTCAGCTTCTTCAAATACTCGTCCCTCTTTTAAAGCAATCTTTTTCTCTTCAATATCAAAGACTTTAGGGTAGTTAACACCTTTAAGATTTAAGTAGTTTGACACCCCTGCTGGTCCACCAAATGACATTGACTCAGGGTCTGAATTATACATTTTAAGTTTATTTGTACCAGGGTAGTCACCGATACTATAATCATAATATTTTACATAAGGCAGTTGACCAATTGTTTCAATTTCCTTAAGCTTAACTGACTCAAAATATTTGTCATCGATTTCGCTTTCGCCACTTTGGTCAATTTCTTTTTCATATCTTGCGTAATCCATCGTAATTGTTGCTGTTCCACCTAGTTGACTTTTTATGTTTTTCTCAACACTTTTAGTCGCTTGTTGAATTGAGATAGATCCGGCAATAACGTTACCTAAAATAAACACTACTGCAAAAAGGATAATAGATTTTCCTTTACGGCGAGTCACACTAGCCAGTGCTCGTTTGAAATAATTCATAGATAGCTCCTCCATTTTCATCACATTTTATGTTAATTTGACTATACCATAGTCAAATTCCAAATACTACGATATTCATTAAGAGAAATCTTGCAATATTGTCATGTACTTTTCAAAAATAATCTGCGTTAAAAAAGACGTTATTCTAGTGAATAACGTCTTTTTCAGAGTGCAGTTCAAATTAACTATTCGTTTCCGCGATAAATTCAATTTCAACTAGGGCGTCTTTTGGTAAACGGGCAACTTCGACACAAGATCGCGCTGGAAACTCACCTTCAAAGTAGGAGCTGTAAACTTCGTTAAAAATCCCGAAATTTTCCATGTCTGATAAAAAACAAGTGGTTTTGATAATTTTCTCAAAAGAACTATCCCCTGCAGCTAAGAGTGCTTTAATGTTTTCCATGACTTGACCTGTTTGTTTCTCAATCAGTGGACTAACTAACTCGCCGGTAACTGGATTCATACCCAATTGTCCCGATGAATATAAGATTCCTTGGACAACTTTCCCTTGGACGTATGGTCCAATCGCAGCTGGTGCTTTAGTCGTTTTAATTACTTTCATCTCAGGGCTCCTTCAGAAATTTTTATTTGACAACTAATAAATCTAAACTTGCAAAAGATAAGACAAGACGGGCAATTTTGAAAAGTTGACGTAGGCGATTGGCTTTAACTGCTTCATCGTCTGCCATAACCATCGTTTCAGCTAAGTAAGCTTCAATTAATGGGTGTAAGTCTTTTAAGGCTTCATAACTTTCTGGTAACGTTTGGGTTAAGACATTGTCTTCAATTTTCGCTACCGCTTGATACAAGTCTTTCTCAGCTTGGTTTTCAAATAACTCAGGTGCCACCGATTCAGTGATCGTGCCTGGGAATAATTCTTCCCCTTTAACAGCTAAGTTCATGACACGAGTCAAGGCTTCAACTGTTGGCTTAAATTCAACTTCTTCGTGACGATTTCTTAAAATTGTTGCAGCGTCAATCATTTTCACTAAGTCTTGTTGTTCAGAATTCGTCACTGCTTCGATGATGTCATGACGAATGCCTTTAATTGATAAGAATTGTTTCATCCGAGCTTTAACAAAGTCCGTAACACCGGCTTCTGTATCTGCCAATTCAATACCATAGCGTTCGACATCACGATTGATAATTTCTGAAATTTCTTTTTGTAAGCGTAAAATCGGGAAATTCCAACCTTTATCAGCAACAATTCGGATAATGCCATAAGTTTGACGACGTAAGGCATAAGGATCGTTAGACCCACTTGGAATCATGCCGACGTTGAAGAAACTGACGACTGAATCTATTTTATCAGCAATCGCTAGGACCGCGCCAAGGTTTGATTGGGGCAGTTCACCTTCACTAGACGTTGGTAAATAATGCTCCCGAATGCCTTGGGCAACAGTTGCTTTTTCACCTTTCATAATTGCATACTTCTCTCCCATAATTCCTTGTAATTCTGGGAATTCTCCAACCATATTCGTCACTAAATCAAATTTATAAATAGCGGCTGCTCGGCTTAAATCAGCTAGTTCAGTTTCACTTAAACCGACTTCTTGACCGATTAGTTGGGCGATTGCTGCCACTCGTTCCATTTTTTCGGAAATTGAACCGATTTTCTCATGGAATGTCACATTTTTTAATTTCGTTAAACAGTCTTCAATTGTCAAGGCTTGATCATCTTTGTAGAAGAACTCAGCATCTTCTAAACGAGCCATTAACACTTTTTCATTCCCTTTAATGACATTTTCAAGATGATCCTCATTACCATTTCTAACAGAAACGAAATGTGGCAATAACTGACCTGCCGTGTCACGAACATCAAAATAACGTTGGTGTTCTTTCATTGACGTTACTAAGACTTCTTCAGGAATGCTTAAATATTTTTCTTCAAAGGCTCCTGCAAAGGCTGTTGGGTACTCAACTAAGTTATTAACTTCATCAAGCAATCCTTCGTCTAAATCGATTTGCCACTGATTATTAGTAGCAAGTTCGGCAATTTGTTTAACGATTAAGGCTTGACGCTCTTCACCATTGACGTAAACTGATTCCGCTAATAAAGCAGCTTCGTAGTCTTTCGCATTAGCAATCGTGGCTGTTTTTCCTAAGAAACGGTGGCCCCGTGACAAACGATCAGCTTTAATGTCTAAAATTTCCAACGGTAAAACAGTCTCATCTAGTAAAGCGACTAACCAATGAATTGGGCGAATGTATTTAAAGTCATTAGCACCCCAATGCATGCTTACTGGAAAGTTGATTTTTTTAACAACTGTCATAATCTCAACTAGGACTTCCCCAGCTGTTTTCCCTGGAACAAATTTATTAATATGGACGTATTCAACGCCTTTGATCTCTTTAAAGAAAATATCATCGGTAGTCATCCCTTGCCCCCGGACAAAACCTTGAGCGGCTTTTGACCAGTTACCTTCAGCATCTAAGGCGATTTTCTTCGCTGGCCCTTTAGCTTCTTCTTCAATATCGGCTTGTTTCTCAGCCAAGTTATTGATGCGGATTGCTAAACGTCTTGGTGTTGAAAAGTGTTCAATTGATTCAAAGTCTAAACGGTTTGCTTTTAAGAATTCCGCTGTTTTCTCTGTTAATTGTTTAATACTTGGCGTCACGATTCGGGCTGGCATTTCTTCTAAACCAACTTCTAATAAAAAATTGTGGGTCATCTTATTTTGCCTCCTTAACATCGGCTTGATTTAATAATGGGAATCCTAGTTTTTCCCGTTCAGCGACAAAGGTTTTCGCTAACTGACGGGCCATGTTTCTAATCCGTGAGAGGAAACCAGCTCGTTCCGTTACTGAGACTGCTCCTCGTGCATCTAATAAGTTAAAAGCGTGACTACATTTTAAGACATAGTCGTAAGCTGGATGGACCAAACCTGCATCAATACAGCGTTGGGCTTCTTTCTGATACATTTCAAATAAAGTAAAGAGCATTTCTTGATTGCTTTCTTCAAAAGCATATTTAGAATGTTCATACTCTGGTTGAATAAAGATTTCACCATATTTAACGCCATCTGTCCACTCTAAATCATAGACACTTTCAACTTCTTGAATGTAAGAAGCTAAGCGTTCAATCCCGAAAGTAATCTCACTAGTAACTGGTTTACACTCTAAGCCACCGACTTGTTGGAAATAAGTAAACTGGGTGATTTCCATGCCATCTAACCAAACTTCCCAGCCAAGACCAGCACAGCCCATTGAAGGATTTTCCCAGTTATCTTCAACGAAACGAATGTCATGTTCTAGGGGATTAATCCCTACTAGTTCTAAACTTTGCAAGTATAACTCTTGAATGTTATCCGGGGACGGTTTCATCACCACTTGGAATTGATGGTGTTGGAATAACCGGTTAGGGTTTTCCCCATAACGACCGTCATCTGGACGGCGTGATGGTTCAACGTAAGCCGCATTCCACGGCTCTGGTCCAATCGCCCGTAAGAATGTATAAGGACTCATCGTCCCTGCCCCTTTTTCTGTGTCATATGCTTGCATTAACATACAGCCTTGGTCAGCCCAAAATTTTTGAAGTGTTAAAATCATTTCTTGTACTGTTAATTTCTTTTTCATTACTATTCTCCTTTGCTTATTCTTTCATTTTTTGAGAAATCACTCACAGTAGCTTCTCTTAGTTTCCCTGTACGCCCTTGTCTTAGACTTCTACGTATTAAAAATACTAGAGTCAAGGCGCTTCTCAACATCTACTCACAGCCGAAAACAAGTCTCGTTATTCGTAGTGTTTCCTCAGAGAGAGGTGACAACGCATTTTCCTAAAGGAAAATCCCTTGTACTTCTCAACATCTACTCACTGCCTCGCCAAGTCTCGTTATTCGTAGTGTTTCAAAGCAAATAGTCCCTATGTCTGACAGGGGTTCTGTTAGACATAGGGACGAGTATAATCGCGGTTCCACCCTACTTCTGGTAATTTACCAGCAGCTTCGTTGAGGTTACTCGAGAGTGCCTTCAGTAATGGTTGATTTGATTGGCTCGCACTTTTCCAATCTCGCTTTGACACAACGGCTTACTTACTATTCTCTGTCATTGTAACTATTTAATTGTCTTTATGATAGCTCTTCTAACTACTATTTGTCAACTATCGATTTCTTTAGTTGGTTCTTGATGACTTTCAGGGGCTTTCCGTTTAGGAATCGTCATTGTTTTTTCCCAATCTTTCATCTCATCAATAAATTTTTTACTTTTTAAATGAATGCCTACAAACTCTTCGTAAATCATATCAATCGTTTGACGGATATCGACTTTAGTTTCCTCTTTTAGTTCGATACTTTTAATTTGATCTAAACTAATACTAGCAAACAACCGCATAAAATGAATGGCTCTTGGGCTGCCATGATAACGCCGCTCATCTAGTTGCCAATGTTTTTGACACAGAACACCTGAATACTGAGAAGAGAAATCAAAAGCTCCTTGAGTTTCACCACAAACCCCGCATTTTTCCCAATTAAAACTAAAGCCGAAGCGACTTAATAATTGAATTTCAAAAATATTAGTAATAATTTCTGGGTCTAAGCCTTCGTTTAAGTAAGTTAAGGCTTGTCTTAAAAAACCATATAAAGCTGGATCATACACCCGATCTTCAATTGCGACATCAGCGAGATTTAACATGTAAGTGGCATAAGCACTAACGAAGATATCTTGTTGAATCAAAGTATAAGAGGTTGTCTCTTTCGAATCATTTAAGAAAGACAAGCCATCTATTCGAAACTCTCCAACATACAAGGCTTCAGTAAAAGGTTGGATAGCTGCTGTAATACTATTATTTGGTCGGTTCGCATTTTTCACGAAAAACATTAACTTACCGTATTTTTCAGTAAATATTTTGACTAATTTGTCTTTTTCCCGATGATTTCGGGCGAATAAAACTAAGCCTTTCGACTCACCACTACTATTACTCAACCCACTCACCTCTTTCTATTGCTCTCTCTATCATACTCTCTTTTAGTCACATAAAACAAGAGAAAGAAAAGAGAGTTGATTTAGCATCAACTCCCACTTTATCTTAGTAATCCATCTCACGGTAACCATAATCTTGTAAGTGTTTTTGTTTATCACGCCAATTTTTTTGAACTTTAACCCACAGTTCTAAATAAACACCATTTCCTAATAAGTCTTCAATATCTTTACGGGCTTTAATACCGACATCTTTCAACATCTTGCCGCCTTTACCGATAATGATGCCTTTTTGACTTGAGCGTTCAACAATAATTGTGGCTTGAATATGAATTTTATCATTTTCATCACGACGCATGTCTTCAACAACAACGGCTACTGAATGTGGAACTTCCTCTCGAGTTAACAATAAAACTTTTTCTCGAACTAATTCTGAGACGATGAAATATTCTGGGTGATCCGTCACTTGATCTTCTGGGAAGTATTGCGGCCCTTCTGGCATTTCATTTTCTAACAACTCAATCATTTTTTCCACGTTGTTGCCTTCTGTAGCAGAAATCGGCACGATTTCTTTAAAGGTCATTTGTTGTGAATAATCTTCAATAATTGGGAACAATTTATCAGGATGAATCGTGTCAATTTTATTGATGACTAAGTATACCGGTGTTTGGTTCATCTTTAAGCGTTCAATGATAAAATCATCGCCACGTCCCCGTGGTTGCTCAGCACTTACCATAAAGATGATGGCATCCACTTCTCGTAAAGCACTATAAGCTGTTTCAACCATGAAATCACCTAAGCGATGCTTTGGTTTGTGGATACCTGGTGTATCAATAAAAATGATTTGCGACTCAGGCGTCGTATAGACTCCTTGAATTTTATTACGAGTCGTTTGGGCCTTGTCACTCATAATCGCAATTTTTTGACGAACGATTCTATTTAGTAATGTTGATTTTCCTACATTTGGACGGCCGATAATGGCAACAAATCCTGATTTATGTTCTTGTGAACTCATTTAGTTTCCTCTTTCTTAACTTAAGTATGACGCTTATTTATAAAAACCATTGCCAAATCTTCGGAAGAAATAGTAGTAAACCGACAAAGACTGCAAAACCGGCTGTTAATAACACGGCAGCTGCAGCCATATCTTTGACTTTCTTTCCGATGGAATGAAAATGATAATCTGTAACCATGTCGACAATATTTTCGACTGTTGTGTTAATTATTTCCATGACAACGACTAAAAAGATCGCTAAAACTAACCAAAGCCACTCAGGTAAACTTAACTGACAGACTAGACCGGCTAACAAGGCCAGTCCCCCAAAAATCACATGGCTCCGCATATTTCGCTCTTCTTTAAACACCGTTTTAAAGCCTTGGAGAGCAAATTCTAAAGAAGAGATAAAACTCTTATTTTTAACAATCTGTTCTTTTTTTTCTTTATCTTGCAAGCCCATAATCATTCAGAAGCTTTCCTTGTAATTCAAACATTTCTTTTTCATCTGCTGGCGTCATATGATCGTAGCCGTTCAGATGGAGAAAACCATGAACCGTTAAAAAACCTAGTTCTCTTTCAAAAGAATGTCCGTACTCTTCGGCTTGCTCTTTAGCCTTATCGATTGAAATCATAATGTCGCCAATATTTCGCGGCAATTGTTCATCCTCACTTTGGAAAATGACTGGCACTTCATCTTCACCTAATTCTTCTAAAGCAAAACTAATGACATCAGTGGCTTGATCTTTGCCACGATAATCACGATTAATTACTTGGATGCCTTGATTATCCATTAGTGTTACAGACATCTCGGTATTAGCTTCTAAAGCTAAGGCTTTGCCTGAAAAACTTAAAATAGCTTCAATTTGGGCTAAAAGTTCCTCAGTCACACTTCCTGTTTCGTCAATAATTGTGATGTCCATAATTATACTCTCGCTTCCTGTTCTTTCTTCATTTCTTCAGCTTCCGACTTCATTTTCGGGTATTTAATTCTTGAATGGAACGTGCTACATAAGCCATTGATTAATGACTTTTCAACAATTCTAATTTCAGCCATTGTTAAGCCTGTCTCATCAAGCTGGCCGTCTAATAACCGGTTTTTTATTAAGTCATTAACAAATTTTTTGATTTTATCATTCGTAGGGTGATCCATTGCTCGCACAGCAGCTTCACAAGTGTCAGCTAAACTAACTACCCCAGCTTCTTTAGTTAAAGGCCGTGGCCCTGGATAACGGAACTCTTGCTCTTCTGTCTCTGGATTACGCTCTTTGGCTTTTGAGTAAAAGAAGCCCATCAACGTTGTCCCATGATGTTGTTGACAAACATCGATAACTAGCTGAGGCATGTTTTCTTTTTGTAAAATTTTAACTCCTTCAGTAACATGGCTAAAGATAATTTCTTTACTGTCTTCTGGCAACAAGAAATTATGAGGATTTTCTGCCCCGTCAGGTAAGTTTTCAACGAAGAAGTTAGCATGCTTGATTTTGCCAATGTCGTGGTAGTAACAAGCCACTCGTGTTAATAATGAGCGACCACCAATATCAGCAACTGCATTCGCACTTAAACTAGCTACCATCATACTATGATGATAAGTTCCCGGTGCTTCTTCTAGTAACTTTTTAAGTAAAGGATGATTTGGATTACTTAATTCATTTAAAACTAAGACACTGTCATCGTTTAACATTAACTCAATATACGGATGGAGACCGACTGACATCAAGTAAGCAAAGCCGCCACCTAGTAGTGAACAAAGTAATGTCGTTAACGTTTTAGGATCAGCAAATTCCATCCCTTGGTAGGTTGCTACTACAAAGACGAACAACGTTGGAAAGACAATCAACCATAAAGCAGCTGCTCCTAATTGACGACCAATTCGTTCCCGTTTAATTAATGTCGCCATTAAACCAGTGAACATATAAGTAATAGTAATTAACACCATAGTACTCGTTCCTAATAAATCATAGAAAACAAACATCGAAAAGGCAACTTGAAACAAGGCCCCCATGATACTTGCCCGACGATTGATGAATAAGTTTAAGACGAGGGGTGTAAAGGCTGCTGGAAAGAGCATTGGGACAAATGAAGAGGCTTCGGTTTGAAATAACTGCAAAGCTTTCATTACGACAATCCCGACTAACATCATAAAGACATAAAACGTCGTAAAGCGGACTTTCTTCTCAACACCTGTTGTATGAAAAACTAAGTAGCCTAAAACAATTAATTGTAAGGCAATTAAAGAACCTAAGGCTACGATTGGAAAGATTGACGGTTCCCGACTAGTTAAGCCGAGTAATTCAAGTTTTTGAATGGCTCGAGTGTCGATTTGGACCCCTTCACGAACAATCACTTCCCCTTGATAAATCATCACTGGCTTAATATTGCTTTTTGCTTGTTCTCGCAGTTCTTCGGTTTTCTTATCATTGGCGGCTTCATTGACAACTAAGCCGCGGTTCACAATGTATTTAACTAACTGTTGGAGTTGCGTATTTAATTCTAAATATTGAATGTCATCTGTCGCTTTTTGACGAATTACCCCTAGAGTACTACTGCGAATCGGTTCTGACATATTCGTTTCAACTAGCTTAACGCCATTTTCCCGAACAGCTTTGAGCTCATCTTCAGTAATATCAAAAATCCCTTCATAAAAGACGGTGGGGAACCCTTGATAAAAGGCAATGTCATCTTGGTTAATCGATTCGAACTTCTTCTTTAACGCTGCAACTTTTTCTTCTTTCGTTGCTGGTCGAACAGCGTCTTTTTCTTTTTCTTTAGCGGCATTACGTTTTTGCTGATACTCTTTATCTGCATCAACATTGACTTCCGAAACTAAAGCGAATAATTGGTTAATTAATTCCCCTTGTTTCTTGCCGATTTCTTTGTCGTAATTGTATTCTGGACTGATTGCTTCAGCGGCTAACCGTTTCTTTTCTTCTGTTTCATAACGGTTTTCAATTGTTTTATTCGCTCTAATCGTTTCTTCTGCCAGTTGGCCTTCATTGATTGAGACAGCTTTTGGTCGCACGTTATTGTATAACAACACAAAACACAAGACAGCAAAAACAACACCTAAGCCAATCATGTATTTACGGCCAAGTTTCTTTTGCATTGAACTAAAATCTAATTTCATGATTAAACTCCTTACTGCTCCATTCTAAAAAAATAAATACGAGCACCTTTCAAGTTTTTCACTGAAAGTTGCCAGTTATTTAGTCTCTTCTTCATAAGCGTCAATTATTTCTGCTACAACTGGGTGTCGCACAACATCACTTGATTCAAATTTTACGAAACCAATTTTTTTAATGTGATTTAATGTTTTTTGGCCATGAACTAAGCCACTAGTAACGCCTCGCGGTAAATCAATTTGCGAAATATCGCCGTTGACAATCATCTTGGAATTAAAACCAAGGCGCGTAAGAAACATCTTCATTTGAGCAATTGTCGTATTTTGCGCCTCATCTAAAATAACAAAAGAATCTTCAAGTGTTCGCCCACGCATATAAGCTAGGGGGGCGATTTCGATGACCCCTCGTTCCATTAAGCGATTCGTATGATCCATGCCAAAAACAGCGTGTAAGGCGTCATAGACTGGTCGTAGATACGGATCCACTTTCTCTTTCAAGTCCCCTGGTAGGAAGCCTAAGCTTTCCCCTGCTTCAACGGCTGGTCGCGTTAAGACAATCTTTTGAACTTCGCCCCGCTTTAAAGCCGCAACTGCCATAACAACTGCCAAAAAAGTTTTGCCGGTTCCAGCTGGTCCGATACCAAAAGTCACATCCCGGGCTTTAATCATTTCCACATATTGTTTTTGCCCATAATTTTTCACCCGGATAGATTTACCATCTTTATCTTTAATAATTTCACCGTCGTACATATCTGTAAAGTACTCAAGGGTTCCTTTATCAGCCATCTTTAATGCCGTGACAACATCCGGTGTACTGATTGGAATTTTTCGTAAAATTAACTGCTGTAATTTTTTAAAAATATCAATCACAATTTGAACAGGTAATTCAGAGCCGGTCACTTGAATAATTTCTCCACGAGTCAGAATAGTAACGTGCTGATTCTCTTCAATCAATTTTAAATGTTTATCATGAGTCCCCAAAAGTTGGGCAGCTTCATCCTGACTATTTAATTTAATTTCTAAAGACACATTTGTTTGTTCTATCAAAAAAAGAACAGCTCCTTTTTTTATAATAATCGCGATACTACCTCAAATAATACCACACTTTCGATTATCCTAAAAGAATCTTTCTTTTTTTAGCTTGCTTTCCTCATGAAATAGCTATGATTGCATCAAAAAAACCAACAGGATTACTCCCATTGGTTTCTATGTTATTTCTGTTGTAATAATTCCTTGACCATCCCATTGACTAAGTTACCATCAGCTTTGCCTTTAACTTTCGGCATAACGGCTCCCATGACTTTCCCAAACTCTGCTTGAGAGGTTGCTCCAGTCGCGGCAATCGCCTCACTGACAATTTGACGAACCTCAGATTCATCTAGTTGTTTTGGTAAATAGTTTTCGACAATAGTGATGCCCGCTTTTACTGTTTCAATCAAATCATCTCGACCAGCTTTTCCGTATTCAGTTATTGAATCACGGCGTTGCTTCATCTCTCGAGCTAAGACTGTCACTTCCTCATCGGTCGTTAAATCTTCGCCTTTAGCGATTTGTTCGTTTTGAACAGAAGCTTTTAACAATCTAAGAACATCTAAAGCTGGTTTATCTTTAGCTCTCATAGCTGTTTTTATATCTTCATTCAATTGGGTAAGAAGCGACATTAGGATCAGCTCCAATCATTGAAAACTAGAATTTCTTACGTTTTCTCGCGGCTTCAGATTTCTTCTTACGCTTCACACTTGGTTTTTCGTAATACTCACGTTTGCGGTATTCTTGCAAAGTACCAGTTTTTGAAACGGAACGTTTGAAGCGACGAAGAGCATCATCAAGAGATTCATTTTTCTTAACAACTGTTTTTGACATACAAATTCCCTCCCCCCGTGCTTAAAAAGTAACCGTTTTTCCTGTCACAAGTCATAAAACCGGACAACAAAAAACTGTTCTCTTAACATTATAGCGAATCTATTTTTTTACGTCAACTATCTTTCGCGATCTTTTTAATTATTTCTAGTTTTTTTAGTTATTTTTTAAACATTTTTCGCATTTCCCTAAAATTTCGAAGCGATGGCTTTCAATTAAACAGCCGGCTAATTGCTCTTTAAAGTAATCCATCGGACACATGGCAATTTCTCGGGTCGCCCCACAAGACGTACAAATAAAATGATGATGATGGCCGTGTTCGTGATGATTGCAATGAAATTTAAACTTTTTTTCACCACTTAGCTCTGTTTCTTCTAATAAGTGGATATCAGAAAAATCTTTTAAGTTACGGTAAATGGTATCATAACTAATTCCAGCATATTGCTGATTCATAAACTCGTAAACTTCTTTAGCACTCGTGTACTTATCTTCACTCATTAAAAAAGTTAGCATTGCTTCACGTTTCTTTGTGTATTTATAGCCTTGTTCTTTCATAACGGCTAGTGCTTCAACAATTCGATTATCTTCCATTTGAAATCAGCCCTTCCCTCTCTCAACTATGCTATAATATTAATTGAATAAAATCAAGGAAGGGACTTACTTATGACTAAAAAACCGATTTTTATTTATATTATTTCTGATTCTGCTGGGGAAACAGCCTCAAAATTGGCTCAAGCTTCAGTGGCCCAGTATGAAACATCAGATATTACCTTAGTCCGCAACACTTTCGTTCAAGAAGAAGCCGATTTATTAACATCTTTAGAAGATGCCCTAGCTGATAACGCCATGGTCGTCCATACGATGATTTCTGAAGAGTTTGTTAAAATCGCCAATAGTTTTTGCCATGAACATAATTTATTTTGCATGGATCTATTGTCGCCTTTAGTTAATGAGATTGCTCGTCGTTCAGATATTAAGCCTAATCGCGTCGCTGGTGCCGTACATTCCCTGGATCAAAACTATTTCAGCCGCATTAATGCAATGGAATTTGCTGTTAAGTATGATGATGGGAAAGACCCAAAAGGTTTCTTAGAAGCTGACATCGTCTTATTAGGAGTCTCTCGGACTTCTAAAACACCTTTAAGCTTATTTTTAGCAAATAAAAATTTAAAAGTTGCCAACTTACCTTTAATTCCTCAAGCCCATATTCCTAAACAGCTTTGGGAAGTTGACCCTAAAAAAATTGTTGGTCTCACAAACAATCCGAGTATTTTAAACAAAATTCGCCAAGAACGCATGAAAGCTTACGGTTTAAATCCTGAAACTGCTTATTCAAACATTGATAAAATTAAAGAAGAGTTAACTTTCGCAGCTGACCTCTATCAGAAACTTGATTGCCTCGTCATCAATGTGGCTGACTTATCAATTGAAGAAACAGCCTCTATCATTCTTGACAGCTTAGATTTACAAGAACATAGTTATTACGGATAAGTTACCATCTAACTATATTAATTCATAAAAAAAGCTGTGACTTCTAATAGTCACAGCTTTTTTGCTACTTAATAAACTTGAATGCCTTCTTTATCGATGGCTAAAACTTCCACTCGTCCTTTAAGCTTTAATTCTCTAATCTGAGCAACTAAGGCTTCAGTTTTTTCATAAGGTGAAAATGTCAAAATCGTTGGCCCTGCGCCACTTAAGACCGTGGCGTAAGCGCCGACTTGTTGGCTGACTTTTCTAATTGGCGCTAAATAAGGTACTAAGTGTCCTCGATATTTTTCATGCCACAAGTCCCGTTCCATCATTTTACCTGCCAAAGGTAAGTTACCATTTAAGACCGCACCAATCATCACATTACTGATACTACTAGCCGTTACCGCTTCTTGGTAATCAAGAGTTTTCGGTAAGACGTCTCGACTTTCACTCGTTAATAATTCTTGGTTTGGAATAAAGACAATTAAATCACAATCTGGAAAATGATGTTTGACACTGCTAACTTCCCGTTGATCATAACTTGCTACAACAAAGCCGCCGTAAATTGCTGGAGCGACATTATCAGGATGACCTTCTAACTCTGTCGCAATTCGTAATTTTTCACTGCGAGACAAGCCTAAGCCGCCTTCTCGATTAGCTAGTTCAATACCGGCAATAATTGCACTGGAGCTACTACCTAAGCCCCGGGAAGGTGGGATATCCGTTTGCATTTTCATTGATCGAGGGGCTAAGTCTGGCTTTAATTTCAAGGCTGTTTCAATAATTAAATTACTGGCGTCACTAGGAATCCCTGCCAAACTATGTTCGATATGCCATGTTTCAGCCAAATCACCTGTGTCTAAATGTAAGTATAAAGATAAGCCTATGCCACATGAGTCAAAACCACAACCTAAATTGGCACTAGTCGCTGGTATTCTAATTTTCATCTATTATCACATGCTTTCATTCATTTATTTGTCTAAAACTTCATAAGCGGCAATTAATTTAAATTCTGTTACGTCGTTAATCTGGTCGATAACTGTCATTAATTGCGCTTTAGTCATTTCATGCGTAATCGCGACAATTCGAGCTGAATCATTTGCTGATTTTTGTTGAATTAATTGATCAATGCTAACACCTGTCCCAGTAATAATTTCAGTTAATTTTAAAAATTGGCCAACTTTATCTACTACTTGAATCGATAAATAAAACTTCCCTTTGATTTCAGTTGCTGAGGTTAACTTCGTGTCACTCACATAACTATTAAATAAATAGCCATTAATGCCCAAACGACTGTTTTTAGCTACTGTGATTAAGTCACTGACGACACTCGTTGCTGTTGGTTTAGCACCTGCACCCGGCCCATAGTACATCGACTCTCGTACCCCAGAACTTTTAACGTAAACACCATTCATCTCATTTTGAACTGAGGCTAACGGATGGGACTTAGCAACTAAGACTGGCCCTACATTAGCAGAAACGCTGCCTTGATTTTTTTCCGCTGAGCCTATTAATTTAACTTCATAGCCAAGTTGTTGAGCCATTTGAATGTCAGCTTGAGCAATCCCGCGAATCCCTTGTTGTTCAATATCACCTACTTCTAAACTCATGCCAAAAGCAAATTGGCTAAGGATTGCGACTTTGTAAGCTGCATCAATGCCGTCAACATCATTGGTCGGATCACTTTCAGCAAAGCCTAGACTTTGAGCTTCTGCTAAGGCTTCCTCATAGGTGCTTCCTTCCGTTGCCATTTTACTTAACATGTAGTTAGTTGTCCCATTCAAAATCCCTTTAACACTCGTAATATTGTCCGCGGCTAAGCTATTAGCTATCGTCCGCAAAATCGGAATCCCGCCTGCTACACTCGCTTCATAATATAGATCCACTTTAGCTTTTTTAGCCGCACTAATTAATTCTTTGCCGTGTAACGCTAACAAATCTTTATTAGCTGTAACAACATGTTTGCCCTTAGCTAAGGCTTCTAAGATATACGTTTTAGCCGGTTCAATTTGACCGATTAACTCAACGACGATTTTAATTTCCGAATCATTCAAAATGTCTTCATAATTCGTAGTAAGTTCAATGTCATATTCTTCTGCTAAGGCTTTTTTAGCTGGGATATTTCTAACGAGTGCTTTTGAGACTAGAATTTCAACTCCGGTCACTTGGGATATTTTTTCTTGATGTTCCCTTAAAATGAGTGGCACACTTGCCCCAACTGTTCCTAATCCTAAAACTGCTACTTTTAACTTTTCCATTAATAACCCTCATTTCATTAGACATTAAATGATTTTCACAGACTTCTAATCAAATATTCATTTATCAGTATAACTAAAATTTCAAGCTAATGCTAGCACTCTTTCGACTTTCAACTAAATTAACTAAAAAAAATAAAACTTCCAGCCCTTAGACTAAAAGTTTTATTTTTTTATCGCTCCCCTTGATGGGTGATATGTTTGAAACTTTGACCTAAAATATCAACAACATGTTGGTCGTCTAATGAATAAAAAACCGTTTTTCCTTCTTTACGAGCTTTAACTAAATGATTTAAGCGTAATAATTTTAATTGGTGAGAGACTGCCGATTGTTCTAAACCAATCCGTTCAACAATTGCACTCACATTTAATTCAGATTGACTTAACAACGTTAAGATTTTAATCCGGGTTGGGTCACTGAGGGCTTTATATAATTGACTGACTTTTTCAATCATCTCTGGTGTTGCCGTTAACTCAGCCATGGTTATTTTCCTCCTCCACTTGAAACAAGTTGACTAGTTGTTATTATGCTAAGCCTTTTTCAATAAAATGTCTAGAATTTTAACTTACAAAGTGAAATCTTTCCGTTTTATTTAATTAAGGACTGAATCGCCTGTTCAATTGCCGCGATTTTGTTTGTCGCCTCTTGGGAACTTTGACCTTTAACTCCAATATAAAACTTGATTTTAGGTTCAGTTCCTGAAGGACGGATGGCTAACCAACTTCCGTCAACTAAATAATATTTCAAGACATCTGCTTGGGGTAAATCGATTACTTCGACTTGTTGATTTGCAAAGGTTCGTCGTTGTTGACTGTAATCTTCGATTATTTCAACTGGCAGATTAGCGATTTCCGTTAACGGTTGAGCTTTAATAGTAGCCATTAGTTCGGCAATTTTTTGTTGCCCCGTTTGACCTGCCATCATAATCGAAACAGTCTTTTCAGCGTAATAGCCATACTTTTCATAAATATTATTTAAAGCTTCTAATAAGCTGTGTCCTTGTTTTTTATGGAACAACGCCACTTCCGATAAAAGTAAGAGCCCTTGAATCGCATCTTTATCCCGGACAAAAGGTTTAATCAAGTAACCATAACTTTCTTCAAAACCAAACAAAAACTCTTGGTTGTGGTTTTCTTCATAACCTTTAATTCGTTCGGCAATAAATTTAAAGCCCGTTAAGACATTTTCTAACTTAACACCGTAGGCCTCACAAATTCCAGTTACTAATTCAGTCGAGACGATCGACTTCAGAACGACTCCTTGAGCAGGAAGACATTGCTGCTCTTGATAATAATTCAATAAGTAATCAACTAATAGGGCTGCGATTTGATTACCTGATAAAATGTCATAGTCACCGTTACTTAATTTAATTGCCGCTCCGAGACGGTCAGCGTCTGGATCTGTCGCTAACAGCAAGTCTGCTTGAGTCGTCTTACCTAAACGGATGGCGTATTCAAAGGCGGAAAACTCTTCCGGATTCGGCGAAGGCACTGTTGAAAAATCTGGATCAATTTTAGCCTGAGCAGGCTCCATCGTCATTGCAGTAAAACCAGCTTGGGCTAAAGCGCGACTAACTAGCATACCGCCAGTCCCGTGAAGTGGTGTATAAACAATCTTTAACTCTTGACCATGTGTTGCAATTAATTTTTTGTTTAAACTAACACTTGTTAAGGCTGCTAAATAACGCTGGTCCATCTCTTCACCTAAATAATGAATCAATGGTGAGCTCGCCACTGCTTCTGCCGCCATGACTTGAATTTCCAATGGTGAATCTAATTGGCGAACGTAGGCAGTTAAACGATCTGCCTCAGCTGGTGGCAGTTGACCACCGTCTGAGCCATAAACTTTAAATCCGTTATAACTGGCTGGATTATGACTAGCTGTGATCATAATTCCACCATCACAGTTTAATTCTCTAAGGGCAAATGATAGTTCCGGTGTTGGTCGTAAACTTTCAAATAGAAAGACTTCAAAATTATGAGCCCCTAGAACACGAGCGGCTTCCAAAGCAAAAACTTCCGACTGATGACGGCTGTCGTAAGCGATTGCGACTTTATATGTCTCTTTTAACTTAGCCTCTTCAATAAACAAAGCCAGTCCTTCTGTTGCTTGGCGAACGGTATAAATGTTCATTCGGTTAATCCCTGGTCCGATCAGTCCCCGCATACCAGCTGTTCCGAATTCTAAAGGAGCGTAAAAAGCCTCTTCAAGTTCTTGGGGGTGTTGACTTAACTCAGTTAATTCTATTTTTAATTTATCATCTAATGCTTCATATTCTTGCCATTGTTTAACTACTTGCTTCCAAGTCATTAAGGCACCTCTTTCATCACATATTGTTTCTTAAAGTATAGCACTAACTACAAAAAAAGCACAGCTCACCTGTCAGCATTTAGTACTAAAATTCACTCTCCAACTTTATGTCTTTCACAATAATCAGCTTGTCTTTCAGACTAGCAAAAAAACCTCTGAAACTAAATTAGCTTCAGAGGTCTTTTAAATTTATCGACTCTTAATACAATTCTAAATATTGTTCTCTTTCCCACTCAGACACTTGTTGACGGAAGGCATGCCACTCTAAACGTTTAGCTTCTACGAAGTTAGCGTAGATATGCTCGCCTAAAGCCCCTTTGACGACTTCGTCTTTAGTCATCGCTTTTAACGCATTGTGTAACGTTGATGGTAAGTCGGTAATTTCAGCTGCTGCTCGTTCCTCTTCGTTCATCACGTAGATGTTACGATTCACTTCTGCTGGTGGTTCAATTTCTTTACGAATACCATCTAAGCCTGCTTCTAGTAAGACCGCCATCGCTAAGTAAGGATTAGCTGTCGGGTCAACTGAACGTAATTCAAGCCGAGTAGAAGCACCGCGAGCTGCCGGAACTCGAACTAACGGTGAACGGTTGCGACCACTCCAAGCAACGTAGACTGGGGCTTCAAAGCCTGGGACTAAACGTTTGTATGAATTGACTGTTGGGTTACAAACTGCTGTGTAAGCACGGGCATGCTCTAATAAGCCACCTAAGAAGTGATAGGCTGTTTGGCTTAATTGACGATCGCCAGTTTCATCAAAGAAGGCATTGCCTTTTTCGGTGAATAATGACATATTACAGTGCATGCCTGAACCAGCAATTCCATGTAAGGGTTTCGGCATGAAAGTAGCATGTAAGCCATGTTTACGAGCAATTGTTTTAACAACGAGCTTAAACGTTTGGATATTGTCACAAGCCTCAAGGACGTCAGCGTATTTAAAATCAATTTCATGTTGGCCAGGAGCACATTCATGATGAGAGGCTTCAACTTCAAAGCCTAAGTTTTCAAGTTCCAGAACGATATCACGACGACAGTCTTCCCCTAGATCTTGAGGTGAGAAATCAAAGTAACCGCCAGTGTCATTTAATTCCAAGGTTGGTTTACCAGCTTGATCTAATTTGAATAAGAAGAATTCTGGTTCTGGCCCTAAGTTAAATGAAGTGAAGCCTAAATCAGCCATTTCTTTGACGACTCGTTTTAAATTGCCACGAGGGTCACCTTTAAAAGGCAAGCCTTCTGGTGTGTAAATGTCGCAAATTAAACGAGCAACTTTGCCTTCACCGTTTTCCCAGGGGAAGATTAACCACGTATCTAAGTCTGGAAATAAGTACATGTCACTTTCTTCAATGCGGACGAAGCCTTCGATTGATGACCCATCAAACATCATCTTATTACTTAAAACTTTGTCTAATTGGCTAATTGGGACTTCCACATTTTTAATTGTTCCCATGACGTCAGTAAACATTAAGCGTAAAAATCTGACGTTTTCTTCTTTCGCGATTTTTCCAATTTCATTGATTCTTTTTTCATTTTTTTCCACTGTGTCGTCCCCATTTTTGCTAGATTTTAATTCCTTACATTAAACATCTCCAAAAGTAAACAAAGTTACTTTAAAAGCGTGGGCCTTCAGATTGGAAAGGATTGGCCCCCGTTAAACCACTTTCAGAAAGCAATTCATCGTAAAAAATCCTCCGCACATCATTGTCCGTTAAGTGGAGAGTTTGTTGAGAATGACGTTGTTTGATTTGAGCTTGTTCGTAAATATCCTGAATACCTGCCATATTATAACCAGCAGCTAACCAATCTTTAATTTCTAACAAACGATCCACATCATTCAAAGAATACATTCGTTGATTGCCTTGGGTTCTTTCCGGTTTCACTAGTTCCTGTTCTTCGTAGTAACGAATTTGCCTAGCAGTTAGATCAGTTAATTTTATGACTGTTCCAATTGGGAAAACTGACATCGACTTCCGTAATTCTTTTTCACTCACAACATCCCTCCGCTCAATTAATAATAAAAGAATACCAGTTACTAAAAAAGCTGTCAACCTTTGATGTTAGCTTTTCTAACATCAAAAAATAAAGTTTTTATTAAGGTAGACCAATTAAATAAAAAAAGCTTTTGATAATTATTATCAAAAGCTTGAAGCCTGATTTATTAAGGTAACAACTAGTAATTAATGTGTCGGCGTTTTAAAATCACACGTTAAAACATTTAGACCAACTTAAAAACATTAAGACAACTATTTTCCTCTAAGCTATTTTTTCCAAGGAATTCAAAAATAAGCAGCCTTAACTATCACTCTAAAAATAAGCCTTTTATTCCTCTGTTCCTTCAAGCCAACGAGAGTCAGTTGCTGCAAAACCCTTGACGATGTACTCTTCTTGATTTTCATCAAATTCTTGACTAATTAACAACGTATCTGTTGCTAGGCGATTTAAAAGATAGCCCTCACTTGCGCCTAAGTGCTTTTCATACGGTTCAAATGTTTCCATCAACATTTTGCGAATGCCATCTTCAACTACGCCTTTGTCTGTCGGATTTTTTGATGAGATTTGCACATAAGGAAATAAGGTTGGCACAAAATCGTGGGCCACAACTTGATCCATTTTATTATAGACAGTCAAGACTGGTAATTGACTCATTTCCAATTCTGACATTAAAGACAAAACAGTTTGTTCTTGTAGATGGCGGTCTTCTGAACTTGCATCTACTACATGAAGCAGTAAGTCCATATTACGGCTTTCTTCTAAAGTCGATTGGAAGGCTTCGATTAATTGAGTCGGTAAGTCTTGAATAAACCCAACAGTGTCAGTTAAGGTTGCTTGAAAGCCTTCTGTCATTTGCCATTGCTTCGTTAAAGGGTCTAAGGTCGCAAATAGCTGATCTTCAGAATACGTCCCAGCATCTGTTAACATATTTAATAAAGTCGATTTCCCTGCGTTAGTGTAACCAATTAAACCAATTTGAAAAACATTGGCATCTTTGCGTTTTTGCCGGTTCCGATCGCGGCTGGCGCTGACTTCTTTTAACTCTCGGCGAATCCCCGTAATTTTATTCCGAATATGACGGCGATCCGTTTCGAGTTTTGTTTCCCCAGGACCTCTTGTGCCGATCCCACCACCTAAACGAGACAAACTAGTCCCTTGACCAGACAATCGTGGCAGTAAGTAATTTAACTGGGCTAATTCTACTTGGAGCTTACCGGCTTTCGATTGGGCCCGCATCGCAAAAATATCAAGAATTAACTGAACCCGATCTAAGACTCGAACAGAGACCGCATCGTTGACTAACTGACTTTGACGGGGGGTTAACGCTTGGTTAAAGACGACGAGATCAGCTTCATAAGCATCGACTAATTGGACAAGCTCTTGTAACTTCCCTTTACCAATAATCGTTTGACGGTCAACTTTTTGACGCTTTTGCAGTAAATTAAACACAACTTCCCCTTGGGCGGTCTCCGTTAAATTTTGTAGTTCAGACATTGATTCTGCGAAATATTGCTGATTGTCTTGGGTTTCAACCCCAACTAAAATGACTTTTTCTCTTTCTAACAAAAACTAATCCTGCTCCCTTCCACTATCTAACCAGTTGCCAACTTCATTGACTAACTTCGATTGCTCCTCTGGTTTTGTTACTAAATCCCACCACTCTGCAGTCATCCGGTTTTTAAACCAAGTCAACTGTCTTTTAGCGTAGCGGCGAGAATTTTGTTTCACTTGATCCACGGCTACTTGTAATTCAATCTCGCCATCAAAGTACGGGAAAAACTCTTTGTAGCCGATCCCTTGGGTTCCTTGACTGTCACGTTGGTCAAGGAATAGCTTGGCTTCACTTAACAAATCAGCTTTCATCATCTGATCGACTCGTTGATTAATTCGTTGGTAAAGTAAGTCCCTTTCCGTTTCTAAGGCGATTAATTTAACATCGTACAAACTATTGCTTAAATCGCGAAAATCAGTTTGCTTCTGCTCAGTAATACTTTTACCCGTTAATTCAATCAGTTCAATTCCCCGAATCACTCGTTTCAGATTATTCGGGTGAATACTCTCTGCCGCCGCTGAATCTTGGCGCCGAAGACGTTCCCAGACACCGACGTTGCCTTCTAGTTCTGCTAGCTCAGTCAGTTCTTTTCGTAACTGACTAGTGTCTAATAACTTGTCCTGGCTCCCTAATTCGAAATCAAATAATAAGGCTTGAATGTATAACCCCGTTCCGCCAACGACGATTGGTAATTTACCAGCCTCAGCAATTTCCGTAATTTTCTCTCGAGCTAATTCTTGAAAATCCGCCACGGAAAAACTTTCTGCCAATGTTCTAATATCAATCAAATGATGAGGAACACCAGCTTTTTCCTCTTCTGTCACTTTAGCTGTACCGATATCTAAGCCTTGATAGACTTGTAAAGAGTCGCCGCTAATAATTTCGCCTTGATACTCTTGGGCTAACTCAATACTTAAAGCCGTCTTGCCAACGGCTGTTGGTCCGATAATCACTAATACTTTTTGTCTCTTAGTCATAGTTACTCCTATTCTAGTGTCGGTTTCATTAATTTTCGATAGCGGATTGCTTCTCGTGGGTAGTCTGTATGAATACCAGCTAACTTTTTACGGAAACAATATTGCATTTGATGCTCTTCATTAACTGTCCAAGGACGGATATTTTTAGGATACTCTTTCACTTTATCCCCCGCTTTCATCACCCAACGAAGATCCGGATGAATGCTTGCGATGTCAATTAATTCTCGGGCTCTTTTTACTTTTTTTTCAGAAGTCCCAATAATATAGGCTTTTTCTGGCTCAGGATCAAGTTCTTGAATTAATTCCAATGACTTCAAATTAAAACTAGAATATAAGTAACTAAAAGACCAGCTTTGAGTCTGCAACATCGCCGCTATATCTTTCTCAATCCCCAAATAAGGTTTTTCATCAGTTTTTATTTCAATGTTAAGTAACCCTTTAAAATTTTGTTTTTGTAAAAAATCTAATACTTCTAAAAAGCTCGGCACTCGTTGGTTTTTATAACTCTCATCAAACCAACTACCGGCATCTAATTGTTGAATTTCTGCTAAAGTCAATGAATCGATTTCCCCATGACCATTAGTCGTGCGATCGACAGTATTATCATGGATAACTACTAGTTGGCGATCTTTCGTGTATTGGACATCAATTTCAATCCCATCAGCCTGACAATCGATGGCTTCTTGATACGCTACTAAGGTGTTTTCCGGGTGGGTTCCTTTGCTGCCACGGTGGGCAATTACTTTTGTCATATTACTAGCCTCCAGTTCTCTTTTATTCTATCACTTTCTACGATAAAGGTGTATCTATCTAGCTATTTCTTTTTTACTAGCTTTTTTTGACAATATGTTGGATAATAGAACATATATCTGAGTGAGAAGGTGATAAACATGAAGAAATTTGTAACTGGTTTTGTAACAGGAACAACTATCACTGTCGCTACCTTAGCTGGTTTATTATATGGCGTCAAAAAAACAGTGATCGAACCAATCGAAGAAAAAGAAAACATGGTTGAAGACAATCGTCGGAAAGCTATGAGAAAAAGTCGTGCTCGCTAATTAAATAACTGAAGAGTGCCTAACTTTTCAATTAAGCTGGCAACTAAAACAGACATGATAAGTTATCTTATTATGTCTGTTTTATTATACAAAAAAACACTTAATCTCCCGACTAAGTGTTTTGAATTAATTTTTTTAGTTTTTAGTTACGTTAGCTGCTTGTGGGCCACGATCTGTATCTTCAATTTCAAAAGTTACTGATTGACCTTCTTCTAATGCTTTGAATCCTTCGCCTTGAATCGCTGAAAAGTGAACAAAAACATCGCCACCGTCATTCTCGCGTTGGATAAAGCCAAAACCTTTTTCTGCGTTAAACCATTTTACTGAACCTTGTTCCATGTTGTGTTTCCTCCTCGTGCCTATTTCTGCACATAATATTGTAACCCTTTTCTTCCGTGAAACTGAGGCTTAAATTCCCCTGTTAACTAAGTAGAATTACAACTATAATCATAACGTATTAATAAAACAAATGCAAGTAGAACGTTTTCACAACTGAGAATGAAAGGGTTATTAAATAACGCCATCTTCTTTTAAACTACGATAAGTATCACACCCAACAATCAGATGATCTAATATTTCGATCCCCATTAACTCCCCACATTTAACTACTCGCTTAGTGAATTCTAAATCATTAGCAGATGGTCGGCAATCCCCAGATGGATGATTATGTACTAAAATAATCCGAGCGGCAGAACATTTAACAGCATGGTGATAAATATCCCGTGGATGAGCAATGCTTTGATTTAAACTGCCTTGAAACAATAAAACTTTTTTAATAATTTGATTCTTAGTATTTAAGTAAATCCCAATTAACTGTTCTTGGACACTGTCTCTTAGCTCCTCAATCATAACCCCAGCGATACTAGCACTTGAAGTGACTGTGCCTAGCTTAATTTGCCGTGAACGATTGACCCTGCGACTTAATTCAAAGGTAGCTACGAGTTCTAAAGCTTTAATCGGGCCAATGCCTTTAATTTTTTCCAGTTCGCTAGTGCTAGCTTGCTTTAATTCGTATAAATTCCCAAATTTATTTAGTAATTCCCCTGCCAAGGTCAGCACATCACACTCTTTTGCCCCTGTTCGCAAAACAATGGCTAATAGTTCTTGTTCCGACAAGGCTGCCCCACCTAGTTCTTGGAGTCGCTCTCGTGGTCTTAGCTCTTGAATTATGCGGGCTTCAAATTGATTTTGGTGACGACTTGCCATAAAAAAAACCTCCTAACCGTTTCTATGTAACTAGATACGCATTCGGAGGCTTAATTTTTTATTTTAAATAATTGATAACTTCGTGGAGACTTGGTAAAATTTCTAAAGTCATTTCCGCAACTTCTGGTGTCGGCGCAATCATATCAGGCACCATAATGACTGGCACACCTGCCCGGTAAGATGCTAAAATCCCATTACGGGAATCTTCTAACATTAAACATTCCTCAGGTGCTAATTCAAGTTTAGCTAAGGCTTTATGGACAATTTCCGGATCTGGTTTGGCTTTTGCCACATCATCGCCAGAGATAATGTCGATAAAGTAACGACGAATTTCCGCTTTTTCAAGTAAGATATCAATAAACTGACGTAAATTACTCGAAGCCACGATACACGGGATTTTTTCAGCTTTTAAATAAGTTAAAATCTCAATGACCCCTGGTTTGATTGGCGCTAAGCCAGCTAAGAACATCTCTTTAACTTCTAAATGCCCTTCTAAAATGAAGGCATCAATGGCAGTTCTACCAGCTTCAGCAAAATCTTCGTAATAAATCTCAGCTGTTTCTTCATCTGACAAACCAATTAAACCTCGATAATACTCTTCATCGTAATTCTTAATACCATGTTTTGGAGCGATTTTCATGTTCGCTTGGCAATACAAACTCTCTGTATCAAATAGCAAGCCATCCATGTCAAATATAATTCCTTTAAACGGTTTTTTCATTGGAACCTCCTAAGATATGTGTTCTTACTTGAGAAATGAAATACAAAGAACCAGTAATTAAAATTAAGTCAGCTGAAGTGCCAGCTTTTATTAATTGCTCAATCCCTACTTGCCAATCTGGTAAGTGAGTTACTGGCAAATGACTTAACAAAGGATACTCCTTTAACTGATAGGCTTTTGGATAATCAAAAGTCGTCAAAAAGAGTTCTTGATTTTCAACTTCTCCTAACAAGTTTAACATACTCCCAACTTCTTTGGGCTGAATCGCGGCAAAGACGGTTTTTATAGCTTTGCCTTGGTATTCCTGTTGTAAATTATTGACTAAGACTTTAATCGCTGGCTCATTGTGTGCCCCATCTAAAATAACTAAGGGCGCTGTCTGCAGAACTTCCATCCGCCCTGGCCAAGCGACAAATTGAATGCCTGCTCTGATTGTTGCTTCAGTAGCAATATACTCAAAATCAGGCGCTACTTGGCAATATAACTCAATTGCTAAACTGGCATTTTCAATTTGGTGTTGCCCATTTAAACTAATTTCTAAATGGGGTAACGTAAATTGCTGGTTAGTAAAAGTAAAAACTTCACCAAATGCCCCTTGTTTCTCTTCCAGTTTAAACTGATACCCTTGTCCTAATTCGATTAAGGGACTTTTGAGCTTGGCGCTGACCTCACGAATGACCTTCAAAGCTACCTCTGGTAAATTACCAGTTACAACTGGTCGATAAGCTTTAATGATGCCGGCTTTTTGAGCGGCAATCTCTTCTAAAGTGTTACCTAAAATTGCCATATGATCTAAACCAATCGTTGTAATACTAGCAATCAACGGGGTAATCACATTCGTACAATCTAAGGTACCACCTAAGCCAACTTCAATAATCCCAACATCAACTTGCGCTTCTGCAAAATAAGTAAACATCATAGCTGTAATGATTTCAAATTCTGTCACACCAGCTAAGGCCGGTTGAGCATCAAGGCTGGCGACTAGAGGTTGAAACCTTTCAACTAAAGCCACTAACTCTTGGTTACTGATTGGCTGATTATTAAGGGCGATACGCTCATTGAAAACCGTAATATACGGTGAGGTAAAGGTCCCAACTTTGAGGCCCTCACCTTCTAAGAGGGATCGTAAAAAACTAACGGTTGAGCCTTTGCCATTAGTCCCTGCCACATGAATCGTTTTAATTTTATTTTGAGGATTATCCAGTAAGTCCAGCAAGGCTTCAATTCGGTCAAGACCTGGCCGCGAACCAAAGGCTAAACGACTATGGATCCACCTTAAAGCTTCTGTATATGTCATGCTTTCCTGCTCCTAGATTGCTATTTATTTTTTAATGTGGCAATTCTTTCAGTTACTGAGGCTTGTTTTTCTAAGTAACCTTTTTCTTTTTCACGTTCGCCAGCTACTACCTCATCTGGGGCGTTAGCAACAAAGCGTTCATTGGATAATTTACCTTGAACCATTTTAACTTCTTTTGTCCATTTAGCTAATTCTTTTTCTAGTCGAATAATTTCTTCTTCAATATTAATTAAGTCTGCTAAAGGTAAGTAAATTTCTGCCCCGGTAATTACCCCACTCATCGCCAGTTCCGGTGCTACGACACTAGCTGAAATAACTAATTCCTCTGGATTACAGAAACGTTGAATGTAGTTTTGGTTTTCCAATAAGAATTCTTCAACTGAAGGTTGGTTCGTTTTAATCAGTAACGTAATCGCTTTGGATAAAGGTGTATTCACTTCTGAGCGAATGTTACGAACTAAGCGAATGAGTTCTTTCAGTACTTCCATCCCTTTGGCGGCTTTTTCATCACTTAACTCCGGTTGAACCGTTGGATAAACAGCTGTCACAATTGATTCCCCTTGATGAGGGATTTTTTCCCAGATAGCTTCAGTCACAAAAGGCATGATTGGGTGTAATAACCGTAAAATATTGTCTAGTGTGTAAACTAAAATACTTCGTGTCATTTGTTTTTGGACTTCATCTTCACCAAACAAGACTTCTTTACTCATTTCGATGTACCAATCACAGAAATCATCCCAAATAAAGTTATATAAATGACGACCTGCTTCACCAAATTCAAAACGTTCGAACAATGAATTCACCCGTTCGATTGTTTCATTTAATCGTGTCAGAATCCAACGATCTGCTACTGTCTTATGACCAGTTAAATCAATGTCGGCAAAGGTAAATTCTTCCGTATTCATTAAGACAAAACGGCTGGCATTCCAAATTTTATTAATAAAGTTCCATGATGAATCCATTCGATCATAGCTGAAACGCATGTCTTGACCAGGTGAAGAGCCATTTGATAAGAACCAACGTAAAGCATCAGCACCATACTTCTCAATCACTTCCATCGGGTCAATCCCGTTGCCTAAAGACTTACTCATCTTACGGCCATCTTCTGCCCGAATTAAACCGTGCATTAAGACATTTTTAAAGGGTGCTTTCCCTGTAAATTCGAGACTTTGGAACATCATTCGACTAACCCAGAAGAAAATAATATCGTAACCAGTGACTAAGGTTGAGTTCGGGAAATAGCGTTGGAAATCTGGCGCATTTTCATCTGGCCAGCCCATCGTTGAGAAAGGCCACAGAGCTGAACTAAACCATGTGTCTAAGACATCTTCATCTTGGGTCCAGTTTTCACTATCAGCTGGGGCTGTTTCGCCAACATATAATTCCCCTGTTTCATTGTGATACCAAGCTGGAATTTGATGGCCCCACCATAATTGACGAGAGATCACCCAATCGTGGACATTTTCCATCCAAGTTGAGAATGTTTGATTAAAGCGTGGTGGGTAAAAATCAACTTTATCAGCTGTTTCTTGGTTAGCTAAAGCTTCTTTCGCTAGTGGCTCCATTTTAACGAACCATTGAGTTGATAGACGAGGTTCAACAACAACCCCACTCCGTTCTGAATGACCGACACTGTGGACCATTTTTTCAATTTTCACTAAGCGGCCTTCTGCCTCTAAATCTTTAATCACAGCTTTACGAGCAGCGAAACGGTCTAAACCAGCATACTTGCCTCCAAGGCTATTAATAGTCCCATCCGCCTCCATCACGTTAACTCTTGGTAAGTCATGACGGTTACCGACTTCAAAGTCATTTGGATCATGGGCTGGAGTAATTTTAACGACCCCTGTTCCGAAGTCCATCTCGACGTAATCATCAGCAATAATCGGAATTTCTTTATTCACTAATGGTAAAATCACTGATTTACCAATTAAGTGTTGGTAACGCTCATCTTCCGGATGAACGGCTACAGCTGTATCACCTAACATCGTTTCCGGACGAGTAGTCGCAATCTCTAAGACCTCACCACTGCCATCAGCTAGTAAGTAAGACATGTGGTAAAAAGCCCCTTCCACATCTTTATGAATCACTTCAATGTCCGATAAGGCCGTTTTAGCTTTCGGGTCCCAGTTAATAATATATTCCCCACGGTAAATTAAGTCTTTTTCGTAGAGCTTCACAAAGACCTTTTTAACAGCATCTGACAGGCCTTGGTCTAGGGTAAAACGTTCTCGTGAATAATCGACTGAAATCCCGATTTTTCCCCATTGTTCCCGAATATGACCGGCGTATTCTTCTTTCCATTCCCACGTCTTTTCAACGAACTTTTCACGTCCTAAGTCGTAACGACTTAAGCCTTCTGTCGCTAACTGTTCTTCGACTTTCGTTTGGGTAGCAATCCCGGCGTGGTCCATCCCTGGTAACCATAACGTATCATACCCTTGCATCCGTTTATGACGAATAATAATATCTTGGAGCGTTGTGTCCCAAGCGTGGCCTAAATGAAGTTTACCAGTTACATTAGGTGGTGGGATGACGATTGAATAAGGTTTCGCATCTGGGTTACCATTTGGCTTGAAACGCTCCTCCTTCACCCATTTTTCATAACGATTGGCTTCAACTTCTTGTGGTGCATACTTTGGTGCTAAATTTTTATCTTCTGACATCTTGATCCCTCTTTCGTCTATAATTTACTTTAATTAAGCTGATCATTAGTTCCTTAAATCATTCTTAGTCTCGCCCGCAGTTCAACGACTAGCCTCTGCCACTAGCGGAATTCGGTGGTGATGCTCCGGAAACAACGGCTTTTTTGCAAAATAAAACGCCCTAAGACATTGCTGTCTTAGGGCGTTAGTATACGCGGTACCACCTAATTTATAGTAGTGTTCTACTATTTCTCTAGCGTGAGTTAGCGATCACGACTCGGAATGACTTACTGTTAGTTCAGTCATTCGACTCCCAAGTTACTTTTCCTTAACAAATGGCATGAAAATCTTTCAGCTATGATTTTCTTTCTGTGATGGTTCGTTAAGTACTTTCCTTGTTCAACGTCTTGCTCATATTTTACATGTTAATCTGCCTTTCGTCAAACTGACTTTTGACTTTGGCTGACAACTTCACCATCGCTAACAACAATCACTTCATCACAGAGCCCTTGAATTTCCGTTTTTAAGTGAGAGGTTAAGATTGTCAGTCTTTCGGCTTTTTTTGTAAAATCAACGTCACGTCAAAAGTTCAAGCCATAACTGTCTGTCTGCAAAAGCAGCTTCTTGATTGATTTTAGACAAAAAAAAGACTCGAAAGTCTTTTTAGTTTAACTATAAAGCTTTAGCTACGGCTAAGGCTGCTTCGTAATCTGGTTCTTGAGCAATTTCTTCAACAATCTCACTGTAAATGACATTTTGATCTTTATCGATAACAAAAATTGCACGAGCTAGTAACCCAACTTCTGGAATAAATAAACCATACAGCTTCCCGAATTCATTTTCAGTGTCATGGAGCATTTCCATATCAACACCTTCAGCGGCACACCATTTTTCTTGTTCTTCTTTAGTATTATTCGAAATCGTTAAGAAGTGTACGCCATCAATTTTAGCAGCTTCTTGATTAAAACGTTTCGTCTGTAATTGACAAACACTCGTTTCAATATTCGGAACAACTGTTAGAATCACCGGTTTATCAGATAAATCTGACAATTGAATGACTTGTTTATTTAAATTAACTAAAGAAAAGTCTGGTGCTTTTTGCCCCACTTCAACTTGCTCTCCTGCTAATGTTACTGGTTTACCTTTTAATGTTACTTCCATCTTTAAGAAACCCCTCTCGTTTTGTGATACCTTCAGTATACGAGAAAGAACCTATAAAAACAAACGTACTGCTTGTTACTGAGTAGCAAAGTTAAATTGATGATTCGACGTAAAGTTCTCGTCGAAGTAAATTAAGGTTTGTAACTCCGTTGTTAAATCAATGTATTGAATCTTAACTTTGTCAGGTACTTTCACGCGACCAGGAGCAAAATTCAAAATAGCCGTAATGCCGGCTTCAACAATGCCATCAACCGCTGCTTGAGAATACTTACTTGGTACAGTTGAAATAGCCGTCGTAATGCCTTCTTTTTTAACAATTTCCGCTAAATCTGCTAAGTCACGGATTTCGATATTGTTAATCTTTGTCCCAATTAATTCAGGGTCAGAATCAAAGGCACTAACAATGTTTAAATTTTCATTCCGGCGAAAATTATTTTTAATTAACGCTTTGCCTAAGTTCCCTGTGCCGATTAAGGCAATTCGTTTTTCAACTTTCGTATTCAAAATATGACTAAAGACTTGAATTAAGTAACTAACATCATAACCATAGCCACTTCTTCCTAGTTCTCCAAAATGTGAAAAATCACGACGAATCGTTGCTGAGGGCACTTGAATTAATTGGCTAAAATCTTTAGATTTAATCCTTTCCACATTAGATTCTTCCAAAGTTTTTAAGTAACGATAGTATAACGGTATTCTTTTAGCTGTTGCATTGGGTATTTTAGTTTCTTCTACTTTTTCCATTTTCTCACCTCTTGTTAAAACATTCACACTCTTAGTGTACCATTCCCCTTAGTCCTTGACAACAACTTTGTGAACTTTTTTACGATAACAAAAAAAGGAATGAATTAGCGCCTACTAATTCATCCCTCTATCAAGCTTTATCCTTAAAGTAAATCACTAAATTCATCTGCTTCGCTCGTTAAATATTGCTGACCTGGTTGAATTTCACTAACTTTGATGCCAGCTACTGCCCGGGCAATTAACCCTTCCATATCTAGTTTGTTTTCATATTCACGAGAACGGTCTAGTCTTGGTTTAGTTTTTGGTTTTGGCGGAGCGAAAATTGTGCAACAATCTTCAAATGGTTGGATTGCCAAATCAAAGGTGTCAATTTTTTCAGCAATTTCTATAATTTCATTTTTATCTAAAGTGATGACTGGCCGAATAATCGGTGTTGTCGTGACATCGTTAATGGCAATCATACTATGCAATGTTTGTGAGGCGACTTGACCTAAAGACTCACCATTAATAATTGCTAAACCACGACGTTTTTTGACAATCTCATCTGTAATTCGCAACATGAAGCGGCGTGTAATAGTCATTAAATAACCTTCTTCAACATTCTTTTTAATTTCTTCTTGAATTTCAGTAAAAGGAACTTCGATAAATTGAATGCTGCCAACGTAAGGCACTAATTTAACGGTTAAGTCTTTCGCCTTATTTAAAGCTTGCTCGCTAGTGTAAGGTGGGCTATGGAAATGAACAGCTTCAATTTTAACCCCTCGCTTCATAGCTAAGTAACCAGCCACAGGAGAATCAATTCCCCCAGATAACATTAACATCCCTTTACCACTTGAACCAACTGGCAAACCACCGGCACCATTAATCGTTTCACAAGATAAAAAGGCACCGTCATCCCGAATTTCAACTCGTAAAGTAATATCCGGTTGTTTCATTTGAACTTTAATCGTCGGAATGGCTTGAATCACATGGTGACCAACTTCCCGGTTTAATTCATTTGTATCTAACTCAAATAAATGATCTGAACGACGGGCATTGACTTTAAAACTTTGACCTTCTGTAAAGTTTTCTTTGACCATTTGAATGGCTGTTTCATAGATGACTGCCATTTCTTTTTCAACTTTAATAGCTGGTGAATAATTTTGAATCCCAAAAATTGGTGATAAGCATGCCATCACTTCTTGACTGTTTTCACCATTTAAGAGTAAATGCATCCGGTCACGATTAGCATGAACTTTAACTAAAGGATAACTTGTTAAGGCATTTTTAACATTGGCTGCTAACATACTAATAAAACGTTTCTTATTCTTACCTTTAGTTGAGAGTTCGCCATAACGAACCATAATTTCTGTGTAATTCATAATAAGTCCTTCCTCTACTTAATTAATTTTTGAAAATTGTTGATACAGCTGATTGAACACAATCATGAATTGTTCGGCTTCGACCATTGTCGACTCATGATTTAAACTTAAGCGAACTGCCGTTGTGGCAATCGGATCTGCTACTCCCATTGAATGCAAGGTGCTACCAGCCACTTTACTGCGACTAGAACAAGCACTAGTAGTCGAAATAATAATATCTTTTTGTTCAAAGGCATGGACTAAAACTTCGCCTTTGACACCTTTAACACCGAAACAAACAATATGTGGAGCATAGTCTTCACTACTATCACAAAACAGACTGACCTTCTCATATTTGTTTAAAGAATCAATTAAATACTCTTTAATGTTTTGTTCACGCTTATTTTTTAATTCTTGGTCTTCTAAGTGTAATCTGACAGCCCGTGACATCGCTACGATGCCAGGAACATTTTCTGTGCCGCTCCGTTGATTTTTTTCCTGACCGCCACCACTGATCAATTCAGCAATTTTGCGACCTTTGCGCCAAAAAATAAAGCCGACACCTTTAGGACCATGAAACTTATGAGCAGAGAAGGTGGCGAAGTCAACACGAGAGGTTAACCATCGAGGACTTGGTACTTTCCCTAAAGCTTGGACCCCGTCAACATGGAAATGAATCGTTGGGTACTCAGCGAGGACCTGACTGATTTCTGCAATTGGTTGAATTGTCCCGACTTCATTATTAACTGCCATCACCGACACTAAAATTGTTTCCGGTCTAATTAATTTAGCTAATTCCTCAACAATGACAAATCCCTTTTGATCGACTGGAGCGTAACTAAGTTCAAATCCTAATTGTTCTAACTGTCTAGCCGCATTTGTGACGGCACTATGTTCAACAGCCGAGACAATTAAATGATTGCCAAACTGGCGTTTCTCAATCGCTGTGCCTTTAATGATCCAGTTGTTCCCTTCCGTGCCGCCACTTGTGTAATAAATTTCTGTTGGCAGTACATCTAAGCCTTCGGCAATTTGCTTTCTCGTTTGGTCTAACAGTCGCGTTCCTTGTGTTCCTAAATGGTGTAAGCTTGAAGGATTACCGTAAACTCGTTCACTTGTTCTAACATAAGTATCTAAGACACTTTTATTTATTTTAGTTGTGGCACTATTATCAAAATAAATCATTGCTTTCCTCCTTGAATTTAACATAACCGCTGTTGCTTTACTTGTTAAAAAGTCTTTCCTATTATAAACGTAAACGACGTTAATATCAATCTAAGCTCCTTTATAATTAGCTCTCAAAAAGAAAACCCCAAAAGCAACAGATTAACTCTGGCTTAAGGGGTAGTAACGTCTAATTAAAATTCGGCCATGCGATCTCTATTATTAAAGTAGAAAGATTCGATTCGCTTAAAGGCTCCTGGCTCAGTTCGTTCTAATGCCGAACCAATTTCATCAAGGGCATCTTGATAACGATGTTCTTTAGTAAAAAGATATAACGTTTTATCGATGGCTTCACTAACACCACCATGACTATGACGGTAACGGTTAGAGTATTGTAACATTTGCTCTGTTAAAGCCGCACTATCGATTAATTCATTGGTTTTTTCTTCAAGAATCTCAATGTCTTTACTACAGTACTCAACTAATTTATTGATGCGTTCCATATCAATTCTAATTTTGTTCAGTTCTTTACTTAACTCTTCAATCCGATCAGTTGCTACGAAAAAGAATTCTAAGTATTCCGGTGGAACACCTGGTAAGCGTTGTTTATCAACATAGCGTTTCATGTTCCGTAAACTAAACTCAAATTCATCAATTTTTTTCTGTGCGACTTTTTCACCTTTACGAAGGGTTTTAAGTGAACCATTTATTTCGATTTGTTGGTTTTCAATATCATCTAAAATCCGATACGTATCTTTTAGTTCTTCTTCTACTTTTGAAAAGACTGCAACTTTGTTTTTTAAATTCTCTTCAATGGTCGTGAAACTTTTACCTAATTCTTCTAATCTTGTTTGGAAGCCTCTAGCACGACCTAATTCATTATGATTTAAAGCATAACTTTGTGACGTATGGTCCAATTCAATTAAAAGTTGACGATTATTTTTAAAGGCATGTCCAATATAATCTCTAGTTGTTTTCATGTTAGCTTTAACATAAGACTGAGCTTTCATTTCAATTTCCATGACATCATATAATTTATCAATGCGATTACTAATATCAGCATTGTTTTCTTGGACAACCGCGACTTCACATTTTTCTAAGTAAGCTAAGTTTTTCTTGATTTTGGAATTAACTTTGACAATGTCTTTTTTGATCTCATCTTCTGGAAATTTAAATTGTTGCTCAACTAATTTTTTATGACCACTAATAATTTCTTGCATCTGCTCTGGGAACATCTTATCTAATTCTTCGAATAAAGGCGGAATATTAACAATCGTTGCTTCTAAAGCGTAAGTGCGACCTTCTGCTTGTTCTAAGACTGAACGAGCTTCCATAGGATCACCCGCAGTATTTAAAGCAACAAACTGGGTAAATTCATTTTCAATGCTTTGAACTTGTTTTTGAATTTCATCAATGGCTGGTCCAAATTGTTTTGGTTCTTGTTTAGCTAAAGCGCTAATTTCTTCATATTTATCTAAGGCTTCTTGGACAGCTAGTGAATTCCGTTCTTCACTTTCACGAAGTTCTTTCAAGCCTGTTCGAATGTACTCAACTTCATTTTCCATCTCGTCCATTGTTTCATAAGCTTCTTCAATGGCACTTTTAACTTTCATAAAGCGGAAGGTCTCATTTAAGTTCTCAACTTCAAAGATGCGACTTTCTAACTCAGCAAATGACGCTGTTGAAATGTCTGTCCACTTTTGATTCCAATCACGAAAAGTGTTTTGACTTTGACCGACTAAATGCATTTTTTTTACTTCTTCAACTTCTTCTATGACGGGCAAATCGAATAGGTCAATCTTTCGTTTTTCTAATTCATCCAAACGTTCTTCATTTCTGCGTTTCATTAAAATTGCAATTAAATATAGTAAGGCAGCTACAACAAAAACTGCTAAAAATATCCAAAGCATTGTATTTGGTTTCATTAAATTTCCTCCGTCTTTTCTTTCAATTATCATCATAACTTTTCTCTTTAAGCAAACATCTAGTCTACAACGCTTACTTTTAAAACACAAGAAAAGTAATTTTTTATAGTTTATTTTCTATTAATCTGGTTTTGCACCTGCATTAAATTATAACATATGATAGCTTGTCATTCACTAACAATTTATAGTTTTCCACTTAGGCCCTTCTTAACAGGCTGATTTACTAAATAAAAAAGCCCATAAAAATGGCGTTTACTTTTGATATTATACATGGTATTTCTAATTAATACTAGCCTATCTTTTAAATTAGTTAGGGAATAAAAAGATATTTTTAAGTCTCTACTATATAAAAGAAAGGAAAATTATTGAGACAAAGTTACCAAAGAGACTTTTTATTACTTATTGATATTGATTTTAGCAGTCTTATTAGGTATTCTGGTAGATAAACACTGTTTAAATCGGGAAATTGAAGGAGTTGTCGGATATGAAAGTCGTTAAATTTGGCGGAAGTTCACTCGCCTCAAGTACACAGTTAAATAAAGTCGTTTCAATTATTAAGTCTGATTCAACGAGAAAAATAATTGTCGTTTCTGCCCCAGGTAAAAGACAAGCTGACGATCAAAAAGTCACTGATTTATTGATTGAGTATGCGGAGCTTTACTTAGCAGGTGATGACTACCAGAAAGTTCAAGACGCAATCATCACTCGTTATGAATTGATTGCTAATGAATTAGCCTTACCCCAACAAATCATCCAAGAAATTGCCCAATCCTTCAAAAATTTAACCTTGTCCAATCGCAAGGACCAAGACAAGCGTCGTGTTCTTGATCGCTTTAAAGCTAGCGGTGAAGACAATAGCGCGAAATTAGTCGCTGCTTTTCTCCAATTGAAAGGTCTTGATGCTAATTACCTTAATCCTCAAGAAGCGGGCTTAATCGTCACTGACGAACCTGGAAATGCCTTAATTCTCGATAGTTCTTTTCCTAAAATTATGGAGCTTCGTGATCGGGGAGATATTATCGTTGTTCCTGGCTTTTTCGGTTACACTGAAGCTGGCGAAATTTGTACTTTTTCTCGTGGTGGCTCTGACGTCTCAGGTTCTATTTTAGCAGCTGGTGTTCAAGCAGACCTCTATGAAAACTTCACTGATGTTGATGCCATTTATGTGGCTGATCCCCGGGTGATTAAGGAACCACATAAAATCAAAGAATTAACCTTTAGAGAAATGCGGGAACTAAGCTACTCTGGCTTTGGAGTTTTCCATGATGAAGCACTGATTCCAGCCTTTCGAGCTGGCATTGAAGTCGTTATCAAAAACACCAACAACCCTGATGCCCCTGGCACTAAAATATTATTAGATCGAGAAATAGGCGATCAAGGAGTTATCGGCATCGCAGCCGATTCTGGCTTTGCCTTAATTTACTTAAGCAAGTACTTAATGAATAGAGAAGTTGGATTTGGTCGAAAAGTCCTGGCTATTATTGAAGACGAAGGCTTAAACTACGAGCACATGCCTTCTGGGATTGACGACATTTCAGTTATTCTACGAGAGGAACAAATCACAGCTGCTGTTGAGGACCGACTCATCCATCGTTTTCAAGAGGAACTTCAGGTCGATGAAATCCATGTTAAACACAACTTATCAATGTTAGCAATCGTCGGTGAAGGGATGAAAAGCAACATCGGAACGGCTGCCAAAAGTACCTCAGCTCTAGCCCAAGCCGGAGTCAACTTAGAAATGATTAACCAAGGCTCTTCCGAAGTTAGTATCCTTTTTGGCATTAAAACGTGTCATGAAACAAAAGCAATTGAAGCTCTTTACCATTCCTTCTTCAAATAAAAAGCAAAGCCTCTGAGAGGCTTTGCTTTTTATTTATTATCTGGAACTCTATCAAGGACTTGATATTTCAACTCTTTTTCCTTATTTGTAAAGCAGCCCAAAATCACAAGTCCTTGAAAATAGACTTCATTTCAACTGTTTTTTGATTGCTTCCCGGATTTTTTCTTCAGGTGCAAAATCTTTTTCCCAATTATCAGGCTTCATGACTTTACCAGTTTTTGGATGATAATGAGGTTGCCCATCAGGAAACAATTTACCCATATTCGCTTGATGAACAATTGAAAACAACTCACTTGGATCCACTCCCATTTGTACAAAGGAGCCGTAAGTGAAATACAGTAAATCGATAAGAGCATCCGCTTGCTCAACTAACGGATCGGTCACTTTTTGATGCTTCTTCTCGATTTTAACTTTGGCTTCATCAATGCTTGTTTGAAATTCACTAACTAAATTAGTAAACAACTGCTGATCATTATTTGCTGCTGCATATAAAAATTCAACTAATTCTTCTCCCTTAAACATTGTTCGAAATAGGGCTTGCTGAGCAGTAAAAACTTTCCCGCCTTGATGATCAACAGGATCAAAGGCCTGATGGAATTCTTTTACTTGATTATAAGGTGTTAGCATTTAGTCACTTTCTTTCTTGAGTAGTTTTAATTGCCTTAAGGCATAGTCAATGCCATCTTCAGTATTACTTTTGGTGATATAATCAGCTAACTCTTTAATTTCTGCCATGGCATTTCCCATAGCAACTCCAATGCCAACATCTCTCAACATTTCTTCATCATTCCAACTGTCCCCAAAAGCTACTGTCTCTTTCAATGTAAAATCAAAAAGGCTTCCCGCTTTTTCAATTCCCACACTTTTAGAACTGTCTTTAAGAATAATATCCACGGTGTAAGGATTGGAACGAGTGAACTTACATTCTGGAAAGAGTTTTTCCAAAGCCCCTTGCTCTTTTAAAGGGCTAATCATGACACACTGATAAATTGGTTTCTTTAAAACTGCTAATTGACGATAACGTTTATTTTTACTTTTTTGGGGAAAGGTCTTTGCTATTTTCATAATAAGTCGTTTCAAAGGGCCTTTTGGTAAAAATTTTTGGAGTCGTTTAGCGCTGGCTTTTTGACCAAACATCATGACTGAACTGCCAGCCATTTCATCGGCAGCGCCAAATAAGATATGGCGATTGTTAGTCTCACAAAAGATAATTAGTTGTTCCACTGTCTCCCTAGGGAACGCATTCGCATAAAGGACTTCTTTGTCAGTATAAACGTACTGACCGTTGTATGTGACATACACATCAAATGTCAGTTGATCAATTTGTTCCGCTAAGCGAAAAGGTCCTCTGCCAGTGGCAATACCGCAAATAATTCCTTGTTTTTTCAATTCTGCAATTGCCCTTCTCGTTGAGTCAAGGGCCTTCGCTTTACTTGTCACTAAGGTCCCATCAATATCAAAAAATGCCGCTTTAATCATGTGACTCCCTCCTAAAATAAATCCATTTGCTCTGGATTCAACCCTTCATAGTTAATCCCTAAGAACTCTTTTAATGTTAAGGCATTAGCTGCTGCATCGCCACCAGAATTATTGTTAAAGATGATTGTCACTAGGGGACAGTCTTTTTCAATTTGTTGGAGGGCGTTAGCTAACTCAGTTAACTCTTCTTCATTGTAACGGTAGAGTGTTCGTTTCTTTCGCCAATCATCACCTTTTGCGGTCCAGCCTGCTTGGTAACGGCCATGACAACGGAAGATTACTTGTTGTTTATTGGTCACGATTGGATAGAAAGGGATTGATTTCCCTGGTAACTGAGGCTCATCCACGACCATTAAAATAAACTCTTGCTCTTTCATAAAAGCTAATGTTCCTTGTAAGAAATCAGCCTCATACCAACTAGGATGTCTAAATTCGATAACGACTGGTAAATCGCTAAAGATTTTTCGTAATCGTTTTAAATGTAAGATTGCTTCTGCTGTACAATTAAAGGATGCTGGAAATTGTAATAAAATCCCTCTTAATTTTTGACTAGTAATCAGCGGTTCCAGCATGGCAAAATAGCGCTCGTACATTTCTTTTTCTGTTGGGTAATGATCTTGCCAAGGGCTATGAGTTGTCATTGATTGATGGCCTTTCAGAATAAACCCAAAGTCTTTTGGGGTTTCACTGACCCACTTAGCAGTTGTTTGCGGCGTTGGAATTCCATAAAAAGGCGTATCAATTTCAACGACTGGCAATTTTGAACTGTACTCTGCTAAAGTAATTTTATTTTTATTTAATAAACTTGGATGCTCGGACCATGTAGTTAAGCCGATTTCTATCATCACCTTCACCTCTCACTTCTATTTTACACAATCTTAATTTGTTTAGCAAAAACGAGCGATTGTTTGACACTTTTGTTATAATAAGCAAGCATGAAGAAATTATTCACGGAAAGTGGTGACGACAATGAAAAATATCCTAGTTCTACATACAGGAGGAACAATTGCCATGTCTGAAGATAGCCAAACAGGCGGTGTCTCTACAGATCATAGTAATCCTCTTTTAGATTTCACCTTAGACATTAAGACTGACGTTAATTTGATTGTTGAAGACTTTTTATTTATCCCTTCTCCTCATATTACACCGGAACATATGCTTTTACTAAAAAACCGAATTTTACTTGGGATCGCTGCTGGTATCGATGGTGTCGTTATCACCCACGGAACTGACACACTTGAAGAAACAGCTTACTTTTTAGATATTACTGTCGGTGATCAACTGCCAATCGTTTTAACTGGTGCCATGCGCTCTAGTAATGAAGTCGGTTCTGACGGTCTCTATAATTACTTATCGGCTATTCGGGTGGCAGCTAGCAATGATGCCCTAGGTAAAGGCACACTTGTTGTGATGAACGATGAAATTCATACTGCTCGTTACGTTACTAAAACTCACACGACAAATGTGGCAACCTTCAGAACACCGACCTTTGGACCAGTGGGACTAATTAATAAACATCAAGTGAGTTTCTATCAACAACTAATCACTTCTCATACTTTAGATGTGACTTCTGTCAGCGGCCGTATTCCGATTGTTAAGTCATACGCTGGCATGGGCTCTAGTATTCTCGACTTACTGTCAGCCAATCAAATTGATGGCTTAGTCATTGAAGCCTTAGGTGCTGGTAATTTACCACCTTTGACAATTCCTGCCATCGATAATTTAATTGCTGAAGGTGTCCCGATCGTTTTAGTCTCTCGTTGCTTTAACGGCATTGCTGAAGGAGTCTACGATTACGAAGGTGGGGGCATGCAACTAGAAGACAAAGGTGTGCTTTTCTGTAATGGCCTTAACAGCCAAAAAGCTCGCATTAAATTATTAGTTGCTTTAAATGCCAACTTAGCTCAAACTGAATTAGCAGAGTTTATGGTTGAACAAGTCTAAAAAAAGAAAGTCCTAGTTTTTAGGACTTTCTTTTTTTATTGAAAGATAACTTTGAACTCTTCATAGACAATTAGCATCTCTGGCTTAAAAGTTAAGGTCGACCCTTGAAATTCTCTTTCCCAAAACTCTTGATGGACTGTTTGCCAGTAGGCTAAGGTTCGATCGCCTTCCCCTTCTTTAAAAGCCTGAATCTCACTGACTTGATTAAAAGGTGAAATTTCAACGCTCGTTGTTTGAATCAGACAGACTGGCTGTCCTTGACCGTTTAAAATAATGCTCAAATCAGTGACTTGAGGCAGTGGCTCATCGCCATCTTCATAAGCTTGATAAGCACTTGATGTTCCTGTCTTCTGACCGGATAAAACTAAGGCTAATAACTCCTCTGCCATGACAGGACTATCACCGAAGGCCCATGCTTGATAACTTGTCTTTTGCCAGTCTAAGTTTTCCTCTTGGCAATATCTTTGCCAAAAAGCTTTAATTTCAGTTGTGAGTTGAATGCTAAACACCTACTTTAATTTTAATAGTGACTCTACTGCCCGTTGCATATCCGCTGTTTCGACAACTAAGTCATGGCGAATGTCAGCCCCTCTCACTTCTGTCACAGCAGCAGGTATCGGAACTTGTGATAATAGCTGAAGTTGATCAACTAATTGAAAATCATCTTCTAGCTCTTGAGACTCTTGACTTAGACTGTTTACAACTGCTTGAGGAAATTTATAAGGACTGGCTGTTGAAACAACGACTGTTACGCCGGCTAATCCTTGTTCCTCTTTGACTGCATCTGCGACTGCCGTATGAGGATCGATCACGTAGCTACTTTCATTAAAAACTTTTTCAATTCTTTGACTAACAACTTCTTCTGACGCATAACCAGCGACAAAAGTAGCGAGCTTGGCTTGCATCTTAGGGGTAATCTCATAGACGCCTTTAGTATCTAACTGATTCATTAAGCCTTGGCAAGCTTGGCTGTCATTGCCAGTTACATGGAAGATTAAACGTTCTAAGTTACTCGAGACTAAGATATCCATCGAAGGCGAGCTCGTTAATTTAAATTCACGGTTGCGATCATAAATACCTTTATTAAAGAAATCTGTTAACACATTATTTTCGTTAGAAGCACAAATCAATTTCTTTATCGGTACCCCCATCTCTTTAGCGTAGTAACCAGCTAAAATATTTCCAAAGTTCCCTGTCGGTACTGAAAAGTTAATTGCCTCGCCGGCTTTGATTCTCCCTAGGCCAACTAGTTGCGCATAAGCATAGACGTAATAAACGATTTGCGGAATTAAGCGACCAATATTAATTGAATTGGCTGATGAGAATTGTTTTTGGTTCTCTTTTAATTGTTGGTTAAGCAAGGAATTATTAAACATCTCTTTAACTTTTGTTTGGGCATCATCAAAGTTACCAGTAATCCCCACTACTGAGGTGTTTTGGCCTTTTTGGGTTAACATTTGTTGTTCTTGAATGCCACTGACACCATTTTTAGGATAAAAAACGATAATCTTAGTGCCAGGGACATCGGCAAAGCCAGCCATAGCAGCTTTACCAGTATCACCAGATGTCGCTGTTAAAATGACTATTTCATCTTCTAAATTATTTTTCTTAGCAGCTGTCACCATTAAATGAGGTAACAACGCTAAAGCCAAATCTTTAAAAGCAATCGTGCTACCATGAAATAACTCTAAGTAATAATCTTCCCCAACTTTTTTCAAGGGGGCAATACTAGGATGAGTGAACTTTTCATCATAGGCTTGCTTAATACACGCCTTCAGTTCCCCTTCACTAAAATCCGTTAAAAATTCTTTCATTACGATGTAGGCAACTTCTTGGTAACTCATTTGACTCATTGCTTTAAAATCAAAAGCCAAGCTTGGTAGCTCAGTTGGAACAAACAATCCCCCATCGACTGATAACCCTTGAAGAATGGCTTGAGACGCACTGACTCGTTGGCTACTGTCGCGAGTGCTTTGGTAAATTAATGTCATAATTAGTGACTCCTTTTTCTTATATAATAATGATAATATTATACCATTTTTTAATGGACTTTTAAGAATGAAATTGAAATATTACAAAAAAGTCTTCTTTTTGATACAAAAATAACTCTAAGTCTTATCACTTAGAGTTATCATTATTGATTTAAAAATTATTTTAAATAACCAGCTTTTGGCGTTAAGTCAAATGCTTCACAGACAGCCCATAGCTCAGGATCAGTAATACCTGTTGTTAAAGGTTTTTGATAAGTCATCATATAGATTTTAGCTGCTTTGTTAACTGTTTCGATTAACCCTAAGGCATCTTCTAAACTGCTACCTGATGCTAAGATACCATGATGAGCCCAAATAACAATGCGGCAATCTAACATTTTTTTAGCTGTCGCCACCCCAATGTCTTCATTGCCACAAACCATCCATGGCAACACGCCGATCCCATCTGGAAAAACAACGACACACTCTGTAATAATCCCCCATAATGTTCTCGTTAATTTTTGTTCATCTAATTCATGGACAAAGGTCATTGCCGAAATTTCTGTGGCGTGATTATGAACAATCACCCGATGAGTAGGGTCTACTGAGACTCTGGCACTATGAGATAATAAGTGCATATAAATTTCACTAGTTGGTCGATTATTATCCGCAAAGCCCCAAACGATTTCATAACCGTCGGCGGTTACTTTAACAACCCCAGTGCAGTGAATTAAGTCATTTCGCAACACTCGGAAATTACTCCCAGAAGCCGTGATTAAGATGTATTTACCGACTAAATTAGTCGGTATGTTAGCTAAGCTAACTTTTTGACTAGCCTGACTTGACTCAAGTTGACTGATTTGTTCTTCTGACAAAATGATACTAACATTACCGCCATTTTTTTCATCCCAACCCATTGACCACATCGTGTAAGTTAAATCTGCTAACTCTTTAATAATCTCGCTTTCAATAAATTTACTCATTAATATTTCCCCTTTTCTTCAATATACTTTGTCTTTTAGCTGCGATGTTTAAATCATAGTTTTTAAACAATAGCTCATAACTTTGCTTTTTAGCAATTAAACTTAAGCCTAAACCGAGGACTGCTAGTAACGGTTGCTTTAAGGCAAAACTAGCAAGTAATAAGATCACAGCTAGGAGTATTACACTAATCCAATACCCTTTTTTTAATAATTGATTATTTTTCATTTAAAGCCATCTCGCTATTGTATTTCATCCGGCTCTTATACAACCAAACGAATAAGCCAAACCACAACACTAGTAGAATGATACTAATAATACTTCCAGAAAATGCAGTCGCTGTTAAGTAACGGAAATCTGGGCCTTCAAACGTACTCCATGACAACATTTTTCCTGCTTCAACTGTGGCTGCCCCTGTTTCATTGGCTAAGCGCGTAATATATGGTGCAAAGAATGTTGCCCCATATAAGAATAATGGTGCCGATACAATGCCATGGAAGATCATCCGCCCTAAGTTAGCATTGGTTAATAGTAATGCTCCCACAACGAATGATAAGTTAATAATTCCTGCGAAAGGTAAGACAATGTTCCCTGGTAAAATGATTGCCATAATTAACAACACTGGGATTGTGATAATTACTGCTACCCATAGTTCGTTACGACCAGCTAAAATGGGCCAGTCTAAGCCAATGTAAACTTCTTTGCCTGAAAACTTCTTACGCATAAATTCTGAAATCGCATCTGAAATCGGTGACAATGCTTGCGAAAACAATTTAGAAATCATTGGGAATAAAGTCATCGCTGTTGCAGCTTGGACACCTAGAGACAAGGCGCCGGCAATCCCGTAATCTGAAGCTAAACCTAATAAGAAACCAATAATCGCTCCCATAACGGAGTTTTCACCAAAAATTCCAATTTTTTCTTTTAATGAATCAGCATCCATTGGTTTGCTGAAGAAGGGAATCTTTTTCAGTAACTCATCAATTGGGTGTAAGATTACTGTGATTAAAACAACAAAGTGAGGAACTGTCACGCCTGGGATACCTGTTAAACGTTCAATTTCTGGCGCAAACATATCGCCTAATAGTAACTCTAAAACGATTTGAATTGAGGCTGCCACAAATCCCCATAAGACGCTTTTAGTAATGTAAGAAACCATGACTGCTGTAAAGATTTTATTCCAAACGTTCCACATATCGACATTTAACGTCTTGGTTTTATTGAAAATTAACATCAAAACATTAATTCCAATCGTTAAGGGGAATAGTAAGAACGCATATGGCCAAGCCCAAGAAATAGCTGCCATACCTGGCCAACCACCATCAATAGCTGACAAAGTGATTCCCGTATTTTCAGCTAAACTAGCTGCGGCATCGCCCATCGACCCCATCATATAACCAATCAGTAAATTCATTCCTGAGAAAGCAATCCCTAAAGTTAAAGCTGAAACAAAAGCTTCACTAAATTTCATCTTCATCGCTAAACCAATAATTAACATTAACAGTGGCACAAAAACTGCTGCTCCAAGATCATTTAAGACAAAATTTACAACTGTTTGTAGTGTTTCCATCTAAGTCACCTTACCCTTCTATTAAATCAATGATTTTTTGTAACTCTTCCTCTTGACCCATCCCTGTTAAAAAGGCAATCCCATTAAAAACTGGAATCCCAAAATCTTCTTTACTCTTAACAATTGAGACATAACCGTCGGCCCCTTTAACATGGTGTTTTAAAGATTTAATATCAACTGCTTCAATTTTACAATTAATGTTCTTTTCCTTTAATAACCGTTCCAACTTAGATGCGACTGTTTGCGATGTTGCAACTCCTGATCCACATGCGACAATAATTTTTTTCATAATAATATTCCTCCTATTAGTTTTTAGTATTTAGTAAATAATTCAATTATTTCATCTGTTGTTGCAGCTTTTTGATAGGCTTTGACAAATTCTGGATTAGCAAAAATGTCCATCAGAGCTGACAATAAACCTACTTGTTTTTTCGGGTCTTTGATACCTAAGACAAAGACATCACTTGTTTCAACCTCAACATCATCCGTTCCCATTTGCATAAAAGTTAACGGGTTCCCTAACCGATTAATAGCAATAAACGGTTCTTTAATGTGGATCACATCTGTGTGAGGAATAGCTATGTTAATACCAGCTAGTGCTAGACCCGTTGGAAATTCTTTTTCTCTTTGTTGAATTGCTGCTAAAAAACTTTCTTCGACAAAGTCTTTAGCCACTAACTCAGTTGCTTTTTGAGTGAAAAAGTCATCGACACTCGTTGCTTGAACTGCCAAATTGATTAATTCTAGTTTAAATAGTTTCATAATATCCGCTTCCAATAGTATTTCCTCCGATATGTTCCGTCATTTATTTGTTAAAACGATGGTCATTTTTAGTTGAGCTCTTTGATATTTAATAGTTCCGCTTTCTTTCTGTTAATAAAAAATAACCTACGCCGGCAGTCCTCTGACTGTCATGCATAGGTTAGGCCTCCTGAAAGTTACCCCCTTCGTCTATTAATCTTGTAATATGTAATAATAAATAAAATTCCTCTTCAATCCCATAACTCATATCATATTCTCGTTTTAACATCTCATTTATCTCAGTCACGATTTTACTACCAATCGGAAACATTGAACTACTCATTTTATAGAGTTCTGACACATTTGCTTTGACTTTGGTGACTTTCTTTTCCATACTGCGAATAATAAAGTATCTAACATGAACGATGAATCGTGCATACTGGATTGCTTCTTTATCGATGGGGTCAACCACCGAGCTATCAATGAGTTGAGTGACATCATTAAGAATATTACTTAATTTAACGACTTCACTAAACTCCCCTGTTTCTTGTAACCCATTAACAAAATGTAAGGTGAAAAAAATTACTTCAGATTTTTGTAAAGCTAGTTGGTACTCCTCATTCAAATAGTTAACTGCCCATTTAGCCGCTTCGTATTCTTTCGGGTAAATATATTTCATTTCATATTGAAAGGGTGAAGGAATGACAATATTTTCTTTGTTTCTTTCTAGCGTGAATTGAATGTGGCTAGCTAATGCAATAATAAAGGAAGGACTCATTTCATCCTCTATGAAAAACTGACTTTTAGTTGCCACATCCTCAGCCATTAATACAAGATCTTCATTGACATCTTTTAGTAACTCGACAATTTTGTGCTCTTGGGGACTAGAGTCAAAGTGAAAAACTTTAGATATTTGCTGCTCATTAACACTATCGCCCTTTTTTTTGCCAAAGCCAACTCCTTTACCAATTAGAATAACTTCCCTTGCGTCATTATCTACTGCAAGTACCGCATTTTGATTAAATGATTGGATAATTTCCATAACTTAATCTTCACCTCCTAAGAATAAAAAAATAACCAAGAAACTTGTTAGCAACAAGTTTCTTGGTTATGCCTGATTTAACAGTAACACCCATTTGAAATGAAAGCGTATTAAATATCTAACTTTTATTATACTGACTTTTAAATATAATGCAAGTTATTTTTAAATAAAAAAGCTAAAGCTGATAGTCCTAGTCATTCTAGTCACTATTTACCATGACATTTTTTATATTTTTTACCACTACCACAAGGACATGGTTCATTACGCCCAACTACTTTTTCAACTTGCTTAACTTCTTGGACAACTGGTTTTGAGGCCACTCGTTGGTTAATCTCATTACCCATGGCAAAGCGATTAAACTGAGCAATTTCTCCAGCTGAATAAGTCGGTGCTTTCATTGATTTCTTAGTTTTTGTTGCTTGAACTGGCTTTTTCTTTGTTTCAACAATGCTTGCTTCCTCTGTATTAGAAAAATCTAAGCTTTCTAATTTACGGACTAGCGTATCTGCATTACTAATTTTCTTTTCATTTTTTAAAAAAGTAAAATAGTTTGTTAAAATTAGTAAAAGGTCTTGTTTTAACGTAGGGTAAGCCGCTAACTCTCGTGGGAAAACATTGACTAAAATATTTTCCAAAGATCCAGCTGTCCATTCACGACCAGCTCTTAACTCTTCACGATACATCCACTCTGAAAAAGCAGCCGTCACAGTTTCAACTTGCGTTTGCACATCCTTTGGTAATTCTGTAAATAATTGATCCAATTCAAATGCTGCAAACCATTCTTGAGCTTGACTAGTTACATTTTCCATTTTCTTTTCAGAAAAAACTTTCTGAGCCATTGAAACACCCTCCATATATTAATCTTGTTCATTTCTAACCTTATTAATTATAGCCGATATGCGGTCTACTTTCAAATTCTTTTCATGATTAATGAAAAAAAAGAAAAATAGAGGCTTAGACATTTGTCTTTCGCCTCTAAAAAGATCTTCAAAATATTTATTTCATTAAATCAGCTAGTTCTTTATATTGTTTTTCACTTAAAATACCTTTATATGTTTCCAATAGCATTTCTTTGTCTTCTTTACTTAAAGCACCTAAACCAGCTTTGATTTCTTCTTTAAATTCTGCGAAATCTTCTTCTGAGAATAACTCTTCCTCTAATAAATCGACTTGACCTTCTGGGTTCATCGAAAGGACTAATTTTTCTAATTCTGGCATTGTTACGACTTCAGCTTTTTTAGGCAAAGTAACTTTTTTATCATTTTTAGTGTTTTTACCATTGAACGAAACTTTGATACTCTTAAACCCATCAGCTTCTCCTGCTGCTGGCGCTAAAGTAAACATTAATTTATAGCTATTATCTTTAACGTTAATTGCTGTTTTAACCGAAAACTCTTCAAGTTCTTTGAAAACTTCTTGAGCATCAAGTTCTTCTTCAGCCACATAGTCTTTAAATTTATCATTTGATTTAGCGACTTTTTGAGATAAATTCATTAAATCAATGATTTCTTTTTTGTTAAACGTGTGAGTGATTGTGTCGTCTTTTTTAACAAATGATTTTTTATCTAAACTTTTCAGATAAGTCATCGCTTCTTTTGCGTAAGCTTTTGAATATTCTTCAGTGTTTTTCAGTTCTTTTTTATAAGCTTTTGTATCAAAATCAATCGCTTCTTCTTGTAAGTCAGTGATATCAATATATTTGTCTTTAATACTTGCAAAACTTTCTACCGAAGGTAAACCAGGGGTACCAAAAGTACTAGCAATTTCAACGACTGATGAAATCGTGTTAGTTGACACATACATTTTAACGTCGTCTTTCAAACTACCCATCATTTCGAAAGGAACTTCCATTCCCATTAAGTCTAAACTCATCTTCATGCTAAAGTTTTCTTTTTCCTTAGCATCCATTTGAACATCACCTTTTAAAGTAATATTTTTCAATTGGGACATCACCATCCCCATCATTGGGTTGGCTTCTTCTTCACCGCTTAGATCCATTTCTAAATCTGCGATTTTCATTTCGAAACTACTTGCGTTAAACTTATTCCCTTGTTGTTCTTCAATGTATTTAGCAAATTGATCACGAGGATTTGCTGCACATCCTACAAACAAGACAACTAAACTCATCATTACGGTAACTATACTTAACTTCTTTTTCATTACATCCTCCATTTGAGCAAAAAAACAGCTCAGTTATTATACTTATACTTCAAAATAGCATAATAACTGACTAAAAGTCAATGGTACTATAGTCCTATTGCTGTTTAAAAAACATTCTTTTTGTGAAATAACAGTACTAAAGTCCTTCACAAGTCTTAAATTCCTCTTGAACATTTTAAATTAAATAACAGCATTAATATAGTGATCCTTAAAGCTTTATTTCAACAAAAAAAGAATTCTGACATTTTCAGAATTCTTTCACTAATCGAAGCTTGATGCGAGAAACGGGATTTGAACCCGCACGAGATTGCTCTCACAGCCCCCTCAAGGCTGCGTGTCTGCCATTCCACCACTCTCGCAATATTTAAAGCGACTGACTTTTCTTGAAGACCGACTGTTAAGAGGTGGCTTTATGACAACTAATTATAGCTGTTTTAAGGGGCCACCACAGCGGCAACTATACTTTCTTGTATTCACTCGTCTTTTCCGTAAAATTAAATTATGACATTTGGCACATTCGTATTCATGATAATTTTCTGGTTTTTGCTCTTCTAAAGGTTTCACGAAACGACTACCACCTGTTTGTTTGAGCAAATTCTTGAAATCAGCATCTCGATGTTGATAACCAAGACCAGCTAGATGTAAGTGATAATGGCATAATTCATGTTTAATGACGTTAACTAATTCAACTAAGCCGTAACGTTCAAAGACACGGGGATTAAAATCTAAGTGATGACTGTTTAAATGATAACGGCCTCCTGTCGTCCGTAAACGATTGTTAAAAAAGGCCTGATGTTTAAAGGCTTTGCCAAAGTCATTGAGGGAGATTGTCTCTACCAATGACTGCAACTCCTGATCTGTTAATTCATTCGGATTATCAAGTAAGCTTTGATAATCCGTTTCATCTTCAACTACTTGGCTTAAAACCATCACAGCCTTCTATCCTTTCTCTGCCACAGGGCCACGCATGTTTAAAGCGATTCGACCTTTGTGTAAATCAACTTCGTCAACCCAAACTGTGACCACATCACCGACAGCTACTACGTCTGTTGGATGTTTGACAAACTTATTACTTAATTTTGAAATATGGACCATGCCATCTTGTTTCACACCAATATCGACAAAGGCACCAAAATCAACGACATTGCGGACAGTTCCTTGTAACTCCATCCCTGGTTTTAAATCTCCCATACTTAGGACGTCTTGTCGTAACAAAGGAGCTGGCATTTCATCCCGTAAATCACGTCCTGGTTGAATTAACGCTGAGATAATATCTGTTAATGTTGCTTGACCAACTGCTGCTGCTTCCGCCAATTTGATTTGATCAAGTTGCTCTAAAGAGGCTTTACTTGGTGCAGTTCCTAATTCTTTAGTGGCTATTCCGGCGATTTCAATCACTTTCTTCGCAACACTGTAACTTTCTGGGTGAATTCCCGTATTATCTAAAATGTTTTTACTTTCAGGAATACGTAGAAATCCTACAGCTTGCTCGTAAGCTTTTGGTCCTAATCGGGGAACTTTCTTTAATTGGGGGCGACTTGTGAAGGCCCCATTTTCCTCACGATATGTCACAATATTCTGAGCGGTTGTTTTATTTAAGCCAGAGACATGTTGTAATAAAGCTGGGCTAGCTGTGTTAACCGTGACACCAACTTGGTTAACCGCTGTTTCCACGACAAAATCTAATTGCTCAGCTAACATTTTTTGTGAAACATCATGTTGGTATTGACCAACACCAACTGCTTTAGGATCAATTTTAACGAGTTCTGCTAATGGGTCTTGTAAACGACGGGCGATGCTAACTGCACTACGTTCTTCAACTTGTAGCTCAGGAAACTCGTGACGGGCAATATCGCTAGCGGAATAAACTGAAGCCCCAGCTTCGCTAACAATGACATAATAGACCGTTCGTTTGATTTCTCTCAGTAACTCAGAGACAAAAAGTTCAGACTCCCGACTAGCTGTGCCATTACCAATTGCCACCATTTCAACTTGATGCTTTTCAATTAATGCTAAAAATTCTTTAGCTGCTTGGGCTTTTTTAGCTTCCCCAGCAGGTTTGTGAGGATAAATCACTTGAATCCCTAGGACTTTTCCTGTTGGGTCAACAATTGCTAGTTTACAACCTGTTCGGTAGGCCGGGTCAAAGCCTAAGACGACTTTGCCTTTTAAAGGCGATTGCAACAATAAGTTACGTAAATTTTCGCCAAAAATATTAATTGCTTGTTCGTCAGCTTTTTCAGAAAGTTCGTTGCGAATATCTCTTTCAATTCCCGGTCCAATAAAGCGTTTATAACTGTCTCTAAATGCTTCGGCAACATACTCAGCCGTGACTGATTGCTCATGATTGCCAATTGTGTGGCGGTACAAGTATTGCATAATTTTTGTTTCATCAACGGTAATGCCGACTTTTAAAACGTCTTCTTTTTCCCCCCGGTTAGTTGCTAAAATCCGGTGAGAAACAATTTTATTTAAGGCTTCACTGTATTCATAATACATTTCAAAGACTGCTTTTTCGTCTTTAGCTTTATTTTTAACAGTACTTTCTAACTGACCGTTTTTAAAGGTGAAGTCACGAATCCATGTCCGATACTTAGGCTCATCACCAACTGCTTCGGCAATGATTTCATGAGCCCCAGCTAGAACTTCTTCAACTGTAGCAACTGCTAATTCTTCGTTGAGATACTTCCCAGCTTCCAAGGCCACATCGCCCTTAGTCGGGAAAGTCAGTAACCAGTCGGCAAAAGGTTCTAAGCCTTTTTCCTTCGCAATAGTTGCTTTTGTCCGGCGTTTTTGTTTATAAGGTCGGTACAAATCTTCAACTTGTTGCATTTTAGTTGCCCCTTTAATCTCTTGGGCTAGCTCTGGCGTTAATTTCCCTTGTTCTTCAATAATTCTTAAGACTTCTTCTTTACGTTTTTCGATATTTTGTAAATAATGATGCCGTTCTTCGATTTCCCGAATTTGAACTTCATCTAAGCTTTCAGTCATTTCTTTCCGGTAACGGGCGATAAAAGGCACTGTATTGCCTTCTTCAAGTAATCCGAGAACGGTCTTTAATTGGCTCGGCTTATAGGCTACTAGCTCTTGTTGTAATAATTTCATAATGTGTTGGTTCAATAATTCATTCATTCAAGTTGCTCCTTCGTTTGTTCCTAATACCTTTAAAAATAAGACGTCACTAGCTGCTTATTTTCTAGGGGACTGTTCCGCTAATTCGATAAGTGTTAATTATACCATAGAATAGCCTCTTGACTCAATCGTGAGACTTAAAAGTCTGGTTGCCACGGATTGACTTTCGGTTCAATTTCAATGTCTTGAATCAAATGTTCCTTGTTAAAAATCACACCATGGAGACTCCCACCGTATATACCACCGCCATCAATGCCAATTTTATGGTCTTTTCGCCACAAGTCTGTTGTTTGATTATCCCCATGTAAGGAGGGGGTAATCGTGTGACCGAAAACAATTGTTTTACCAGTGTCGTTCCGACCAAGATGGAAAGGCTCCCTAATCCACATAAAATCTCGCGGGCTAGTTTGACGCCAATCTTTTTTACTTAGATCCACCCCTGCGTGAACGAATAAAAACTGGTGCCATTCAAAAAAATAAGGCAACTCTTCCAGAAACGTTATTAGCTCCCCATGATGAGTTTTAATCAATAAACTCATTTCCGTAGGAGAATATTCTTCCGTGGCCCCTGGATGTAACAAGTCATTGATTGTTTCCCCCCCGCCATTCCTTAAATAGTTAGGGTAACGGGTTTCAGGATCATTAAGAAACTGTAACAGCATGTCTTCATGATTGCCTTTTAAATAAACAGCTTGATACGTTTCAACTAGTTTTTTTCCTAAGTACAAACATTTTTTACTAAAAGGCCCTCGGTCATTCAAGTCACCGATTAGAACTAATTGCTGGCTGTTAAAATCAAAGTCTTTCAATAATTCTAGTAAGCCGCCGTAATCACCATGAATGTCTCCTATTGCATATAAATAAGCTTTCATCTTCGGCACCTCGCTTCTCTTATTTTTAGTATAACATTTTTTAATAAACAACGATTAAATGACACTCATTAAAAATAAAAAAACTGAAGCAAGGGCCTCAGTTTTCTAACATACTATTCTGCTTGGTTGCCAAAGTTCAATTGAACTCCAGGACGGTCCAAAGCAATTTCAGTCACTTCATAAGTCATTCTTTCAATTAAAGAAAAGAGTGGACGCATTAGCTCATCTAATTCGCTTTGTTCTAAGTCTTCAACTTTTTCAACTTTTTGACCATTAAGCGTAACTAATTGTCTAACCCCACCTGTAATAGCAAATTCATCAAATACAATTTTAAAGATTACTCGCAAACCAAGAACTGAACTGTCAGCACTTGGGAAATCTGCTTGTTCGCTCATATCGATTGGTTTAATTTCTACTTTAATTTCAGTCTCAGCTTTTGTCTCTGGACTGTTCATATCGTAGTGAAAAGCCTCTACGAATTCTTTCTGTCTCATAATGTTCATTATTTTCCATTCCTCCTATTACTATCCTATAAAAAAATTATATCACAATTTTTTTTAATCGTGGTTATTTTCTGAAATTTTCATCACTTAATCGATTACTTCTTATTTAATGAAGTTTTTTTCCAGACAACACCTATGACGTTTTCTTTCGGGATTAGACCGATGTAGCGACTATCTTGTGAATTTTGACGGTTATCCCCTAAAACTAAATACATGTCTTTCGGTATTTTCGTTGTACCACTCGTCACTCCAGGAATCATATCTAACTGAAAGTCTTTCGTGTAACTTTCCCCTGGGTGTTCTTTTTGGTAGGCTTCTTTATTGCTATCTAGGTATGGTTCTGAATACTCTTTGCCATTGATAAATAGTTTGTCTTCTTTAAATTCAAGTTCATCTCCAGGCAAACCAATGACTCGTTTAACATACTTATCTTTTGTCGTACTCGGTGGATAAAAGACTAACATATTAAAAGGTTTGACTTCTTTGCCATTGATAATAATCACTTTTTCGTTTGTCATCAAGGTAGGTTCCATGGAACCACTGACAACTTCTGCTCGATCAAATTTCAAATAAAAAACTAACATACTACAAAAAATAACTAAGAATAGACCAATCAAAAGACCATCAAATATCTTTTTGACTTTTTTTCTGCGAGCAATTTTCTGCTGTGCTAGCTTTTCTTCCGCCGATAAATGTCGGCGTCGACGTCGCTTGCCTGATTGGCTGGAACTAGTTTTTTTAGATGTGTTCTCAGGATCTGATGTCGTTGTTGACCGTCTTTTGCGCCTGCGTTTAGTGCTACTTGGCCGCAAAGTATCATCAATAAACTCATCTAGAATTTCACTAGAGTCACGTTGCTTACGTTTACGTTTCTTAACTGACATCATATCCTCCTAATCTAAACAATAGTCTCCTCTTAGTTTAAACTAAAAAGGGTGGTTTGTCATTCATATTTATTTATTCTAATCTAACCTTTAAAACGAAAGGTCTTGGGCGCTACTAAGCTAATAATTATTAAACCAATCAGCACATATAATAAACTAGCTACAGAGATTATTATGACATAATTTAAACCTGACGCATTTGATTGTAAATTAAGATAAGCTACCCAATAGAGGGCACCAGAAACCCCTTTATAGATTGGGTTAATCACTTCTAAATCGCTAGTAAAAGGTTGTAATAAATAATAAATAAACAATTCATGGAAAGAGAATAAAAAGGCTAAACTAATTAATAGAAAAGTCAGTATTAAGAAAAACTTCAAAGATAATATTCCCGGATTAACTAGGCCAAAGCAGGCTATCGGCAGAAAAATCGCCAAAGCGATGCCACTGTTGTAAAGTAAGGTTTTCCAAAATCTAAAAAAGAAGCCAGCTAAAATTGTTTTTGCTTCCCGGTAAAACGGGTAAAAAAGCATGGATGAGTCACAATTGATGAATGCTAGCTGAACGATTTTCTTACCAAAATTCGCTAAATACATTACAAAAAATAAGGTCGGTAGCAGACCGATCATGAGTTTTTCGGTTAATTGTTCTTTGCCGATAAAAGATAGTAAGACTACCCCCCCGATGCCTACTGACAAGATAATTAAAACTCGGCGTAATAGTTGTTTTTTTAAAGTTAGACCGTACCGACTAAACAACAGTGCGTTTAAATAATGGCTCCCTTTTAAGTTTGAATAAGATTTCCCACCAAGGGTCAGGGCTTTTTGCATCTTAATTCCATCCCCTAAATAAGTGTTCGTACTACTGGCTGCTAATTGACTTTTAGTCTTTAAATCAAAAGACTTTGCCATCACTTTATTAAAATATTCCCCTTCTTTTTGATAATTAAATAACTTTCTTTGACTGATATATAACAAGCCACTTAAGATTAATAATCCCCAAAAACTTTTAACGCCTTTTAAAACTACTTCATTAACATCAAAATAAGCACTTCCGTAAATCAAACTAAGTAAAAAAAGTAAATAAAAACTAGCAAAAGCTATGCGCATTGGCAACTTTAGATCAATTAATTTTCTGCCTAAGGTGAAAAAGACAAAGCCGCTAGTAAGGTAACATAAGATCAAATTAATTGGTAATAAGCCACTTTTCTGACTAATCCCTAAAACAATGAAAATTGGTAAGTAAGCTAGACCATTATAAAGGGTGCTAACAAACATTTGGCTTCTAAAAAACTTTTTGGGAGATATTTGGTAGTGCGCCACATAGTCTAATTCTTTTGGCTCTAACATTTGATAAAAGCCTTCGTAAAAATTCATACCTAAAGGAACTAAAATCAGCCAATAAATAATTCCTTCTTCAAACATACTGCCAGAGACTGGCAATGGGTTAAAACTTGCCATTGCTAGTGGAATACCTAGCCAGAGACCTTTCATTAAAACCTTTGTCAAAAGGTTAGCAATAACCCCTAAAACAAACAATATGTCTTTTAATTCATAGTTTTTATAAATAGTCTCGGGGATTTTCTTGCCAATCAAAGGAATCTTTCTTAAGTAATAAAGCAAACCATTAATTTTAATTCTCAATTTACTATTTTCAAAATACCAAAAACTTTGAAAGTACTGGCTAATTGTCTTCATTCCCAACACCAACTTCTGAACGTAGTTCTTCTTCTAAAGTAACCTCTTCAAGTTCTTCACTGGCAGACAATAAGGAGACTACTTCCCCTTCAAAACTTTGGCTGTGAATGTCAGCTGCCGGAATTCCCCGTAAACGACTATGATGTAACAAGACAATCTCATCACATAAGTCTTGGGCTAATTGTAAAATATGAGTTGAAAAAATAATGATAGACTCACTTTTTAGACCGATTATCAGCTCTTTCATCTCGTGGGCGGCAACTACATCAAAAGAAGTCAGAGGCTCGTCTAAGAGCAAGACAGGTAGCTTTAACATCATCATAACGACCATTTGCACTTTATTTTGCATACCGTGAGAATAATCTTTTAACAATCGGTGCTGATCATCTTCAGCAATCCCAACTTTGTCTAAATAAAATTTAGGGTGTTCTGCTTGAGGCAGACGTTTTTTATTAATATCGATAAAGAATTTTACAAATTCAAAACCAGTCATAAAGCCTGGCAAGTGAGGCGTGGCGTGAACTAAGCCAATTTCTGTATTGTCGTATTGAATTTTCTGGCCGCTTTCATCGATAAAATAAATTTCTCCATGATCGACTGATAAATTTTTCGAAATACAATTAAATAAGGTAGTTTTTCCGGCACCATTACGGCCTAATAAGCCGTAAATCTTACCTTTTTCAAAAGTAAAAGAACCACTTTTTAATATTTTCTTACTATCAAAAGATTTATCGATAGTATCTATAACTAATTCCATGTACTCACGACCTTTCTCTTTATTTTATAGGTTTATTATATCATAGCGGACTCTCGGTCTTGCTTACGCATTTGTAAGACTCCTTTTATTATTTGACACTACCACGCTATAATAATGATAACAATAAAGGAGGCTTTTATGTTACTACGTATAGCAACACCAGCAGATATTGATACTATTTATGAGATTACCAAAACCTCACTAGGCTACGATTATCCTAAGGACTTAATGAAAGAACAACTGCTAACTATTATTAGTAGCCCCCATGATCTATTAACTGTTGCTACGATTAATCAAGAAGTCGTTGGTTACGTTCATGGAGCCTATTACTTAACTTTCTACAGTCCAGCCCTAGTTAACATCTTAGCCTTAGCAGTTGCTAAAGATCAACAAGGCAAGGGCCTTGGTAAAGCGTTAATGACTCATATTGAAGCATGGGCTAAGGAACGAAATGCTAAAGGGGTACGACTAAATTCTGGAGCAGAACGAGAAGCAGCCCACCTGTTTTATGAATCGGTAGGTTATACGAAAGTCAAGTACCAAGCCAATTTACGAAAACTATTTTAAACCAAAAAGAAACCTGAAAGCACGGAGCTTTCAGGTTTCTTTTGATTATTATGCGTGAATTGGTAGACCTAAAGCTAATTCAGCTGTATCCATAACGGCTTCTGCCAATGATGGATGAGAGTGAATTGTTAAAGCAATATCATCAGCATTCATGCCAGCTTCAACTGCTAAACCAAGTTCAGCAATCACATCACTTGCACTCACACCAGCAACTTGTGCTCCAACAATGACATTGTCTTCTTTAGTAGTTACAAGACGAACGAAACCTTCCATTTGGTTCAGAGAGATCGCACGGCCATTTCCTGCCAAAGTAAATTTAAATGCTTTCACATCTAAGCCTTGTTCTTTAGCTTCTTTTTCAGTTAAACCAACTGTTGCTAATTCAGGATCTGTAAAGGCTACTGCCGGCATTGCACGGTAGTCAACAGCTACAGGTTTACCTGAAATTGCTTCAGCAGCAATTTTAGCTTCGTAACTCGCTTTGTGAGCAAGAGCTGCGCCAGGAACGATATCACCAATGGCAAAGATACTTTTCACATTAGAACGTCCTTGGTTATCAACTTTCACTAAACCACGATCAGTCATTTCAACGCCAGCTAATTCTAGACCTAAATCGTCAGTGTTAGGACGACGACCAACCGTTACCATCACGTAATCTGCTTCAATTGATTCAGCTTTACCGTTAACTTCATAGTTAACAGTTACGCTGTCACCATTGTCAACAGCTTCTTTAGCCATTGCTTTAGTTACGATTTTAACGCCTTTATCTTTGAATGATTTTTCAACTAATTTAACCATGTCTTTTTCAAAAGTTGGTAAAATTTGTGGTGACCCTTCAAGAATTGTTACTTCAGCACCTAGGTTAGCATAAGCGCCACCTAGTTCAGCCCCGATTACACCGCCACCAACAATGACAAGTTTTTTAGGAACTTCTGGTAAATTCAAACCGCCTGTTGAGTCTAAGACACGGCCAGCGAATTTAAAGCCTTTAATTTCAATTGGGCGACTACCAGTTGCCACAATCGCATTGTTGAATTCATAAGTTTGAGCTGAGTCTTCATGGATAACACGTAGAGTGTGCTCGTCAACGAAGAACGCTTCACCTTTAATTACTTCAACTTTGTTTTTCTTTAAAAGGAATTCAACACCTGTTGTTAATTTGTTAACAACAACGTTGTCTTTCCAATCTTGAGTTTTTGTAAAGTCTAATTTAACATTTTCAGTTGTTACACCGAAAATAGCTGAATCTAAGGCTTCTTGGTATTTATGTCCAGCACTGATTAGTGCTTTTGAAGGGATACACCCTACGTTAAGACAAACTCCACCAATATACTCACGTTCAATAATCGCAACTTTTTGACCCATTTGAGCGGCACGTATAGCTGCTACGTACCCTCCAGGTCCAGCGCCGATTACTACTGTATCTAATTCTAGAGCGAAATCTCCTACTACCATTAGTTTCTCACCTTATCCTTCCATCAATAATAATTCTGGATCTGCTAATAAACGTTTAATATTGTTCATAGCATTTTGAGCAGTTGCACCATCAACGATACGGTGGTCAAAGCTCAATGATAATTTCATCACACGACCAACAGCAAGTTCGCCGTCTTCGTTAACGATTGGTTGTTGTGAAATTGTACCAACACCTAAAATAGCTACTTCAGGGTAGTTAATAACTGGTGTGAACCAGCCTCCACGAGCGGAACCAATGTTACTGATCGTTACAGTGCCATCACGCATTTCAGCAGCTGCTAATTTACCTTCAATGGCTTTACCAGCATTTTCAACGATTTCATCAGCAATTGTAAACATGCCTTTTGAATCTGCGTTTTTAATGTTTGGTACGAATAAACCACTTGGTGTATCTGTAGCAATTCCGATATTGTAATAGTTTTTGTAAACAATTTCTTGTGAGGCATCATCAATTGTCGCATTTAAGACTGGGAAGTCTCTCATAGTCGCAACTAATGCTTTAACAGCGTATGGTAAGAATGTTAATTTAGTGCCTTTAGCGGCAGCTGCATCTTTAAATTTCTTACGGTGATCCCACATTTTAGACACTTCAACTTCATCAAATAAAGTGACATGTGGTGCTGTATGTTTACTTGTCACCATTGCTTTAGCAATTGCTTTACGCATTGGTGTCAGTTTTTCACGTGTTTCTAATTCGCCACCTTGACCAACATAAGGTACTGCTGGTGCTGCCGGTGTTGCTGCTTTAGCTACTGGCGCTGCTGCATCAGTTGTTGTTGCCACAGTTTCAGTTGCAACACTTCCGCCAGCGGTAAAGCCATCGATATCCGCTTTAATGACACGTCCACCTTTACCAGTTGCAACAACTGATGAGATATCCACGCCTTTTTCACGAGCATATTGACGAACTGAAGGCATCGCTAAGACACGTTTGTTCGGGTTAGCTGAAACAGGTACTTCTGTTGCAACGGCAGCTGGCGCTGTTGTTGCGGCTGCTACTGGTGCCGCTGGTGCTGCTGAAACAGCATCATTGTGGCCAGGAGCATCGATTTCGATTAAGACATCGCCAACATTGGCAACTACGCCTTCACCAACAAGAATATTAACAACTTTTCCGGTAACTGGCGATGGAATTTCTTCCACTGATTTATCATTTTGAACTTCTAAAAGTGTGTCGTCTTCATTGATTGTTTCACCAACTGCGGCAAACCATTTGACGATTTCCCCTTCGGCAATTCCTTCACCGATGTCTGGTAATTTGAATTGGAACACGCCACCAGTTGATGCTGCTGGTGCTGCTGGAGCCGGTGTTGCTGCTGCAACTGGTGCTGCAGGTTCTTCGTCTTCATGACCAGGTGCGTCAATCTCGATTAAAACATCGCCAACATTAGCGACAACCCCTTCACCGACAAGGATGTTTAAAACTTTCCCGGTAACTGGAGATGGAATTTCTTCCACTGATTTATCATTTTGTACTTCTAAAAGCGTATCATCTTCGTTAATTGTGTCGCCAACTGCTACGAACCATTTTACGATTTCGCCTTCTGCAATGCCTTCACCGATATCTGGTAATTTAAATTTAAATGCCATGATCGCATTCTTCCCTTCTTTTCCTAGTAATTTCTAGTTAAGGGAGCTGCCTAAGGCAGACTCCCATCTATTTGTTTCTAAACTTCTAACTTGTCTTTAGTTGAATTAGAATTCGTAAATTTCTCTTACTTTCGCTTCGATGTCAGCTGCATTTGGTAACCAAGCATTTTCGGCTTGACCAAATGGGTAAACTGTATCTGGAGCAGAGACGCGGCCAATTGGAGCTTCTAATGAAAGAACTGAACGTTCTGAAATTTCTGAAACGACTTGAGCGCCAACACCGGCTTGTTTTTGGGCTTCTTGGACAACAACAACACGGCCAGTTTTTTCAACTGAAGCAATGATTGTTGCAACGTCTAATGGTGCCACTGTTCTTAAATCGATGATTTCAACTGAAATACCTTCTTCAGCCAATTTATCAGCAACTTTAATTGACTCACGAACCATTGCTCCGTAAGTAATAATTGAAATATCTGTTCCTTCACGAGTAATTCCCGCTTTATCTAAAGGCACAGTGTATTCGCCTTCTGGTACTTCCTCACGGAATGAACGGTATAATTTCATGTGCTCAAGGAAAACAACTGGATCGTTGTCGCGAATAGCTGAAATTAATAAGCCTTTAGCATCATATGGATTCGATGGAATAACGACACGAATACCAGGTGATTGAGCGATTAAACCTTCTAAGTTATCAGCATGCATTTCTGGTGTATGAACTCCACCACCGAATGGCGCACGAATAGTGATTGGTAACGCACGAGTGCCACCCATACGGTAACGAGTACGAGCCATTTGGCCAATGATTTCGTCAAATACTTCAAAGACAAAACCAAAGAATTGAACTTCCATAATTGGACGGTAATCTTCTAAAGCTAAACCAAAAGCTAAACCACCAATACCAGATTCAGCTAAAGGAGTATCGAAGACACGCTCTTCACCAAATTTTGCTTGTAGGCCTTCTGTTGCACGGAAGACTCCGCCGTTATTACCAACGTCTTCACCGAACATTAAGACATTTTCGTCATTTTCTAATTCAATTGCAAGTGCTTCTGTAATTGCTTGGATCATTGTAAGTTGTGCCATTTTTATTTCGACTCCTTCGCTTCGTAGTATGCAATTTGTTCTTGGATGCTTTGTGGTGAAACTTCAAACATGTTTTTCAAGAATCCTGAAACTTTTTGTTTAGGTTCTGCATCTGCTTCTTTGATTGCTACTTTAATTTCTTCTTTAGTTGCTTCAATAATTTCTTCTTCTTTAGCTTCTGACCATAAACCTTTTTCAGTTAAGAAGATTCGTAGACGAGTTAATGGGTCACGTTTTTCCCAGTAATCTTCGATGTCTTTCGTACGGTAACGAGTTGGATCATCACCTGATAAAGTATGTGGTCCGTAACGGAATGTTAAAGCTTCAATTAAAACTGGTCCATTACCAGCGATTGACCATTCACGGGCTTTTTTAGTTACGGCATAGACTGCTAAAGCATCCATTCCATCAACTTGAATACCAGGAATTCCAGCTGCTACAGCTTTTTGAGCTAATGTTACAGCGGCTGTTTGTTTTTCACGTGGTGTCGAAATCGCATAGCCATTATTTTGAATGAAGAATAGTGCGTTAGCTTTGTAAGCTCCGGCAAAGTTAATTCCTTCATAGAAATCTCCTTGAGATGAGCCACCGTCACCAGTATAAGTTACTGCAACGTTTGCTTTGTTACGTTTTTTAAGTCCAAGTGCCACACCGGCAGCTTGTACGTATTGAGCACCAATAATAATTTGTGGTGGTAGAGCTTTTAATTCTGGTGCATATTTGCTACCAGCTTCATGACCACGAGACCATAAGAAAGCTTCTTTCAATGGTAAGCCATGTTTAATTAATTGTGGGACATCACGGTATCCTGGTAATAAGTAATCTTCTTTCGTTAATGCAAAGTGACTACCTAATTGACTTGCTTCTTGTCCAGCTGTCGGAGCGTAGAAACCTAATCGACCTTGACGGTTTAAAGCTGTTGAACGTTGGTCTAGGACACGTGCCCATACCATATCTGTCATCAGTGCTACTAATTCCTCATCACTTAAATCAGGCATTAGATCCGGGTTTGTTACTTTTCCGTTTTCATCTAGTACTTGTAGAGTTGAAAAATCAGCACTCATATTCGCTAACATAGCTTCAAAATCAAGTACGTTATTCTTTTTAGTCGCCATTGTTACACAATCCTCTCTTTTATCCATAATTGATTGTTGTTTGTTTCCAAACAGAGCAGAAAATCTGTATTAGTATTCCCTGCCTTTACATCCTTAATTTAACACGAGACATTAACTAATGCAAGTATATCGCTTTAAAAATCTCATTTCTCACAATAATGCCACAGAAGCTTATTCTGTTACATATAGTGAAAAGATTCACTATATTCAAATACTTTTTACAGCGGCTCTTTCTCCTCCCTTCCGCCCTGTCATATTCTGTACTACTCAAAAGTCTACTCTGTTCTATAACATCTTAATTATAAAGGAGAGGACTCTGATTTATCAACACTTATGCTGACTTAGTTAGGCCATTTTAGCTATTTCACAAAACTAAAGAATTAAAAAAATGAAACCGCTAGCTTATTTTCCTTAAGCAACAACGGTTTCATTTTTTCCGACAACTTCAAAATGACAATAGTTAGTGAATTAATTAATTTGTTTAACAATTGAACTTTTAATAATATTAATTTATAAAAGTGCTAATTGGTAAATGATCATTGAATAATTGATCTTCTGGGTCAGTCGTTACTTTTTGTTTTTTACCACTAATAACGAATACGATCATTATTCCAATGGTGATTACTCCACCAGTTAAATAAGTTACTGGCCCTAGGCCCATCTTCAAGCCAATCGGTTCACTTAATATATAAATGATACAAGCAAACATCATAAAGACTGCTGGTATTAAGGCAACAAAATAATTTTTATTTTTTAAGTATAAGTAGCGCGTGGCAACTAACAATGCGACTACCGCAGTGACTTGATTCGCCCAGTTAAAGTAGCGCCATAACATATTAAAGTCGGCTTTCGTTAAAAATAATGAGATGACATATAAAGGCAATGTGACAATTAAGATTTTCTTTAATGTGTCTTGTTTAATGTGTAGGTAATCAGCAACGATTGTCCGTAAACTTCTAAAAGCTGATAAACCTGAAGAAATCGGCAAGACAATTACGCCCATAATCGCTAAAGTGCCAAATACACTACCTAACAACATGTAAGACACTTGATTAACAACAATTGATGGTGTGCCATTGTCGATCATTGCACTTAATGTTTGCCCATTAAATAAACTCATTGAAGCTGCCGCCCAAATCATGGCAATCACGCCTTCAGCAATCATCATGCCATAAAAAACAAAGCGACCTTCTTTTTCATTGCGTGCAGTTCGCGAAACCATTGGTGATTGTGTTGCGTGGAAACCTGAGATCGCCCCACAAGATATTGTGAAAAATAAAATTGGAAAGACTGGGGTTCCTTTCGGATGCCAGTTACTCATTGTAGCAGGCGTTAAGTTAGGTAATTGGTGACCACCAAAAATCAAACTCAAACCAATGGCAATTGTACTAATTATTAAGATTCCGCCGAACCATGGGTAGACTTTCCCCATAGCTTTATCAATTGGTAAAATCGTTGATATTATATAGTAGAGAAAGATTAAACCAATAATGACATTTAAAGATAACCAACTAGGCATAATGCTTTTAATCAAACTTGCTGGGGTTGTGACAAAGACTGTTCCAACAAGCATTAATAACAACATTGAAAAAATATTAACGACATGTTTGACTGGTTTTCCTAAATATTTACTAGCTAATTCCGGCAAATGAGCACCGTTATTCCGTAACGAAATCATCCCTGTCATGTAATCGTGAACTGCCCCGCCGAAAATACAGCCAACGACAATCCAAATGTAAGCGATGGGCCCGTAAAGTGCCCCCATAATTGGCCCAAAGATTGGACCTGTACCAGCAATATTTAGTAATTGAATAATTGCATTTTTTCCTTTTGACATTGGGACAAAATCATAACCGTCCCGCAAAACTTCGGCGGGCGTTTCCCGTCCGGGTTCGATTCCAAAATTCTTTTCAATGTACTTCCCATAAACTAAGTAACCAACTAAAAGTAATCCAATACCACCTAATAATGTTAACATCTTAGTCTCTCCTTCACTGCAAAGTTAGCGTTTTCATTCTTTGCTATACTTGTAGTTTACTAAAGAGGCTGTTCTCTGAGATGTTTATTGGCTAGAATAGCCTATTTTTCGGCTGACTTACATACTTACTCCCCTGAAATACTTGAAGCTTATGTCAAGCCTACTCGTTCTTTAAATTGACTTAAATAAGAACGGCTAATAGGGACTTTATCACCATTAGACATCGTAACTTGTAAAGTTTGGTTAAACCAAGGTTGAATTTCACTTATCTCAAATAAGTTGATTAAGTAACTTCGATGAACCCGTAAAAAGCGTTGACAAGGCAACTTTTCACTAATCCCATTTAAGGGCTCGAGAATTGCGTATTTTTGCGTCGGAGTATTAATTTCTGTCACACCATTTGCCACACTAATTGTGATAATCTCCGCTGAAGGAACTAAATAAATTCGCTCTTTCGTTTTAACAGGCAAACGAATATCTTCAAGCTCTTTTAAGTCACTTTTTGCCGGGACTGGTTCCTCAGTTAGTCTTTTTACGGCTTTTGCTAAAACGGCTGTTACTCGACTTAATTCAAAGGGTTTGACTAAGTAATCTTGAGCGTTTAGTTCAAAGGCTTTAACGGCATAGTTATCATAAGCTGTTGCAAAAATAACTAAGGGTGATTTAGCCATTTTATTAATTTTGTTCGCCAACGTTAAGCCACTTTCATTCGTTAAATGAATGTCTAAAAAGACGATCGCTGGTTCTTGCAGTAATAATTGATCAACCCCTTCAGCAATTGTTGCAGCTTCGTAGATTTCTAAGTCAGTCATTGCTTCTTTTAACAAATAACTCAATTCATTTCGAGCTAAAGGTTCATCATCGATTAATAAAATCTTCATTTAATTTCCTCCTTGATAGCTGGTACAACACAGGAAACTTCTGTGCCTTTTTCAGAACTGACGAACTTTAAACCTGCACCTTCGCCAAACAAGCCTTTTAAACGTTTATTTAAATTGTCTAAAGCTGACCCTGTACCACTAATCGAGCTTACTTGCTCCTGACCCAGTAGCACTAAGCGTTGGCTAGGAATGCCTTGGCCATTATCAGTGACTTTTATTGACAGTTTCTCTTCTGAAACCGCCACACTGACAATAATTTGATTGTCTTTTATTCTTGAACCAAAAGCATGTTTAAAGGCATTTTCAACTAAGACTTGAATAATAAAAGGTGGCAAGAGACTGTCTAAAGCTTCTGGCTGAACGTCTTGTAACACTTGATATTTATTAGGAAAACGGGCTTGCTCTAATTTAACGTAAGCCTCGACATACCGCAGTTCATGATGCAAGGGCAGTAATTGCCCGCGACTGCCCTCAATGTTATAACGGAAGAAATGACTAAATTCTAATAACAATTTGCGAGCAGCTTCACTATCAACTCTAATCAACGCCGATAAGGTATTTAAAGTATTGAATAAGAAGTGGGGGTTAACTTGGGAATGTAAGGCTTTAATCTCAGCATCTTGGCGTAACATATTTTGAATTTCAATTTGCCCTAATTCGATTTGACTGGCAAAGATCCGGCCTAAGCCTTCTGCTAATTGCCGTTCGACAAAAGTGATTTTAGTCGTATCTGTAAAATACAGTTTTAAAATTCCCACGACTTGCTGATTAATGATTAAGGGAATCACAATTGCTCCCGTTAAACGACAGGCTGGGTGATGGCAACCAATCGCTGCCGCGGTTTTGACTTCTTTAATTTTCCCTTCTCTTAACACTTGTTTAGATAAGTCTGTTAAGATTTCCGAGCTAGGTTGATGGTGGTCACTGCCCTCACCAACAAAGGCTAAGATTCGTTCTTGGTTAGTAATACTTACGGCAGAAACTTTGATTAACTCTTTAATTGCTTCAGCCGCTTCCGTACAAGAAGTTTCGGTTAAACCTGTTCGAAATAAAGGTAAGGTTTCATTCGCTAAATTCAAGACATCTTGAGTTTGAACAGCTTTTGTTCGCTCTTCCTCTTCCCGTGATGATTTGATAATATACAAAAAAACCGCTGTCCCAATACTGTTTGCTAAAGTCATTGGGATAATAATAAACTCGACTAAACTTAACCCTTTAGCCCAACTAGAACTAAAAGTGACAATACAGACCATTTGGACAATCTCCATTAAAGCACCAATCATCATTCCTTGAGATACTTTGGGAAAACGATCAACTTTTAATGTTCGTAAGCCGTATAAGCCTGAGAGACTACCGATTAGTAATGAGGAAACGACGTAAGTTATGCCACTTTCTCCTCCTTGGAAAAAACGGGTCACTCCTGATACTAAACCGACAGCGATGCCGACAATCGGGCCACCGACTAAACCAGAGACACCAATCGTTAAAACCCGTGTATTGGCTAAAGATGAATTAGCTGACAAACCATGCATCGGTTTATCTAAAATTAATAAATTGTTGTTAATTTCAACGCCAGTAAAATTCGAAATAATTGCAAAAAAGCCAAAAATAACAATTAGAAGAATAATTGTTTTCTTTTCCTTACGATGGTTCATTAAATTCTTTAAATACGGCATTGTCATCAAAACAAAGGCTAATATGACTATTAAGCCACTTCGTTCCAACATTAAGATTGTTAATTCCAGCATAACCTCACCTCTCTATCCCTATTGCCCTCATAATTAATATAACATAGCTTTTAATATTTAACAGAAAAAAAAGGACTTCCTATTCCTAGGAAGTCCGATAACTCTTTTATAGCCACTCTTTATTAAATTTAATGTAAATTCGTTTAGCAACTTCAGTAGTAATCATATAGGCGATTAAAATACCAATCAACCATGGCCAGTAACTAACCGGCAAGGCTGTAAAATCAAAAGCCCCACGTAAAGATGTTGTGGCAATCACTAAACCAACCACGATCGCTGCTAGACTTGAAATAATTAAAGGCCAGCTGGCACGACTTTGAATAAACGGTAATTTTTCTGTTCTAACAATGTGAACGACTAAGGTTTGACTAATCAAACCAACTAAGAACCAACCCGCTTGGAATAACCCTTGTTCGGCAACTGTGTTAGCACCAAAGATTGTCCACATCACAACGAAAGTCATAATATCGAAAATACTACTAACTGGTCCAATACATAACGTGAATTTTAAAAGACCGGTCGTTTCCCAAGAAACTGGTTTAATGATGTCTTCTTCATCAACATTGTCCCAAGGTGTTGTTAATTGAGCAATATCGTAAATTAAATTTTGAATTAGTAATTGAATCGAAAGCATTGGTAAAAATGGTAGAAAAGCACTCGCTACGAGGACGGAAAAGACATTCCCGAAGTTAGAACTAATTGTAATTTTAATGTATTTCATCATATTACTGAAGACTTTCCGACCTTCTAAAATACCATCTTCTAAGACGTTTAAACTTTTCTCTAATAAGATAATCGAACTAGCATCTTTCGTTATATCCGCCGCCGTATCAACAGAAATACCGATGTCGGCTTTTCTTAATGCTGGGGCGTCATTGATGCCGTCACCCATGAAACCAACGGTATGACCATTTTCTTGGAGTAAGTTAATAATCCGTGATTTTTGCATTGGTGACAATTTAGCAAATAAGTTAATGTCGTCGACTTTACTACGTAACTCATCATCAGTCATTTCCGCAATTTGATTACCGATTAAGACTTGATCCACACTGATCCCAACATCATTACAGACTTTTCGGGCAACAATTTCGTTATCACCGGTTAAGACTTTAACATTCACGCCATGACCTTGTAATGAAGCAATGGCAGTGATGGCTGATTGTTTGGCTGGATCTAAGAAACCAACAAAACCGATCAAGGTCATCTCTTTTTCATCTTTAACTGAATAAACTGGCTCACTATGAACGTCTTGACGATAAGCAACAGCAATCACTCGCATCCCTTGTTCATTCATTTTAACATTGACTGCCCGCATTTCTTGGCGCAATTCATCAGTTAATTCTACTAACTCACCATTAATTTCCGCATGAGTACAGACAGTTTCCATTTCTTCAACTGCCCCTTTAGTCACCATCAAGTGATGGCCATCGACTTCAACTGCTACAGTTAAGCGACGACGACTAAAATCAAAGGGAATTTCATCAATTTTTTCAATTTCTTTAAAGGTGTGCTTTTCTGGAAATTCATCATAAAAATTAATTACTGCGTGGTCAATTAAGTTTTTCCACCCTGTTTGATATTTAGAGTTTAAGTAAGCCATATTTAAAACAGCGTCACAATCTTCCCCTAAAGGATTAACATGTTCAACTAGAACGACCCGATCTTCTGTAATCGTCCCAGTTTTATCTGTACATAAAATATCCATACTGCCTAAATTTTGAATCGATGCCAGTTCTTTAACAATCACTTTCTTTTTAGAAAGAGTTAGGGCCCCTTTGGCTAAGTTACTCGTTACAATCATCGGTAACATTTCTGGCGTTAAACCAACTGCTACAGCAATTGCGAAGAAAAAGGCTTGACTCCAGTCACCTTTCGTAAAACCATTTAGCAATAAGACTACTGGGAACAACACAGCAACCATTCGTAAAAGTAATTTACTTACTTTGCTAATGCCGATATCAAAGGCGGTATCCCCACGCTTTACCGACGCATTTTTGGCAATGTCGCCGAAGAAGGTGCCTTCCCCAGTTCTTAAAATTATGGCTCGTCCTTGACCACTTAAAACATCTGTCCCCATAAAGACTAAATCTTCCATATCAAGGGCTGTTAAGTCATCTGACTTAATTTTTTCTTGATCAATGCCTGCTTCAACAAATTTTTCAATCGGCATCGACTCACCAGTCAATGATGACTGATTGACGAACAAATCATTCGTCCAGATTAAGACCGCATCAGCAGGAATCATATCCCCTGTTGATAGCGAAACAATATCGCCTGGAACAACTTCATCCATGGGAATTTCTGTCGTAACCCCATCTCGGGTAATCGCACACGTATTTTCAATCATTTCTTTTAATTCAAAGCTAGCTTTTTGCGACCGATAATCTTGAATAAAACGAATAATTACACTACACAAAATCATGACTCCCATAATAATTGCTGCTTCATAGTCACCTGTTAAGGCTGAAACGATTAATAACAACATTAAGACGTAAACAAAAGGATCTTGAAAAGATTGAATAAATAATTTCCAAGCTGGTGTAGGACTTTGTGCTGAAATTTCATTAGGCCCAAATTCTTCTAGCCGTTTCTCAGCATCTTCTTTGGTTAAACCGGCGGCAGAAGTGCGAAACTCCATCATTAATTCTCTTTCAGATAAGGCCGCTAATTTTTTTAATTCTGAATCTTTCATTTCTTGACGATTATTGATTGCAATATTTTTTTTATTTGTTTTTTTATTCATGGCTCTACTCCTTCTTTTCTTTAGTTGCAGAGCACTAAGTTAGCCGGCTTTCTCAAACAATGTTTAAGAAGAAATGGCTACTTTGACTACTCTGCCATCGATGACTCCCTGGTTCACTCGGCTCAGCTAATCCGCTTTTTGCCATTTCCTTCACCCTCTCATAGTTTATTAATAAAATAGTCTGAAACAATAAAAAGATGCACTTCTCCACGTGAGAAGTGCATCTACAATACGTATTTATTGCAACGCAAAAAAGCTAATCTCATCGTCGAGTTTTAGCACTATATGGCTTAGACACAAGTGTCAGCTACATTAAGAAGAGCCTTTCTCGACAATTCCAGTTGACCCATTGGCATCTCTCGATGTTTTTGGGCAGCAGCGTATTTCCATATAGGAGCCTCACCTAACAGATTATTTTATTTTCTATTCACTTACGATGTTAGCCTGTAAACTTTAATTTGTCAAATCTTTCCTGTTATAAAAAATGACAAGCACACTTCCCATTCCTTAAACTTACTGATTTATCTTGTTATTTCACCATTTCTAAATGTATAAATATATTTTTTGGGGAGTTATCAGGACAGATATTCCTTGACTTTTTTTATTTTTTTAAAAAAATTTCTTTGCTTTGACATTTAAATAAGTCACAATTAGTCACAGATTAGTCCTAGATTATTTACCTATTTTTAAACAATAACTTGTATGATAGCTTTAGTAAGTCATAATTCGTGGATGAACCAAGGTGGTTTTCCCCATAAAGTAGTTAGCACACAGCTTAACTACGAGGTGTAGGTTCGAGTCCTACCTTCCACGCTTAATTTTTTCCATAAAAATAGATCTAACAGGAGCAAGTTAGCGTTTATACGTTATTGATCGAGTCTCTTACGTCTGCACGATCGGTACTATGCTATGCCTGTCAGATCATATTTTCTTAATAAGGAGTTACTCAAATTCCCACTTCCTTTTCTTTTGAAATCAAATGGTTCCTTTAGAGAGTTATTTTATTTTAGTAATGCTCTCTGACAAACAGTCTTTATTTACTTGGCTGTTCTTTAAGGGAATTTCTCTGACTCCTTATAATTAATTTATACCATATTTCTACTATTAAAGCAAACGCTTACACTTAAAAATTAAAAACAACTATTTGATTGATTCAAATAGTTGTTTTTAATTAATCAATAAACTTTTGTTGTCGTAAGACTTCATCATAATCACTTAGCTTGGCATTCGCAAAGTAATCGGCAAATTTCTGACTCCAAGCTTTAGTTTCCCGCTTCTCACCGAATTTTGCCATGACTTGATCATAGCTTTCGATTAAAGCATAGTCATAACTTTGATAGCCATCGTAGTGAATGACTGCCCCCTTTGGTAAACGAGGCTTAACCTTCATTGCCACAGTTGGTTTGCCAATGGCTAAACCAAATAAGGGCAACGTATAGGCCGGTAAATTAAGTAAGTCAATAATTGCTAGTGATTGCTTTCGAATACTACCAATTGGACAGCAGCCATAACCAAGACTTTCCGCTGCCACTAAGGCATTTTCAAAAGCTAAGGCCCCATCTGTCGTGGCAGTAATTAAGGCATCATGATTATTAGTTATTTGGTAAGGGACGTGATACTTTTGGCTAACGTGATACGTCCGATTAAAATCAGCTATAAATAAAATAAAGACTGAAGAGTTTAAAATATGAGGATTTCCTGGATTTAAAGCAACTAACTGTTCCCTAATTTCTCGATCTTTCAGAACAATCATACTGTAAAACTGACCATTCATCCAACTTGGGGCTTGTTGTGCCGCTGCTAGTATACTAGCAAGTTCTTCAGGACTTAACTCATGACCTGCTTCAAAATCACGATAACTACGATGTTCTAACATTAAATCAATTATTTCCGTCATTGGCTATCTCCCTTTTCTGACTTTTACTACTTTAACTATGACATATTTTATGAAATCACGCCAACATTTGCTTTAAAACTGAGACTAAGTGACTACTTTGGTCCTCGGTTAACCGGGCAAAATTGATCCTCATCGATTGATAATCGCCACCAAATAAGAAGCTAGGACTAATTAAAATTTTATTTTTTAGGAGCAAGTCATAATCCGTCTGCTTTAATTCTTTACTAATAACTGTCACCCATAAAAAATATCCCCCTAAAGGTATTTCAAAAGTAAGTTTATCCCCTAATTCTGCCTCTAATAAGGCGACTAATCGATCTCGCCGTTGACATAAAGACTGGCGTAAAGCGACTAGTTTACTTTCGTAAGTCTGATCTTGTAACGCGTAAGAGGCTAAAACTTGAGGGAAGACACTCAGACTAGCATCAATTCCTTGATGAGCTTCGGCTAACTGTAAGACAACCCGATTAGGTGCACTTAACCAGCCAATTTTCGTTGTTCCCCCTAATATTTTTGACAAAGAACCAATGTAAATCACATTATTAGGATCGAGTTCTTTTAATGAACTAACTGGCCTTTTTTTATCAAAGAACAATTGACCGAAAACATCATCTTCCACAATCGGAATGTGATAACTTCCACAGAGAGCGACTAAATTTTGGCGCCTACTTTCACTCATCGTTTTCCCTGTCGGATTTTGTAAGTTGGGATTGACTAAGACTAATTTTATTTTTCGGCGAATAATTAACTCTTCTAACTCTGTCAGTTTCATCCCCTCAGAATCTAAAGGCACCCCAAAGAGACGAATCCCCGCTCCTTGGAAAAGTGATAACCCATAGAAGGATGACGGGTCTTCAATCGCCACCCCGTCACCATTTTTTAGTAAGACATGAATAATTAGAAACAAGGCTTGCTGTGCCCCAGAAGTAATCAGTAACTCGTCATCATTAATCATTAAGTGATTCTCCTGGGCTAACTGTTTGATAACTCCTTGACGTAGCGGTTGATAGCCACGTAGATCTTGCCGTTTTTCTTCATTGATAAACTCTTTCCAAGAAATATTAGGTAAGTCAATACTTGGAATCAAGTCTAATGGCAGTTCACCTGTAAACCCGTCAATCAGCTCTGGATCATCGGCTGTAACTAACCCTTGCAGTTTGGCTAAGTAAGGATGACTTTCTTTTAAAGATCCTTGGGCTAAGTAAGTCCGCCAATTAGTCCGACTCCCAGTATAAACGCCCCACTTGCCCTCATTAACTAATGTGCCACTCCCTTGTTTGCGAATAATCACTCCCATGGCTTCAAGTTCATCTAACCCATGAACAACAGTCGAGCGATTAACTCCGAACAACGTCGCAAGCTCTCGTTCAGGTGGGAGTTTCTCCCCTGGTAATAAACGACCAGTTTTAATGTGTTCTAAGATCAATTGGACGATGCTTTGATAAATTGGTTGTTTAGGTAACCTTGTTAATTCCCACACGGCTATTCCTCCTTCAATTAATTGGATGAGTTAAAAATAACCCAATTGGCTGTTTTTGTCAAAGACTTCCTCAGTTATGATAAAGCTATCAAGTAATTGGAGGTAAATAATGATTCCTAAAATAATGACAATTGCCGGCTCCGACTCAAGTGGTGGCGCAGGTATTCAAGCAGATTTAAAAACATTTCAAGAATTTGGAACTTTTGGCTTCTCAGCCATTACGAGTTTTGTGACAATGGATCCAACAGCTGGTTGGTCTCATACTGTGACTTCCCTAGATGCGGATTTAGTCGCAAAACAACTAACAACAATTTTTGCTGGGGCACCTATCCAAGCCCTAAAAACCGGTATGCTCGGTGAGATTGCTACGATCAAGTTAGCCCGTCAGTTCATCGATGAGTTTAACCAACAAAATGTCGTAGTTGACCCTGTTATGGCTTGTAAAGGAACGACTGAATTATTACAACCTGAAAATGTGGCGACAATGGTTGAGTTCCTATTACCAGTAGCAACAATTACAACGCCTAACTTAATTGAAGCAGGGATTTTATCAGGCCTTGGGGAATTAAAATCGGTGGCAGATATGCAAGCCGCCGCAGTTAAAATTCACGCCTTAGGACCGAAAAATGTCATCGTAAAAGGTGGCAAACGACTACCTGGCGACTTAGCCATTGATGTTTTTTACGACGGCGTTGACTTTACTTTATTAGAAAATAAAAAATACGACACCGAATATAATCACGGTGCCGGCTGCACCTTTGCTGCGGCAATTACTGCTGGCTTAGGTCAGGGCTTAACTGTTAAAGAGGCTGTCATTCTAGCAAAAGATTTTGTGGCAGCAGCTATTCAAAATGGCCTTGAAATCAACCCATTCTTAGGCCACGTTTGGCACGGCGCTTATGGCCAAGCTAACCCTTTATTTATGAAAAAAGACTAATTATTGCTGTTCTGGAGGAACTTACTATGACAACTAAAAAAAGAATTACAACAGCTGACATCGTTTTAACTGCACTCTTTGCTACTTTAACCTTTGTCGGTACGATGATTCGCATCCCCATGCCCGCCGCTGTTGGTGCACCCTTTATTCACTTAGGTAATTCCGTCTTACTATTAGCCGTTTTATTATTAGGCTACCGTAAAGGCGCTTTAGCCGGCGGGATGGGCTTTGCCATCTTTGACGTCCTAAATGGCTATGCTGCTGAAGCCCCTTATTTTATTTTTGAAAGTTTTATTGTTGGAGGGGTGGCAACTTTAGTCTTCATCGCTCTAGGAAGACAAGACCGACCTCTTTACAAAGTGACTGCTGTGGCAATAGCTGCTGGCTTAGCAAAACTTGCCATGACCTTTTTAAAAGGCATTGTCAAAATGCTAATCTTAGGCGCTGACTTAAAACCAGCGATTATCGCTTCAGCAACCACCATTCCAACGTCAGTCATTAACGTTATTTCAACGATTATTATCGTGACCCTGTTATATTATCCAGTGAAAAAAATAGTTGATACCTTTTATCAACGAACAACTCTTAATTTTAAATAAAAAAGTTTCGCTTCTTTTAATAACTAAAGAAGCGAAACTTTTTTTATTTATACGTCTTAGATTTTAAGTATTGTTTGACGGCCTCTTGGAGAGCACCTGCTAGTGGGAAGATAACCCACGTATAACTCCAGCGATCTCTGTGCCCAGCAAAACTCCAAAGGAAGAAAATCACAACGACAATTGGCCAGTAAATTGCTTCAAAGGCCGCTTCTTGTTTTTTGACTTTTTGCTCAAGCGGGCTAGGTTGACGCTTTTCACCAAAGTCTAATAAAATGTTATAAGCTAAATAAATATTGCCTGAATAAATAAATAGTAAGACACCTACAGCTGCAATTATCAGTAGTAACGCGATACTGCCATAAGGAACTTGAGGGCGGTGACCATTATAATTCAAGTTAAATAATAAAGGCAAGAGTGAGATTAAACAAATGCCAATCCCCATTACAATGCTGACAATATGGGAGCGTTCATAAGCTTTTTTTTCAGCCTCAATTGTTTGACGGGTACTTTCAGTCATGACAAAGCCTTTTTGCAAAAATTCGTAATGGGCGTTTTTCATGCCAAAGACGATAAACAAGCCGACGGCAATTCCTCCGAACAAGATTAAAGGGATAAAGCCTAGAGGTGAAAAATCAACATATCTTCCCTGAACACCTAGGCTCAGATAAATAAACAACCCAACGGCAATCGCCGCGACTAAAACGCCTGCTCCTACACCTAAACCAATTTTTTTCTTATCTTCAATATACGTTAAGGCTTCTGATAAATGAATCACCGGTAAGTCTTGACTATCGATTACTTCTTCAGCCTCTGTTAATGGAATGTTCAATTCTTCTAAAATTTCTTCGATATTTCCAAACTCAGCAATCACCGTGCCAATCGCTTCATTTTCAGTTCGCCCTGAGTCTTTTAACTCCCGGTACTTATCTTCCATATTAGCCAACAAATCTATTTTTAATTGTTTGACTTCACTTGTATGTGGTAAATTTAAAAACATTGTATCTAAGTAATCGCTAATTGTTTTCATCTATTTCTCCTCCAATAAATTGATTAACTACATCTTTAGTAATCTCCCACTCGGCTCGTTTTTCAAGATAATAATCCAACCCAGCTGGTAAGATTCGGTAATAAGTGCGCTTTTTACCAAAGGTTTCTTGACCAGGATAAGATTCGATAAAGCCCTTTTTTTGTAAACGGGTAAATGCTGAGTAAAGAGTTGTCTCTTTAATGATGTATTTCTCTTCTGAAATTTCTTTAATTTGTTTGGAAATCTCATAGCCATAAGAATCATTTTTGATTAAAATCGATAATATCATTGGATCATTGTAGCCACGAATCACATCACTACTAATCATCTACTCACTTCCTTTTTTACTACGCCTGATATACTACGTCTGCCGTAGTAATTAAATCTTAGCGTTATTACTACGACAGGTCAAGTAGTTTTAACTGAGACTTTAGGCTGATTAATTGTTACGTATAAAGATCGATGTTCTTTAATCCCTGGATAAGTTAAACTTAAATTAAGTTATAACAGTCATGGAGGAGAAATAAATGAAAAAAATAAATGTCTTTGCTCTAATTGGTTTAACCTTTTTTAATATTACGATCGGAATTGCTTTATTTGTAACAGTTTACGCCTTACTATTCTCAGCTTGGGTCACTGCTTTTAGTTTCCTAGTCTCACCTTTCTTAATTATTGGCGCCCACATTATCGGTGTCCAAACCTTTGGCATCTTTAACTTTTTACTAGGGGTGCTACTATGTTTAGCCGCCCTCCTCGCCACACCTCTCTTAATTAAAGTCAGTCGCGTCATCAAAAGTCTCACTTTCGATTACATAAAGTTTAATCACGACGCTCTTTACTCTTAAACTTAAATTGATTTTAAATAAAAACGTCCAACTAGAGGATTTCTCTAATTGGGCGTTTTTATTAACAATTAAATTGAATCACCATTAAAAATCGAATTTTTAACAATCACATAATCGACTTTACGAATGGCTTCTAAATCATTCCCACCAGCATAAGAAATGGCTGATTGTAAATCTTGTTGCATTTCATTTAAAGTATCTGCTAAAGGTCCTTTGTAAGGGAGTAAGATTTTTTTACCTTCAACATTTTTCTTCTCACCTTTTTGGTATTCTGAGGCACTACCAAAGTATTCTTTATACTTGACACCATCTTCGATAATTGTTTCACCAGGTGATTCTTCATGACCAGCAAATAAGGAACCAATCATCACCATTGAAGCGCCAAAACGGACAGACTTAGCAATGTCACCGTGGGTTCGAATGCCACCGTCAGCAATTAAAGGCTTGCGCGCGGCTTTACTACAACGACGTAAGGCAGCTAATTGCCAACCGCCTGTGCCAAAGCCAGTTTTTATTTTAGTAATACAGACTTTTCCGGGACCGATGCCGACCTTCGTCGCATCTGCACCAGCATTTTCTAACTCTCTAACGGCTTCTGGTGTGCCGACATTGCCAGCAATCACGAAAGTTTCCGGTAACTGCTCTTTAATATGTTGAATCATTTTAATCACTGCATTTGAATGACCGTGAGCGATATCAATCGTCACATAGTCTGGCACTAAGTTTTCAGTTGCTAAAGTTTTAACAAAATCATATTCGTAAGCTTTAACGCCCACGCTTATTGAAGAAATTAAGTTTTTTTCCGCCATTTTTTTAATAAAAGGCATCCGTTGGTCTTCTTCAAAACGGTGCATAATGTAAAAATAACCATTTTCAGCTAACCATTCTGCAATTGTTTCATCCATAATCGTTTGCATATTAGCTGGCACTACTGGCATTTTAAACTCATGTTTCCCTAACACTACGCTAGTATCACATTCTGAACGACTTTCTACTATACATTTGTTTGGAATCAATTGAATATCTTCATAATCGAAAATTTTCATTTTGATAACCTCCTGTTGAGTTTTACTCATTTTTTAGAAAGAAAACACGAACATTAACAATATCTGACAATATTTTCGTTTGCTTCCTAAGTTAATTTACCTTAAATCACCGAACTTTGCAAGTTATATCGCTGATTTATTTTAAATATTGATAATTCCTCAGTTAATTGTTCGTCTTTAGGCATTAGCTTGCTCTCTCGTTCTAATTAAAGGTAGATAAATGAAAAAAATCATTGAAATTACTCTCTAACTATCGTAGAATGATACTATATTAATTATACATAAGATTTTTTTCCGTTTCTTATGTATGAAAAGATTGTAGGTGGCATCTATTGGAAGCGGATTTAATCGTGATTGGTAACACGTATCAATGCAACAGCCCTTTGTTAGAAGAACACTTTTCAGGTAAAGTTGAAAAACTTTACGATCAGTCAGCCTTAGTTGAAGTGAATGACTCTTCAGCAATTGACGTTGAACGTGTGGCAGAATTAAACAAACGACTGGTTATTCCTTTTGCTCTTATTAATGACTTTATTATTGAATAACTAAAAAAGTGTCACACAACCCTATGAAAGTGGAGACTGCTCCCATAGGTTGAAAGAAATATAAAAACACCCCCGTTGAATTCCTGTAAAATGAAGAAAACGGAGGTGTTTTTTTATGGTCAAACAAATTTCATACCCTTTAGAAGTTAAAGAAGCTGCATATACGAATGACGTTGGAAAGAAAAACAACTAGAGAAATCATGACAGAATTGACTGTCAGAAATAAAACACAAGTAGAAACGTGGTAGCAATGGTACAGAAAAAGTTGCTTCTTTTTTGAGGAAATGTGTGTTAAATTTTGTAAAAATGAGTCCTTAAAGGTACACTAAAGTAGTTATTATTATAGGTATAAACAGTGTTCAAATAGCTTTGGCCAACGGTTAAAAGGAAAGTAGGAGAATGGATGACAGTTGAACAAATTAAGAAGAACAAACATTTAAGGATGGCGGTTCATCTAAGTAGTTTGGGGTATTTATTGATGTTAGGCATCATGGTTATCAATCAAGTGAGTTTTTTTGAGAGCATTATTCAAAAGTATTTTCGCTTAAAGATTGGAAGCATTCTTCGCTTTTTTTCATCAGATAATTGGGTTGACAATTTGACTATCAATTTACAGTTAATGGCCACTGACATGATTATTCTAGTTGTTATTGAATTAGTTTTAGTCGTTACAGGGTTAAGCATCATTTTTTATTTATTATGGAGCTTAAAGAAGAAACAAAGTTGGCGGTTAAGTGAAAAGATTGTGACTGTTGGTTATTTGTTTCTCGTCGGATCATTGATGGTTATTCTAACAAAAATGACCCTAACGAGTTATCAGACCTATGAGGTCATCAACTCCCGACTTTCAAGTTTGAGTGTAGAGGAAGTTAAAGAAATTCAGTATACTCTTCAAGAGATCGTTCTTAAATCCAATTTAAATTTAGACAGTTTTATTCCTAATGCTCTCGGGTTAGTGGAACAACTGAAAGAGTTTGTGAATAAAACTTCAGCAATAGCAGGGATACCTAAATTGTTAGATAGCAGTTGGCAGACGTTACTTGTCTTAAAAACTTGGCTAGTTGGTTGTAGTGTTATGGCCATTGTGATAATTTTAGTGGGACACTTAATTGAAGGAGTGGCACACTTGAACGTTTATCAACAACTGCGAGAGAGAATGATTAGAACTAAAACGAGCCGCCAAATTGAGCTAAATGAACGGTTAGTGGAAGTCGTAGAACAACAAGCTGCTTTGATTGCCTTATTGACAGATAAATCAGAGGCTTCAAAAGAAACGAGCGAAAGTTAGTACTTTTAACTAATTAACTGAAGCCATATATGAAAAGCCCTCTGATCTAAGAGGGCTTTTTGACTGTATTAATTAGTATCATTGGCGAGTTCTATCACAGTGATAGTTAAATTTTGTCCCTGGTGGGTGAGCTGTTGCAAGGCTTGTAGTAAGAGTAAAATCCAACTAAAAGCAATTATGAAAGCGATTAACTCAAAAGCAGTCAATGATAAGTAATGAACACCTAAGAATAACACACATGATAAGACGAGTAGACCACCAAGTAGATAGGAAGTAGTCAAAAACTGCTTACTGATTTGTGGGAGTAACCAGCGAATTGAGATAATCAACAGAACAATCAAATAAACGAGATTAGCCGCAACAATATTGTGAAGGTTACCTGAGAGGCTGTTGGCGCTGTATGGAAAAGCCCCAACACCGCCTAAATTAATTGCAGTTAAGATTAATAAAATTTTTAGTGTCAGCAATCTTTTTTTGGCGTTGAGAGATTGATTTAAGTAAACAAATAGATAATCAATTAAAGCAATCATTAGTATCGCTGAAAGAATCAAGGTTAAGTTAAACTCCCACCGCTGCCTCGCTTCACTAGTTCCTAGGAAACTAAAATTATGTTGCCACCAAAGGTAATCCCGATTTGTCACCATTGCTAGGCCAACCCCACATACGAATACGAGAATCAAGACATTTATTATAATGATGGTGTCACTGTCAGTGCACTATATATCATAATGTAATTAATGATGCTAACGAAAATCAGAAAGAGCAATGTCGCAGTATAGAGATCGAAAGAGGCTCCTTTAAATACTAGACCAATAATTTTAAAGAATGTGAGTAAAAATAAAAAGAGTGCAATTGAAATAGATAACATAACGGCTGGCAAGTTCCGCCAATAAATATCTTTCGATTGAGTGATAACTTTTTCTTTTTTAGCTTTAATGAAAATCAGTAAAAAGCTGATCATGCCGCTAAAAAGGCCAATAATGATGACTAAGCTGGCAATCGATACTCTGCCAGTTAATGGAATTTGGTTGATGCTCTTAACGGAAAAAAAGAAGATAAACATCAAACTGGAAATTACAGATGGAATAAGAAAGGTTCGTAAGGATATCGCTTGTTTTTGCTGTTTGGTTTTAAAATAGACGCGGTCGCCGTCAATGTTTATTGGGACTTCTTTACCTATCTCTAATTGTAAGGTGTCGACTAGTTCTGAGGGGATTTTAAGTGAAATTTTTTTCTCGGGCATCTTGTTTCCTCCAAATGATAAAATATTTATCTAGCAAATAGTATCTTTTCTTTTTAATAGTTCAAATACTAAAAAAATAAATACGCATATCTTAATAAACAGTTTATTTAGTATCGCCTTAAAGTGTGATATTTGAGTCTTTTAAATTATATCATAATCAAACATATGTATCTTCCGCCCTAAATTGGTCTAAGCAACTTTATTCTAACTGGAAAGTTCATATGTTTCTATTTTGTTACAGCCTAAAAAAGCTAGTAACCTCTGACAATGAGGTTGCTAGCTTTTAAATTATCCCACCATAATATGTTCTTCTGGATAACGGATACGGGTATCATTTATTCGTTGCTTTTTGGAAATTGATAAGAGGAAAGTATAGACTCCTACTCGACCGATAAACATCAACAACATAATAATCCCTTTACCAATACTTGTTAAATCTGGCGTTAAGCCCATCGTTACCCCAACTGTTCCAAAGGCTGAAAAGACTTCAAACACAATGTATTCAATCCCAAAACTTTCAGGAATTGTTTCAGTGACAGTCAAGACTGTAATCGCTAAAATAGCAATGAAGATTGACATGAAGAATAAGGCAAAGGCACGCATAATGACTTTTTGACTAATCGTTCTTTCACGGTAAACTGTGACTTCTCGGCCATGAATACTCGCCCAAGCATGTAAGACGAGGACTCCTAAAGTCGAGGTTTTTAACCCACCTGCTGTTGAGCCAGAGTTTCCCCCAATAAACATCAAGATCATCGTTAAAATCAAACTTGCATCCGTTAACTCGCTGTAAGGCAAGTTATTAAAGCCAGCTGTTCGTGGTGTTACTCCTAGGAAAAAGGTGTTGACTACTCTTTGCCAAACTGTTAATTCTCCTGCATAATGACTTAAGTTTTTCTCAAATATTAAAAATAAAGCGAAGGAAGTAACTAAGAGAATTCCCATCACCGTTAAAGTTAAACTCGTGTGAGTCGACATGCGTTTCTTTTTAAACCAGAGCAATAGTTCTTTCCAAATAATGAAACCAAAGCCACCAGCAATCACAAGACTACCTAAAACAATTAAGACAAAACTATTGCTGCGGAGACTTTCTAAACTGTCCCCAAATAAGTCAAAACCAGCATTACAAAAAGCTGAAACAGCGTGAAACACACTGTAGCCTAGGCCTTGCCAAAAGCCGTACTTAGGACCAAAAGAAATTAAAAGTAACAAGCTACCAATCGTTTCAACGATAAACGTAAATTTAACTACGTACAAAGCAACGTTTAAAACCCCACTCGTCCCTTCTAAATTCAAAGCATCTTTTAAAACTAAGCGTGTCCCAAAATTAATTTTTTTACCAATCACCATCGTAAAAATTAAAGACATTAACATGAAACTTAGACCACCAATTTGAATCAATGACAAAATGACTACTCGCCCAAAAAGACTCCAATGAGCAGCCGTGTTAACTGTTGTTAAGCCAGTTACACACACGGAAGAGGTTGCTACAAAAGCCGCATCAAGTAACTTAGTTTTACCTGACACACTTGAAATCGGTAAAGCCAATAAAATGGTCCCTATCACAATCACTCCTAAAAAACTTAACGTAATGATTTGGACAGTCGATAATTTAGGAAATTTTTTCCGCCGCATCTTTGCTTTCACTTAAACTAACCTCAACTTTTCTATTCTTTTAATTACTATGAGTTTATCATATTTTCAAAAGGCTAGCATCAGATTTGTAACTCTTCAATATTAACGACCCGATCAACTAGTTGGTCGTAAAAATCTTGTTCGTGAGAAACGATTAAGATCGTCCCCTCATAAGCTGCTATCGCCTGTTTAAGGGATCGTTTCGTATCAGTGTCTAAATGGTTCGTCGGCTCATCTAAGATCAAGAGATTGCTTTTAATCATCGTCATAATACATAATTTTACTTTTGTTTGTTCGCCACCACTTAAAAACTTCATGGCTTTTTTGACATTGTCATCATGAATACCACTGCGAGCCAAATGGGTACGAATTTCTTTATCGTTTAATTCCGGATAAGCCTCTCGCACGTAATCAAAAGGTGTTAAACTCGGATTGTGCCACGTTAAGTCTTGTGAAAAATAATTAATAGCTACCCCTTCTGGTAAAATAGCCTTGCCACCTAGAGGTTTGATTTGGCCGATTAAGGTTTTTAACAACGTTGATTTACCAATTCCGTTAAAGCCATTAATGGCAACTTTTTCATCTCTTTGGACAATTAAATTAATCGCCGGTAGTAAGGGCGCCTGATAACCAATCTTTAAATCTTTCGTTTCAATCAGATAGTTAGCTAAAATTGGACTGGCTGGGAACTCAAATGCCGACTGATACGTTTTTTCAGGGGCGGATATCCGATCAATTTTATTCAACTGCTTTTCTCGACTTTTAGCAATCGTCGAACGAGAACCGGCCTTGTATTTACGGATATATTTTTCTAGTTTGTCAATTTTTTCTTGTTGAGCATGGTAGTCTTTAACGTAATTTTCGTTGGCAATTTCTTTGAGCTTTAAGGCTTTATTTAAGTTGCCAGGGTATTTTTGTAACCGGCCAAATTCAATGTCACAAATGCAATTAGTAATTTGATCTAAAAAATGATAGTCATGGGAGATGACTAAGTAGCTACCGGGAAATTCATTCAGAAATTCCGCTAACCACTGGACATGTGTATCATCTAAATAGTTCGTTGGTTCATCTAGTAGTAAGACGTCTGGTTCTTCTAGTAAGAGCTTAGCTAGAAAAACTTTCGAACGTTGACCGCCACTTAATTCACTTAATTTTTTGTCCAAACCAATGGCGACAATTCCTAAACCATAAGACATCTTTTCAATGGTCTGTTCAATCGTGTAAAAGCCTTGTTGTTCCAGCAGTTCTTGTTTCTTGCCAGCTTTTTCTAAGAGACTGTCTTCCAGGCTCTCACCATACTCAGCGTAAAGATTTTGAATCTCTTCTTCTAATTTATATAATTGACTAAAAGACGTATGCAAAAAATCACGAATGCTTTGCCCTTCTTCAATAGCTAAGTACTGTTCTAAGTAGCCGATACGACAATTATTTTGCCAAGTGATTTTACCTGAATCGGGTAAAGTTTCATTGATTAAGATTTTAATTAAAGTACTCTTCCCTGCACCATTTTTACCAACTAAGCCCATGTGTTCCCCACGATTCAGGGCTAAATTGCCTTCTTGATACAAGACTTTATCTGGTAAAGCATAATTTAAATCTTCTATTGTTAAGATACTCACATTAATTCCAACTTTCAGTTTTTATCAGAAAAAAACAGAGTCCACGTTCTTACCGACGCCTCTGTTTAACAGACTATTTTAAAGAAGGTCACACCAAGATTAATGGTTTTTTCGACTAATAATTAGTCTAAAACGGTTTCTTGAGCCCTTCTTGATAATTCTATCACTTTAACATATTACGCCATATTTGTAAAACACTAACTTCCTTAAACTATTCTGGGTCGACAGTTTCATGGTATGATTGATTGACAACTAACTTTTGGAAGGAGTCCTCTATGAAAAAACCTCTTATCATCTTTGGTGGTAGCGGCTTTGTTGGTCAAGGGATTATTCAACTGGCATTAAGTAACGGTCAGCCCGTTATTAGTTTATCCAAACACGGTCGACCTCGAAATAACTTCCCCCTGAGGGACTCACCTTTGATGACTTGGGTCGCTGTTGATGTTTTGACTGAAACAACTTGGCACCCTTATTTACAAAATGCTCAGGCAGTTATTAATTTAATTGGCATTATTAAAGAAACGCCGGCCCAGGGACTGACTTATGAACGGATGATTGTTCTAGCTAACCGGTTAATTAGTCAAGAAGTTAAAATACAGCCAGAAATCCCTTATCTATTTCTTTCCGCCAGTGCCGCTGGTCCAGGAATTCCTCAAAGTTATCTCCTTAGCAAGCGCAAAGCTGAAAACGAGCTGACTGAGCTAACTAATCCAGTCGTGATCATTCGACCTGGACTAGTCACTAGTTGGCAAAAACCTAGCACCTTAGTTTTAGGTCCCTTGATTTACATAGCTAGTTGCTTGCCCCTTGTTAGTAAAGCTTTTAAAGCTGTCTTGCCAATTTCCCGCAAGCAGCTCAGCCAATGTCTCTACCAGCAAATTGAGACTAACACGTCACAGTTAATCGACTTAACAAAAAAAGAATTTAGACCTTAATTGGCTAAATTCTTTTTTTATTAAGTCATTTAATTAAGGGCCTCACGTTTAATCAACTGACTGGTCAGCTCAATCTGATGATGGCCTTCTGTAAAAAGTTCTTTAAAAGCCGCGCGCCCAATTTCTTTTAAGGGGTGAGCCACTGAAGAAAAATTCAAGACTTGACTTAATAATTGATTCCCTTGCCCAATAATGATTGGTCTTTCACTGGAATCATAGGATGTCACGATACCAGCTGCTACTTCATCACCATTAGTGAAAATTGCTTTTGGCTGTGCCTCGTGATTTTTAAAAAATTGGCCAGCTTCCAGGCCCTCTTCAAAGCTCCGGCACTCACGATAAATAACTGCTTGCTCTAAGTCACCAAAAACTACCGTGAAAGCTTCTAATGTCTGTTTCATACTTGGACTAGCTAGCTCATCTCGGCTTAAGGTAATGCCGATTGGTAGCTGATTGGCCTCTTTCAATTCTAAGAAAATCTTCTGATAAAGTTGCTGACGTTCCATATAAACAGCGGAAATTGGGTAATCACCGATTTCTTCGCAACAAACAATCGCGACTTTTTCAGCATACTCGGCGATTTTTTCTAAAGAACTTTTTCGTGACAAAATAATTAAGCCGTCATAAGCTTTCGCCAAAGCCCCTGTTAAGTATTTATCTTCTAATTCCGCTTCGTAGTTCGTTGGCAGGATTGTCACTGTATAGCCTTTTTTGCTAGCCTCTTCAATGACACCACTCGTCATTTCATCAAACCACGAATTATTAATTAAAGGCAATAAGATCCCAATTTGTAATGACTTACCATAACTTAAACTACGGGCGTTACTATTTGGAATATAGTCTAAGTCTTTGATGACTGCTTTGACCCGAGCCCTTTTTTCATCAGAAACATAGGGATGATTATTTAAGACCCGAGAAATCGTCGACACTGAATAACCGGTTATTTTGGCAATATCATGAATGGTTGACATCCTCGTCACCCCTTTCTACTACTTATAAGACCCTTTGACACCAGTTAAAAAGGGCTGTTTCTTGTTTTTTAATGCGATAAGTCGCATTGTCATATGTAAAGCTGATTGTTTCTAATCCTTTAGTCACATTCATAAGTTCAGGCAAGTACAACGCTTGAAAGAAGCCTTCACTTTGCAAAATTCCTTGATGAATGATTAACCACTTATGATTAATCACAGCTTTGACATAATGACTGGCCGTCTCTTCGGCGGTAATTTCAATCAATCCTAACATGGGCTTTCTCCACCTTTTAGTTTAACTATAACTGGTGGAACCCATTTCATGTCAATCGCAAGCTTCCTTGATAGTAAGAAAGACTGGCATAAAATCATCCCAGTCTTTGACTACTTATTATGGTAAAATGTTGCCGGCACTGCGGTAAATCTCGTACCATTCTTCTCTCGTTAAAGTTATCTTCGTGCTTGCTGCCACTTCACGAATGCGACTTTCTTTCATTGTTCCTAAAATTGTTTGGATTTTAGCTGGATGACGACTAATCCAAGCGGTTGCGATCCCAGTATTAGTTACGCCATACTTATTAGCTAATTTATCAATGACTTGATTTAATTCAGGGAAACGGTCATTATCTAAAAAGACCCCTTCGAAAAAGCCAAATTGGTAAGGCGACCATGCTTGAATCGTCATATCATGCAAACGGGAATAATCCAAGACACTGCCGTCATGGTCAACACTTGCTTCATCACGCATATTGACATGAATGCCCTGATCGACCATCCCAGTAGCCATAATCCCAAACTGTAATTGATTGACTAATAAAGGCTGCTTAAGACTTTTCTCCAATAGTTCAATTTGCATCGGTTTTTGATTACTAACACCAAAATGACGAACTTTGCCTTGGCTTTCTAACTGGTCAAAGGCAGCTGCGACTTCCTCTGGCTCAACTAAGGTATCTGGACGGTGTAAGGCTAAGACATCTAAGTAATCAACATCTAAACGTTGTAAAATACCATCCACAGAGTTGATAATGTGCTCTTTCGAAAAATCAAAGAAGCCTTGACGAATGCCACACTTACTTTGAATAAAAATCTCTTCCCGCTTAACATTACTAGCTTTTAAGCCACGACCAAAGATTGCTTCACACTCACCACCACCATAAATATCCGCATGGTCAAAGAAGTTTATCCCTTCACTGACTGTTGTTTCAATTAATGATGTGACTTCACGATCTGATAAGGCATTCATCCGCATACAACCTAATGCTACTTGCGATACTTTTAACTGTTCATTACCACCTAAATTAAGATAATTCACTGGAAATTCCCTCCTTATTATACGACCCTTTCATTATACTATGAAACCAATTACATTTCATATTTTTTTGTTGCCCCAAGCTCTTGTTGATCAATCACCGCTAACGTTAAACTATTGACTAAAATCCGAATTTCCCGGCGGCCTTGGGGAAATTTTTGCTCTTGTAAATACTTGACCATTTGCTTCATATGATAGTAAAACAAATTACTGTTTTCTCGCATTTCTATTAACTCTGGAAAATCAGCTTTGAGTAGGGCTTTTAAAATAGTCACTAATAAACTTTTATAATAATCATTCTTTTGAGCAACTAGTAATTCCTTGAAAAAAATAAGTTGTAGCTCTTTAGCTTTGCTCCCTTTTTTACTTTTCAAGGCTTTTTCCAAGTCCGCCAAAGCGTACGCCAACTTCAGGTAATCAAGCTCTAAGCCTTTACTCTCAACTTGAAATAAATACTGAATCAGCAATAATTCAAAGACATGTAATTGTTCAACATAAGTGGTTTTCGTCATTTGGCGACTTTCAACTACTGCGCCTTTGTAAGGAGCTAATTTTAAATACCCTTCATCTGCTAGCAATTTTAAAGCTCCCCGAACTGGTGAACGACTAATACTTAATGCTTCTGCGACGTCGGCTTCAATAATTTTAGTGTTTTCGCCAATTACCCCACTGTCAATTTGACTTTTTAAATAGTCATAAACCCGTTCCTCAACTCTTTTTTTTCTCATATTTGTCACTTTTCTCCTAATTATCTAAAATTGATGAAATAAAAAAGCATCTTCGCAAAGATGCTTTCTTAGTTTATTTAAGCTAAACCAACACGTACAAACAAATCATCCACATGTTTCATGTGCCAATTATAATCAAAGGCATTGTCTAAATCAGACATGGTTAACACTTTCATGATTTTTTCGTCAGCTTCAAGTAACGGACGAAATTGTGTTTGATGATCCCAAGCATAGGCAGTTTTAGGCTGAACTAAGTCATAAGCTTCTTCACGAGTCATTCCGTTATCAATTAATTGTAATAACACACGTTGGCTATAAATCAAACCAAATGTGCCTTCCATATTACGTTTCATATTTTCCGGAAAAACAGTTAAGTTTTCAACTAGATTGCTAAAACGATTCAACATATAATCGAGTAAAATCGTCGTATCTGGAATAATAATTCTTTCAGCTGACGAATGAGAAATATCTCGCTCATGCCATAAAACCATATTATCCATTGCCGTTAAGACATGACCACGAATGACCCGTGCTAAACCTGTCATATTTTCAGAACCAATCGGATTGCGCTTGTGAGGCATCGCTGATGAGCCTTTTTGCCCTTTAGCAAAGAATTCCTCAACTTCACGAGTTTCCGATTTTTGTAAGCCGCGAATTTCCGTTGCGAATTTTTCGATACTTGTAGCGATAATTGCCATTGCTGAAACATACTCAGCATGTAAATCTCGAGGTAAGACTTGGGTCGAAATGTCTTGAGCGCGAATTCCTAACTTGTCACAAACAAAAGCTTCAACTGTCGGTGGCGTGTTTGCAAAGGTCCCAACTGCGCCACTAATTTTCCCTGCTTCCACACCTTTGGCTGCATGCTCAAACCGTTCAATGTTCCGTTTCATTTCTGAGTACCATAAAGCCAGTTTTAAACCAAAGGTCGTTGGTTCCGCATGAACACCATGGGTTCTCCCCATCATAACGGTTTTTTTATGGGCTTTAGCTTTTTCACCAATTACCTTAGTAAAACGTTCTAAATCAGCTCTTAATAGATCATTGGCTTGCTTTAATAAATAACCATAAGCGGTGTCAACAACGTCAGTACTCGTTAAACCATAATGAATCCATTTACTTTCGTTACCTAGTGACTCAGATACAGAACGAGTAAAAGCCACCACATCATGTCTTGTTTCGGCTTCGATTTCTAAAATGCGAGGAATCTCAAAGCTAGCATTCGCTCTTATTTTGGCAACGTCTGCTTCCGGGATTTCTCCCATACTAGCCCATGCTTCCGATGCTAAGATTTCAACTTCTAACCAGGCTTCATAGCGGTTTTGATCTGTCCAAATTGCTCCCATTTCTGGGCGAGTGTAACGTTCAATCATTTTATTGACTCCTTTATCTCTTTAAAATTTATCATGCCATATTTGTGTCTCTCTAATACTTGTAAGTTCTCCCTCAATGTCAGTCGTTAACGCCGTAATATGACCGACAACTTCTTTTTGATTCAAGCTGTCATTGCCATAGTAATGGTGATACCAATTCTTTTTAAAAGGAATATAACTGATTGTCTCAACGAGCTGGGATTCTTGAACTTGCAGCAAAACAGCTGCTGACTGTAGTTTCACCTCAGGCAGTTGCCAACCACAAATACCACGAACATGAGCATCAAATTGTGACAAATTAGTCGCTTCCATCGAATAACTGCCTGCATCGTGTGGACCGGGATTAATCGTATTGACATAAATCATGCCAGATGAAGTGATAAACATCTCTAACGTCATTACACCTTGCAAATTTAACGTAACTGCTAAATTATCGGCAATTCGATAGACTTCTTCGACGATTTCAGTTGAGATATCCGCTGGGACAACGGCACTCACAAACTGCTTGTCTTCATCATAAAATGTTTCTGCTACTGGAAAGGTTGTATAATCGCCATTGCCATTGCCAACAACCATGACTGCAATCTCTTTTTCAAAAGGGATCAAGGCTTCCAGAATACATTTACCTTCTTTTATTAAAGGTAAACAACCGCGAATATCCGAAACTTTCGTCATTAAATGTTGCGTTTCTTGACCTTCCCGTTTGTGAACTGATTTCAAAATACATGGAAACCCAATTGAATCAATGTACCCTTCAATATCTGAAATTTGACTAATAATACCGTAGGGAGCAATATTAATATTACTCTCTTCTAAGAAACGTCGTTCTAATAAGCGGTCTTGAGGGCACGCCAAAAGCTCATCACTTTGAACAATTGTGACTAATTCATCTAATTTTCTAATGACTTCGATCGCTACTAAAGAATATTCGAATGTCAAAATATCACATTTTTCGGCCATTTTAACTAGTGCCAATTCATCATCAAAAGTCGAGACAATTTGCCAATCAGCAACTTCAGCTGCTGAACAACCTTCTTTAGGATCAAAGATTCCTACTTGAAAACCAATTGACTTTGCTGATAAGGCTAAGAGTCGCGCTAAATGGCCGCCGCCAACAATTCCGATTGTTTGGCCCGGTATGAATAAATTCGACATGCTTACCCCTCACTTTCTCTGACTCCTTTGTCAAGGTCTTCTCGACAATCACTCTCTTAGTTTAACAACGAGAAGTGACGGTGTCAAAGCTTTCGTAAGCATTTAGGTAAAATTTTAGAATTCTAGCCATTCCTTTTAGGCGGGATTATTAAGTTTGTTCCTTAAAAGCAATTGCCTTGGGTGCTTTTAGAGTGTCGTAGTTGAAAATCCCGTTTAACAACATTGCTGTAAAACTGCTCATCACGATGCCATTGCCAGTAAACATTTGCAGGGCTTGAGGGAATTGTGAGAAGACTTGGGGAACAATATTAAACCCTAAGCCGAAGCCTAGTGAAATCGCAATAATTAATAAGTTCTTTTCATTACTTAAATCTGATTTACTTAACATCTTCATGCCTTGAACTGCTACCATGCCAAACATGACTAACATGCCTCCCCCAAGAACTGGTTCAGGAATGATCTGAGCAACTGCCCCAATTTTTGGTAGTAAGCCTAAAGCCATTAAAAAGAAAGCTGAGAAATAAATCGGACGACGAGATTTAATTCCTGACAATTGAACTAAGCCCACATTTTGCGAAAAGCCGGTATAAGGAAACGTATTAAAGATTCCCCCTAAAATTACCGCCAGACCTTCTGCCCGGTAACCTTTTTTCAATTCATTTTTCCCAACTTTTTGATTTGTAATATCGCCTAAGGCAAAGTAGACACCAGTTGATTCAACCATACTAACAATTGAAATCACAATAATTAATAATGAAGACATTAAATCAAATTTCGGCAAGCCGAAGTAAAAAGGTTGAGGTAAATGGAGCCAAGTCGCTTCTTTGACTGCATCAAAATTTACCATGCCTGTCGCTAAGGCTGCTAAAGTCCCGCCAACTAATCCAACTAAAACGGAAATTGAGCGTACGAACCCTTTGCCCCAGATTTGAATGACTAAAATTAAGGCGATCGTTAGAAAGGCTAAGCCGACAGTTTGTAAATCACCAAAATTTTCAGCCGTTTTATTGCCACCACCAATTTTTTCAATTGCCACAGGAATCAACGTTAAACCAATCACAGTAATCACTGTTCCAGTTACTAATGGCGGGAAGAACTTTTCAATTTTAGAAAAGACCCCTGAAATTAAGACAATAAAGATTCCTGCTACAATAATTGACCCGTACATCGTGCCGATGCCTTTAGTACTACCGATCAAAATTAACGGTGAGACTGCTTGAATCGCACAACCTAAAACGACTGGTAGCCCAATCCCAAAATACTTATTGACTGTTAATTGTAATAAGGTTGCCACACCACACATAAAAATATCAATTGAAATTAAATAAGTCATTTGTTCTGAATTAAAGCCGAGACCTGTTCCGATTAATAATGGTACTGCGATTGCTCCTGCATACATTGCTAATAAATGTTGTAAGCCTAAGACGGCTGCTTTGCCGTTACTTTCTTGTTTTGTCTTTCCCACTAGTTTTCCTCCTGAACGAAGGTCACTTGATTATTGGCTAATGACACAATTCTTGCTAGTGACTCAACCCGTAACTCTTTACTTAATAACAGTTCACGACCGTCTTGGAATGATTTTTCAATCACGATACCAATGCCATTTACTTTAGCACCTGCTTGACGACATAATTCAACTAACCCTAAAGCCGCTTGCCCATTTGCTAAAAAATCATCAATGATTAAGACATTGTCATCTGCTGATAAGAATTTTTGAGAAATCGAGACATTACTCGTTACTTGCTTTGTAAAGGAATAGACTTCTGCCGTTAATAACTCTTCTTTCATTGTCAGACTTTTCGCTTTTCGCGCAAAAATAACTGGTACATCTAAAACTAAACCAGTAAAAATCGCCGGTGCAATTCCCGAAGCCTCAATTGTCACGACTTTCGTAATCCCTTCTGCTTTGAATAAACGAGCAAATTCTTGACCAATTTCAGCCATTAATTTTGGGTCGACTTGATGCGTTAAAAAATTATCAACCTTTAATACTTCTTCCCCGATAACTGTCCCATCTTGCTGAATTTTTTGCTTTAAACTTTCCATAATGATCCCCCTTAGTATTATCAATCCTTTTGATTACGGGCTTTACTAAACAAAAAAACCTTCTTTTACTATTAAATAAAATAGCAAAAAAAGGTTAGGTAATCCTATTTTTTGCTTATAGTCCAGTGTTTACGGCACTAGGTAGAGACGATCAACCAATTATGATCATATACAAGCTGTAATTTTCAAAAAGTTTTCTTAATTATCTATCATTTTCACCTTTTTATCAAGTCAATTCTTAATATTATTCCGATTTTATCCTTTAATATTAAGTTTTTCTCATTAATAAAAAAGCCACTTAGTAACTAAGTGACTTTTTAGGCTATTCTTCTTCTTCGTTTTCTTTTTTTCGTCTAATCAAAACAATAATGATTAAGATGACTAAAATAATACCACCAATGATAATCCCAGTTTTGGCAATTTCTTCACCAGTGTTCGGTAAAGCTTGTAAGGTGCTAGCATCAGCTATTAAGCTGGTCCCGCCAAATACAGTGATGAATGCCAACATTCCAAGAATGTTTAACAGAGCTTTAATTTCTTTTTTCATCTTTAAGTCTCCTTTGTTTATTAAAGTAGCTTTCAGTAAAAATAAAATAACAATAAGTTATTATACCATAATATAAACAAAGTTCAATAACTAACCCTTTATTAATCGTAGTTATTTAACTGATAGGTTTCAATTACTTTGATTATTTTTTGAGCGTAAGTTGGATCAGTGGCATAACCAGCCTCTTGCAACGCTTGGGCAGCACTTAGATAATTGTCACTGGCTACTACTTTTTCATAAAGTTGGGGATTCCAAGAAACACCGTTAATAAAGAGTTGGGCATGATCTTCCATAGAAGCTTCCCAACTTGGATAGACGCGAAAATCAGCGACAATTTCAACCCACTTATTATCAACAAATTCTTTTGTCAGTAAGCCAATTTTTTCTTCCTGACCATAGGCTTTAATGCCATATAAATTATTGTATTCTCGACCTAATTGACTTTGGCCCCAATCAGATTCTAAGATCGCTTGGCTAATAATGATACTAGGTAAGATGCCATATTGTTTTTGAAGCTTTTGAGCGTGATCACTGATCTCATCAATAAAATCCTCTTTCCTTGGGCCACTGTCATAGCTAGGTGTCATAATTTTAGTTGTAAGTAAGTTGAGGGCAAAGAAATAGCCTGCTCCTATTACAACTGTGATCATCAGCCAAAAAAACAGTCGTTGAATTCGCAACTGTTGTTTTTTCCGCTTTCCTTTTGGTCGTCTTCTTTTAGTGGTTTTGCTAGTCATTCTTTCCCTACTTTTCTAATAGTTCCAAATACTCTTCTAAAACCAATTGATGTTTTTCCATAAATTTCGCACTTTCATTACCAACATAGCGTAAATGCCAAGGCTCATAATTAATTCCAGTGATTTCTTCTTTCCCCTTCGGATAACGGATAACAAAACCATAACTACTGGCATTTTGATCAATCCATTTCCCAGCAGGGGTGTCATAAAAACCATCTTCTAAGCCCCGACCTTGGTTGTACCATTCTTGATCGACGACATCCACAGCCAGACCTGTATGGTGTTCACTAGTTCCCGGTACTGTGATGTACTCTTTCGTCTTTAACTCTGCTTCTTTTTGACTTAAACCAGCTGCTAACTGTTCCGCCACCCCATTATCAAAGACTTCTTGCTGATGGGCAATTGAGCGATAGGCTGATAAAACAGTTAACGAATAACCGGCATTCAAGGCAGCTTCTTCAAAGGCATAATAAGCATCATAAACTCGTTCATCTATTTCATAGCTATTTTTCATAGGTATAAGTTTAGACCCTTCAGCTTTGATTGGGTGTTGACTATTAACTAGCAGCAACTGCCAATCGCTTTTCTTGACCTTTGGTAACTCTTTTAACAGCTCTTCTTCCTGAGGGACACTGTTAGAACTTGGTTTAGCTTCTTGACTTTTAGCCGTCAACTCAGGTTGGGCTTTTTCTTTAGGTAAAAAGAAAATCACTACCATTATTAAGACGATCCCTAAAGACAACACATTTATTATTTTTTTAATCATTATTCTCCCCACTTAATTCTTATCGTCTAGAACGTATGTATCTGTTAAGTTTTCGTTTACCCACTCTAGTAAATCTACTGGGGAGTCTTCAATCTGCTGTTGAACAACTGCTGGTAAACAAAACTCTAGAATATCATCATAACCCCACAAATCGTAATCTAAAAAAACCCGTAAATTGATTGTTTCTTTACGTTGACTAGCCATCCCAACTTTATTATGGGAATCTCGTTGACTAATTAACTCCACCATCGCCTCACCAGAACGAATCCATTTTTTAGCGACTAATGATTTGACTCTTTTATATTCTAATACAACATAGTTTCTTTTTTCAGGAAATAAAATTGTTTGTTTAATAATTTTTTGCATGAGCATCCACTCGTAATCAGAAAACAGACTTTTGATTTTTTGCATGTCTTCGCCTTGGAGGACCAGCGTACCATCTTTCCAAGCTTGCCAATCATTTAAGGAAATTTCTAAATAACTTGCACAAAATTGACTTTCTGTTTTAAATTGACTAATAATTTGGTCGACAATTATTTTTACCATTGCTTGATGCATTTACCTCACCTCTCTTATTTCATTTTACCTTGTTTCACAAAAAAAAGCACTTCAGATGACAATTCTTAAGATTTACTTTCCACTAATAAAAAACCTTCTGTTATAATACCTTTAGAGACAAGTAAAGGAGCGTTCCATTATGAAAAAATTTAACTGGGGAATTATTGGCTTAGGTGAGATTGCCACTCAATTTGCCGAAACATTTGACCCTGAAACAGGGAATTTAATTGGTGCCGCCTCACGATCCCTAGCCAAAGCTGAAACATTTGCCCAGGCTCATCAAATCCCCAAAGCCTATGGTAGTTACAAGGAGATTGTCAAAGACCCTGAGATAGATGTCATTTATATCGCAACACCACATAACCATCACCTTGATAGTATTTTATTAGCTTTAAATAATAATAAACATGTTTTATGTGAAAAAGCGATTACGATGAATAGTCAAGAACTAATCGAAGCTCAGACCCTTGCTCAAGCAAAAGGCTTAGTCTTAGCTGAAGCCATGACGATTTTTAATATGCCTTTATACCAGGCGTTAAAAACGAGAATTGACAGTGATGAATTTGGTGCCTTAAAAATGATTCAAGCCTCATTCGGTAGCTACAAAGAAGCTGATCCAACTAATCGTTTCTTTAATCAAGAATTAGCAGGAGGGGCCATCCTAGATATTGGCACCTACGCCCTAGCTTTTACTCGCTTCTTTTTGTCAGAGCAGCCAAACTTTGTCCAATCGACAATGCTTCCCTTTACTACTGGGGTAGATGAGCAATCAGTCACTATTTTACGTAATCCCCAAAATGAAATGGCCACTGTGGCCTTAAGTTTCCAAGCAAAGATGCCTAAACAAGGGATTGTGGCTTTTGAAAAAGCCTTTCTAACGATTACTGATTACCCTCGAGCTGACTTTTGTACGATTACCTTTCTCGATGGTCATGTTGAAAACTTCCAAGTCGGGCAAAGTAGCTTAGCTATGAATTATGAAGTCATAAATATGTCAAAGTTAATTACTGGTGAATTAAAGAATACCTCTTTAGAACTAACTAGGGATGTTATGGCTTTAATGGATATTATGCGCAGCCAATGGCTTTAATAAAAAAACATCTTCCTTCAGGAAGATGTTTTTTTTACGTTTTTAATTTCTCAGAATAAGTTATTTTAATGTCTATAAAACGTTGAAACTCGTTTAATAATTGATAAAGATTTGCCCGATTTTCAAATTCTTCTCGACTTTTAGGTAACGGGGCTTGACGATAAGCAGCTAAAACTAACTGGATTTCCGCGCTCATTTTTTGACCATCGTTTTCGATTGATAAATTATCAGCTGTTGTTAACAAAAGATTTTGAACCCCAGTCACATTACCTTTTTCATGACTAATGACTTTCACTAACTCATTCATCTTACTTAAGACGTTAACTTGAAGTCGACGCATGGCAAAATAATCTAAGAAATAAACATCTTCTCCTAACAACTGATTCTCATCATGACGCTTAGCTTCCTCTTCGGCGCTCTCTAAGTCTTTAATCACATTGACTAGTAAGTTATCACAGGAGATTGAAGCAGCTGTCCCATCTAAGTAAGAGGCCATTCCGTAAAGCAAGGCTTTAATTTTTTCATCATTTTTTTCTTGGTTTCCTTTTAGAAGTTTGATTTTACTTGGCATATAAGAGTTAGCCAGTAAGGCTAAACCAGCACCGATGACTAGCAACGTAAAGGCATTGCTAATCAGACTCAAGGAAAGACTTTCCTCAACTAAATAATGGGTGATTAACACTGAGCTGACAGGAATCCCATCGGACATCCCGTATTTAACTGCCAGGGGAATAAACACTAGTAAGTACACACCAAAAGCCACTGCGTTAAAGCCCAGGAGTTTAAAAAAGATAAAAGCAATGCTCGTTGCTAATGCCAATGACCCAACCCGTAAGATCGCCGTTTTAAAAGCGGACCGTTTACTGTTAGTCACACTTAATAGCGCAATAATTCCTGCTGAGGCTGGATACAGCAAACCAATTTTCTGCGCGATAATAATTCCGACTGCGGCACAAACAGCCGTCTTAACTGTTCTCATTCCAACTTTTAATGGCATTTAATCCCTCCTAATCACTCCTTCAAGGATACCATGAATCTAACATTATTCCGATACTAATTTCTTTTAAATAACTAAGAAACCTGGTTTCTGTGGTATGATATATAGTATAAATTAGGAGGTCGACAATGAATAAACGAATGTTTCTAAAAGTGCTCATCTTCTTACCCTTATTTCTTGGCGCCTGTGGTATTACTGAAGAATTAGAGCAAGCAAAAAATAGTGTCAATGACTTAAAAGTCAATATTGAAACCCAAACTAAAAATTACCAACAACTATCACTCTACTTAAATGAGATTCCTGAAGCTTTCACGACGGACATGGAAGCCAGCCCAGAAACTGGTCTTTTTCCTGAGGATACTGGGGCGATTTTCGATAATTATACGTTACGTCAAGAGTTACATCAAGAGATGGTTAGTCAACAGAAGGCCATCAAAAAACATAAAAAAAGCTTGGACCAAACAATTAAAAACAATGGGGCTGATGTTGATAACGCTCAGTTAAAATTAATTAGTAACAGCCTGTCAATCATCATTAGTAATTTTGACTCATTGAGTATTTACGTTGAGACGAGTATTGCCCAAGAAATTGATTTTTATGCTGACTTGCCTTCAGATAATATGGCTGAAGAATTATCGATTGTGCAACGAACTTATGGCGCTATGGACATCATTAGTGAAGAAGCCGAAGCCAACAACACTTATACTTTAAGTTTAATCAAAACCTTTATTAAAGAAGCACCCAAAAGTAAGGAGAAATCAAAATGATTGCTGGCCCCTTTCGGATTGGATTAAGAACAATCAAAACTTGTTTAGCAGTGATGCTCTGTATCTTGCTTTTTCAAATCTTAGACCGTGACACTCCGATGATTGCTTGTTTAGCTGCTGTTTTCGCTATGCGGGAAGATGTCTCTACGACGATTTCTTTTGGTACTTATCGCATCGTTGGTAACTTGCTAGGTGGTGTCTTAGCCCTTGTTTATATTTTAACTTTCAGATTTTTTAATTATAATTTTTATGTTGAGTTATTATTAATTCCTTGCTTAATTGCATTTATCATCATTTTTTCTGATGGACTTAATTTTAACCCGGGAATCATTGGGGCTTGTGCGACTTTTTTTATCATCGTCTTAACCGTTCCTGAAACTGAATCTTTCAGTTACGCCATTGCTCGAATTATGGACACTGTTATTGGGACCTTAGTCGCGATTGTCGTCAACCATGTTTTCCCCTCCCGCAAAAGGGCGAAGCCACTCGTTCCCTTAAAAACTAAAGAAGAAATCATTACTGAACAACAAGCAGAAATTAACGACTTAAAACATCAACTACTTGAAAATCAAACTAAGAAGTAAGTCATGACTTTTTAGACACTGGAGGATGGCATTATTGGAAAACCTAATTAGTATTGTTGTTCCTTGTTTCAATGAAGAAAAAACAATCACTTTCTTTTATCAAGCAATGAAAAAAATCGAAAAAAAACTTACTCCTTACGAATTTGAGTTTATTTTTATTAACGATGGCTCGAAAGATACTACTTTAGACATTATTAAAGCCTTAGCGGCAATCGACCCTGATCTGATTAAGTATCTTTCCTTCTCCCGTAACTTCGGAAAAGAAGCGGCCATGTATGCCGGTTTAGCTGAGGCTCGTGGCCAGTATGTGACCGTCATGGATGTGGATCTCCAAGACCCGCCAGAACTATTGTTAGAAATGGTAGCAGTTTTAGAAGAAGGAATTTATGACTGTGTCGGGGCACGTCGGGTTAACCGGAAAGATGAACCTGCTCTACGCTCATTTTTCGCTCGCCAGTTTTATAAAATTATCAATCGGATTTCCGACACTGAAATTATTGACGGTGTTCGTGATTACCGCTTAATGACGAGACAAATGGTCGATGCCATTCTCTCATTAACGGAATATAATCGCTTTTCCAAGGGGATCTTTAGCTGGGTCGGTTTTAATACTAAATATTTGGAATTTGAAAATCGCGAACGAATTGCTGGCGAAACCTCTTGGTCATTTTTCGGACTACTTAAATATTCTCTTGAAGGAATTATTTCTTTTTCCGTTTTCCCTTTAGCGATCGCTTCCTTTATTGGAATCTTCACTTTTTTACTCTCACTAATTTTCTTAGTCCTCATCGTTGGTCGGGCGCTACTCTATGGTGATCCAGTCTCTGGTTGGCCTTCCTTAATTAGTGTCATCTTGCTTTTAGGTGGCATCCAATTATTTTGTATCGGCATTATCGGTCAATATTTAGGGCGCGTCTTTACTGAAGTCAAAAAACGCCCACTCTACATTACGAAAGAAACTAATATTAGCAAAAAAGCTAAGAGAAAACGCTAAATTAGTAAGGAAAAATTTTTGAAAACTTCACTAATAAAAAATCCCCTGACAATCTTGAGTTGTCAGGGGATTTTTTTATTCGTCTTTATCTGTTAAATTAACAATGTTATGGCTAGGTTTTTTAGTCATGTTTTCCAACATTTCTTTTAAATCTAAACCAGTTGTTTCTTTTAAGGTTTCTTGTGATGATGCAAGTAAGTTAGTCGCGTAATTAGTAATGCGGTTAGCGCCACTACCTTCGCCACCTTGGCCTGTATCAACAACTGAAATTTTCTCGATATTGCCTAAAGGCTGTGCTGCTTCTTTAACTAAGCTTGGTAACATATCAATGACCATACTCATCACAGCTGCTTCACCATATTGTTTAAAGGCTTCGGCAATCTTAGCTTTCGCTTCGGCTTCAGCAGCACCTTTTGCGAGAATTGCTTCAGCTTCAGCATTACCTTCTAAGCGAACTTGAGAGGCATTGGCTTCGGCCATCGCTTCAATTCTAAATTTCTCTGCTTCAGCTTCAGCGACTTCACGAGCTTTACCAGCTAAAGCTTCTTGTTCTTTAGCATAACGATCTGCATCGGCTTTTTTCTTCACTTCTGAATCGTATTGTTTCTCACGACGAGTGATTTCTTTTTCTTCTAATTCAATTTGTTTTTGACGCTCAATGATTTTTACTTCCATCTCTTGGGCAACAACTTCTTGTTGTGCACGGGCACTTTGTAAGTTATAGGCCTGATCGGCTTTGGCTTTGGCCACGTCTGACTCTTCTTTATAAAGAGCTAGTTTTAATTCTTTTTCTTTTGAAGCTTCAGCAATTTCTGTCTGACGTTCTAATTCTGATTTTTGTGATTCTTTTTCTGCTTGAGCACGTTTGATCCGCGTTTCTTTATCAGCTTCTGCTTCGGCGATATTGGCATCACGTTTCACTTGAGCGATTCTTGGTTTACCTAATGAATCTAAGTAACCATTGTTATCACGAACTTCTTTAATCGTAAATGAAACAATAATTAAGCCCATTTTCGCTAAATCGACACTAGCTACTTCTTGAACGCTTTGGCTAAATTTATCCCGGTTTTGGTAAATCTCTTCGACAGTCATCGAACCTAAGATTGAACGTAAGTGACCTTCTAAAACTTCACGAGCTTCATTTTCTAAGTCACCACGAGTTTTACTTAAAAACTGTTCAGCTGCTGTAGCAATTTCTTCAACTGATGAACCAATTTTAATAATTGAAGTACCATCAGCCATGACTGGCACACCTTGTTCAGTATAAACTTCAGGGGTAGACACATCTAGTTTACTTGATAACAAACTTAAACGGTTTGAACGTTGAAAGACTGGTAAGACAAAAGCCCCGCCACCACGGACAATTTTAACTTTGTTACCTGATTCATCTTTATGGACATTCTTTGTTCCTAAGTAACTACCACTGATGATTAGTGCCTCATCTGGTTTAGCTGTTTGATATTTTGAAATAAAAATGATCAACAACATTAATAAAATAAAAACGACGATTCCAATTACAACTAAAAGCATTTTTTTTCCTCCTCTATTTAACCTAAAAAGCTTTCTTCATAAGGCACAACGTAACAAACACGTTCTCTTATTTCAATAATTAAGACTAGTTCACCATTGGCAATCCCTTGTTCTTGGGGCTCATAAAAACTTGCTGGTCTCGTCATGGAGCCAGTCACGCTTTTAATTTGGATTTCACCCATCCCTTTTAAAGGAATCGGCGTCATTACCGTAGCTGTTCGCCCTTCTAGGTCTTTTTCCGATACTGAAATTGTCGCTTCAGAATTTCTAAGTGGTACTAAGATATAGAAGTTCAACAAGAACACCAGTAAGGTTGAGACAGCGCCGCCTAAAAGGAAGACAACTAAGCCGTTTAAACTTGAAAAGCGCTCGCCAATATAGCCAAAAAGGGCTGTAAAGGCAATCCATGGAACTAGTAACATCGGATCTAGTGGCCCATCAAAATCAAAGACATCACCAAAAACAAACAAGAGAACTGCTAACCCAGCACAGACAACTAAGACGTAAAAATAAATAGTTTCTAACTGATACCCACCTAACATTCTGCTCACTTCCTTTCTCGTTCTAGCCTGTACCTTCATTTTACCAACCTTTGTAACAAAAACATAGGACAATCGTAACATTTTTGTAAAAAATCAGTCTAAAGGCTGAGGGCTTCCGCTTTTAAAGAGTTAAATTTACGATAAGATTGAACTTCCCTTCTATTAATCCTCACAAAAAAAGACTGGGACTTAGTTGTCCAGTCTTAATTTTTTTATTAGTCCATTGTTTCTTAACTATTTTTCTAAAAAATATTGCCTATTCTGATACTTCAGATTTCTTCTGAAAAATTAAACTAACGCTTAAGAGTAACAATAAACCAAAGCCTAAGAGGCTGCCATGATTAAGCTCGCTTGTCTGTGGCAATTTTTGCGTGCTACCAGGTCTCTTGATAATTGTTCCTGGTTGGCTTGGCTTTCCAGGGCCACTAGGCTGACTTGGTGGATCAGTTGGTTTCTGTGGTTCTTGTGGTTCTTGTGGTTCTTGTGGTTCTTCTGGCTTCCTTGGCTGATCTGTGGCAACAAAGGTCCATTCAGAAATCGTTTCATAACCATTATAAGCATTAGCTAGAGTTAAAGGCACATCTAAACGTAATAGATAGACTTTTTCTTCGTTCTTTTTAAACTCTCCTAAGCTAATGCTCTGGCCTTGGGTCATCTCGTTAATTCGACCTTGGTACAAAGTGTTTGCCCCTTGGCTTAAACTTAATGTTAATTGCTCTAAGAAACTCAAATCAAATTCATCTGTACTCAAGACCGCCAAACTGATTGCCGTCTGAGTCTGACTGTCATTTTTTATCGTTAGTTTTTGAGTGACCTGATCCCCAGGCATTATCTCTTTAAAATTACCTAATAAATCCGCTGACTCTAAAACAAAATTAGCTTGCCCTGTCTTGTTTTTACCTTGATAAGTTAAATAGCTAGCTTTTAAATCAGCTGCCTCGACTTTACTAGCTAATACGAAACAGGACAACAAACTTAGGACTAACAAGCTTCTTTGAAAGCTAGTCTTATGTCTCATTTACTCACCTCCAAGTGACGTACTTTAATTAATTAGGCCAGCCACTTGCTTCTAAGCTATTCAACCCATTGTTGTCTGCTTGAACCCCATCTGCTTGTAACGTGATTGCAATTTTTTGATCACTAAAACGATTATCAGCTTCTTTACTCAAACTAACTTGGGTAAATAAAGGCGTAGTTTCGCCCCCGGCCACTAAGGGGCTTTGATAATAGTAATAATCATCCGCCCCTACTTGCCAATCAGTTGCATAATTCAGTGAAATTAAAGCGAGATCATCACGACTGAAATCGACTTTCGCATCAACGAGTTCTTTTGTTGCTTTGACTCGGACAAAAACTGGCTTGTTGCCTTCATTTTTGACTGTGACAATTCGTTGCATGTCATCTCCTGGAACCATCTTTGCACTTGGTTCAGTAAAAGGATTGCCTAAGCCGTCCAAGTCATTAAGGGCAATTTTTACTTTCCCTGTCGTAATAATCCCTTTTTTCGTTTGACTACTATTAAATAAAGCGTAAGTTGTGTAAATACTGCCGACGATTAACAAACTTAATAATAATACTCCTAATCTTCTCTTAGTCATTAAGGATTCCCCCTTTTTTCATTCTCTTATTTACTAACTTCTTGCCAACCGGCTAAAGCAGTAGCAATTCCTTGTGCTTGAATAGCATAGCCTTTAACATTAATTTGCGGTGCTGTTAACTGGCTTAATGTCTCACTAGTTAATTCCTCTGAGAAGCTAATCGTTGTAAATAAAGCTGGTAACGTTGTCCCTTGCTTACTCGTTGCGACTGTTTCTTTATATGCGAAGACTTTCTTTTGGGGCGTTGAAGCAATTAGCTCCCAGTCAGCATGGTAATCAAGCTCATAGTAAGCTGTAAATTCAGCTAAATCATTAGAAAAGTCGAGTTCTAAATAGACGTAACTTTCTTCACTGTCCGCCTTAACTGTTAAGGTTGGATCTTTTTCTAACGTTCCGCCTGGAACAATTTTATGTTCTGGCCCTGCTAACTCCCAAGCTGGTTCTGCTAAAGAAATCCCAACTTTACCGACTGTAAAGGTATTCGCGATTAGCGCTGTTTGATCGCTTAAAAAGGCATATGTACTCGCAATTCCTAACATCACAACTACACCTAAACCAATTATTCCAACCATTTTCTTTTTTGTTTTAAACATTATAATTCCTCCTATTTTTTATTAGTTAATTGTTTGCTTGGGGATTCATTCCCCAAAGCCCAATGACTCCTTCTAGTGGTTCACTTTGGACGCTTTGAGTCATAATCTCTAACTTAAATTGTTTCCCCTCATAAGCTGTGGCTAAATCCGCCTTAGGTTGACCTTCATAAATTAAAACACTGGTTTCCCCTTGACTGGCGACTGGCTGACGATGATACCAGTACCCCGCTGATTCAAACCAATCCGTTTCATTAAAACTCAAACTATAAGTCCCTTCTGCTGGTAGCCCTAAAGTTACGCCAGTCTCTGGCTCTAGCCAACTTGGGATAACTTTAACTCGGATAAAAGCAGTGATATTACCAGTATTTTTAACGGTAACATTCTTTTTAACTTGTTGATCAAACTCTTCAATAATTTCATTGTCAACTTTACCAACGAGTAGGCTGTTTTCTAAAGTCGTTGTTCTTTCGACTAACCAAGCGTGAGTCGTACTCGTTACTAACCAAACTAAGGCAACTAAACTAACTAACCAGCCTAATTTAAGCATTCTTTTTTTTCCCATTTGATCCCCCTCCCATCTCTTCACCCATTTTGTAGTCCCGGACTTTTTGGTGGATTGATTAACTTGCGCCAGATTAAGTGACCCAAGCTAATCAAACTAAAAATTAGTAATAATAAAAGACTTATTTTTGATTTAAGCCACGTCACGAGATAGCCTAAAGCTGGTAAACTTATGGTAACTTTCCCTATCAACTGGTCTTTAGTCACTGGTTGGCTATCTAGCTGCTCATTGCCATCTCCTTGAGTCATTACCCACTGCTGATTCTGGTCAAGCTTCTTTACTCTGTGAGTGACGACTGTTCCTTGATTATGCTGACTCTTAAAGGTCACCACATCATCCACGGATAATTGTTCAAGTGTCCTTGGCGCAACAACAATTAAACTCCCTACTGGAATTGTTGGTTCCATCGAACCGGATAACACAACTAAAAATTGATAGCCTAAAGCGCGACTAATGACAATTAGTAAACCTAAGGCAACTAAACCGCCTAGTAAAAACCGGCTAAAAATTTCCCATCTCTTTCCCATCTCATTCAACTCTTTCTCTACTTAGCTTGAAACTTATTTTCAACCTGACTTTCATGAGTTAACCATTGATTATTATTTAAAACATTTACGAATGTCACGCTACCTTTTTGATCTCCTGTCAAGGCTAATTGAAACTCCTTAGTTTCAGCCAAGTAACGACTAGACCATTCAGTTAACTCTTTCACTTGGTAATTACCAGGTTTTAAAGAGCTTAAGGTTGCTGTGCCAGTTCTTTGATTGCTAGCTAAAGTAATGACTTGATGATACGTTTCACTGACATCCCCTTGACTCCAAGTGATTTCAAAGATAAAGGACTCTTCGCCAAAGTTCCGTTGTTCACTACTTTTTATTTCCTTATTAATAATTAATTGACTCCTTCGAACATCAATCGTAAAGTGAGCCCCTTGAGGTTGCTGATTCTTTTGATAGTCATTATTAAGGAAAGTTACGACTGAACTAATATCGGTGGCTCCTTGATTAACTTGCCAATAATAAGCGGTTTCTGCTTCTGGACGATCTTTCGTCAGCTTAGTTGTTGTTCCTAAGACAGCTGCTTGGAATGTTAAGAGCGGCTCTTCCCCTTCAATTCCTGCAAGCTCAGTCAACTTATTTTCCCAAGTAACTGTTTTTAATCGTTCCGCTAAAATCGTTTGACTACCAAGGTCAATTGTTGTATTCGTACTTGTAACCGTAGGTGTAAAGATAAAGACTTTAAAACTTAAGTCCTTCGTCGTTTGATTTAACTCCTTGTCTGAAATTATTTTTTGATTACTCAGTTGAACCGTTTTAATCCTTCCAGTTACTTCAGGTGGGGTTAAGGTCGTCGGTAACTCATAGGTTCCTTTGATGACACTTGGTTCGTTACCTACAAACCTTAAGTCTTTTAACTCACTTGCTTTACTGTGTTGCCAATTAATAATTTTTGGTAATTGTTGCCTTTGATCTAATTGATTTGTAAAGTAGATTTTTCTGTCCAATGCTTTAATTTCTGGATAAAAGAGATAAATTTCAGATTTTTCTGATTTGTTGATATCCGCAACACCTGTTGTCCCACTTAAAGGCGGCAAGGCTGATGATACCCGGTAAGTAAGATCGTAAACTGTGTCTTGGCTTTCTACAGCAACTTGACTAAAGGCCTCATCTTTAAAAGCAGTACCAGCCGGAATTGTTTTTTCAACTAACATTTTTCCAGCTTGTTTGATTTGGTAAGTTACTGTCGTGTAACGGTTATTTTTACCATCTAAGACTTGGGCCTTCGTAAAGAAATCACTTAAACTCGTTTGATTCCCAATATAAGTTTTTTGATTTTGACTTGTTAAACCACTCGCCTTTAAAGGGATGTTTACTTTTGGCTGTTCAAACCGTTTTATCTCAGTTTCAGAGCCATCTTCATTTTTAGTAAAGGCCCCTGATTCAGCTTGATTTGTTAAGACTTGATTTCCACCCATAAAATCTGGCTGAATGTCACTAGAAAAGCGGATGATTATTTTATTGTTCCGAGTGGCTGGTGTTGGTTGTTGGTTACCGTCAAAAATCACTGGCTCTAAAGTTAAATTTTCAATTGTTAAAGATTTGCTGTCTTGCTGATAATTAAGTTGAACGTCAGTTTCTGCCTTTAATCCAGGCTGGTATTCCCAACTACGATAAACTTTTACCCCACTTAAATTATTCGGGATATTATCAACTGTTGGTAAAAACAATTCCTCCGACAAAATATCTCTTAAACTTAAACCTTCGATTTTCCCCATTTCAGTTGCAATTTGTTGGAAAATATTCGCTAAATCATTCGCATTATTCGGCGTTAAATAGTAATTGCCATTATTTGAATAGCTTCCAAGGGCTAAGGTATCTCGGTAATTATTCAAATTAGAAACTTGTGCCTGTAAGTAATTACTTGAAATTCCATTCAGCATACTATTAGGAATGTCACTACTACTAGTAATGAGCGGATTCGCATTATTTTGAATCCCTACAGTGTAGATTGTCGCAGCTAAATTGTTTTTTAAACGGTAGGCACTGCTGATTGCCGCACCAGCAATTGATCCGGCTGAATAGCCACTTGCTTCTGGCCTGCCATCAGTAAATAAAATGACTGCCTGTTTTGCTGATGAACGATTAGCCTTAACTGCACTCTCGGCGCGACTCATACCTAAGTCATGGCGGGTTTGGCCATTAACTCTGAGATTTTTGACTACTTCTTTTAATTTCTCACGATCATTTGGTCGATTAGTCTGAAAAGTTTGGCTGTTAAGAGTCGCACTAGAATTATAGGTCACTAACTTAATTGTGTGGTATTGGTCAGTACTTGGGTTATTTGCAGCTGAAAACAATGTATCAGCAAAACCATTAACGGCTGTTCTCAATGCCCCGATTTTAGTGACTTTACCAAAACTCTCCGCCATACTACCTGAAGTATCTAAGACTAAGACGACGTCTGTTGGTCGCATTTCAGTCACTATGCTCCCTTTAGCATAGGCTTCTAATTGAAAATCAACTTGCTTAGTTGATGGATTATAAGTCGCCTTTTTACTTAACTGTAAATTATCAGTAGAACCTTGTTCAAAGGCACTCATTAACGGTCCGGGACTCAAAAAGCTAGTAATCGAACTTGGATCAAAAGGCCCTTCGGCTTCTTCTTCAGACTCGTCACTAGTCACGGTTTCTGACTCTGAGGAGCTTGTCAGACTCTCAACACTTTCTACTCCTAGTTCTGTTGTCGTCTCTTCAGCTATTTCCTGCCTCTCTGAAAAGCTTGCGGCTGTTGAAGTATGAGTTGACTCTAGGACTTCATCACTGACTAGGCTTGAATCAGCTAATTCCCTGGCCGCTTCCTCTTCTTTGTGAAATTTCTCCAAACTGACAACTTGCTCCTTTGTGAGTTTTTTGATTTCAAGAACTTGTTCTGCTTCTGAGTAATTGGCTAAAAATGCGGCTAACTCTTGACCGTATAATAATTGCTCCTCTTCCTTGGTTGCTTCCTGTAATTGGTTGCTAGCTGCTACGGAGTTTGTGATTGTTTCCGCCAGTCCGATAAGTGGTGTCACTTGTAAGGTTAAAGATAAAATCACTAAGATTTTAATTAACATCTGCCACTTTTTTTTCATTATATTCACTCCTACCTCTTTAACTTATTTAAATTTCCTATGAGTCATCTCTTAGACTACTTCTAGTTTATCTAGTCTGGTTGGTTTCAACAATCCCTTGAAGGTTAGGTCAATTTTAATTATCTTTTTCACAAGATTGAGCTTTTTTTCATTTATCCTGAGGTAAAAAAAAAAGAGGTTAGTTTTTACTTAATTTCTCGCCAAATTACTGATTTTATTCCTAATAACTACTATTAAGGCTTTTTTATACTCATTTAGTTTCACACAAGTTATAATTCATTTATAAACAATAACTGATGATTACCGCAATAACTTAATCAGTTATAAACATGGAGGACTATGATGGATAATAGATCAATTCAAAATGAAAAATTAATTGCTGAAGCATTACCAACAAATTTTTTACCTCGGGAATCTATCAGTCAATTATTCGCAAAAAATACTGATAAACGAATCATCTTTTTACAAGCACCTGGTGGCTATGGCAAGACGACCTCAACTATCCATTGGTTGTCGGCGTCACAGTCAACGCCCCTCTGGATTTCTTTAGATGAATACGATAACTTACCAGGACTCTTCTATAAAATTTGTTGTAATGCTTTGCTTGTGGCCCAACCGGACAACATCCCCCTTCATAAAATTGTTGCTGATCCTGAATTTACTTCTTCACCCGTCGAGTACACCATTCTCGCCTTAGCTGCTTTTAGTACTAATCAAGACGTTTATACCTTAGTTTTAGATGACTTCCATGTCATTACTAACCCTAAAATTATAAAGTCACTACCCTTTATTTTAAAAAGACTCTCACTTTCAACAAAGATTGTGATCCTTAGCCGCAGGGAGTTACCTGATGATTTAACTAATCATTATGGTGAAGATAAAATTGGTCACATTACTGCTGATGATTTAGCTTTTTCAGAAACAGATGTCAGCCTTTTTTATCAACAGACTGGTTATCAGCTATCGACTGCTGAAAATCAACAAATTTATAAACAAACTAAGGGTTGGCCAATTGCTCTCCAAACATTAGCCATGAGTCCAGCCATTGCTTTACCGCAAAATGAAACTGAAAATCGGTTAAGTGCCTTTATTGAAAAACAGTTGTGGGATAAATGGTCGACGGCTACTCGTGAGTTATTGCTTAAACTAAGTGTTTTAGAAGAGATTACCTCAGAGCTTTGTTTAATCGTGACTGAAGATCCCCAAGCTTTTGATTATCTCCAACAGTTAGCTCTTGAAAACATGATGATTCAAAGTGTGACCGATGAGACATTCCGCTATCATGACTTGTTTACTGAATTTTTACGGGGAAAAATACATGAAAACCCCCAGTTGATTATGACAGATGTCTACAGCCGTCTGACCCAATACTATCTAAAGCAAAATGATCTATTTAAAGCCCGTCAAGCTGCGATTAATAGTCGTGATGAAGACTTAATGATTGTCACTCTATTAAATGATAGCCAGTATCAAGATTACAAGGAGAGCACCGAACAATACGTTGATACGATTTTAAAATTTCAAGCAATGAATATTCCAGCGGTCCTTTTTGAACGGGAACCGGCTTTCCACTTAATTCCAGCATGGTACTACTACTTAACAGGTCGGGGGACTAAATTAGCCGAACATATTGATCAGCTACTCCTTAACTTTGCAAAAATTGCCGTTGACTCCCCTCACGTCTTAGAAGAGATTGTCTTAGTCTGTGGCTTAGATACTCGCCAAACTTTGTTAGAAAAAACTAGCTCAATTACTCAATTTGTTTCTCTCCCAGATACACCATCGAAAACCCATTCTGGTAGTACGATTTCATTAACTTTACAAGTCCCCTTTCTTCATCGAGGATTAATTGATTATTATGAGCTAGCAAACCTAGAAGCTAGAGCTCTAACTGAGCCTCATTTCAAAGTTTTGTTGCAACATGCTTTTGAACAGACGATGACCACGGTTTATGCTGGTTTGGCCACAGAAAGTAATGATTTACAAAAAGCCTATCAATTAGCTACCCAAGGGTTTGCCAAAATTAATGATGAAACAAACCATGAGTTATATTTTGCTTTGTCAATGCAACTCCTCCATCTCCATTACTTATTAGGAAACCGCAAAGACTTTCAACAATTAAAACACCAATTAGAAAACTGGTTAAATGTGACGAGTAATTACTATTTAACGCCTAATTATGCAGCCTATACTCACCGACTTGGAATTTGGTCAGGCCAAAGAGACCAAGCAGAAGCTTGGCTCGATAGTTATTATGTGACACCTTCTGATTCCATCGAAATTTATCGTTTGTTTCAACATTTTACAACTATTCGTGCCTACCTTTTAACTGGGCGGACTCATGAGGGGATTCTCCTAGGGGAAAAAATCTTAGCTTTTGCCCAAGAGTTCCAACGTTTAGCCGATGAAGCTGAAGTGACCACTTTACTAGCGATTAGTTACTGGTCTCTCGGTCATCAAAAACAAGCCTTATTTTTGATGAAAGACATTATTGAAAAAACTGAACCTTATCATTTTATAAGAGTGTATGCTGATGAAGGGGCGGCATTGTTGCCGATTTTGTCTAAATTACGAAATCGTTTAAATCAACTACCTGACAGTTCTCAAACACTCTTAACATATCTCAGCCAGATTCTCGTTTTAACAAAGGAAGTGGCGAACAAGAAACCAGGGATTTTGCCAATCGCCACTTCAGCTGACATCAAATTGTCCAAACAACAATTACGGATGATTGAATTATTAGCTGAAGGTCACAAATTCTCAGAAATTGTGACGATTACTAACCTTTCGATTAATACTATTCGAGCCCACGTCTCATTAGCCTATCAAAAGCTACAAGTTAACAATAGTTCCGATGCCGTTAATAAAGCTAAAGAACTTAATTTATTATAAGAAAAAACCGTTAGTTCCCCCTAATCTACAGGGGAACTAACGGTTTCTTTTATTCAGTTGATTTTAAGGCTTCAATCATATCAACTTTTCTTAATTTACGATGCATGACTAACATCACAACGAAAGAAAAGAAGAGAGTCAAGAGTGCCGAGTAAACGTAACTCATCTTATGAATAGTCGGGGAAAACATCAGCATATCGACTTCAGCTGTACTTAACACAAATGTGTGAAGTAACTTACCGACAAAGCACCCAACAACAATTCCTAAAATTGTTAAAATGTTATTTTCACGATAGACGTACATCGTGACTTCATTGTTATAAAATCCTAAGACTTTAATCGTTGATAATTCACGAATTCGTTCTGAAATATTAATATTCGTTAAATTATATAGAACGATAAAGGCTAGGGAGGCAGCGGAGATAATTAAGACCCAAACGACAATGTTTAAACTATCAATCGTGTCGTCCATGGCATTACTTGTCGTTGTTAAGAAACTGACATTAACAACTTTATCTAAGGCCATTAAACGTTCTGAAATTTGATCTTCTTGTTTTTCGGTTACTTCACCATCAAATAACAACAACTCTGAATTAAAGTCCGGTAGCTTATTAAAGACTGATTCATAATAAGTTGGTGTCATATAGACAAAATGCATGGCGTAATTTTCAATAATATTCGCAATTTTAACTAGGTATTTTTGATTATCACTCGTCGTTAGTTCAAAGGTATCCCCTTTTTTTAAATCAAACATTTTGGCTAACTTTTCGTTGATCAACACACCTTGATCGTCTAATTGGTAAACTTCCCCGGTTTTTCGATTATTAAAGAGAACGAACTTACTAATCATCGAAACATCTTCTGGTGTATCGACTGTAACTGTTTGAGTCGTTTTACCTTTTTGACGAATTTCCATCGATTGTTGGGCAATTACGAGGCGATTACTTAAGGCTGGTAATTCTTCAACGGCTTTTTCAAATACTTGCTCTGCTTCTTTCGTTGTTTCTTCTTGATAAGTCACAATGCCTTGGTAATGCCATAGCTTACTAAATTGAATATCAACAACATCTGAAATCGAATCACGTAAACCAAATCCTGTAATGATTAAAGCCATACAGCCGGCAATGCCAAAGACAGTCATAAACATTCGTTGCTTATATCTTAATAAATTCCGAAAAGTTACTTTTTGATTAAAATTCAGACGTTTCCAAATGAAAGTCAATCGTTCCAAGAAAATTCGTTGCCCAGCCTTTGGTGCCTTTGGTCGCATTAAAATGGCTGGGGTACTGAATAGATCGAAACGTAAGACGACCATAGCCGAGATTAACGTACACATCAAGGCGACAATCAGAGATTGCAGTGAATAGCTTAAATAATAGATGACTTGCCCTTGAGGGATATTATACAAGGAGCCATAAGCATCAATAATTACCTTGGGAAAGACATTGAAACCAATAATTAAGCCGAGGCCAGCACCAATTAAACTAGCTGCTGTCGCGTAAACAATGTATTTCAAAGCAATCTCACCATTTGAGTAGCCAAGAGCTTTCAACGTCCCAATTTCCCCACGTTTTTCATCAACCATCCGGGTCATTGTCGTTAAACTAACTAAGGCCGCAATCATAAAGAAGAACACTGGAAAGACCGTGGCTATTGAGGATAACCGGTTAGAGTTTTCATGATATTCAGCATAACCTAACGTATCCTCTCGATCAAAGAAGTAATAAGTCGGTTTTTCAATTTTGGCTAACTCGGCTTCTTTATCTGCCAGTTCTTTTTGACCATCTTTTAATTTTTCGGCTGATTCTTTCAGTTTTTTCTCGCCGTCTCTTAACTTCCTTCCAGCTTCAGCAAGTTCGTTTTCACCTTGAGCAAGTTGCGCTTGGCCGTCACTTCGCCCTTGCTCCAAGTCACGATAGCCTTGGTCTAAGGCGACTTGACCATTAGCTAACTCAGTTTTAGCTGACGCTAGCTGGGCGAGGCCTGCTTGGTACTGGTTTTCGCCTGCTTGATACTCTTGAAGACCTGCTTGGTAAGTGGATAAAGCCTTGATTAGTTCCTCTAATTGAGCAAGTTGTTGATTAATTTCTGTCGTGGCTTCTGGTAAACGGCTTGCGGCTTGGGCAACAAGACTTTTAATTTCCTCAGTCATTGGCGTTGAACCAACTAAAGCTAAGGCTCCTTCGACATCCCCTAAGTCAGCTAACTCCTCAGAATAGTTACTTAAACTAGCTAACCAACTATTTAAAGTCTTCTCTGGAATTCTTTCACCTACTTCAATAGCGGCAACCGTTTGAGTAATGTCCGTTGCCAAATTTTGAGCTAACTTAGTCAGTTCGATTAACTCACTTTGTTGGCCTTGAAGTTCTGCTACATTCGTATTAGGATCAATCCCTCGAGTTTCTAGTTCCGCTGCCCCTTGGTCTAATAGCACCTTACTTTGATCTAACTTTTGGCGGCCACTGGCTAGTTTGCCACTTTCAACTTCAAGGGTTTGCTTTCCCTCAGCTAGTTTCTGACTATTTAACCATAACTCATTTTCACCAGCTGCGATTTTCTCAAGATAAAGGGCTCTTGCATTCGCTAGTTCCCTTTCACCTTTAGCTAAATCTTCACGACCTTTTGCTAATTCTTTTTTCGCCTTAGCTAATTCAGCTTCCCCCTCCTTGAGCTTTTCTCTAGCTTCGTTCAAAGGTTTTTCGGCTTCTTTTTTTATTTCCGCTAACCTTTTTTGAGGTCGTTCTTGAAATAAGTTTTTTAATTCTTTTGTGTTCGCCTCCATCGCTTTTTCGTACTCCGGTGTATAGGCTAACAATTTCCGAGTGTTGTTATACGTTAGGAAAACTTCAGAATAATAATCGAGCTGAAAGTTTTCAACTGGCAAGACTGCAAAGTAGTCAATCGAGCCTTTCCCAACTGTCGTTGTCCCCCGGGACATATTTTCAATAAACATTGGCGAGTTAACGAAACCAACTACAGTGTATTCTTTAAGCTTAAAATCTGCTAAAACTTTCTTGTCAGCTTCAATTTTAAACGTATCACCGATTTTATAATCTTTGAAGATTGCTGCTAAATTATCTAAAGCAATTTCGTTGTTTTTTTCAGGTAAACGGCCCTCGATTACACGATACTGATTCAACTGATCTTTAGCCTGTAAGTCATAACCGTAAAACTTAATTACCCGATTAATGTTACTCATATTGACATCTTTACTATAAGTGGCTTGAACTTTTTCGATGTTCGGATCAGTTTCAAGTAACGCTAAGTCTTCCTTCGTTAAACCCATCGTTGAAATTAAACGGGAATCCATTAATTGCTGCTCTTGAAAGTAGCGACTAGCGGTATTGTTCATATTTGGGCCAGTCGCTTTGATACCGGCATAGAAACAAACACCTAAAAGAATAATCCCTAGAATGGAGAGAAATCGGGCTTTCGACTCAAAAATTTCTCTATAAACTGATTTTAATAAAGCTTTCTTTTTCATTGGTTCACTTCCTACCACTCAATATTTTCTACTGGCATCGGCTGCTCATTCATTACGACACTTCTCACTTGAGCATCATTGATCCGGATGACCCGATCCGCCATTGGCGAAATCGCTGAATTATGAGTAATGACGATGACTGTCGTACCAGTTTGGCGACAACTGTCTTGTAACAGTTTCAAGATTTGTTTGCCCGTTTCATAATCTAAGGCGCCTGTTGGCTCATCACATAAAAGTAATTTAGGATTTTTAGCTAAGGCTCGGGCAATCGCCACCCGCTGTTGTTCCCCACCTGAAAGTTGGGCAGGAAAGTTTCCTTGCCGCTCCCCTAAACCGACTTGCTTTAAGACTTCTACTACATCTAAGGCATTTGGAGAGATTTGTGAAGCTAACTCCACATTCTCTTTTGCCGTTAAATTAGGAACTAAATTATAAAACTGAAAGACAAAACCTACGTCTAAGCGCCGGTAAGTCGTTAATTTTCGTTCATTGTATTTACCGATGTCAGTTCCATCAACAATGATTTGCCCTTCATCTGCTTGATCCATGCCGCCAAGAATATTTAGAACTGTTGACTTGCCAGCGCCACTTGGCCCTAAAATTACAACAAACTCCCCTTTTTCGATTGAAAAATTAATATCATTATTAGCTGTTATGGTTGTTTCACCCATCTGGTATCGTTTAAAAACTCCTGATAACTCTACATAGCTCATTAACATCCGCTCCTATTATCTTACTGATTGCTATTTGTATTAGTTACTAAGCTATTTTCAGCTTATTATTTATCTATTCCTATTTTAACACATATAAAATGACTTGTTCACGGCTTTCACCGAAACTTTACACACTTTTCTTTGAGTTATTAGTTAAAGTTACGTATAATATCAAATGAGAGAAAAGGGGAATGACATGGCAAAAAAAAGAAATAGCAAGGCGAAACTAAATCCAACCATTGCAACAATTGGGATTTTAGTTTTATTATTACTCGGTTCCTTAGGAGTCCAAGTACCAGAAATTATTCAAGATTACTTTGGTGTTGATGGTCCGAAAACCACTCAACAAACACCTCAAAATAAGCCTAATCAGACTGCTGAGCCTGAATTAGGAGAAAACCCAGGCATAATCGATCATGGACTTGCCACCTTTACTAAAGAAGAATTAATTGATTCTAGCACTGGGTGGGTGACTTATCACAAGTTAGATAGTCTTGAACGAGCAACTGGCGGTGATGCTCTAATCAAAAAGAAAATGATCAACACTGGAACAAAAGCCAATCGTGATGTTAAGCCCCCAGGTTTCATCTCAGGTTTAGAACCTTATGGCCACTCCCGGGGACACTTAATTGGGCGCCAATTTGGTGGCAGTGGCGATAGTTTACAAAACTTAGTTACTATCTATCAAGATCCTGTTAATAGTCCTTTAATGACTGAATACGAGAACATGATCAGAGTGGCCGTTGATAATGGTGAAACTGTCCGTTACCGAGTAATTCCAATCTACGATGATGCTAAAGACTTAAAGCCGACAGAAATTCATATGCAAGGCCAAAGTGTTAGTGACAAAGGTAGTATCAATTTTAATATTAGTATTTTAAATTTACGTTAGGAGATGGGCCAGATGGAACAAGTCTTTATCGTCTTACAATACCGGATTGCTGACAAGAAAGTCACAACGTTTATTAACTATTTTGATGAACGACGAATTTTTCAATACGACGACTATTTTTTGTTAGACCAAGCTAGAATTAAACGTTTGTTTTTAAATAATGTTGCGCATTTAGCATCGGAAGTGACTCTTTCGCCTGATTTTTTAACTGAAGAAGGGGCTGAAGTCGTGGCGATGACGATTGATGGTGACTTTATTTTAGCTAATGATCACCAGACCTTTGTCATTCCTAAGTCCTTTATGACTGCTGACATCGAAGTCTTCCCCCAAGCAGTGATTGATTTCTTTGTCGCCTATGAAGAACAAACATTAGTGTCCCACACCTTACCGACTTATCAACCTCATGAATCACTAGTAAATGAAGCAGAAGAGCTTCCTGACTTAGATATAAGTCCGGTCACAGAAGAACCTAAAAAAGGTTTCTTAGCCCGTTTCTTCAAATAAATAAACCCGTTCACCTTTTAGGGCGAACGGGTTTATTTGTTTAATTTCTAATCAATGACGTACATATCTTTGTAATCGTAAGAGGCTCCTGCTGTGTGAGAGACATAGCCTTTAACTTTCGGATTACGTAAGTGTCCTTCGACAACTTGATAGATTGGCATAACCCCATAATCTTCAGACAATAATAATTTTTCAGCTTCTAAGTAAGTCGCCCAACGAGCTTTTGGATCAGTGGCATCCGTCGTACTAGCTTTTTCAATCAAGGCGTCATATTTAGGATTCGTGTAAAGTCCTCGGTTATATGAGTTCCCAGTGACAAATAAATCTAAGAACGAACTCGGGTCATTATAATCTGCTCCCCAAGCTGTTAGTCCCATTTCAAAGTCACCTTTTGACATGCGATCTAAACGAATTGGTTTTGTGACCGCTGTGACTGTTGCTTCAATTCCTAAAGTTTCTTTGTAAACCCCTTGTAAGTATTCAGCAATTTTTTTAGTTGAGTCATTATCATCGGTTAAGATATCAAACTTAATCGTCTCAACCCCTAGCTCTTTTTTCGCTTTTTCAAAGAAGTCTTTACCGGCTTCTAAGTCGAAAGTTTTATGAGCACCTGAATCTTCAACAAAATCTTTTTTCGTTTCTGGATTGACGGCTAATTCACTTGGGACAATTCCTGTTGAGGCTGTTGAGCCATCGCCCAAGACACTATTAACAATCGCTTCACCATCAACGACTAAGGCTAACGCTTTACGTAAGTTTAAGTTGTTAAATTGGGAATCTTTGTCCCCTTTATTCGTATCAATGTAGACTGTTCGACCATCACGCTCGCCGATATAACTATCATTGTCACGGTATTGTTGAGCTAATTCACCAGTTAAAATAACATCGTCTAACATGTTATCTTCAAATAAGTTTAATGCCGTTGAAGCTTCTTTAACTACGACAGCCTTAACTTCTGATAATTTAACCGCTTCTGCATCCCAATATTGATCATTCTTTTTGTATGACCATTCTAAATCAGAGCCTACCCCATCAAAATCGGCTAAAACGAAAGGTCCGTTATAAGTCGCAGTTTCACTACTATTAGCAAAGTCTTTGCCATATTTTTCCACTGTTTTTTCTTGTAGTGGGAAGAAGGTTGGAAAGGCTAGTAATGAATCAAAATAAGGAGTTGGCGTTTCTAAAGTAATCTTGACTTCGCTGTCACTGACCGCTTCAATTCCTAAGGTTTTCGGTTCAGCCTCACCTTTAATTATCGCTGCGCCATTTTTTACTGATTCAAATAAGTAGGCATATTCTGATGCTGTTGCTGGTGTGACCACTCGTTGCCAAGCGTAAACGTAATCCTGAGCCGTAACTGGTTCACCGTCACTCCATTTAGCATCATCTCTTAGTTCTAATGTATAAGTTAAACCATCTTCACTTTTTTCAGCTAAGGCTTTCGCGCCAGCAGGAATCGGTTCATTTTTAGCATTCATGCGGTAAAACCCTTCGTAAATTTGGTTCAGCACACCAAAGCTGACTTTATCTGTTGCAGTTGCTAAGTCTAATGAGGCCACTTCTTGTGGAATCCCAAAACTTACAACTTGTTCTTTTGCTAAAGTTTCTTCACCTGTTGCTGCTGTTTCTTCGGTTCCCGAGTCCGTGCTACATGCAGCAAGTGTTAAAACGACTGTTGAGATAAAACCTAAATAAACCAATTTTTTTAATTTCATAAACAACCACCCTTTTTCTAATATAATAAGTATCATACTATAACGATTAGAATAAAACAATCTTTTTTTAATCTAATTCTAATCTCAGTGCCATTTTATACTAACTTATCAGGTAGTCGCTCTTGATTTTTTTAGCTTTAACTACTAAAAAATCTTTTTCACGCTAATCAACATTTCCTATTCCCCCTTGTTTGCGCTCTTCAACATCTTTGATTTTCTATAAAAACTACTAACTATTTCCCTGATTCTTGCCACTTATGCTAAAAGATTAAACTATTTTTAAAAACCCACAAAATAAAAAAACACCTCAAAATTTTGAGGTGTCTCTATATTACTAATTAATAGTTAAGCTTCGTAACGTAGTTCGCCATTTAAGAAGGTCGCTTCTAATTCCATTTGATCTGATAAGACGATAAAGTCAGCCTCACGACCTTTAGCAATTAAACCACAAGTGTCGTCAATGTTGCAACTCACTGCGGGAATTAAACTTGCCATCATGACGGCTTGCTCTGGTGTTGCCATGCCCCAGTCAACGACATTTTTTAAGGCTTCTTTTAGTTTTAAGATACTACCAGCTAAGTTACCGTCTTGCATACGAGCAGTTCCTTCAGCCACAACTACTGGGAATTCCCCTAACATATAATCCCCATCAGGCATCCCACCAGCCATCATACAGTCAGTAATTAAGGCAATGTGATCATGGCCTTTCGTTTTGACTAAAACGTCCATGGCATTTTTGTGAACGTGGTGGCCATCGCAAATTAATTCTGCGTAGACATCGTGTAGAGTCATCGTTGCCCCGACCATGCCTGGTTCACGGTGATGTAAGCCACGCATGCCGTTAAAGGCGTGTACGAAGACGCTTGCGCCTGCTTCAACAGCTTTTTGTGCTTCCTCAAGAGTGCCGTCACTATGTCCTAAAGCCACAACTACCCCTTGTTTTGTGACTGTTTCAACAAATTCAGTCACTCCTTGACGTTCTGGTGCTAAAGCGATTTTTTTAATGATTCCCCCTGAAGCTGCTTGCCACTCATTAAAGATTTCCAGACTTGGATCAGAGAAGTAACCTGGGTTTTGAGCCCCTTTATATTTTTCAGTAAAGAATGGGCCTTCAAAATAAATGCCTTTGATTTTAGCCCCAGTCACTTCTTCCTTAACTTCACCAATCGTTTTGGCAACTTTTGTTAATAAATCACGGGAAGATGTTAAAGTCGTTGGTAAAAAGGCGGTCACCCCACATGATAATAAGCCTTCTGACATAATTTTAAGACCTTCTGGATTATTATCCATTACGTCTTGGTTCATGAAGCCATGAATATGGGTATCAACTAAACCAGGAGCAATCCATTTTCCAGAATAATCTTGAACTTTAGCGTTAGCTGGAACTTCTTTCAGGAAGCTGCCAAATAGCCCTTCATTAAGTTCTAAATAGCCTGGTCCAACAACACCACTTTTTAAAAAGAATTTATCTGCTTTAATATAAGAATTCATCATAAGCCTTCTTTCTTTGTTTTAGTTCTTTCACTTATAAAATTACGCCTCTTTTATGGAATTGTCAAGATTGGTGTATACCATTATTACAATTCGTCATTACTTGCAATAATTTTAATGATATTAGCTATTTCCACTAGTTTCACAGCCTCTGCTAATTGGTCGTTGTCCTCATAGACGATGCCTTTCAATAATAGTAATTCATCTAAGAAATAGTAACTGTTGTTTTTACGGGACCAGTTAATTCCTTGATTGATCATCTCTAAAGCTAGCTCGTATTTATCAACATTCAGACAGGCAACAGCGGCATTATAAAAGATTTTAGTTAATTCAATTTGATGACGCTCACTTGGTATTGTGTAAAACAACGCAATACTTTTCTTCAAAAAGAAATCACCAACTTCGTAGTCTTCCATTTCAAAGTAGACTTTTCCTAACTCACTTAATAAGAGAATTTCCATATCAGAGACAATTTTCTTTTTATTAGTATAAGTAATATTTAAGGCTTTTTGGACTAATTCTAAAGATTGCTTTAGATTCCCATCTAACATGTAAATAGCGGAACCTAAATAATAATAATACTTTTGATAATCTTCATCTGAAAATAAAGATTTCTCAACACTCTCTTGGTCAATTAACTGTTTTAATTGTTTAAAGTCTTTTGAACGATAATAATAATCCATTAAATGCAGCCAACGGCTATTAGTTTTAATTGTTTTTGAATCTTGATTCATCACTTGGTCAATTGAAATATCTAGTTTATGACACAACTGTTGCATCACAACAACATTAGGAACTTCTTCATTATTTTCAATCCGACTTAGAACACTTTGAGAACAGACATTTTCAGCTAACATCTTCTGAGTTAAGTGGCGGTCTTTCCTAATTTTCTTAATAATTGAACCAAATTTGTACATACCTCTGCTCCATTCTACTTATATGCTAATTCACATTTTAAGGCATTTTCAAGCTGATATCAAGAGCTCTGGAATGTAATTACTTCTTCAAATTGTGTTGAAACTTTCAGAAAAATGACTGATAGGCTTATCCCCCATACTATGAGCGCAATTTTTCTAGAAAACCCTTGCTCCTTTTTATTGTTTTATAACTATTTATTCTCAGATGTTTTTCAACTAAAATAAAAAAAAGCCGACAATTAGTCGGCTAAGTTCATAGTTATTTTTGTTGATAAGTACTTAAAAAGGTTCGCATACTCGTTGTCATCTCTGCTAATTCATCGACTTTTGGTAAATAGACTACTCGGAAATGATCTGGTTGTTGCCAATTAAAGCCACCACCATGAACCATTAAAATATGATGTTCATGTAGAAAATCTAAGACAAATTGTTCATCGTTCTTGATTTTGAATTTTTTCACATCAATCTTCGGAAAAATATAAAAGGCGGCTTTCGGTTTAACTGCTGTAATTCCAGGAATATCATTTAAGGCTTTCGTAATAAATTCCCGTTGCTCATAGATTCTGCCCCCAGGCAATAAAAGTTTATCGCTGCTTTGATAGCCACCAAGAGCGGTTTGAATGATTTGTTGGGACAAGACGTTGGAACAGAGGCGCATCGAAGCTAACATATTTAAGCCTTCAATATAACCTTGGACGTTTTTCTTATTACCACTTAAGACCATCCAGCCACAGCGGAAACCAGCTACCCGATGAGATTTTGACAAACCGTTAAAAGTCACTACAAATAAATCTGGAGCAATCGTCGCCATTGGCAAGTGAACTAAACCGTCCATCACTAAACGATCGTAAATTTCATCTGAATAAATAATTAAATCATTTTCACGAGCAATTTGGGCAATTCCTTCTAAAATTTCTTTCGGGTATAAGGCACCCGTTGGATTGTTAGGATTAATTACTACAATTGCTTTCGTATTAGCCGTTACTTTTTTGCGGATATCCGCTAAATCTGGATTCCATTCGGCTTCTTCATCACAAATATAATGAACTGGAGTGCCACCAGCTAAAGACACAGAGGCAGTCCATAAGGGGTAATCTGGCATCGGAATTAAGACTTCATCCCCTGTATTCAGTAACCCTTGCATACTCATCGTAATTAATTCACTGACCCCGTTACCTGTGTATATATCATGAATGGAGACATTCGGAAACCCTTTTAACTGACAATATTGTTCAATGGCTTTCCGGGCTGAAAAGATGCCTTTTGAATCGGAATAGCCTTCAGAATCCCGTACATTCATAATTAAATCACGAACAATCTCATTAGGAGCATCAAAACCAAATGTTGCTGGATTACCGGTATTTAATTTTAAAATATTAATGCCTTCTTCAATCATCCGATCGGCTTCTTCTAAAACTGGTCCACGAACGTCATAACTAACACCTTCTAATTTACTCGATTTTTGAAATTGTCTCATTACCTCGGCTCCTTTTATTCAAATTAAGAGGATTTCCCTCTAGCTATTAGACTAAATTTAAACTAAGCATTCTAAAAAAGCAAACATATTAAATTTTCTTAAGAAAAAAGTTGAGAAAAAAGCCTTAGCTCCTTTCTCAACTTTTAATTTTGGCTGTATAATTTTTGGTGTGGATGAAGAAATTCATTCACGCCTATTTTTACACAAAAAAATAGAAACATATGAACTTTCCAGTTAGAATAAAGTTGCTAAGACCAATTCAGGGAGGAAGATT